>NZ_JBOITM010000066.1:0-153244 GCF_050717535.1 Clostridium sp.
AATGTAGTTTGTTGAGTGTTATTTTTGCAAAACATAGTAATCCTCCTAAAGTGATCATTTTGGTATTATTATATCATAAGTACTGCTATTGGAAGTAATTACAAGCTTTTTGTGGGATAATCATAAAAAAGTTATCCACATTATTTTATGCAAGTTGTTTCTTACAAATAAAAAGAAGCTGAATTTGAAATCTCAGCTTCTTTTTATTTGATTTGCACTTTTATGTTGAAACTATCTAACCTCAGTTGTATCTCTGTCTGTACCCCTGTCTCTCCCTAAGAAAGATAGTGAATATAGACCACAAATGCCTACTAGAGCAAATATGATTCTAGTAAATGCGGTACCAGTACCAAATAAGCTTGATACTAGGTCAAATTGGAAAAATCCAATTAATCCCCAATTTACAGCTCCTATAATAACTAATACGAGTGCAGTAATATCTAATGCTTTCAACGTATACATCTCCTTTTTAATGAAGTTTTCAGTATTATTGTTTGCAATTTTTGAAAAATTATTACAAAATTATTAAAAAAATTATTTTATTTCGCCATGAGTCTCATAATGGGTTATTTCTTCTACATTATTGGTACCATCAACAAATACTACTGTAGGCTTAAATTTTCTAGCTTCTTCTTCATGAAGTTGGCAATAAGTCATAATTATTATTTTATCTCCTGTTTGCACACATCTTGCAGCGGCACCATTTATACACATAACACCACTACCAGATTCTCCGGCAATAACATAAGTCTCAAATCTTTCTCCATTGTCGATATCCACAATTTGAACTTTTTCATATTCTAAGATATTTGCATTGTTCATTAGTGATTTATCGATAGTTATACTTCCCACATAATTTAATTTAGCCTCTGTAACAGTGGCTCTGTGTATTTTAGATTTTAACATAGTTATTATCAATTGTTTATTCCTCCTGTTCTTCTCTGGGTTAGATAACACTTATTAAGGGTTATCTAACTGCTTTTTTTATTTTGAATGCCATATAAAATTATCTATTAATCTTGTTTTGCCAATATAAACTGCTATTGCAACAAGAACTGGTTTATCAATAAGTTCTATAGTAGTAAGTGATAAAGCATCTACGACTTCTATATAATCTATTTTAGCTAAAACTTCACTTTGAATTTGTTTTCTTATGGTTTCTTTTAAAAACTCAGCAGATTTTTCATGGGTAAGTAGCAGCTGCTTAGCACTATTTAAGCTTTTGCTTAGAATTAGTGCTGCAGCCCTTTCATCTGTTGATAAGTAATTATTACGTGAACTTTTTGCTAGCCCATCATCTTCTCGTACAATAGGACAACCTATAATTTCTATAGGAAAATTTAAATCTCTAACCATTCTTTTTATCACAGCTAACTGCTGAGCATCTTTTTCTCCAAAGTAAGCTTTATCAGCACAAACTATATTAAAGAGTTTTGAAACTACAGTGCATACACCGTTGAAATGACCAGGTCTTTTAGCACCACATAAGCCTTTTGTGAGCCCATTTACACTGACATTTGTTTGAGCATCAGTATAATACATTTCTGAGGCTTCTGGAGCAAAGATCAAATTGGCTCCTGCGCCCTTGCATAGAATTGCATCTTTATCTAAATCTCTTGGGTAAGATGCTAAATCTTCACTAGGGCCAAACTGTATAGGATTTACAAATATACTTACCACAATTTTTTGATTTTCACTAGCAGCACGTTTTATAAGACTTGCATGCCCTTCATGTAAATATCCCATAGTAGGAACTAGGGCAATGCTATATCCTTCATTTTTCCAAGCATTCACTTGATTTCTAACTTCTTCAATAGTTTTTACAATATTCATTTTTAGGCGGCATTATAAGATGTAATTATATATGCTCTATTAATGCCTGGTTCACTTCCTTTTTAATATAATTTATTCAGAATTTCATCATCTATTTTAAAACAGTGTTCTATGCTTGGGAAAGTTCCTTCAGTGACTTCTTTAACATATGATTTAAATCCATCTTTTATAAGATCACCAACATTTGCAAAATTTTTTACAAACTTAGGTTTAAGATCTGAGAACATATTAAGCATATCTTGATATACTAAAATTTGACCGTCACAGCCACCACCAGCACCTATTCCAATAGTTGGTATAGAGATTTCCCTTGATATAATATCAGCCAGCTTAGAGGGCATACACTCAAGTACAATGGCAAAGGCTCCGGCAGCCTCTATTTTTTTTGCATCTTCAATAAGTTTTTTAGCATGGAGTATATCTTTACCTTGGACTTTAAAGCCTCCAAACATATTAACAGATTGAGGGGTTAGCCCAATATGACCCATCACAGGTATTTGAGCATCCACTATAGCTTGAATTTGTGGGCAAACTATGGCGCCACCTTCGAGTTTTACTGCCTGAGCTCCAGCCTCTTGTACAAATCTTCCAGCATTTTTAACTGCATCATATACTGAAGTTTGGTAAGACATAAAAGGCATATCACCAACTACCAGGGCATTTGTAGTGCCCCTAGCAACGGCCTTAGTATGATGTATCATGTCCTCCATAGTCACACTTAGGGTGTCCTTGTATCCAAGACAAACCATGCCTAGGGAGTCTCCTACTAAAATGCCATTAATACCACATTCATCAATAAGTTTCGCCATAGAATAATCATATGCTGTAAGCATTGTTAATTTTTCACCTGTTTTTTTCGCAGATATAAAGGTTAAAATAGAATTTTTCAATTGTTATTCCTCCTGAATTTTTAAATATTCTTCAAGTTCGGTATAGTCTATTTCGCTATGCTTTTTTTCTGATAAGTGTAGTAATTTTAGAGATAAATTTTTATACATGGTGGCATCACATTTAGGAATAGAAGCTATATGATGCTTTATTGTGTCTAAATCATTTCTTTCAACGGGACCAGTTAAAGCATTGATGATTCCACTTTCTTTTATATTATCAATATTATTTTGGATTAGTGGAAATAATGCAGCTAGGGCATCATTTTCACTAAGTCCACATTGACTTAAGTAACTACAACCGGTATTAATTAAAGATAAAACTAAATTTGACACTGTGACACTAGCTAAGTGGTAAAGCGCCTTATCATCTTTATTAATAATAAAAGAGTTATTACCTAAAGAGTGAATGAAATCTTTAAGTTCATATATATGTACTTCTGGTCCTTCCATAGAAAAATAGGCATTTTGCAAGTTTTTATAGGAGTTATATTTATCAGAAAATGCGAAAATAGGGTGAACTGAATATGCGAATGCATCTGAATTGTTTATATCTAAAAAAACCCTAGAAGTTAAGGAACCACTAGTATGACATATTATTTTATTTGTTAAATTTAAATTTGATAATTTCTGCAAAACTTCATGAATGAAATCATCAGGAGTAGTAATAAAAATCAGTGAACTATCCTGTACTAAATCATTAATGTTTTCGTAGGCTGTTGAATTAGTAAACACAGATGCTTCTTTAGCATCTTGGTAAAATTTACTATAGTATCCAGATAAACTTATTCCTTTAGATGAAAAATATTTTCCAAGGGAAAAACCTACCTTTCCACTTCCAATAAAGCCGATAACCATAATATCGCCTCCAATGCAATACAGTATAAAAAAGACCTCAACCTCTGAGGTTCGGAGACTCCTGTATAGCTGTCTCATTCATAAAGATATGAGCAGAAAAATCATAAATAATATGCTAAACAATTCGGTGCAGTTCTTTTCAGATACTACCCATAAAATATTTTAGCATAAATTATTTTTGAATACAAATATAATTATATAAAATAATGCATAAACTATTGATATATATTAGGAAATGTCTGATAATGTATAGTATAGGCTATTTTCATGCCAATTATAGAAAAGAGGGGATAAAATGAGTACCTTTACGACAATACTTAGCATCGTTGTATATTCAATTATTATTCTTGTGGTATATAATGTTTTAAAATCTTATGTATTATATAAGGTAAAAGTTAATAAATGGATAATACTTGGACTCGCTATGGTAGTATTTATAGTATCTATGTTAGCATGGCCCAATATGCCCAAATATGTAGCTAACTACATAATACCAGGAACATTTGTTTTTTTATTTTTATGGTTTATGGATTTATCAGGATTTATTAAAAAGAGAAATATTACTAAAACAAATTATTCAGGTATAGCTTCTAAAAAAGATAAGAAGAATGATGTAGTAATGAGGCCTAAGGTTAAACCTAATAGAATTAAGAATAATATTAATGATAAAAAGTAATTATAAAAGGATCAGGACCTCTTGGAACTGTACTGAAACATTAATATAATGAACGGGCACTCTTTGGGTGTCCGTTTTATTATTTCAATGGGTTATACTGGAGTTTAACGTAGAGATTCAAAAGATAATATGTTTAGAGTATCCAGTTCCATTACTGTATGTACCACAAGTTATAATGATAATCTGAATATATTTAATACATCCTCTGTATCTAAAACCTTGAAGTTTCCTAGAGTACCTCTTTTTGTAGCTTTTTTTGCCATTTCTTCTAATTTTTCTTCATTTATGCCAACTTCTCTTAATGAAGTAGAAAGTCCTAAAGAAATAAAATACTCTTTTGTTTTTTTTATTGCTTTATTAGCTATTTTATACTTGTCTTCATTTTTATCAATATTCCAAATATTTACTCCATATTCAACAAATTTATCTAAGGTCTTTTCATTTAAAATATATTCCATCCAGTGTGGTGTTAAAATTGCAATGCCTGCTCCATGAGTAATATCATAGTATGCACTTAATTGATGTTCCATTGCATGAACACTCCACTCTGTTATTTTTCCATAGCTTAAAAGGCCATTTATTGCAAGGCTCGATGTCCACATTAAGTTAGATCTTGCTTCATAATTTTCAGGTTCCTTCACAGCTATTTCACCATACTTTATACAGGTTTTAAGCAGTGCTTCTGCCATTTTATTCTGAATATATGCCTCATTTGTATTGCTAAAGTATACCTCCAAAATATGACTGATCATATCTACCGTACCTACTGCTGTTTGGAATGCAGGCAATGTGTATGTATATGTAGGGTCCAATATAGAAAACTTAGGAGTCATAGATTGGTGCGCCGTTCCTAATTTTTCATTTGTGTAATTATTTGTAATTACAGCTGTAGAATTCATTTCAGAACCTGTTGCAGCTAGTGTTAATATAGTAGCAATTGGAAGTGCTTTTTTAATTTTTCTTGGATGAAGCACGATATCCCAGGCATCTCCATCATAGTAATACCCTGCTGCTATAACCTTTGCACAGTCAATTGAACTACCCCCACCTACGGCAAGTACAAGGTCTATTTCATTCTCTCTACAAAGCTGAATACCTTTTCTTACACTTGTTATTCTTGGATTTGGATTTATGCCTGAAAGCTCCAAAAAATTAATATCATTTGTTTTCAATATCTGAGTAATTTTACTATATATTCCACTTTTTTTTATGCTACCGCCTCCATAAACAAGCAATACCCTAGAACCGTATTTTTTTATTTCACTACCAAGCATTTTTATTTTATCTTTGCCAAAAAATATTTTAGTGGGAATTGAATAATTAAAATTTAGCATTTTAAACCACTCCTTTTCATCAAAAATTAATAATATACCATAAAAAATAATATACCACAAAAATAAATAAAATGAAAATTGTTTCATTGAGTATTTAATTAGTCTGTAAATTATCATTTAAAATTCATGTTAAATTTGTTGCAAAAATGAAAAGTGTTGCAAATATGCAACATCTCATATATAGTACTTGTTTTCATAGTTTTTTTAAGTAAACAGTATTATTAAATGAGTATTTTGTTGCTAATTTGCAATAAAGTTTAATTATTTAGCATTAAAGATTGGCATGTATCTTGCTTAATATAAAGTATTAGTTATTAGGAGGAGTTGTTATGAGTAATATAGAAAAATTAAACAAAGTTTTATGTGATGTATTGGATTTTAAAAATTCGGAGGATATACATGATGGTATGGGACCAGACGATATAGAGTGTTGGGATTCTTTAGGACATGTAGAACTTGTGACAAGTTTGGAGGAGGCTTTTGACATAACTTTAGACGTAATAGATATTTCTAGAATGTATACAATTGGAGGTATTAAAAAGATAATTGGGAAATATGGTATTACAATATGACTTTTACAGATTATGTTTTTGAGTTTTCATCAAAACTTAATAAAACTGCTGTATTTTTAAAAGATGAAGTAAATTACAAGGAAATTTTTGAAAACGTAAACAAGAAGGCTTCTTTTATAAAAAACAAGAAACTTACTAAAAAAGATGCTATACTTTTGGTTTCGGAAAATTCTAATTTTTTTATTGAAAATTATTTCGGAATAATTAAAAGTGGGGCTATCTGTGTTCCTATTAATCCAACTTTAAATAGCAAAGAAATAAAGTATATTTTAGACTCTCTTAATATTAAGTTGATTTTTACTCAGAATAAATTTAGTGAAAAAATAAATGGATTGGCTTGTGATGATGTTGAGATTTACACAGAAATTAGTGAGTGTGGTTCTACTGTTGCATATGAAAATAATTATAGTGAGCATATAGATATAAAGGAAGATGTAGCTGTAATATTGTTTACTTCTGGTTCCACAGGAAATCCAAAAGGAGTAATGCTCACTCATTATAATCTCATTTTTAACACAAATTCTATTATAGAATATCTAAAGCTTACTGAAAAGGATAGAGCAGAGACGGTACTTCCTTTTTATTATTGCTATGGTACTTCAATTTTGCATACTCACTTTAGGGTAGGTGGAAGTATTGTAATTAATAATAAATTTATGTTTCCACAAACAGTTATTGAAGATATAAATAAGTATAATTGTACAAGCTTTTCAGGGGTTCCTAGCACTTATCAAATATTGCTTAGAATGACAGATATAAGGCATAATGAGCTGCCTTCTTTGAGGTATATAACTCAGGCTGGAGGAAAGCTTTCAGAAACATCTATAGTAGAACTTATAAATATTTTAAAAGAAGTAGATATTTTTATTATGTATGGTCAGACTGAAGCCACAGCAAGGTTGTCTTATTTACCACCACATTTAATTAGTAAGAAGATGAATTCTATAGGTAAAGGAATTAGTGGAACAGAACTAATGGTTTTAAATAGTGAAGGAAAACAAGTCAAACCTGGTGAAATAGGCGAGGTTGTCGCTCGTGGTGGCAATATAATGAAAGGCTATCTTAATGATAAGGAAGAAACAGATAAAGTTATAAAGCAGGGATATTTATATACGGGAGATTTAGCAAAAGTAGATAATGAAGGATATATATATATAGTCTCAAGAGAAAAAAACATTATTAAAAGTGGGGGGAATAGAATAAGTCCAAGAGAAGTAGAGGATATAATCTTACAAATTCCTGAGGTAGTGGAATGTGCAGTTATTGGAGTTTGCGATGATATTTTAGGAGAGGCAGTAAAGGCTTTTATAGTATTAATAGAAAATCAATCTTCTATAAATTTTAAATACATATTAGATTTCTGTAGAAAACAGTTACCCTCATATAAAACTCCAAGGTATATAGAATTTATAAAGACTTTGCCAAAAAACTCTTCTGGAAAGGTGTTATTAAAAAACTTAAAGAGCTTAAATAAAGATTAAGAGGGTGAATTAAATGGATGATTTAGGACTTATTGATGAGTTGGTATTAGAAGAGCAGTTTAATATAGACCAGGGAAATAAGGAAAAGCTACTTTTAAATATTATCTTATTGCAACTAGAACATAATCTGTCCAATTTAAACATAAGAGCTATGTATAATAAATTAGGTATAAATATTAATAATATTAAAACCCTAGAGCAGGTACCATATATACCTGTAAATATGTTTAAATATTTTGATCTTAGAATATGCGATATGGATCAGGTGGTAAGAGTATTAAATTCTAGTGCTACTACTACAGGAATTCCTAGCAAAATATATTTAGATAAAAAAACTTCAATAAGACAAACACAGGGATTAATAAGTACATTGACAAGCTTTTTAGGTACTAAGAGAAGAACTATGCTTATTGTGGATAGTGAAGATAGCAATAGAAGCGGAGATAGTATAACTGCACGAGGGGCGGCTATAAGGGGCATAAGCACCTTTGCTAGCAAAATTTTTTATGTTATGGATAACGAAAATAATCAGCTTAAATTAAATATAGATAGACTACGGGAATTTGAAGAGAAATATAAGAATGAGGAAATTTTAGTCTATGGATTTACTTATATATTGTGGTCCAAATTTTTAAAAGTATTAAACCAAGATGGAATAAGATTAGATATGCCTAAGTTAAAGTTGTTACATAGTGGCGGATGGAAAAAACTTAATTCTGAAAAGGTTGAAAAAAAAGTGTTTGCAGAGGCCGTTGCACAGGTATTTAACACAAGTACTACTAATGTGATAGATTTTTACGGAATGGTGGAACAGGCAGGAGTAGTTTTTATTGATTGTGAGTGTGGACATAAACATGTACCAAATTTTGCTGAAATTATTATAAGAGATGTGCAGACTTTAGAAGAGGTGAAGCTTGGTGAATCAGGTCTTATAGAAGTTATGAGTATTTTAGGAAGTAGCTATCCATCACAGGCAATTTTAACTGAGGATATTGGCGAATATATAGGCATAGATGATTGTCCTTGTGGCAGAAAAGGTAAGTATTTCAGATTTAAGTCCCGAGTAGAAAAGGCCGAGGTTAGAGGCTGTGGAGATACTTTTGCTGAAAGGGAGGTAGGAAAATGATAAATTGTTATGAACTAGATGGAAATTTCTATAAAAATGGAATAAAGTTTGAGGAATTTCTTGAAATAGATAGCTGCTTAAACAAGAATCGAGAGGAGTTGCATAAATTTCCGGTTCAAGTCATAATCCTTATTATGAATGAATATAGCAAAAAAATTGCTTCAAATAGAGAAATATTAAGAATGGAAGGTGTTCCATTCTTATGCTTTTATTTAAAAAAGAATAATATGGAAAAACAGTTAAAGCTTAACCTAGGTAATATTGAATATCTAAATGATTTTGTACAGGTAGAAAATGAAAAATACATAAAAGCACAGCCAAGGGGTGTAGTAAGCCATTGGATAGCTGGAAATGTGTCTACTTTAGGAATTTATTCAGTGCTCCAAAGTATATTATGCAAAAATGGTAATGTGCTTAGGGTATCTAAAGAAAGTGTTAGTGAAGTATATGAATTGTTAAAGCTTTTGGATAATATTGTTGTTGAATATAAGGGTATTACTTATTCCTCTAAGGTTATATTAAAAAACATTGTTTTTATTTATTTTGATAGTGAAGATAAGTATCTTAATTCTCAAATGTCTTTAAAAGCTGATGTACGGGTAATTTGGGGGGGGAAAATAGCTGTAAATGCTCTTTCTATTTTACCTAAAAAAACTACTTGTAAGGATTTGATTTTTGGGCCTAAATATTCCTTTGCAGTTTTTGATAAATCAGCTATAGAAAGTGATGACTTTGAGGAATACTTAGAAAATTTGGTCACAGATGTAATTGCATTCAAACAAAAGGCCTGTTCTTCTCCGCAAGTATTGTTTTTAGAAAAAAGCAAACTATCGCTAGAAGAAATAGCACAAATGTTAAGTTTGAAATTTGAGAAGATTATTAAAAGATATACTAATTTAGATTTAGAACAAGCTATTGCGGCAAAAATAATTAATAAAAGAGGAGAATACTATCTAAGTTTGGATAAGTCGCTTTACATAAGTAAGGGACTCCGATATACAATATTAATTAATAAACAATTAAACCTAGAAGAACCTATTACAGGAAGAACTATATTTATAAAAGAGATAGAGAATATTTTTGAGGTATGTCCTTTAATTACTAAGAATGTACAAACAATTGGCATAGCTTCAAAAAACAATAAGAACACTTTAGATTTTGCAGATAAAGTAACGTTTTTAGGGGTAGATAGAGTTGTGAAAATTGGGTATATGAATTTGTATGATTCACCTTGGGATGGTAGTTTAGTAATGAGTGAATTAGTTAGATGGTGTTCTCTTAATATAAGAGGAATGATTTAATAGCATTGAGGATGATAACTTAAGAATATTTTAATGAAAGGTGATTATATTTTGTAATGGAGGCGAAAAATGCCAGATATTAAAAGATTTTATATAGGTCAAAGCGAGGAGTATATAAAGAGTTTTACAGAAGAAGATGTTAAGGCTTATGCATCAATTACAGGAGACTATAATTATATGCATATGGATGAGGAAAAGGCTAAAAAGTCTTTTTTTAAAGGTAGAATTGTTCATGGGCAATTAGTCGGAGGAATGATTTCGGCATTGCTTGGAACAAAATTACCTGGAGCGGGTAATATATATTTAGAACAGAATTTTGAATTTTTAAAACCAGTAAGAATTGGTGACATAATCAAAGCAAAAGCTATTATAATTGAAATAGATGAAAAAAAGAAAGTTTTAACACTTGATACATTTTGCCTAAATGAGCAAGAAGAATTAGTTTTAAAGGGAAAAGC
The DNA here is from genome assembly GCF_050717535.1 of Clostridium sp. Lineage (GTDB taxonomy): Bacteria > Bacillota > Clostridia > Clostridiales > Clostridiaceae > Clostridium_AD. The sequence goes on from NZ_JBOITM010000066.1 coordinate 10,527, forward strand.
CAAGGTTTTAGTATTAAGATGAAAAATGATTATCTGAAATTGGAGAAAATATAAATTATATAAATATATAGTAGCTATATATTTATACTAAATTATGGTTTCTCTGATATAATAAAATTAAGCTTTGTATTATGTAAATAATATAAAGCTTAATTTTATTATTAAATGGGGGCGTTTTTATGCAATTAAAGGACGTTATGATGAAAAGCAATTTTTTACTTAAAGAAAATAATACTCTTTACGAGGCATTGCAATTATTTAGTAATAATAAAGTTGAAGCTATACCTATATTAGACGAAAAAGAAATTTTGGTGGGGTTATTAACAAAAGATGACTTAATTAATAATTTTGTCAAAGGCACTAATATTAATATTAACATAAAAAACCTTTCACTAGATAAAAAAAACATTATCAATGATGACTGTAAAACACAGAATTTTTGGGATACAAAAGAAAGTTATATGGCAGTAAAAGATTCAGAAGGTAAATTTGTCGGAATTATTACTTCAAATAATATGGTTAAGCAGCGTTTAGTCGATTCATTAGTAAAGATAAGTGAACTAAAGAAGCGAATAAACTGTACTATGGAATGTGGTATGGCAAAACTTAATTGCACACAACTGGATGCAATAATTGAAGCATCATTTGATGGCATATATATAACCGATGGTAAAGCTAACACATTAATAGTTAATAAATCTTACGAAAATATAACGGGTTTACAAAGAAAAGATATGCTAAATAGAAATATGTACGAACTAGAAAAAGAGGGCTACATATCTAAGTCATCTACTCTTATGGTATTAAAAAGTCAAAAATCTAATACTATTGAGCAGGAATTTAATACAGGTAAAAAAGTACTGGTTTCTAGTAATCCCATATTTGATACCAAAGGCAAAATAAGTATGGTAGTTACAAATGTACGAGATATAACGAATTTATATGAGTTAGAAGAACAATTAGCTAAAAATATGACACTTACAGAAAAATATCATTCAGAGATAGAAGCTATGAGAATTCAATATTTAGAGTTAACAGATATTATTGCAAGCGACAAAATAATGATAAATTTATTGGAGGTTGCTAAAAGAGTAGCTAATGTGGATACTACAGTTTTAATATTAGGGGAAACGGGAGTTGGAAAAGAAGAAATTGCTAAATTCGTACATAAAAACAGTAAGAGACGTGGCAAAAATTTTATAAAAATTAATTGTGGTGCAATTCCCCAAAACCTCATAGAGTCTGAGCTATTTGGGTACGTAAAAGGTGCTTTTACAGGAGCTAATAAAGAAGGGAAGATGGGACTTTTTGAAATGGCAGACGGAGGAACTGTTTTTTTAGATGAAATTGGAGAACTTCCTCTAGATATACAAGTTAAGTTACTTGCTGTGCTTCAAGATGGAGAAGTGGAAAGAGTTGGAGCAGTTAAACCAATTAAAATTGATGTAAGAGTATTAGCAGCTACCAATAAAGACTTAGAAAACATGATTAAAGAAAAATATTTTAGAGAAGACTTATATTATCGCTTAAATGTAGTTCCTATTACAGTGCCACCATTAAGAGAAAGAAGAGAGGATATTGTACCTTTAGTTCATCATTTCTTATCTGAATTTAATAACAAATATAACTTTAATAAGGCTTTCACTATTGAGGCAATGAATACACTTTATAATTATAGTTGGCTTGGTAACGTTAGGGAACTTAAAAATATTGTAGAAAGAGTTATAGTGATGAGCAGTGGTGACAAAATATTTGAAAGTGACTTGCCTATGAAAAATTGCTTGAATCTTATAGAAAATAATATTGACAATGAGGACCTATGTAATTTAAAAGAGGTAGTTTCAAAAGTAGAAGCTAAACTTATTAGTAAGGCATTTGATAAAGCTGGAAATGTTAGAGATGCTGCAAAAATACTTGGCATTGATGCTTCTACATTTGTTAGAAAGCGTAAAAAATATTTAGAAAAAGGAATGATGTAAAAATGAAACGTGTTGCAAAAATGCAAAAAAAATAAAGATGGTGTACAAGTCATACACTATACAAGAGTTAATAAGTTTTTGTAAACGATTGTAAAATAGTTGTTGCATTTATGCATCAACTATTTTTTTTTTATGATTATGTGATGTAGAATACTACCCAATATTCATAAAGTACTAGGAAAACCCTTGTTATACCTTAGAAATGCACTGATGTTTAAAAAATAATGTGTTTCTATAATCTTGGCATATGTATTGCTATATACATAAGTGTAAATTATATAAAATAAAGATATGAAGGGAATGGTTTTAATGGCAATGATGACAGGAGATCAATACGTAGAAAGTCTTAGGAAACTAGACTTGCAGGTTTATATGTTTGGTAAAAAAATAGATAATGTAGTGGATAACCCTATTATTCGTCCTTCAATGAACTCGGTTAAAATGACTTATGACTTGGCACAAATGACTGAATACGAAGATTTAATGACAGCTACATCAACTCTTACAGGTGAAAAAATCAACAGATTTGCTAATCTTCATCAAAGTACTGATGACCTAATTAAAAAGGTTAAAATGCAAAGATTATGTGGACAAAAAACTGCTTCATGCTTCCAAAGATGTGTTGGTATGGATGCCTTTAACTCTGAATATAATACTACTTTTGAAATTGATAAAGAACATGGAACTAATTATCATGAAAGATTTAAAAAGTTTTTAACATATGTTCATGAAAACGATTTAACTGTAGATGGAGCAATGACAGATCCTAAAGGAGATAGAGGGTTATCACCATCAAAGCAAGCAGATCCAGATATGTATCTTAGAGTAGTTGAAAGAAGACCTGATGGTATTGTGGTTAGAGGAGCAAAGGCTCATCAAACTGGTATATGTAATTCTCATGAAGTTTTAGTTATGCCAACTATGGCTATGCGACCAGAAGATAAGGATTATGCAGTATCTTTTGCAATACCAACTGATACAAAAGGTATTATTATGATTCTTGGACGTCAATCTTGCGATACAAGAAAAAGTGAAGAAGGCGCAGATATAGATGTTGGAAATTATAATTTTGGTGGAGTAGAAGCTTTAACAATATTTGATAACGTATTCGTACCAAACGAAAGAATTTTCTTAAATGGAGAAACTGAATTTGCAGGAATGCTTGTTGAAAGATTTGCTGGATATCACAGACAAAGCTATGGTGGATGTAAAGTCGGTGTGGGTGACGTACTTATTGGAGCTACAGCACTTGCTGCAGAATATAATGGAACTAGTAAGGTATCACACATTAAAGACAAATTAATAGAAATGACTCACTTAAATGAAACATTATATGCTTGTGGAATTGCATGTTCTGCAGAAGGCCATAAAACTCAAGCAGGTAACTACATAATAGATTTATTACTTGCTAATGTATGTAAGCAAAATGTTACAAGATTCCCATATGAAATAGTAAGACTTGCAGAAGATATTGCTGGTGGACTCATGGTAACTATGCCATCAGATAAAGATTTTAGAGATCCTAAAATCGGACCATATGTTGAAAAATACTTAAAAGGTGTTGACTCTGTTTCAACTGAGAATAGAATGAGAGTACTAAGATTAATAGAATGTATGGCACTTGGTACAACTGCAGTAGGGTATAGAACAGAATCAATGCATGGTGCAGGTTCGCCACAGGCTCAAAGAATAATGATAGCAAGACAAGGTAATTTAGCTCATAAAAAATCTTTGGCCAAAGCTATTGCTAGAATAGAAGAATAATTTATTAAATTAAACTTTTTTTATAATATTAAATCCTTGAATATGTATGGGGTGGGTTTACCCATCTCATATATTTTATAGAATGGAGTGATGTTATGTTTGCTGAAATCGAAAAAATTCTTGAGGTGAATGTTAGACCAAGGTTAGCAGAGCACTATGGAAATATTGAACTTATTGGTGTAAAAGATGGAATAGTTGAGGTTAAACTTTTAGGTGAATGTAATGGATGTTTATCTGCGAAATATACCATTGAGGATATGGTGGAAGTTGCGCTCAAAGAGTCAATACCAGGTATCAAAAGTGTAATGCTAAAAAATGAAATAAGTGAAGAGTTATTAGAAGAGGCTAGAAAAATTTTAAATCATGGTATGAGTAAGAATGATAGAGAAAGATAATGAAAATTGGTATTAAATATTGTGGTGGATGTAATCCAACGTATGATAGAACAGCTGTAGTTGTAAAACTGAAAAAATATATTGGTAAGGGCAGCAGTATTGAAACAGCAAAAGAAGCAATTACTTATGATGTAGTTGTTATCTTATGCGGATGCCCTAGTGCTTGTGTTAATCAGCAGAATCTTCAAGTTAAATATGAAAAAATATGTATAACTAGTGAAAGTGATATTATAAAATTATTTAAGCTTATAGACAAAACAAAAAAATTGTTAGTTGGGAGAGCGATAAGTATGAACTTAAAAGAAATTTATAAATCAAAAGTTATTACTGCGGAGCAAGCTGCCGGAAAAATAAAATCTGGAAATCGGGTAGTTATAGGACATGCTTGTGGAGAACCAACAGCTGTTATAGACGCAATGGTAGCTAATAGTGAAGCTTATGATAATGTTGAAATTGTACATATGGTGGCAATGAGCAAAAGTGAATACGCAAAGCCGGGTATGGAAAAGCACTTTAGACATAATTCACTATTTGTAGGAGGAAGTACAAGAAAAGCAGTAAACTCAGGACGAGCAGATTTTACACCTTGCTATTTTTCAGAAGTTCCAGGTCTTTTTGAAGGAAGTTTACCAGTAGATGTAGCACTTATTCAAGTTACAGTACCAGATGAACATGGTTATTGTAGTTTTGGTGTATCTAACGATTATACAAAGCCCGCAGCAGAATGTGCAAAATTAGTAATTGCTGAAGTAAATAATAAAATGCCAAGGACTATGGGTGATTCTTTTATACATGTTTCTGAAATCGATTTTATTGTAGAATCTAATCACCAAATAATAGAGCTTGCTCCTCCTAAAATTGGAGATGTTGAGAAAGCTATTGGTGAGCATTGTGCCTCATTAATTGAGGATGGATCAACTCTTCAACTTGGAATAGGCGCTATACCTGATGCAGTGCTTTTATTTTTACATGACAAAAAGGACTTAGGTATACATTCAGAAATGATTTCAGACGGAGTAGTTGACCTTGTTGAAGCTGGGGTCATAACTAATAAGGCTAAAACAATTCATCCAGGTAAAATAGTAGTAACTTTCCTTATGGGAACTCAAAAACTTTATGACTTTGTTAACAATAATCCAATGGTGGAAATGTACCCTGTAGATTATGTAAATGACCCAATTGTAATTATGAAGAATTCAAAGATGATATCAATAAATTCTTGTGTACAAGTAGATTTAATGGGGCAAGTAGCTTCAGAAAGTATTGGATTAAAACAGATAAGTGGCGTTGGCGGTCAAGTAGATTTTGTACGTGGTTCAAACATGTGTAAAGACGGCAAATCTATTATGGCAATGTCTTCGACAACAGCCAAGGGTACGATTTCTAAAATTGTTCCACTTTTAGATGAAGGATCGGCAGTAACCACTGGTAGAAATGATGTGAATTATGTAGTCACAGAATATGGAATAGCACAACTTAAGGGTAAAACTTTAAAGGAAAGGGCGAGGGCTATGATAAATATTGCTCATCCAGATTTTAAAAATGAATTAATTCAAGAATTTGAAAAAAGATTTACTTGTAAATTTTAATAAATTACTTTTCTTTAATAAAAAATTATTTTAATTGGAGGTCAAACTTATGTCTATTAAAAGAGAGTTTGGGAAAGAACAACCATATATACCTGCTGGCCCTTTTAAGATTAGAATACCTGGAATTCACTATAAGTTTCAAATGGCAGATTACATTCAAGGATTATTGATGTGTGCCGTTTGTCTTGGAGCTATTCCAATGCTTCAAGAATTTTTAGGAATGCCTTTTGAAGTAGCAATGGCAGTTGTTGTGTTAAATGGTATATTATATTGTACTCATGTATTTTTAGGAGATCCAGTTGTGCCTGGGTGGGTCACACCTGCCATTCCACTTCTTATTCTTTATGTAAGCGATTATAAAATGGGTCCGGAAAGAATGCAAGCCTTAATAGCATTTGAAATGACTTTAGGATTTTTGGCATTATTCTTAGGGGTTACAGGACTTGGAAAAAAAATAGTTCACATTGTTCCAAACGCTATGCAGTCTGGCATTATAATTGGCGCTGGTATTGCAGCTATAAATATTATATTTGTAAAAGGTGCTCGCTTTGATCAATTTCCTTTTTCTATTATTATCTGTGTAGGACTCGGATTTTACCTTTTATTTTCAAATCATTTTAAAAGTATATGCCATAAAAATAAATTTTTGAAAACAATATCTAATTTAGGTATTCTTCCAGTTATAGCACTTGCTATAGTATTTGCGCCTTTAGTTGGGGAAACAGCTTGGCCTAAAATAGAATGGGGTATAACAAAACCAGCTTTTGGAGTTTTATGGACACAATGGACTTTCTTCTCCAAAAATATAGGATTTCCTCCAATTAAAATGTTTATAAATGCTTTACCAATGGTTATAAGTGCATATATAGTTTTATTTGGTGATATGATACAATCACAAGCATTGGTAGAAGACTGTAAAAAAGATCGTCCAGATGAACTTATAGATTATGATCCAAACAGATCTCATATAATATTTGGTCTTCGTAACATCATAATGTCTATAATTGGACCAGATCTTACAATGTGTGGACCTCTATGGGCAGCAATGCAAGTTGTTATTTGTGAAAGATATAAGCATGGCAAGGAATCTATGGAGTCTATATTTGGTGGAGCGGGTTCCTTCAGATTTGGTACCCTTACTGGATATTTATTACTACCAATAGTTTCTCTATGCAAACCTATCTTAGGAATTGCACTTGCATCTACAATGCTAATACAAGGGTATGTTTCTATAAGAGTAGGAGTCTTAAAGGCACGTACAGCTAATGATTTAGGTATTGCAGGTATTATGGCCGCTGTAGTTGCAACAAGAGGGGCAGCGTGGGGACTTGCAGCAGGTATTGTACTTTGTATAATCATTCAATTAGGAAATAAACCTAAATACGATGTTATGCTTTTTGAAGATGAAAATAAAAATATTCAGGCATAGATGTTGAGTGCCACGTATGTTGCAAGTAGAATGTTATTAACATTTTACGTATATAATTAAGGTATACTTCTTGGAATTATAAAAAATTATAAGAAGAAAAAGTAAAGGTAAAGGTACTCAAGAAATTAGGTGCCTTTACTTTTAATATTAATTATTATGAAAAGAGCCCCCTCGTGATATATTTTAATTTTAAATTATCTTCTTTAAATTGAAAATTACATTCAACATATTCTTTCTTATAGTAAATTTTTTATCATCTTCAAAAATATCAACTAGCTCTAGGTGTAAACCAACTAATGGATAAAGGATATACGGTGAGCATCGAGGAAGTAATAGAAAAAATGTTCAACTGCGAGTTTATAAGCCGAAGTATAGAAAAGTTTCCCGAAGTTACAAATCTTCTAGAAAATTACGAATCCATACTACCGTTAAATTATTTCAATTATTACGGAGTAAATAAAAATGGTAATTGATATTACCTATCTGTGGATAAATGAAGTTCAGATAGCATATAAATCATGTTTGATAAATCTATAGGGTTGGGAATATTTGAATTATTTACTTTCTCTTTATTATTGCTATATATATATATTGTATACAATCATTCTGATTTACATTTTTACTTACACTTTGTCTTATAATTTCATGTCCATATATTTTAACCTTAACTTCCATAATATTTTACCACTGCAAAACAATTCTAAGTAAATTATAACATTATATACAAAAGTTAACTATTATTAATAGCATTTAGTAGGCATACAACTTTTGGTGTACTGAAACATTAATATGATTTATAAAAATTATAATAGATTCTTGTAGCACTAATCTGCCCATGCTGCAGAAATAATCCCTATGCCTTCCTTGATGGTATTATATTATTTGGTGCAACTCTAATATAATGTGTTTCTTCTGGGTTTATACTAAAATGTTGAATTACACAATAAATTGTCCTAATTCATCAAAATTTTCTTCTCCTACACTTTCAAAATCATAAAATTCCAAAGTTGAGTTTGAAAATATGCTTATAATTTAAATTGACAAATACATATTACATGTGTAATATGTATTATAAAGTAACAAATTGTAAAATATAATTTATTAAAAAAGGGATGATGAAATGATTAATGCATCTAAAATATCAAATTCAGAATGGGAAGTTATGAAATGTGTTTGGGGAAATGATAACTGCACTGCAAATGAAATCGTCTATGCTTTAAGTAAAAATACTAATTGGAAGGCAAATACTATTAGAACTTTAATAAATCGTTTAGTAAAAAAAGAAATACTAGGTTACACAATAGATAAAAAAGATAAAAAAACATATTATTACTTTCCTTTGTTATCGGAGAATGAATGCATAAAAGCCGCCAGTGAATCCTTTATAAACCGTGTGTTTAATGGATCGTTAAATGGTATGATTGCAAACTTTTTAAACGAATCAAAGCTATCTGACGCAGAAATCAAAGAACTTAAAAATATTCTTGAAAAGAAGAAAGGTTAAATAGGTGTATTTATGGTACTACTAATATCTATTTTTGAATGGGTAGTATATTCAACCGCTTTAGCAAGTCTTTTAAGCTTAATAATTCTTGCCTTCAAGTTTTTTATTAAAGATAAGTTAGGTGTCAGGTGGCACTATGCTATTTGGCTTATTGTTATAATTAGATTATTAATACCATACGGGATACAAAGCTCATTAAGTATATTTAATATTATAAATTTTAAAAGTACAACTGTTGTACAAGTACCTTATTCAATAAATAACAAGGCAATCAAAATTTTTAATAATAAAGAGAGCAATACAAATGCGACTCCAGATATTGCGAAGACTAATTTACAAAACAATACATCACAAACTAATCAGAGCCCGATGTACTTACAATTGATAAGTTGTCTGTGGTTGCTGGTGGTTATTATAATCGCATCTTATACAATTGTAATGACGATGAAATTAAAGGCCAGGGTAAAGAGTGGCAAAGTATGTGATAATGAGGATGTTTTACTGCTTTTACTACAGTGCAAAAACAAATTAAACATAAAATCTAATATAAAAATCATCTATACTAATGGGATTAAAATGCCATGCATTTATGGGTTTATAAGCCCTAAATTGTTACTACCTATTGGTATTGAAAATTATGTGAATAAAAATGAATTAGAATTTATAATTTTACACGAACTTAGCCATGTAAAACGTCTCGATATAATAGTAAGTTGCATGTCAGGAATACTTCAAATAATACATTGGTTTAATCCTATCATATGGTATTCATTTTATAGGATGCGCAATGATAAAGAACTCGCTTGTGATGCTTTAGTCTTATCTCATGTTAAATGTAATGATTACATAAATTACGGTAAAACTATTATAAAGTTGTTAGAGTGTTATAAAAAGACTCCGAAGGTTTATGGGATGTCATCTATTATAAGTGACAAATCTCAAATTAAAAGGAGAATTACTATGATTTCCTTATTTAAAAAAAATTCTTATAAGTGGTCGATTGTTCCTATTGTAACATTAACCGTATTGTGCGGAGTAATGCTTACTAATGCTAAAAATAAACCAGTGCTTGCGGATAATAAATATGAACAGGCCTCGAAATCTATCACAACTTTAAGCAATGATAATAAAACAGATTCTATTACTCAATATGATATTACAGGCAAACATTTTAAAGGTACAATATTAATAATACCAAGTGATAAGAAAATTGTTGTTGGTTTTAACAAAGATATTTTAAAAATAACAAAAACAACTAGTCAAATAGCAAAAGAAAGTAATGCAATATGCGCTATTAATGCAGGAGGGTTTACAGGGTTTGCTGAAAGTTCAAATGAAACATTATCTCCATCAGGGCTCATAATGCATGATGGAAAAATTATATTCAGTGATTTAAAAGACAATACGAGTAAAAGAGATATAGTAGCCTTTACAAATAAAGGTATCCTTCTAGTTGGTAAATATTCCTTGAATGAATTAAATAAGCTTAATGTAGCGGAGGCCGTTAGTTTTGGACCAGCACTTATCGTTAATGGTAAACCTGCAATTACACAAGGTGATGGTGGTTGGGGCATAGCTCCAAGAACAGCTATAGGTCAGAAAAAAGATGGTTCAGTAATTTTATTAACCATTGATGGTAGAAGCATTAAGTCTATAGGCGCCACAATGCTCGATGTACAAAATATACTTTTGCAGTATGGAGCTGTAAATGCATCTAATCTTGATGGAGGAAGCTCAACAACTATGTACTATAACGGTAAAGTAATTAATACTCCGTGTGGAAAACTAATTAAAAGTGGAGACAAAATGATTGATGATCCTAGCAGTAAAGGTGAAAGAGAAGTAGGATCTACTTTTATGGTGTTACCTTAAGAAGCTAATATTTTGATATATTTTCTTAATGCGAATTAATTAACAATGGTTCACCTTAGAACACCTATGTTGCTGACAAAGCTAAAGGGATGGTAAATATGAAAAAAAATAAAAATAAACAAACAATAAAAATAAAACTTGTTATAAGCTTTATAATTTTTGAAACTATTTTTACTGCAATTACTGGCCCATTTATGATTTATTATGGTCCTTTTAAAAATGTGAAGACCACAATGGTAGGTGCGGCAATGACTACGTATTCACTGCAATGGCTTGCAACGACATTTTTGTCTAAAGAGGCAATAGCAAAAATTAGGAGTACGCAAACAGTGGATGCATTAGTCCAAACTAACTTAGACGGTGTAAAAGTAGAAAATAAAAATGATGATACTATAGAAAGATATGATGTAAACGGAAATAAATTTAAAGGTTACATATTAATAATTAATGACCCAACTAGGTTAAAAGTAGGTTACACTAGGTTGCTTCATAAAGAAGGGCAACTAACTAGTGATATTGCAAAGAATAATAATGCAATTGCGGCAATCAATGGTGGTGGATTTAAAGATGAAGACAATGGAACAAAATACACAGGGACAGGAGCAAATCCAGCCGGAATTATAATGGCTAATGGAAAAATTGTTGCTAATGATATAACTGATGAAAATAAAAAAACAGAAGTTGTAGCAATGACTAGCTCAGGTAAATTATTAGTTGGTCCTCATAGTCTTTCTGAGATGAAAAACGATGGAGTAACTGAGGCAATATCTTTTGGACCAGCACTTATAGTTAGTGGACAAAAAACTATTACTAAAGGTAATGGTGGTTGGGGTATTGCACCTAGAACATGTGTAGCGCAAAGAAGTGATGGAGCGATAATATTTTTAGTAATTGACGGTAGGAAGCTGGGAAGTTTAGGAGCTACGTTAAAAGAAGCACAGGATGTATTATATGATTATGGGGCTATTAATGCTACTAATTTAGATGGAGGTTCTTCTTCTACATTATTTTATGATGATGAAGTTATAAACAGTCCATCAGATAGTTTGGGAGAAAGGTCAGTATCTTCAATTATGTATATAGAGAGCCGAAAATAGTCTGAAATATATTATGGAATATTCGAGGTTAAAGGAGAAAAAAATATGAACTGGATGAAAAGAATAAGCGTATGGATAGTAGTATCTTTATCACTACAATGTTTAGGGCTCTTTTACATTGATCATTATTTTTTAGCTGCCGATTCAAAGGTAGTATCCAAAAAAATTGTGAAGGAGGTAAGTACCAAAGCTAAAAATGTTGATATTACTATACCAACAAATGCAGAAAATATATTAGTATCTTACGATGCCAAATATATATCTTATTATGATGATGAAAAATTGGTAATTGCTAATTGTTTGACTGGTAAAACTAAAAACATAGAACCTGAGGATGGATGTAACGTTTCTTTTGTTTCATGGGTCCCAGGTAGAAATAGAATGATTTTAGTAGAAAAAGAAAGTGATAAAGAATCTAGTAAATTACTATTATATTCTTACGATGCAGTAAAATGTGAAAAAGCAAAAAATATAAAAATTGAGTGTGATGTCACTAATCCTAAGGTAGAAGATGTTCAAACAGCACCATTAACAGGAGTTACTTATGTTAAGGTATCAAATAATGCTAATAAAAGCAGTATTTATAGAATCGATAGAAATCCAGAACTGTCAAAAATCGATACAATACCTAACCTGGTGGGCAATATCTTATTGATTCGCCATGAAGATAAATTGTTCTATGAAGGCTCAGTTTATAACAAAACATATGTTACTGGTAAAAGTGGTGCTTTAATTGTTGGTGGTGTTGATAAACTTAGCTTAATTGGTAATGATGATGATGACAATATATATCTTGCAGAGTTAAAAGATAATTTAGTAAGTAAAGTTTATTATGGTAAGATATCACAAGATACTAGGGAATGGAAAACCATGGAATTACAAATACCTTGCGTGAAAGAAGATTTATTTGTATCAGATAATGGTAAAACATATCAAAATGATCCGCTAAAAGGTTCTATAAAAGAAATAAGTTCTGGAATTCAAACTAGCTATCAAGGGAAATTAATTCAATTATATGATAAGGGAATAGCATCTCTTGTAGATAACAAGATGTGTTTTGTTTCTTTTAAGTAATCAGTGAATCGAAAATATATCAGGGGTCTGTACTTAATATTTATGTTTCAAAATATGAGAAAAATCACTATTTATAAATTAATTATAAATAGTGATTTGTTTTATATTGATGAATAAATATTCATTTAACAGGACACAACTTAGTTGTACTTTAACTTTTGGGAGATTTTCTAGTTTGATAGATTAACTGCACCCAGTGGTTGTTCCGCAGTCCTGGCAAACCTTGCAATTACCATTTCTAACTAGTCTAGTACTGGAGCAATTAGAGCAAACTTCAGAATATAATCTTTCTCCTTGAATATTATCCTTGGTTATATTTATAGGGGAAGGTATATTCTCAACTTCCACTATGCTAGCTGAAATTTCACTCTCATCAGGCATTAATGGGTTTTTAGGTGTATTACTGTTGCCATAATTTTCAGGCTTAACTTGACACCTTGTATAGTCACCTAGTTCTATATCTATAATTTTGCTGATCAAATCAGATATAGAAGAAACAGATTTAATGTAAGGATGTTTTTGCACAAAACCATAAGGCTCATATTTTTGTCCCCTAAGCATCTTAGAAATATCCTCTGCAGGTACATGGTACTGAAGCATTACAGATATTGATTTTGAAAGAGAATTAAGTAGTCCAGTAATAATAGTACCTTCTCTATCTGTAGTTATATATATTTCAGAGATTTCTCCATCTGAACGTCTATTTACTGTAGTATAGACTTTTACATCATCAATTTGAGCAGGGTGAGTAGTACCATAGCGTATTCCAATTGGTTTTTCCCTTGTAGAATGATTGGATATTTCTCGATCTTCTTTTGCTTTCTTTAAAAGATCCGCATAGGATAAATCCTCAAGTGATACTTCTTTATCTTGAGATAGAGTAGTATTTAGAGGCTGACTTGCCTTTGAACCATCTCTGTACAAGGCTATACCTTTAACACCTAATTTCCAAGAATTAAGTATAACTTCTTCAAAGTCTTCTATAGTAGCATTTTTAGGCAAATTTACAGTTTTTGATATAGAACCTGATATCATAGGAGTTATGGCTGCCATCATTAGAACATGACCCATAGATGGAATATATCTTTTCCCACTACCGCATTTGTTTGCTGTATCAAATATACACAAATGTTCTGGTTTTAAGTGTGGAGCACCTTCGATTTTTCCATCAATAAGTTTTTCATATTCAAATCCATTTTCATTAACCTTTTCTTTTCTTAGAATATAATCAAGAATATCATTTGTTTCAATTTCTGAATATCCTAGGTTATTTAAGGAATCTTTAATTACTGGATTAACTATGGTCATATAACCGCCACCAGATAACTTTTTATAAATAAAATGGCTGAAATATGGTTCTATAGAGGTTGCACCACAATCCATAGCGAAGGAAATAGTACCAGTAGGAGCAATCACTGTAACTTGAGCATTTCTAAAGCCATATTTTTCACCACTATTTAATGCTTTTGTGAAGCAACTTTTTAAAGTTTCACTTATATACCCTAGAGAGTTCTTTTTCAAAAGATCGTGATTAACTTCTTTAGGCTCATAATTTAGGTTTTCATATTCAGTAGTGAGAGCTCCAGCAGCTCTTGCATGATTTCTTATAACTAGTTGCATGTATGGCTTGTTGATTTCATATTTATCAAAAGGAGATAGTTCCTTTGCAAGCAATGAAGAAACATAATAAGATTGTCCAGTCATTATTCCAGATAGTGAAGAAGCCAAATTTCTAGCATTTTCTGAATCATAGGCATAACCCATTACCATTAATAATGAAGATAAGTTTGAAATTCCAAGGCCTGTAGTTCTAAACAAATAAGTTTTTCTTGCTATATCTTCAGTTGGAAACTGTCCCCAATGTATGGAAGCTTCAAGAACTAATTGAGTGAGTCCGATTAAATGAACATAACCCTCTATATCTAACTTTTTAGTTTTATTATCATAGAATTTATAAATATTAATAGATGCTAAATTACAAGAAGTATCATCTAAAAATGCATATTCGCCACAAGGATTGGTTGAATTAATTCTATTGTATTTAGCATTAACTATCCCATCTTCTCCAGCAGGACAAGTGTGCCATGCATTAAAGGTATCATCAAACTGAGGAGCAGGGTCTGCACATTGCCAAGCAGCTTTGTTAAAGGTATCCCATAGCTTCTTAACACTTATATCTTTGTTAACTGAGCAGTCAGCTCTTCCTTTAAGAGTAATAGATTGTTTAGGATTTTTTGAGAGGTTATCCACCTTCATCATGAATTCATCTGAGAATCTTATGGAGTTGTTTCCATTTTGTCCTGATACAGTTTCATAAGCTTCACCTTCAAAATTACCATCATAACCCATTTTAGTTAGAGCACGTACCTTATCTTCTTCTTTAGCTTTCCAAGTCATAAACTCCAGTATTTCGGGATGGTCAATATCCAGGCAAAGCATCTTAGCAGCACGTCTTGTAGTTCCACCAGACTTTATTGCTCCTGCATTTCTATCAAGTCCTTTTAAAAAACTCATAAGGCCAGAAGAAACTCCACCACTAGATAATTTTTCACCACGAGCTCTTATGCTAGAAAAGTTAGTGCCAGTACCAGAACCGCCTTTAAACAATTTGGTTTCTGTTACGTATTGCTCAGATATTGAGTGATCTCCAAGCAGTTTATCTTGAATTGAGAGAATAAAACAAGCTGAAGCTTGAGTTCTTGTATAAGCATCTTCACTTTTAACAATCTTTTTCTCTTTTTCATCATAATAAAAACTATCCAAGGATCCACCTTTTATACCGTAGGATAGGTTAAGCCCGGTATTAAACCATTGAGGAGAATTTGGAGCAAACATTTGATTTAAAAATGTATATACTAATTCATCATAAAGAATAATTTTTTCCTCTTCGGTTTTAATAACTTTCTGGTCAGTTAAGGATTCACACCAAAAATTAACAAGCCTATGAGCTACCATTTTCATACTATTTTCATAGCCTTGCTTGCCCGGTACACCAGATTTTCTGAAATATTTTGAAGCAATAATATCACAAGAATTTTGTGAGTAATGCTCTGGAAATTCTAAATTTTTCATTTCCAAAAGAACTTTATTGGTTTTATGGTCCTTTAGAAAAACATCTACCTTTTTCCATTTAAATAAATCATAAACCGTAATAGTTTTATCTTTTTCTAATGCTTTTGTGTAAAATCTTTTAATTAAATCTTTTATATCCGCCATAAGTATACTAGCCTAAAAAAGCTAATATATTCACCTCCTATTATTTATCCAACATTTAAAATTAAAGTTGGATTATGTAAAATGAATTCTTGCATGATTGATATTACTATGCTAGAAAGCACTCTTAGTTGTTCAACTTGATATTATGTAATAAAACAGTATGTGTACTATATGTAGTAGACACAAAATTGATTATCACTATATATGGTATTATATATTAAAATAAATTATAAATCAATTCTTAAATTATTTTAAAGTGGATAAAAATCATTTGGTATTATATAATAAAATAGTACAAAATCAAATGCAATTATATAATAAAATAGTATAAAAATCAACATGAACTATTACCCAATGGGATGACGAATAACAAATATATTTATATAATAATAAATATATTTACATAATAATGTAGTACAATAACTATATTATTATTTTGAAGAGAAATAATGTACTTGCTATTTTTAAAGAGGGGATGAGAAACTTATGATGCATCAATTTGATGGAAAAATACCTAAAGTACACAAACATACATTTATTGCAAGCAGTGCAGAGGTTATAGGCAATGTGTCTATAGGCGAGTACAGTAACATTTGGTTTGGAGCTGTATTAAGAGGTGATATGGATTATATATCTATAGGTACTTATACAAATGTTCAAGATAATTGTACGGTACATAATGATGAAGACTTTCCTGTGTGTATTGGTGATTATGTAACTATAGGGCATAATGCTATAATACACGGCTGCAGTATTTCAAGCTATTCTTTAATTGGCATGGGTAGCACTATACTAAACGGAGCTGAAATAGGAGAATATACTATAATAGGTGCGGGTAGTTTAGTTACTCAAGGGAAAAAAATACCTTCTGGTGTTCTTTGTATGGGAGTACCGGCAAAGGTTATTCGTGAATTAACTATAGAAGAAAAAGAAAATTTAAAGAAATCTGCTCAGCATTATGTAGAGCTTTCAATGCAATATATTTTAAAATAAGTCGGGCTAAATATAGTAACTTTTCTAGTAATATTTTATTTAGTAGAAGGTTACTGCATTTTTTTGTAGAATAGTATATAAGGTAAGAATGGGATATAAGGGGGACGTAAATTTTGAAGTTTATGAGATTTAGAGGTGAAAAGAAGAAAAAAAGGTTAATTTCCTTGTTGATGTCAACTGCATTGCTTGGTAATATTTTGGGTTTTTCAGGTGTAAATGTTTATGCAACAACAAGTAAAGATGATATTACTATTATGGATGAAAAAATTTCCAATGGGATACAATACATAGAACAAAAGAGAAGTTATTATGATACGGATAAAAGTGGTGTACAGCTAAAGCAGACACTAAATATTATTAAGGCAGATTTGGACAACGGTGATGTTGGGCTTATATTCGCTAAAGCAAAAGATGTAGAGCTAGCAAAAGATACTGTATCAAAACAAATTGTACAAGAAGTATCTAAAAATAACAGTGTAGTTGGGGGAGTCAATGGCGATTTCTTTAATATGGTAATAGGTGCAAGTGTGGGGCCTCAAATTATAGATGGTACACCAATGGTTGGATATACTTGCAAGGCAGATGAAAGTAGGTATCCAATATTTGGTACAGATAATAATGGCAAGGCATTTATAGAAAATATGAGTTTTAATGGTAAGCTTACCAATGATTCTGGCGCAAATGTGCTTATAGATAGTGTTAATAGATATGGTGAGTTTGAAGCGAATAAGTTCAGTGTGAAAAACAGCCTAATGGTACTCACACCAGATTATAGCTTAGATAGAAAAATAAATCAGTCAGCTTATGCACCAAGTGAGATACTTACAGTAATTAGAGCAGTAGATGGACCGGTTTTATTAGACAAGCAGTTTACTGGAGTAGTTGAGAGTATAGGAATAGGAAGTAAAGAAGTAACTATTCCTGAGGACGGCATAGTTATTGCATCAAATGGTACAAAAGCTGCTTGGGTAAAACAAAATCTTAAAATAGGAGATACGGTGAGTCTTAACTTAGGATTTAATAAAAAAGATATTGCCAGTGCCATGGGTGGATATAATTATCTGGTTAAAAATGGAAAAGGGTTAACGGTGGAAGCCATGATAAGTGATGGTGTAGACAAATGGTTTGCAAACTCTAGAAAAGCTAGGACAGCCATTGGAATAACTTTGGATAATAAGGTTATTGCGTTAACGGTTGGAGGAGGACAAGCTTCAGCCGCATTTAGTGATGGAGCTACTTTACCTGAAATGGGTAATTTGATGGCGGAATTAGGTGCAGTAACTGCACTTAATTTTGATGGCGGTGGTTCAACTCAGATGAATGTACGTCATTATGCAGAAAGTGAAAGTAGCATAGTGAATGTGCCAGCGGATGCCTCAGAAAGAGCTGTAACCAATGCTCTTTTATTTACTAATAAAGCACCTATAACAAACATAGCAGGTGATATTATTATAAAACAAAATATACTAATATATAAAAATTCATCTTACAGTTTTAGTCTAAAAGGAGTTGATACTAATTTACATCCTATGAATTTTTCAGACAAAGCTGTTAATTGGTCTATTGAAGGAGAAGTTGGACAAGTCTCTTCTAAAGGTGAGTTTAAGGCTGGTGATATAGCATCAAGTGGAGCAGTAAAAGCTTCTTTAGATGGAATTACAGGGAGTGCAAATGTTACGGTGTTAGACTCCTTAGGCTCATTTACACTAACAGATAAGAATGCAATTTTATTAAATCAAGGGGACACTCATCAATTTTCTGTAAAAGCTAGTAATGAAAAAGGTGAAAATGTTTTAATTGATAATAAATCAGTGAAATGGACAGTGACAGGTAATGATTTGCAAGTTGATGAAAATGGATTATTAAAAGCTACAGGTAAAGAGGCAGTGGGTGAAGTAATAGCAGAAGCTGGAGGCAAAAAGGCGACTTTAATAATAGGGGATGCTAAAAATAATGATGAAAAAAGTGTAGGTATAGTTAATTTAGTAAGGAAGAATGCTGAGGCTCTTAAATTAAAGAGAGTATTAAATATGCTACGATAAATGGTTATGATTTTATGGAAATCTAGATAAGTTGGATAAGTTGAGTTGGGGACGGTTAACAACTATTTATATAAATAGTTGTTAACCGTCCCTTTATTTTAAAAAATAGCTTTTATTTTCATGAGTTTTTAACTACAATAGAAGATAGAGAGTTTCTGTTTTTTAAGGAGTGAGAAAAATGATAAAATTAAATGGAATAGAAAAGATGACAAATGAGCAGAAATATAAGTATATGCTTATTGTTTTAGAAGGACAGCTCAGCTCAGAAAAAAATGGTTTAGCAAATTTGTCAAATGCTGCAGCAATTATTAAAGCGGTTATGGATAGATTAAATTGGGCAGGATTTTACATACTGCGTGGCAATACATTGGTTCTGGGAACGTTTCAAGGAATGCCTGCTTGTAACAGAATAGAAATAGGTAAAGGCGTTTGTGGAACAGCAGTTGTTAAAAAAGAGATCCAGCGTATAGAAAATGTAAATGAATTTTCAGGACACATTGCCTGCGATTCTGCAACAAATTCAGAACTTGTTATACCTATAATAAGTGGCGATATAGTTTATGGAGTTTTGGATTTAGATAGCCCAGAGATAGGAAGGTTTACAGAACTTGAAGAAAAATATCTAGTTAAATTTGTTGCTAAACTTAACCAATATATTGATTGGTCAAAAATATAAATAAAAGGTAGGAGATTTTAAAATGATAAACATAGGAGATTTAAATAATTTAAAAGTAGTAAGGCGCGCAGAATTTGGGTATTATTTAGGTGCGGGAACAGACAATACAAGTGATGACATACTACTTCCAATGAAAAGTACAGTAGGTAGAGCACTTGCTATTGGTGAGGAAGTTGAAGCTTTTATATACAGAGATTCAAGTGATAGGTTAATTTCAACTTTAAAAAAACCACTTGCAAAGGTGGGCGACTTAGCTTATCTTAAGGTAATTGACATGACTACAATAGGAAGTTTTGTAGAAATTGGTTTAGAAAGAGATGTATTAGTTCCTTTTAAGGAGGAAAATTACGCGTTAGAAACAGGCAGAAAATATCTTTTTTATATATATTTAGATAAGACGGGAAGAATTGCAGCCACTACTTTTGTTGATAAATACTTATATGATACAGATTCATTTGAGATTGATGATGAAGTAGAAGGTACAGTATATGGAATACAGACTAATGGTACTGTAATGGTAGCTGTTGATGATATTTATAGAGGGGTTATTCTAAGAAATGAGAACTATATGAATTTAACACCTGGAGATAAATTAAAAGCTAGAGTACAAAAATATTATGAAGATGGTAAAATGGATTTAACAGTAAGAAAACCTAGATTAGAAGAAAGAGATGTAATTGAAGAGCAAATATTAGAATATTTGAGAAGCTCTAACGGGTCTATGATATATAATGATAAAAGTTCACCAGATGAGATAAAGCAAGTATTTAAAACTAGTAAAAATGCTTTTAAAAGAGCATTGGGTGGTCTTATGAAAAGTGATCTAATATTTCAAGATGAAGAAGGCACTAAGTTAAAATAATTTCTTATCTTTAATATTTATCAAAAAAGTAGGAGTCTGATGAGTAATCATCAGACTCCTACTTTTTTACTTATACTATGGAAGAACCTCGTTTGAATATTTTTACAATCTCATTAAAGAGTAATGGCATAAGAGATAGAATAGTTACAAAACCCCAGTCCATTAAACTTAATGAATGAACGCTAAAAGCATTTGCGAGTACTGGTATTGTAATTATAAAATCTTGTAGCAGTATACCAAAAACTATAGCTCCAATTAAATATTTGTTTGAAAATAAACCTATTTGGAATATGGATTTCTTACCATTCCTCATATTTAGTGAATGTACAAGTTGAGAGACACTAAGTACTACAAAAGCCATAGTTTGTGCATGTTTTAGTGCATCTTCTGAAAGATTCTCAGGGAATAATGGGAATAAATGAGTTTCTCCACTATAATATTTTGAACCTATTATAAATGCTATTAAGGTTAATACACCAATTAGCAAGCCATTAAGAAGTAAATTAAAGCCTTCACCCTTAAACAAACTATCTTTTGGATTCCTTGGTTTATATTTCATTACATCAGGATCACCAGGATCTACACCTAAAGCTAGTGCTGGTAGCGTATCTGTGATTAAGTTAACCCACAATATATGGATAGGTCTAAGTGGTGTAGCCCAGCCTAGTAGTATGGCAAGAAACAGAGCTATAATCTCTCCAATATTACAAGATAGAAGAAATATTATAGTTTTCTTTATATTTGTGAAGATATTTCTTCCCTCTTTAATAGCAGAAACGATAGTTGAAAAGTTATCATCTACAAGGATCATGTCAGCAGCACCTTTAGCTACATCAGTACCAGTTATACCCATAGCAACTCCTATGTCTGCCATTTTAAGAGAAGGGGCGTCGTTTACTCCATCACCAGTCATTGATACAATGTTTCCTTTGGCTTTAAGAGCACGTACAATCTTCACCTTATGTTCTGGTGATACTCTTGCGAATACTCTTAGATTATCAATTTTACTATCTAGTTCAACATCAGACATTTTATCAAGCTCTGAGCCAGATATAACCTGAGAAGAATCACTGGCAATATTAAGTTCTTTGGCTATAGCAAAAGCTGTGTTTTGATGGTCGCCAGTTATCATTACAGTTTTTATTCCAGAATTTCTACATAGAGTAATAGAGTCCTTAACCTCGAGTCTTGGAGGATCTATCATACCTACCAGTCCAATAAGTATTAAATCACTTTCTAGTGAATCAATATCCACATGAGAGGTAGGAAGAACTTTATAAGCTGAACCTAGGACTCTTAGTGCATCGTCAGACATACTATTTGCAGAAGCTAATATTTCTTTTTTAAAGTTGGGTGTCATTTCTACTATAGTACCTTTAACATAGACCTTAGTACAAAGATTCAATAGATTATCGATAGCCCCTTTTGTCATTACATAATATTCACTATTATATTTATTTACAGTAGTCATTAATTTTCTATCTGAATCAAAAGGAATTTCATTGACTCTTTTATGGCTTTTTTCTAAGTCTTCTTTGAATAGTGAATAGTTTATTCCTGCTACTAATAGTGCTATTTCTGTAGGATCACCAGTTTTTGAGTTTTCAGAGTAAGTAGCATCATTACATAGAATAAGATTTTCTAGTAATAGTTTATGCTCATCATGATTAATGTTTAGACTATCTATATTTCCTGTTCGTCCGTCTGCATAGAATTTTGTTACAGTCATCTTATTTTGAGTTAAGGTTCCTGTCTTGTCTGAACATATAATATTTACTGAACCTAAAGTTTCAACAGCGGGTAATTTACGTACAATAGCATTCTTTTTTATCATCTTTTGAACGCCCATGGCAAGAACTATAGTTACTATAGCAGGAAGACCCTCAGGTATGGCTGCAACAGCTAAACTTATAGAAACCAGTAGCATTTCAAAAACTTCTCTCTTTTGAAGAACGCCTACTACAAACATAAGAGCACATATTAATAGGGCACCTATTCCAAGATACTTACCAAGCTCTGCTAGTTTCTTTTGTAGGGGAGTCTCATCGTCTACTTTTTCATCTAGCATTTTAGCAATTTCACCTATTTGAGTATTCATTCCAGTAGACACAGCTACACCTACACCTCTACCATAGGTTGCCATGGTAGACATGAATAGCATGTTTTTTTGATCACCTAGTGGAACATCATCACTTGTTAAGACTAGTGAGGCATCTTTATCCACCGGTACTGATTCTCCAGTAAGTGTGGATTCTTCAATTTTTAAATTTGAAGCTTCAAGTAGTCTTAAATCACAGGGTACATATCTTCCAGCGTCAATAATAATAATATCGCCAGGTACAACTTCTTCTGATGGAATTTCACTTAACTGTCCATCTCTTTTAACTATAGCCTTAGGTGTAGATAATTTTTTTAATGCATCAAGAGCTTTTTCTGCTTTAGATTCTTGAATAATTCCCACTGTTGCATTAATTATAATTACAATAGCGATTATAATTGCGTCACTTGTCTCACCAAGGAGGGCTGAAATCACAGCAGCTGCCAGTAAAATATAAATTAAAATATCATTTAATTGCGCAAAAAACATAGCTATTAATGTTTTAGGTTTTTTAGCTACTAACTTATTTAGTCCAAATTTTTCTGTTTTTAGCTTTGCTTGATCCTTAGAAAGACCTGTTATTGGGTTAGATTCTAATTCTTTTAAAACTTCGTCAATGGGTTTGTTGAAAAACATGAATATCACCTCGCCACTTAGTATTTGTCATTATAGATAGATTTATTAAAAATATATTTATTATATGATAACATGAAATATGAAATAATAAGTTCATTTGGTTATAAATAGAAAAAGTTTTACAATATTTACATAGGTAATAAACCATAAAATATAATCCCGAGTACCCCAGAAATTATTATTACTAAAATTGGATGAAGTTTATCAGTAAGTAATAGTCCGAGGATTATAATCCCAATTACTACACTTTTAATGTCTTTATAAGATACTTTTCCCATGGATAAGAACACAGAAATTATAAGACCAATTAGGGCAGGCCTCATACCTGTTAGTGCAGCCTTCATTATATAGGATTCTTTAAATTTAACAATGTAGTGATTAGCTATAGAAACTAAGAGAAAAGAAAAGGAAACAACACCTAGGGTTGCAGCAATACTACCTAATATACCATAAACTTTGAAACCCACAAAAGTAGCTGAATTTATGGCTATAGGTCCTGGAGTCATTTGTGATATACCAATAATATCAATGAATTCTTTATAGGTAATCCAAGTATTGTTATTTACAATTTCTCTTTGAATAAGTGGTAGCATAGCATACCCTCCACCAAAGCTAAAGGCACCTATTTTCAAGAAAGATAAGAAAATTTTAATTAACATAGACATTTATTTCACCTTCTTTCCGAGAAATATAACTCCATATAATCCTGATAAAAGTATAACTATAACTGGATGTATATTAAAAAATAAGATACTTGCAAGGGAAATTAAAATTATAATAAGGTTTGCATAGCTTTTCTTTAGTGATTTTGATAAGCTTACAACGGCTATGAGTATAAGCACTGGTACTGCAGCAGAAATACCTTTAAAAACTAAATTTACATAATAATATTCTCTGAATTTCATAAAAAAGACTGCAATACATAATATTATGAAAAATGAAGGTAAAACTACTCCGAGTAGTCCAATGATAGCACCAAGTAGTCCACTAATTCTATAGCCAATAAAGATGCCACTATTAACAGCTAAGGCACCAGGAAAAGTTTGGGAAATAACAATTATATCTAAGAAATCTTCTTTAGAAAGCCACTTTTTTTTAGTGACAACCTCATTCTCAATGAGTGGTATCATGGCATAGCCGCCACCAAATGTAAAAGCTCCTATTTTAAAGAAAGTCCAGAACATGATTAGTAATTTTTTCATATGTTCACCCCTCAAATTTTAATTTTTAGAATATGGATAGAAATAAAATATTTTAGCAAAAAAAGAAGCAAAAACCTATATTTATAATTTATCTTTATAATCTATAATATTTACCATATTATTATACTAATATAAAAAAAATTTGGCAAATTTATAAGCATATTGCGATAAACTTTAATTAGGATTATAATTAATTTTCTTTTGTGGTAAGAATTAATTTTCTATTGTGGTAAGAATTAATTTTCTATTGTGGTAAGAATTATTTTTGTTTATGGCTAGAATTATTTTTGTTTATAGCTAGAATTATTTTTGTGTGTGTATATTTTTTTGCTGAAAGTTCGTTATAATAGATGTAACAATATAATTAATGTATCTGAGGAAAATATAAATTAAATATACAAAAGAAACTAGCATGTTTGTTTATTATTTTTTGAAGATGACTAAAAATAAAAACTAATAAAGGAACTGATAAGTAAACTAGGGGGTGAAAGAGATTATGGAAATATCAAGGGCTAGAAGAAATTCCAATGTTGCACCGGATAAAAAGAGTATATCTAGTAAAAAAGATTTTTCTCAAAACTTTAGCTTTGCTAGGCAACAAAAATCAGAACAGCAATTGAAGGATATGATGGAGGATATAAAGAAGAAAGGGAATAGATTAAGTATTACAAAATGTTTTGCAGATGTTAAAGCATATAAAAATTTAATTAGAGAATACCTGGATTCTGTCTTAAAACATATGTACGAGGTTAAAAAGGACATCAGCTTTTGGCAAACACAGTATTTTATAACCGTGGAAACTGTGGATGTAAAACTAGAGGAACTTACGCAAATGTTATTAAGTCAAGAAAAACAGAATCTTGACGTAGCAAATACTATTGATGAAATTGCAGGACTTATAGTGGATATTTACAAGTAAAGATTAAAAAGATATATATTACTACTAATGCAGTCGCTTCGCTAAGAACTCCTAATTTTATTTTTAATTAAGATGCTAAGAAACATAAACTCGCTATCCCCTTAGTATTCCTCATGGGCGCACAACAATTCTCAATTGTTGTGTGCTCAAACATATGTTTCTCTTAACGCATCTTAATTAAAAATAAAATAAGAAGTTCTAAAGCTTGCTCCAATGCATTATACGTAATATATATCTTTTTTTACGTATAACGCATCTTAATTAAAAATAAAATATGGAGTTCTAGGGCTATAGCCACTTATTGTAGATTTAAACAAACAACTAAGCACATAACAATAGATAATTGTTATGTGCTCAGTTAATTTCTAAAGGAAAGAATTATAACTAGCATCAGAAGGCATTCTAAGATCTCCCCTTGGAGATACACTTATAGTTCCAACTTTTGGACCATCTGGTAGAACTGAACGTTTAAATTGTTGGGTAAAGAATCTTTTTATAAATTTATCTAGCCATTTAACGATTTCCTCCTGGTCGTAATCAGTTTTAAAGGCTTGTTTAGCTAAGAATAATATTTTATTAGGAGTAGTTCCCTGCTTCATAAAATAATAGAGGAAAAAGTCATGCAGTTCATATGGACCGACTATGTCCTCAGTCTTTTGAGCGATTTCGCCATTTTTATCTTTGGGTAGAAGTTCTGGACTTACAGGAGTGTCAAGGATATCTAAAAGAATATCTGTAACTTCTACTGAGGCTTCTTTATCTGCTACATACTTAACTAAATATCTCACTAAAGTCTTAGGAATTGAGCAGTTTACAGAGTACATAGACATGTGATCTCCATTATATGTGCACCAACCTAAGGCAAGCTCAGATAAATCTCCTGTTCCTATTAATAAGCCACCTTCTTTATTAGCAAGGTCCATAAGAATTTGTGTTCTTTCTCTTGCTTGAACATTTTCATAAGTTACATCATGTTTTTCTGCTGGATGGCTTATGTCTTTAAAATGTAGAAGGCAAGCTTCCACTATATTTATTTCCCTAAACTCTGTACCTAAGTTTTTACATAGGTCTACCGCATTCTTATAGGTTCTATCTGTAGTTCCAAAACCGGGCATAGTGATAGTAATAATATTTTTTCGTGGTAACTTTAGCATGTCAAAGGTTTTAACTATAACAAGTAGTGCTAAAGTCGAATCAAGGCCTCCAGAAATACCAATTATCGCTTTTTTAAGCCCAGTATATGAAAATCTTTTGGCAAGAGCTGAGGATTGAATATTAAAAATTTCCTTGCAACGTATTTCTCGCAAATGCTCATCAGAAGGAACAAAGGGATGCTTATCGATATATCTATCAAAAATTCCTAAATCTGCGTTTGAAAATTTAAAAGGTATTTCACATACTTCAAAAGGACATATGGACTTACTGTTTCTAAAACTTGTGTTTTTTAATCTTTCACTGTTTAATTTATCTATATCAATAATAGAAGTGATAATTTCATTTTCCCTTTGAAATCTATTATTCTCTTTCAATAGTAGTCCATTTTCACTAATCAAAAGATGACCGCTGAAAAGCAAGTCTGTAGAGGATTCAAAAACACCAGAGGATGCATATAAATATGAACACATACATCGTGCACTCTGAGATGAAACTAAGGATCTTCTGTAATCAGCCTTACTAACTAGTTCGTTAGAGGCAGATAAATTAGCAATTATATTTGCACCTTGAAGAGCTAAATAGCTACTAGGAGGAATGGTTACCCAAAGATCTTCGCAAATCTCAAAACCAAATTTAATCTTATCACAGGTGAATAATAAATTTGTTCCAAAGGGGATGCTACTTGCAAAAGAAAGATTTACAGTTTTTGATGTTATGCCAAGACCCTCAGTAAACCATCTTTTTTCATAAAATTCCGAGTAATTTGGAATATAGCTTTTTGGTACGATTCCTAAAATATTGCCGTTAAATATTACATAGGCGCAATTATATAGGCAATTATTAAAATATAGTGGAGCTCCTATAGCAATTAATATATCTTTGTCTTTAGAAAACTCACATAGGGATTGAATTGCTCTTTCAGATTTTTTAAGTAATTCTTGTTGTAAAAATAAATCAGCACAGGTGTAGGCTGTTATACTAAGTTCTGGAAAAACTATAAATTTTGATTTTTGTTTTAAGGATTCTTCGATGCAATTTTTTATGTTAATTAAATTAAATTCTATATCTGCTACATTAACGATTGGACAAGCAGCAGAAACTTTTATAAAAGAAGTATCCAAACTAATTCACGACCTTTCTTTTGTTTATGGAATATAGTATTTGTATATTTGTCTTTATATAGTCAATGTTACTAAAATTATAACATTATCTTAGATATATTAGTAGCAAGGGTTAATGATTATTATTATAATAAATGTATAGGAAACAATAATTATGGAACTATAAGATTTGGTAGTATACTTAATGTAAGTAAAGAAAAAATAATATGGTTAAGTCTAATAATGCAGTTTCTAGCCGTTTTCAATGGCTCTATTGTTTAAATGGTAATTAGCCGTCCCTATCATTTGGACTATATTAAACCAAAATAATAAATTTGTATTATATTATATAAAAAAGAGATATACTAATAATAGCAATTGGTAATATTTTAATGGTTATAACGCATTATGTTAGATTTCTGAAAGGGGGAATACAATATGGAATGGACGCCAATGATATTTTGGATTATTGTAGCATTAGGGGCACTAGCTATTGATATTGCTACGAGTGCTTTCTTGTTTATATGGTTTGCTGTGGGTGCAATTGCAGCAATAATTGCTATAGCGTTAAATGCACCAATAAGTACACAAGCAATCATTTTTGTTGCAGTAAGTGCGGCGACTATGGCTGTTGGATATCCTATAGTCAAAAAGACAATAAAGAAAACTGTAAAGAAAACACTGACTATGGAAGAAGCATATATTGGAAATGAATTTACAATAACTAAAGACATTGATATAAAAGCGCATATTAAATTCCAAGGAATTTATTGGACTGTAAAAAATGTAGGAAAACCTTTGACAAAAGGCGACTTGGTTCAAATTATTGGGATAGAAGGAAATAAATTATTGATAGAGAAAGTATAAGGTGTATTAAAATTTAAGGAGGAATTTATAATGGGAACGATTATAGGCTTAGTTTTATTATTAATATTAGTTATAATCATTATATCATCTATTAAAATTGTTAATACTGGATCCATATGTTTAGTGGAAAGGTTTGGTCAGTTTCATAGAACATTAGAACCGGGTTGGCATTTAATAATTCCATTTGCAGACTATGTTAGAAGAAGAATTTCTACGAAGCAGCAAATACTTGACATACAACCACAGAATGTTATAACTAAGGATAATGTAAATATATCAATTGATAATGTTATATTTTATAAGGTTATTAACTCAAAGGATGCAGTGTACAATATTGAGGATTATAAATCAGGTATAGTGTACTCAACTATAACTAATATGAGAAATATTGTGGGAGATATGACTTTAGATGATGTATTATCAGGAAGAGATAGAATAAATTTAAGACTTCTTGAAATAATCGACGAAATTACTGATGCTTATGGAATTAAAATACTATCTGTAGAAATTAAAAATATTATTCCACCATCTGAAATTCAACAGGCTATGGAAAAACAAATGAGAGCAGAGAGAGATAAGAGAGCATTTATTCTTACAGCAGAAGGTGAAAAGCAAAGCCAAATTGAAAGAGCAGAAGGACATAAACAAGCACAAATATTAAATGCTGAAGCTGAAAAAGAAGCAAATATTAGACGTGCAGAAGGAATGAAAGAATCACAACTTCTTGAAGCAGAAGGTAAGGCTAAAGCTATTCAGGCTATTGCAGTTGCAGAAGCAGATGCAATAAGAAAAGTAAACTCGGCTATTATAGAATCAGGTACAAACGAAACAGTAATAGCATTAAAGCAAATTGAAGCTCTTAAAGAAATGGCTAAGAACCCAGCTAATAAGCTTATACTTCCAAATGAGACATTGTCAAGTTTAGGTAGCATATCAGCTATAGCCGAAATGTTAAAAATGACTAAACATGTTGAAAATAAACCAATGGATAATAAAACACTTGGAAATATCTCCACTGAAAAGAAATAAATATAGAACAATTTAATGTAAAATAATTCAACATAAAAATAAAGCCTGAGAAATCAGGCTTTATTTTTATGTTTTGCTTTGTTATTTTTCTTTAATTCCTTGTTGCTCTTTTTCTGAATTGAATAACCAAATTTACCTAGAGGTTTAGAATTAACACTAAAATATTCACCATGAGAATAAGTAATAAGATCTGCACTTTCAAAATGAATTTTTCCATTATAATCTATTAAGGTATTATCTACATGGGTATTCACAATCTCGGCTAAAAACAAATCGTGGCTACCTAGAGGAGTAATACTTTTAACTACGCATTCTAGAGATATAAGGCATTCGGAAATTAATGGCGAGGTGATATCCTTGCTGTTTTCCGTAGTAAAGTTCATTTCTTTAATTTTATCTATTTGTTTACCTGAGCGTACTCCGCAATAATCAACTTGTCTAACCATTTTTGAACTAGGTAGATTTACTACAAAATTACCACTTTCTTTTATATAATCATAGGAAAGTCTTTCAGGTTTTATGGATACAGTTATCATTGGGGGCTTAGTACAAGCAGTTCCTATCCATGCCACTGTAAAGACATTTATTTTGCCCTCTTTATTTTTTGAGGTGATTAATACTACTGGAACAGGGTTTAACATTGCACTGCCTTTAAAAATAGTCTTTGTCATATATGTTCACTCCTATATCTTTAACTTATGTAGCAGATTTTTCATATCATTTATATATTATTTATTTCTCTATAACATTATCCATTATACAATACCTTCAAAGATTTATAAAGTTATGGAATTCACTAAAAAAAAGTTTACTTAAAAAGTAAAAAATGTAATTATATTGTAACTATATATAATTTGTAATGGTTTATAATATATATAAATGATAATAAAATTTTAAATTACACAAATTATACTTTTCAACAAAAGATAGATATTTAAAATAAAAAATATTATATATTGAAAGGTAGGAATTATTATGAATAGAAAAAAAATATTTTCAATAATATTAGCAGCGGCAGTAGCATTTACTGCTACTGCTTCAACTTTTACAAATGTTACTACTAATGCTAAACCACAAATTATGCCAATTATAAAAACAAACACGGCTAAAACTGCAATGACAACAAGCAACGCAAATAATAGCCAAGATGAAAAAAATGTTAAAATATCAAAAGATAAAGCAAAAGAAATAGCAAAGGGAATAATGAAAACATATTTTAGAACAGAAATAGATGAGAGTAAATTCAATGCAACAAGTAATTTTAATACATCAAATTATAATGGAATTAACGGTAGCTCTTGGAATATTAACTGGGATATGTATAATGCATCAAAAAGTATTAATATTAGTGTTACATTAAATGCGGAAACTGGTGAAGTTATTGCGGCAAGTAATTATGAACGTAAGACAAATGAAGAAAATACAGTTCCAACTGTGACTGCAAAGGAAGCAGGAAAGATTAGTGATGAATTTGTCGAAAAAATTGGAGCTAAAAAAAATAGGGAATATAATAAAAAAGATAATAATAATTTAGGATATTATGGATCGCCTAATTATAATTTCAGTTATATAAATAAAGTTAATGGTATAGAATTTGATGGTAATAGCATTAATATAGAAGTTGATGGTGTATCTGGCAAGGTGGTTTCTTACTATAATAATTGGAATGCAGATTTGAAATTTCCAGAGATTAAAGGTGTAATAGATTCTAAAACTGCAGTTGAAGCTTTTAAAGCTGAAGCCAAAATGTCTTTAAAATACATGGCTTTCACACAAAATTATAGGTATTATGAAAATAAAAGAGATGTAAAATTATTGTATGTTCCAGAATTTAATAAAGGAAATGTGTTAGATGCTAAAGATGGAAAGTTCATTGATCCCTTTAATAATGTTAACGGTTCAGTAAAAAAAGATTTAAATGAAAAAGAAAAATCAGATTTTTATGGTAAAGCAAAAGTTATAACTAATAGAGAAAAGGCAATAGAAGAAGAGGAAGCAGGAACTATAATAAAAAGTTTCATAAATAAAATTTATGGTGAGGGTTATGTAATTCAAGGGCTAGCATATCAAGAATTTTCTGAAAATGTTGGAAGTTCAAGTAATAAAACTTGGAGTGCGTCGTTTAATAAAGGAAATGTAGTAAATTCCAACGAAGGTGGGAATGTATCAATAGATGCTTTAACTGGAGAAATAGTGAACTCTTATAAATATTCAAATGAAGATTATAATAGTAGTGAAAAATTTACAGCTAAATTATCTTGGAATGATGCATATACTAAGGCGCTTGATGCAGTCGCAAAGTATTATCCTGATAAAATAAAACAAATAAAAACAGAGCAAATTCATTATCTCTATAGTGATTATGACAAGATGGGGGAAAGAAGTTATTATTTCAACTTTACAAGAATTGAGAATGGCATAGAATTCAATGAAAATGGTGTAAATATTGGCTTTAGTGCTGTAACTGGCGATATGAATAGTTTAAATTGTAATTGGGATAATACCATTAAATTTCCGGAAATAAAAAATGCTATAAGTGCAAAGAATGCAAATGATTTACTATATAGTAAATATAAACCGATACTTGTTTATACACAAATAAATAAAAGTGTTAATCCCGAAAAACCAGAATTAGAAATAAAGCTTGCTTATAAACTAAGTGATAATAATGGAATGTATGACTATACAAATATTGACGCACTTACTGGAAAGTTCTTAAATTACAATGGTGAAAATATTGACCCAAATATAGAATTGTTCAAAGAAAAAATTAAAGGTAGTAAGGCAGAAAAGGAGCTAAGCATTTTAGCATCTAAAGGATTAATAGAGACTGCTGATTTTAAATTAGACAAAAAAATCACTCAAATTGACTTAATTAAAATGTTAGTAAATGCAAGGGGCTATACACCATATATGGCAGAAAAAACAGCAGATTTAAAATTCTCAAATATTGTAAAATCTGATGTAAACTATAAATATCTTCAAATGGCTGTATCCTATGGAATTATGGAGAACTCAAAAGGTAAATTTATAGGGGATAAATTAGTTACTAGAGAAGAACTGGCTAAAACATTAGTTAAATATACTAATTATAGTAAACTGGCTGACCACAGTGAATTGTTTAAAATTAATTATAGTGATGCAAGTAAAATAAGTAAGGGTAATTCGGGATATGTAGCTATTGCAGCAGCATTTGGTTTTATAAAAATAGAAAACAACGAATCTAAGCCAAAGGACAATGCCACAATGGAACAATTAGCTGTAGGTGTATATAACGCACTTAATAACGTAAGAAATACACAATACTAAAAGAGAAAATGTCTAAATTGAAAAAAAATAGCTGTAAACACGAAGAAGTACAGGCGAAATATTTAATATTTATTTGAATAATATTGCTTTGCAAATGTATATTTTAGTGATATAATTTTAATGAGAGTAAATATGAAATATGGCTAAGAGAAATGAGAGCCACACTAATAAATCTGTTTAACGATAGACTTATTAAGTGTGGTTTTTTGTATTTAAATTTTCATCCGTATTAAAATATCTAACTAATCCTACTAGAATTTTATAGTTTTTGTGTCTAATTATAGTATTTTTATATAAAAAGTATAAATAGGGGGCTGGGGTTATGAAAGTAGAAAATTTTAAGATTGTGGACAAAGGTAATTTGAAAATATTTGTATATAAATGGCTACCAGATGAGAATGTACATGTTAAGGGGATAGTTCAGATAGCCCATGGAATGGCAGAAACAGCAGCGAGGTATGAATGCTTTGCAAAAGCTTTAACAAAAAATGGGTTTATTGTTTATGCTAATGACCATAGAGGACATGGGAAAACTGCAGGAGAAGTCTCCAAATTAGGGGATTTGGGTGAGGATGGTTTTAATTCAATGGTCCAAAATATGCATCAATTGAATGCAAGGATTAAAGAAGAAAATCAAAAATTACCTATATTTTTGTTTGGTCATAGTATGGGATCGTTCTTAACACAAAGATATATTTGTTTATATGGAAATGAATTAAATGGTGCAATTATTTCAGGGTCTTGTGGTAAGCAGGGAATTACTGTAGATATAGCAAGGATAATAGCAAAGGGTGAGATTAAGAAAATTGGAAGAGCTGGTAAAAGTAATAAATTAGATAAATTATCTTTTGGGAGTTATAACAATTCTTTTAAGCCTAATAGGACAGCATTTGATTGGCTAAGTAGTGATAATAAGCAAGTAGATAAATATATAGCTGATCCATTTTGTGGGACAGTCTTTACAGCGGGATTTTTCTATGACTTTTTAGGTGGACTAAAAAGTATAGCTGACAGCAAGGAAATTAAAAATATACCTAAAAATTTACCTGTTTATATTTTCTCAGGAGAAAAAGATCCTGTAGGAAAGAATGGTAAGGGCATTTTAAAACTTGTTAAGACATATAATGAACATGGAATGGTGGATTTAACTTATAAGCTTTACAAAGATGGAAGGCATGAGATGCTTAATGAGATTAATAAGGAAGAAGTAATTGAGGATGTAATTAAGTGGCTTAATGAGCACATAAATAAAGAGTCAAATCTAAGTTAATCACTTTTTTCTTATAGTCTGCTATAACGAAAATGATATATTGCTAAAATGCTTTCACTTCGCCGTGTAATTCTAAAATTTATTTTATTTGAAGTTGATAAAAAATACAACTCGCTTCGCTCAAATATGTATTTTTATTCACGCAACTTCAAATTTTGAAGGATATCAACATTGCCATAAATATATGGCTGACCACCGCCATCAATGCAACCACCTGGGCATGCCATGATTTCGATTATATGGTAGTTAGATTCACCATTTCGTATGGATTCAATTAATTTTCTTGCATTACCTAGACCATTTACCGCTGCTACATTTACATCTGTGTCTTCTATTTCTATTTAAGATAAGTCCATAAGCTTCAAAAATAATGGTGCTATTGAAATTAGATATTAATTAAATTTGTTTCTAGTTCTTAGGTAGTATCCTAAAGATTTTATAACAAAGTAGCCAAATTCAATTATGACCATGGAAAAAACTATTAAGCTTCCCCTGGCATATAAGTAACATTCAAAGAACCATTGGTAGAATAAAAAAGTAGTCCGATAAGAATAAGCAGTGGCATAATTGACATGATTAACCACAACGTCAATAGGCATCCAATAGAGTATTTAATATTGCGACTTCTATTTAATAGACTTTCTCGTGAAGGATATATTTTTATTTGAGATTCATCATTTTCATTTGCGAGAATACTCCATTTACCCTTTGAGTAAACACTATACCAGCCGCTATTTAATAATGATTGTGAAGAAACATTAATACCAGTTTTATGGCGATAAATTCTATAGGTTATTTCTTTTATTTCACCTTTTTCGAAGATGAATACTTTAGTCATAGTATTAATTTCTTTCAGGTAATAGCCTCTTGCAGACATATCGCATAACCAATTTTCAGTTTTTATAATATCAAGGTTCTAAAACGGTCTAAAAACATTCTTACTCATAAAAATCCCCCTAAAATCTTACTGCAATATAAAACAAGGATATTAAATATAAAATCAGCTTGTCTACTTAAGCATTTATTCTTTTGGTTTTGTTATATAGAAAATAAAATAGTTGAAATTGTGTTTCTTATGCAATGAATCCAAAAGACAACCCAAAAAGTGGAGAAGCTCTTTTTTTTATAAGTTAAATAAGAATATGCCAGTATTAACCCTACTATAAAGCCATAAAAAACATATAAATAACTATAACTGTGTGAAAATCCAAATATTAATGCTGAAATTATAGCAATAATAATATTTTTCTGTTTAAAAATATTTATAGAACTTAAAATTTCAATAATTCCATATTGAAAAATAAATGTTTCTGCTATAGGACCTACTATGGAGGCAACTATAATAGTTGAAAGCAGGGATGTCTCCTTTATGTTATCTGCTCCCCCCATTTGACCTACGTATTTCTCATACAGATAAAATATTGGTATAAATGGTATTATAACTAAAGATGAAACTAATACCATGATAAGAATGAATTTCAAAGTAGATAACCCTTGAAAATAATTATTAATGTTTCTATAAATCCTTCTCATTATATATTCCTCCTGATTGGACCTTTTATTTGAAATAATTGATATAAGTAATGATTGTAACGATAGTATTGCCATAAAGTCACCCTGCAAATAATTCTATAGTACCGTAATAAAATATATATATTTACTAAAACATGGGTTGCATAAATACTAATAATAACATAAATTACAATAATATGTGCGCTGTACCATTACTTATGAACGGTAAAATGGTAAAAGTATGGTAAAATTTAAATGAATTTCATGAGAGCAAGCCATTCTTCTGCTTTATCTGGAGAATAAAACCAAACTTGTTTAATTTCATTAATAGCATTTCTATCTCTACGTAATTTTCTTTATATTTTATAATCAATTATTGTGTCTTTAGGTATGGTAAAGCCTAAAGCAGAGTATAATTCATTATACTCATAAATGAGGATACGAGATATTATCGAATTAACCATAATCATACCTATAAAACAATAATTATTAATTGATGCAGAAAACATTTGCAAAAGAATAGGATTAAATATAAAATATAATTAACAGCATAATTTATATGTTAAACAACCCATTTAAAAATAATGTGGTTAAAATAATTTAAATGGATGGTGTTATTAATGGACAACATTTTAGAAATTATTAAAAATGGGACTCTAACCTATGAGCAAAAGGTACTAACTCTTGCACGAGCTGCAGAAGATAGTATAGATGTTCTAAATATTAAAAAGGATACTCAAAAACTTAGGGATGAAGGAATAATATGTGATCTTTTTGAAGGTCATGCACCTTATAGACCTAGGTATATAGTACCTAATTATGAAAAGTTCATGAAAAACGGTAGTGAATTTTTAGGACTGACTCCTCCAAAGGATATTTGGGAGGCTACAAATAATCTGTTAATATTATATAGACATGTACCATCAATTACATCATTTCCAGTATATGTAGGGAATATTGATGATCTTTTGGAACCTTTTGTGGTTAATGAGGTCGAAGCACTTCATGCTATAAAATTATTTCTAACACATATAGATAGAACTATAACAGATTCCTTTTGCCATGCTAATATAGGGCCAAAAGATAGTAAGGCGGGAAGATTAATATTAAGAGCGGAAAGAGAACTGCAAAATGCAATTCCTAACCTAACTTTGAAATATAGTACTGATACTCCAGATGATTTTGCTATTGATGCAATTAATACTGCACTAATAACTGCTAAGCCAAGTTTTGCTAACCATGAAATGTTTTCTAAGGAGTTTGATGGAAACTATGCTATAGCAAGTTGCTATAATGGATTAACTATAGGTGGAGGAAGTTACACCTTATCTAGGTTGAATTTAGCTGGCCTTGCTAAAAAAGCAGAAAATCAAGAAGAATTTATAAATCTAATATTGCCGGATGCAGTTGAGAAAATGGTTGGGTATATGCAAGAAAGAATTAGATTTCTAGTTGAGGAGAGCGGTTTCTTTGAAACCAATTTCTTAGTAAAGGAAGGATTGATAGATAAAGAAAACTTTACAGGCATGTTTGGTATGTTTGGACTTGCTGAATGTGTAAATTATTTTATCGATTCTTCTAAATTAGAAAACAGATTTGGACATGGCAAAATAGCGAATGATCTTGGATATAGAATTATTGAAAAGCTAGAAACTGAGGTTAATAAGTACAATGATCCTCATTGCAGTATATCTAAAGGTAAATATTTATTGCATGCACAAGTGGGTATTGATTCTGATATGAGAATAAGTCCAGGTTGCAGGATTCCAATTGGTGATGAACCTGAGCTTATGCAGCATATAATTGAATCAGCTAAATTCCATAAGTTCTTCCCTTCAGGCATAGGTGACGTATTTAGTTTTGATAGTACAGTTAAAAGTAATCCAAAATATTTACTGGATATTATCAAGGGTGCTTTTGCACATCAAATGAGATATTTTTCGGCTTATTCCTCAGACTCTGATGTAATAAGGATTACTGGTTATCTTGTTAAAAGATCAGAAATGGAAAAATTACAAAAGGGGCAGCAAGTATTGCAAGATACTGTAGCACTAGGACTTGGGGCAGTTCTGAATCAAAAGGTGTTAGAGCGAAAGATAAGAAAAAATGATTAAGGGACTAGTTAACAAAATAATTCCCTTTAGCTGTGTGGATGGACCAGGGAATAGGACAGCTATATTTTTAGAGGGGTGTAATTTCAACTGCTCTTATTGTCATAATCCAGAGACTATAAATGTTTGTAATAATTGCGGAGCATGTGTGAGTGCTTGCCATTACGGTGCGTTGCAGTTTAAGGATTTACGTGTAGTTTGGGATAAAACAGCCTGTATTAGATGTGATGAATGTATAAAGACTTGCAAAAGAAATAGTTCGCCTAAAACAGAGTGCATGACTGTGTGTGAAGTTGTAGGAGAAGTAGAAAAAAATAAGTCCTTTATCTCTGGAATTACAGTTTCAGGTGGTGAGTGTACTCTACAAAGTGAATTTTTAACACAACTTTTTAGAGAAGTTAAAAAGATGGGTTTAACATGTTTTATGGACACTAATGGTTCAGTTCCACTATGGGAACATAAGGAGCTAGTAGATGTTATGGATATGGCCATGGTAGATATAAAATCTTATAGTAATAAAGAGCATGAAGGACTTACAGGCATGGAGAATACCATTGTTCTAGAAAATGTACGATATTTAGCTAAGTTAAATAAAATTTATGAAATTAGAACGGTTATTGTACCAGAAGTTTTGGATAACTATAATAATGTAGATGAAATTAGTAAACTAATTGTGTCCTTAAATCCGGATATAAGATACAAACTTATAAAATACAGGCAAATTGGTGTGAGGCATGATAAGATAAACAGTTACACACCTAATGACGAAATTATGAAGAAACTCAGTTGTATAGCTGAGCAAAATGGTTGCAAAAATGTAGTTATAGTATAATTTGTTTAGGTAAAGGCAAACAAATACCAAGCTAGTATAGTACACCATACATTTAAACTTGTACTAAAGGCCTCACAAAATGTGAGGCCTTTTAACTTGTAGAAATTTTTTGAATAATATGATAATATGGTTATAATATTTATATACTAATGTAAATTAGTAGGATTAAAATTTATAAAATGAAAGAAGGAAAATTTAGTGAGTGAGGTTAAAAGACTTAAGACAAGAGATGAAATCAATAGCACGTTTAAGTGGAAAGTTGATAAGATGTATATTAATTCTGCGGCCTGGGAAGAGGATTTTCAAATATTAAAATCTAAAGCCCCAAAAATGCAAATATTTTCAGGAAAATTAGGGCGGGCTGAGGATTTATTAGCATTTTTAGAAAGCAACGTAGAGATTGATAGACTTTTAGACAAATTACTTGTATATGCTCATTTAAGAGCGGACGAGGATACGGCTAAGGCTGAGTTCCAGGTTCTTAAAAATAAAATAGATGCTTATGGGGCAGAAGTCTCTAGTATTACGGCATTTTTTATTCCTGAATTATTATCATTACCAGAGGGAGCTGTAGATGAGGAAATTAAAAAAATTCCAGCACTTGAATTATATGAGTTCTATTTAAGTGATATTTTAGATCAAAAGCCTCATATCTTAAGTGTAGATGGAGAAAAACTTTTGGCTTCTGTTAGTGATTGTTTAAATGCCCCGGGAAATATATTTGGAATGCTTACAAATGCAGACATGGTATTTCCAAGTATAAAAGATGAAACAGGCAATGAGGTTGAATTAACAGAAGGAAATTATAGTACTTTTATAAAATCTAAAGATAGAAGAGTGAGAAAAGATGCCTTTGAT
The DNA here is from genome assembly GCF_050717535.1 of Clostridium sp. GTDB lineage: Bacteria > Bacillota > Clostridia > Clostridiales > Clostridiaceae > Clostridium_AD. The sequence goes on from NZ_JBOITM010000066.1 coordinate 49,917, forward strand.
GCATTATTTAAAGTCTATGGTGGATTTAAAAATACTTTAACAACCTCTTTAACATCTTCAATTAAGAATTTTGTATTTAATGCAAAAACAAGAAATTATACTTCAGCCTTGGAAAGTTCTTTAAAGCCCAATAATATACCAATAGAGGTCTATGATAATGCGGTAGATACTATAAATAACAATTTATCTTCTCTCCACAAATATGTAAGCCTTAAAAAGAAACTGCTAGGACTTGATGAAATTCATATGTATGATTTATATGTACCAATAGTTGATGTAGAAGTGGACCATATTGAGTATGCAGATGCTGTTAAACTAGCACTCCAGGGTATTAAACCACTAGGAGAAGAATATTTAGATATATTCAAGAAAGGAATTAGTGAAGGTTGGGTTGACGTATTTGAAAATAAAGGTAAACGTACGGGAGCTTATTCTTGGGGCTCATATGATAGTATGCCATATGTACTTTTGAATTATAATTATCAATTGAATGATGTATCTACACTTGCTCATGAAATGGGTCACTCTATTCATTCTTATTATTCAAGGAAGAATCAACCATATATATACTCTGAATATGAATTATTCTGTGCAGAGGTAGCATCAATAACTAATGAATGTTTATTAATAGATTATTTGATTAAAAATGAGAAAGATAAGAAGAAGAGATTATTCTTAATAAATCAGCAATTAGAAGGGATAAGAACTACAGTATTTAGACAATGCATGTTTGCTGAGTTTGAAAAAATAACCCATGAGAGTATTGAAGGTGGCAATCCATTATCTCCAGAGGATTTATGTAAAATTTATCATGATCTAAATGTAAAATATTTTGGAGAAGATATGGTGGTAGATGAGGGGATAGATATGGAATGGTCTAGAATTCCTCATTTTTATAATGATTTTTACGTGTATCAATATGCTACAGGTTTTGCAGCTGCTAATTCTTTTAGTAAAATGATAGTAGAAGAGGGCGAAAGCGCTGTAGAAAGATACAAAGGATTCTTAAAAAGTGGTGGCAGTGACTACCCAATAAATATACTCAAAAAAGCAGGGGTAGATATGTCCACTCCAAAACCTTTGGAGGATACTATAAGGAGATTTGATGAACTTTTGGGGATGCTGGAAAAAGACATGTAATAGAGTGTGTAAGTTCTCTTGTGTTCCGTGTAACAGGAATTTGAAACAGAAAATTTGATTTAGAAATTATAATGGTTTACAAGTATAAAACCCCTGAAAATACAGGTGAAAATTTATCAATACCTAATTGATAAAATATCACCTGTGTTTTTTGCATCTTCTCAATTGAATTATATTTAACGTTGATGTTACATATATTGTATATTATACGAATATAAATATGATGAATAACAGATGGGTTAATGATTTTAGATGATGGAGGTAAAAAAGGGGAGTGATTTAAATTAAAATTATACTTACTATCTTAATTGGTATAATATTTTTGATATGTATTATTATACTTCAAGTGTTTTTGTCAAAACGATACAATAAGTGGCTTGGTTTAATATTGCCAATTATTAGTGTTCTCTTTTCTATTAGGCTAGTTTTAGATATGACCTTTAATGGGGAGGAATCAACTAGAGAAATTATAATGCAAACTGTTTTGGTGTTTTTATCATGGAATATTTTAACAGGATGTTTAATGGATATATATTTTACTTGCCGTGAAAAATTAGAAAAGAAAATGAATATTCAAGATTAACACCAAAAACATTGATAATGTTGTATTTGGTAAATAAATAAAATATAATTAAGCAAACACATATAATTTATTGGAATAAAATTAGGAGGCTAAATATGGGGATGATGGGGATATTCAGTTCGGTCTATTTCATTTTTTTAATAGGGGTTTTAGGATTAGGTATATACACAACTATTTTATTTATTACCGCTTTAAAAATATATATTAAAAAGAATTCATAATATAATACATTTTTCTTATATATTTAAGCTTGCACGAAGTAATTTTTGTCTTATTGGAAAATTACACAGTATCAATAATACAATAAAACCCGACTTATCTAGAAATTTCTAGATAAGTCGGGTTTTATATGTATTTTATAAATATAAATTATCTCAATTAGATCGCTAAGAAAAGTATATATTATGTAAATTGCATTTGAGCAAGCGTTACTTAGCGCAGAGAATTGCAATTGTAATAATATATACTTTTCCATCTTTTATTTATTTTTCTTAATATACCAATACACAGGAAGTCCTATTAAAGTTATTGCAAGACCTATAAGTGCGTTTGAAGTATCAGTCATAAGCGTACTCACTAGGATATATATACCTCCGATAACTCCAACAAGTGGAACTACTGGGTAAAAGGGCACTTTATAAGGTCTTTCTAAATCTTTATGTTTTGTTCTTAATATAAAGATTCCAGCTACTGCCATTGTGAAAAAAATCCATAAAACAAAAATAACTAGATCAGTTAAAGTATCAAAAGAACCACTAAATACATATAAGCAGGCAAGTCCTATCTCGAAAACAAAAGCATTTAATGGAGTTTGATATTTTGGATGTACTTTTCCTAAAAATTTATCAAAAGGTAAAAGTTTATCTTGTGCCATTGCAAAAGGTATCCTAACTCCTGTCATTAGGTAACCATTTAATGTCCCGAAAATTGAAATTAATATAATAGCCGTAATAATTAATGAACCAGATTTTCCAAATAAAACTGTTGCAACATCAGAGGCTACTTTATTTGAACTTATAACATTTGTTATAGGAACTACATTTATAATTGCTAAATTAAATAAAACATACACTGTTATAATAACAATTATTCCGAAAATTATTGACTTTGGTATATCTTTTTTAGGATTTTTAAGTTCGCCTGCTATATTACCTACACCTACCCAGCCATCATAAGCCCAAAGTGTTCCAAGCATAGCTGCTCCAAACCCAGCGCCTGCTGCTGTAGTTCCTACTGGTAGAGAAAAACTGTGAGCAGTTCCTTTTATAAGTCCCAAAGCAATAATACCAAAAATCGGAATTAGTTTTGCAATAGTTGCAACAAACTGAATTTTAGCACTTAGTTTTGTTGATAATACATTTGCAATGGTAATAACAAATAGCATTAATATTGCGAATAGTTTTTGTGTCATTGCACTCATAGGTACAAAATTAGTAGCTTGAGTTGCCAGCACTATTGCTAGGGCTGCAGCTGCACCAGGTACATAAATAACTGTTTGTACCCAACCGAATAAAAAGGCCGATTTTTCTCCATAAAGTTCTTTAAGATATATAAATATACCTCCAGTTTTTGGAATAGCTGCTGCTATTTCAGCTATAGTAAGACCAGAAGCCATAGTTATAACGCCACCTGCTACCCAAGCAAGTATTCCTAGGGTTGGAGACCCTGCATTTCTAAAGACAATAGAAGGTTTAAAGAAAATTCCGGATCCTATAACCATACCTATAACTAAGGTAATGGCTTCTCGTAAACCGATTTCTTTTCTTAGTGTTTTTGGTGAATTATTGATAGAATTTAAATCTTTTGATGTTTCCAGAATAAATCATCCTTTCTTTTGTGTGCATTGGAGTAATAAAAAATTTGTGTTAGTTAAAGACTTTAGAAGAGTATTTAATTAGTGAGAATATAAGTTTTCTACAAAAAAATCATGGAAATATATAAAAACAGGGAGCAAAAAGGCAACAAAAACACTGCCTTTTTACTCCCTGTCCTTTTATCTGAAAGTTTCCTTAGACAATAATCTAAGTTGCTCCGTTGATGCCACATTTAAGTAGTCTCTCCAGGGGTATGTCAAATTATTGTATGAAACCTGAAAGTTTCAAAATAAATCATAAGCATAGATTTATCTCTTTCTTCTACGGTTATCCAATATGGATATCTCCAATAATTATCATCCATTTAATATAAAATTTATTATTCCTATATTATTTTAATTGTAAATTTTAATTTAGTCAATAAGATTAATTATACATATTATACTTTAATAAAAAATTATTTTATTTATTGGGTTTAAAGTTTAAAAATGTAAAATGTGTATGCTAAAATATACAACTTAAAATATCTTCTAAACTTGCATTTGAAAAATAATAAGAGATATTAAACCCAGACAGAGCTCTTTTAACATCAGACTCTACATGATTTACACCTATAAGTTTAGTTTCTATATCTGAGATATCAAGTTTACTAAAGAAATCACCATATATAGAAATGTCCTTTATTATTCCGTGTTGGACTTCTAGATTGCATTCAACTGTACCAAATGGAAATTTTTTTTCATTAACAAAATTATATTTTGGAGAATGACCAAAATTCCATTCCCAAGTGGAATATTTTTCTTCGCGAAGTTTATTTATATTACGTAAATCATAGTCGTTAAATTCATATAAGGAGGCTGAACTATCTTTTGTAATAATGAAGTTCATAATTAAGGCTTCAAAATCAATGATAGATAAAGGCTCCTTTAAGTGGGAACTTATATTGGTTACCCTGCTTATTACAGATTTAATGCTCTTATCTTGAAATTTTAGTGGTTTAGCCTGTAATGCTTTTGATAAATTTGAAATATCTGATGAGAATAGTAGGGTGCCGTGATGAAGAACTCTGTTTTTATAATTATATTGAGCATTGCCTGAAAATTTCTTGCCTTCAATAGTTAGGTCATTTCTTCCACTAAATTCTGCATTTACGTTAAGTGATTTTAAAATATTTAGAATTGGCAAGGTGAATTTTCTAAAATTATTAAAATTTTCGTCACTGTTATTTTTAATGAAAGTAAAGTTTAAATTGCCTAAATCGTGAAAAACTGTGCCTCCACCAGATAATCTTCTTACTACCGGGATATTATTTGCTTGTATGTATTCCAGGTTAATTTCTGATAGAGTATTTTGATTTTTACCGACTATTATAGCGGGCTCATTACGCCAAAGCATAAAGCAATCCTCTTTAAATTCCTTTAGTATATATTCTTCTACAGCCATATTAAAATAGGGATTTACATTTGTATTATTTAAAATAATCATGAGAGGCCTCCTTATTATATTTGATTTGAAAATATAAAATGAAATATATTAACTGAAGTATATCTGAAAAGTTAAAATTATGAAACATAAAATTTTTAGAGTAGTATAAAGAACTTTGTTTATTATATATCAATTATTGAAAACGTTTAAACAATGTAGTACAATAAAATTAGAATATTACTACGTATAATTATATATTATTTAGATGATAATATCGAGAGATATCCATTCGGGGATAGCCGGAGAAGAAATATAGAAAATAGTCAGTTTTCTATAGAAACTTTCAGGCAAACATATCGATATTTGATGAAACTCTGGAAAGACCAATTGTGGTCACCGTAGGAGCAATACTTATAAAGTAGAAACTCTCAGGTAAACATACAGGGATATAGTGACATGATTTTATTATCATGCTATTATATCTCTTTTTTTATTTTTTAAATTAAGATTACAAGAATGGGAGGGAAAGTATATTGGAAAATTTAAAGAAAACACAGTTACACAATATTTACAAACAGTATGGTGGTAAACTAGTTGAATTTGGTGGATGGGAAATGCCAATACAGTTTGAGGGGATAATTAGTGAGCATGAAGCTGTTAGATGTGATGCTGGACTTTTCGATGTTTCGCATATGGGGGAAGTTGACATAAAAGGCCCTGAGGCCTTTGAATTTGTACAGAATTTAGTTACAAATGATATAGAAGTACTTAAAGATAACCAAATACTATATACTTTTATGTGCTATACAAATGGAGGAGTAGTTGATGACCTTTTAGTTTATAAATATTCTGCGCAGCATTATTACCTTGTGATAAATGCGGGTAATATAGAAAAAGACGTTAAGTGGATGAGCGATAATAAGGGAGCATATAATGTAGAAATTATTAATAGTTCTGATGCAGTTTCTGAAATTGCTATTCAAGGACCAAAGTCACAAAATATACTTCAAAAGATAACGAATCTAGATTTAAATGAAATTAAGTTTTTCTATTTTAAAAGAGATGTTTTGGTAGATGGTGTGAAATGTCTTATTTCTAGGACTGGGTATACAGGCGAGGATGGATTTGAAATATATACGTCTAATGAACAAATAGAAAAGTTATGGCATAAACTGCTTAACATAGGTAAGGAAGATGGACTTAAGCCTACAGGCCTTGGCTGTAGAGATACTTTAAGATTTGAAGCAGCACTACCTTTATATGGTAATGAATTATCACAGGATATTACACCACTGGAAGCGGGACTTGGATTTTTTGTAAAGCTTCAGAAACCTAATTTTATAGGAAAAGAAGCTCTTTTAAAGCAAAAGCAGCAAGGCCTTAAAAGAAAATCAGTAGGTTTTGAAATGGTGGAAAGAGGTATTCCAAGACATGGATATGAAGTTAAAGCTCATGGAGAAAAAATTGGGGTGGTAACAACTGGATATCTATCCCCTACATTAAAGAAAAATATAGGGCTTGCACTAATAGATTCTAAATACTGTGAATTAGGTACAGAAATTGAAATTGTGATCAGAAATAAACCATTAAAAGCAGAAGTAATAAGTAAAAAATTTTATAAGAAAAATTACAATAAATAAAAATTAGGAGGAATTTAGATGAAAACATTAAAAGATTTATTTTATAGTAAGGACCATGAATGGGTAAAAGTTGAAGGGGATAAGGCATACATTGGAATTACTGATTATGCACAACATTCTTTAGGCGATATTGTTTTTGTTGAACTACCTGAAATAGATGCAGAAATTACATGTGGGGATGCTTTTGGGGTAATTGAATCTGTTAAAGCGGCTTCTGACATGTATATTCCTATAAGTGGAAAGGTCTTAGAGATAAACGAGAGCTTAATAGATAATCCAGAATTAGTAAATGAGGATGCTTATAAAAGTTGGATGATTTCAGTAGAAATTACAAATAAAGAAGAGGTAGCTGAACTTATGAACGAAGAGCAATATAGCGAATATTGCAGTAAGGAGGAATAAGATGTTTCCATATATACCTAATACATTAGAAGATGAAAAGTTTATGCTGAAAAGTGTCGGCGCCGAGTCTATACAGGATTTGTTCTCTGACATACCTGAATGTCTCAAATTAAACAGGGATCTAAATATAAATCCATCAATGTCAGAACTAGAAGTACAAAAACACTTAAAATCTATTTGCAGTAAAAATAAAAGTACAGAGGAGTTAGTTTGCTTTTTAGGAGCTGGAGCTTATGATCATTATATACCTTCCATAATAAAGCATATTGTTTCAAGATCTGAATTTTATACATCCTATACACCTTACCAACCAGAGATAAGCCAAGGTACCCTTCAGGCTATTTTTGAATATCAAACACTAATGTGTGATTTAACGGGATTAGAAGTTTCCAATGCATCTATGTATGATGGGGCATCAGCTTGCGCAGAAGCAGCTTTTATGGCTTGTGAAAGTACAAAAAGAAAATCTATAATTGTATCTAAAACTGTGCATCCAGAAATAAGAAAAGTTCTTTCGACTTACACAAAATTTAGGGGAATAGAAATAATTGAGGTAGATGCGCAAGATGGAGTTACTGATGTTATTAAATTAAAACAGCTTGTAGATAGTAAAACTGCAGGAGTTATAGTTCAAAACCCTAATTTCTTTGGAATAATTGAAGATATGAGTTCGGTAGAAAAGATTACTCATGATAATAAAGCATTATTAATAATGAGTGTAGATCCTATATCGCTTGCCATATTAAAAACTCCGGGGGAAATTGGGGCAGATATTGTGGTAGGAGAAGGTCAATCGCTTGGAAATGCAATGAATTTTGGAGGACCCTATTTGGGATTTATGGCAACAACTAAAAAACTTATGCGTAAAATGCCAGGAAGGATTGTAGGACAGACCGTTGACGTAGATGGGAAAAGAGCATTTGTATTAACACTTCAGGCCAGAGAACAGCATATAAGACGGGAGAAAGCGACTTCGAATATATGTTCAAACCAAGGACTAAATGCATTAATTGCTGCAATTTATCTTACAACTATGGGAAAACAGGGATTAAAAGAGGTAGCAAATCAAAGTATGCAAAAATCACATTATGCTTTTAATGAAATTAGTAAATTGGATAATTATAAGCCAGTATTTGATAAACCTTTCTTTAAGGAATTTTTAATTAAGGGACCACAAAGTGCGAGTGTTATTAACGATAAATTATTAGAAAATAATATACTTGGCGGATATGACATAGGGATAAATTATCCTGAGCATAAAAATACACTATTAATATGCGTAACAGAAAAGAGAACAAAATCAGAAATTGATGGACTAATAACTGTAATGGAGGGGATAAAATGAGTGAATATAATAAATTAATATTTGAAATTTCAAAAGAAGGAAGACGTGGCTATAAATTGCCTATTTGTGATGTAGAGAGTATGGATATTAGTGAAATGATACCTGAAAATCTCTTAAGTAAAAATCAATTATCTCTTCCAGAAGTAAGTGAAGTAGATATTATAAGGCATTTTACTCTATTATCCAATAAAAATTATGGAGTAGATACAGGATTTTATCCACTAGGGTCTTGTACCATGAAGTACAATCCTAAAATAAACGAAGATATGGCGAGTATTCCGGCATTTACTGGAACTCATCCTTATCAAAATGAGAAAACTGTACAAGGAAACTTACAGTTAATGTATGAACTTGGTGAAAAATTAGCTGAAATAAGTGGCATGGATCAGGTTTCACTTCAACCTGCAGCAGGTGCCCATGGAGAACTTACTGGCCTTATGATTATAAAAGCTTTTCATGAAAATAAGGGAGATTTTAAGAGAAAAAAAATTATAGTCCCAGATTCAGCTCATGGTACTAACCCAGCTAGTGCAAGTGTAGCAGGATTTGATATTGTAGAAATTAAATCTAATGAAAAAGGCAGCATAGACTTAGATAGCTTAAAATCTGTATTGAATGATGAAATAGCGGGACTAATGCTAACAAATCCAAACACATTAGGGCTCTTTGATGAGAATATTAAAGAAATATCTGATTTAGTACATGAAGCTGGTGGACTTGTGTACTACGATGGTGCAAATTTAAATGCTATTATGGGTATAGCAAGGCCAGGAGATATGGGCTTTGACGTTGTCCACATGAACCTTCACAAAACATTTTCTACCCCACATGGTGGTGGTGGACCAGGAAGTGGGCCAGTAGGAGTAAAAAAAGAGCTTATACCATATTTACCTGTTCCAATAATAGAAAAAAATAAAGATCAATTTATTTTGAATTATGATAAACCATTATCTATTGGAAAAATAAAGAGCTTTTATGGAAATTTCGGAGTACTTGTTAGGGCTTATACTTATATTCTTTCAATGGGTGCAAAGGGGCTAAAGAAAGCAAGTGAAATGGCAGTACTCAATGCAAATTATATGAAAAGTAGATTAAAGGACTATTATTATTTGCCTATTACAAAAGTTTGCAAGCATGAATTTGTTTTAGGAGGGCTTGAGGAGGGTGTAAGTGAAGTAACTACATTGGATGTTGCTAAGAGACTTTTAGATTATGGATATCATCCACCTACTATATATTTTCCTACAATTATAGATAATGCAATTATGATAGAACCAACAGAAACTGAAAGTCTTGAAACTATGGATGCTTTTATTGAAGCTATGATAAATATTTCAAAGGAAGCAAAAGAAAATCCAGAGCTACTTAGGAATGCCCCATATAATACTATTGTCAGAAGACTTGATGAGGTTCGTGCAGCTAGAAATCCAGTTTTAAGATATTCTAAACCACTTTAACATAACTTCGGGGTAGGTAAACTATCCCGAAGTTATCTAATTCACCGCACATTGAATTTAAGTTTGGTACGTTTCATGGCGCTGAGAAGTAGTGTATATAAATTATAAAAATTTAACATATAAGGAGAGTGGCGATGGAGAAGAACTTAGTTATGGAGAAGGATATAGTTATAATTGGTGGAGGGCCGGGTGGTTATGTTGCGGCTATTAGAGCAGCTCAACTTGGTGCAAAGGTTTCTATTATAGAAAAAGCTGAGTTTGGAGGGACGTGTTTAAATAGAGGATGCATTCCTACAAAGGTGTTATATAGAAATGCTGAAATCTTAAATACTTTAAAGAATATTAATGAATTTGGAATAAAAATTGATAGTTATAGTATTAATGTGGAAGAAATTCAAAATAGAAAAGAAAAAATAGTTAATCAGTTGGTAAGTGGTGTAGAGCAATTATTAAAGGCAAATAATATTGATATAATTTTAGGAACAGCTTCTTTAAAAGATAAAAATACTGTTTCTATTTTACTTCAAAATGGTGATTTAAGGGAAATAACATCGGAAAATATAATCATAGCTACTGGTTCAACTCCGTCAATCCCTAATATACCTGGCATAAATTTACCAGGAGTATTTACAAGTGAAAGTATACTTGAATTTGTAGAAGTGCCTAATAATTTAGCCATTATAGGTGGTGGTGTTATAGGTATGGAGTTTGCAGGTATATTTAATGCGTTAGGCTCTAAGGTAACTGTTATAGAATTTTTACCAAGTATTCTGGCACAAGTGGATACTGATTTAACTAAGAGACTTAGTGTTTCACTTAAAAGAAAAAGTATAGATATTAATATCAGTACAAAGGTAATTAGTATTGAAAAATCTAATGAAGAGCTAATTGTAACTGCTGAGGGAAAAAAAGGAGAAGTTGTGTTTACGGCAGATAATGTACTTATATCTGTTGGTAGAATGCCTATGACAGAAGGCCTTAATATAGAGGATTTGGGGATGAATGTTAATAGAAAAGCTATTGTGGTAGATGAAAATTATGAAACTAACATTCCAGGTATATATGCTATTGGCGATGTGAATGGAATAAGTATGCTGGCACATGCTGCATCACATCAAGGCAAAAAAGTAGCTGAAAGAATTATGGGCCTTATTGCTCCTTTCTCCAATGAAATAATACCAAGTTGCATTTTTGTATTTCCAGAAATCGCTTGCGTGGGTATAACAGAAAACGAAGCTAAAGAAAAAGGAATAGAATATAAAACGAGTAAGTTTCTATTTGGAGCTAATGGTAAGGCATTGGCATTAGGTGAAGGCGAGGGACTAGTAAAGGTTATAGCTTCCCTTGATAATACAATCCTTGGAGTTCACATAATGGGTCCCCATGCATCAGATTTAATTCATGAAGGTGCTATGGCTATTAATAATAATATGAAGGCAGATAATATTACTAGCATGATACATGCTCATCCAACACTATCTGAGGCTTTTGAAGAAGCAGTGCTAGGCTTAAAAGGTGAATCTATTCATACAGTACCTAGTAAAAAGAGATAAAAGGAATATATAAAAATTAGTAGTTTAAATTGGTACCTATAGACTAGACACTGAAAAAAGTGTTTGAGATATAGGTATTTTTTTGTGCTTTAGAAGTTAAATAAGAAGTTAAATAGGTGGGGACAGTTAACAACTAATGGCTATAATCATTAAATAAAGATATAAAGAAATAATGTAGTTAATGTAAGTAATTTAACTTGAGTTTAGGTAATAGTACAAAATATAAATAAGAATTACTATTTGCCCATAGATATCTATTGTTATTAAACATATAATATAAGAAGGAATATATTATATAAGATAGAAATATTAATTATTGCCTTCTTAAAAATAAGTGAAATCATTTTAGTGAATAATATAAAAATGTATTATCTTGTTTTAAATTATAAAAGTTGATATTTAATATCTTGAATTAAATGGAGGAATGAAAATGAGAATATTGCTTACCAATGACGATGGTATAAATGCAAGAGGAATATATGCACTAGCAAAAGAACTAGAAAAAAAGCATGAAGTAATTATCATAGCACCAGATAGTGAAAGAAGTGCCTGTGGGCATTCAATAACACTTTCTAGGCCATTAATTGTAAGAAAAATTGAGCTAAAAGGATTAAAATCAAAAGCTTTTAGTGTAGATGGAACACCGGCGGATTGTGTAAAAATCGCAATTAATAAGCTTATTGAGGGTAAAATAGATATGGTAGTATCGGGAATAAATAAAGGCTTAAATTTAGGTACGGATGTTCTATACTCTGGTACGGTTTCTGCAGCTATTGAAGCAGCTATTTATAAAGTACCATCTATGGCGATTTCTATGCAGGTTAATAAAGAAGTTGAAAATTATGAAATGGCCTCAAAGTATGCTGGAGAAATACTTCTTATGGCTATGGAAAATAACATAAAAAATGATATGGTGTTAAATGTAAATGTTCCGCTTCTAAAGAAAAATGAAATAAAAGGAATAAAAGTATGTAAAATTGGAAGTAGATTATATAACAACTGTTATATAGAAACTGTTGGAGAAAATGATGAAACTCAGTATGAAATAAAGGGTGAATTAAAAGATATTCATGAGGAGGATTCCGACACGTTATATTTTAAAGAAGGGTATGTAACTGTAACACCACTTCATTATGATTTAACTAATTTTAATATTTTAAACGATGTAAGTAAATGGTTTTAATTTTATAAATGTATTGTAGATGGCCTATAAACTGTAGGCCGTCTTTTTTTACAGATACAAATAAATGTTATGAAAGAATTGATTAGCAGTATTAAGAAAATTTGCTATATTCTTTTACAGTATGATATCATTATACTAAAATTAACAAAGGTTTACATATGAAATGAATTATTGATTAATTGAAGTTTTCACTTTTGTTTCAGTAGCTTATACTGTGCAAAGGAAAATTAAACTAATCATTGGGGGGGAAATAAAGTGATTAATAAAATATCGTTAAAGGAAACTGAAAATACAAATGATAGACACAGAATAATAAAAAGTTTCGAGGAAATACTAGATCAATTACCTGCATTATTCGAGGAAGAAATTTCTTTTACATTAACAGATAAACAACACTTTGTTAAGTTTGTTGAAAGTAAGAACATGCCTGCATATTCTGAAATCGGAAAAGTAATTCCAAAGGGTGAAGCATTAAGAGAAGTTATGGAAAGTGGTAAAATAAAAGTATTTACAATTGATGATTATAATAATATGAGTATTAGGGTAGTTGCAATTCCACTAAAGGATGATCAAGGTAAAGTGGTAGGAGCAATATCATATGGTAAAAATTTAGAAAATAGTATTCGTGTAACTAAAATGTCTGTTGATTTGTCAAATGCAACAGCATCAATACTAAAAATGGCAAATGAAATTAATGATGACATTCAAAATATTAGAGAAATAAATACTAAGGTTGTAGAGGAAGTAAAAAACACTTCAAATCAATGCAATAATACTGATGGAATAATTAGCTTTATTGAAGGTATAGCAAAGCAAACAAATCTTTTGGGTCTAAATGCAGCAATAGAAGCATCTAGGGCAGGTGAACTTGGAAGAGGTTTTGGGGTTGTGGCAACTGAAATAAGAAAGCTATCAGGATCTAGCACACAATCTATAACTGAAATTAATACTATATTGAAAAGCATTAAGGATTCAATAGGTATAGTAGAAAAAAGTATTGATACCTCAATTGCTTCATCTGAGAAACAAGAACAATCATTAACTCAAATAGTACAATCTGTAAAAGAGTTAAATAAGAGTGCCGAGATTCTAGCTGAAATGGCAAGTAAATTATAGAGACGAAAGATTGGGGACGGTTAACAACTTTTTTTCCTTTAAATAGGTACATGTTTTCTATGAAAACCTGTATCTATTAAGTGATGAATGAATTTATTCATCACTTATTTTAATTATTTGCATTTTAAACATTACTAAATGTAATACATATTTATGCTTGTCCAATTAAAGTGGAATAAAAACAATTGTTTTTATTCCATGATTTTTTTTATTGAAATATATTAATAAAATAAAATCAATGTAAAAACGCTCTAAAATTAAGGACTATATTCGAATTTGTTATTAATCTTAATATTTGAAATTGTAATTGACCACAGACAGATTAAAACCAACTAAGCATAACATTTAATAAATTCAGCAATAATATTTTCATACTTTTCATTAGTTTCAATTAAATCTATACCAATGCTACTTAATTTTGATATCCTAGACTGTGTAATGTTTCCAAGTACACCAGATATATCACTTGATTTAAAATTGCAAAGGCTTCTCATTAAAACAACTGCTAAAGCTCTTGCATGCACAAGTTTTCTACTGTATTTAATATTAAAATGTATCTTTGGTATATTCATTTTTAAAGCTATAAATTCTATTATATCATTTGATTTAAAGTTTCTTATAAGTATTTTTCTTCCACTTCGGTAATCTGTTTTTTCGTCTTTAAATTCAATATCATCTTTAAATTTTTCATCATTACATTTAAAAATACGATTTCGATAATTTTTCCTTGCACTTGTAATGTTCTTTCCGAAAAAACTCATTACAAATCCATAATCAACTAAATTAAAAGGATCACGTCTGTTGCCTAAATATATTCCAAGACTAGAAAAAAAATAGTTTTGAGGGCAATCTTTATATGCAACTATAGCTGTTGGATTATTGTGCATATATAGCGATAAAGTCTTCAAATATATAGGATTATCAACTACTTTACTCACAAATCTATCTTTAAAAAGGTGGCCTTCCCTTTCATACTTTTTATTGAAGTACGTTGCATAGCAAAAATTTATTACATGCATCACTTTGGATATATCTGCGCCATTAGCAGCAATCATTAAATGTGCATGGTTATCCATAAGGCAGTACCCGTAAATCTTAAAATCATAACTTAACTTATATTTTTTTATAAGAAGTAAAAACTTTTCTTTATCCTCGGCCTCCTTAAATAAGGGTACCTCTTTAATACTTTTGCATATGATGTGAAATATTCCATCTATTGGTTTTATTCTGTTCATTCTTGCCATAAAAAATCACCTCTACTCATAAATTTTCTTTTAAATTCTTGCCTATGAGACGAGATGCTATTCATATTTTAAGAGATTAGGCCAAATAGATGTTAACTGTCCCCAGTTGATTAGGGCAAATAGGTGTTAACCGTCCCCGGTTGATTAGGGAAAAAGGATGTTAACCGTCCCCACTTGATTTTGTTGACATTTGTTAATCAGTACCATATAATGAACTTATAACGTATGAACAATAATTCATATGTTCATATGAACGGAGGAGATCTAATGGATAAAAATATAGAGTTTTGTACTTGTTCTACTATTCATGAGGATGTAATAGAAAAGGTAAGAAAAATAATACCTCAAGAGGAAACACTTTATGACCTGGCAGAACTTTTTAAAGTTTTTGGGGATAGTACACGAATTAGAATTCTTTGTGTGTTGTTTGAATCTGAAATGTGCGTTTGTGATATAGCAGCGCTTCTTAATATGACTCAATCAGCTATATCACATCAATTGCGTGTACTTAAAAATGCTAGACTTGTGAAATATAGGCGGGAAGGTAAGGTTGTTTACTATTCCTTGGATGACCAGCATGTTAAACAAATTTTTGACCAAGGACTTATACACATAAAAGAATTAAAATAATATCCTATTATATAAAGAAAAATACACAATATATATACACAATGTATATAAAGAAAAATATAAGATATAAAATACAAAATGCAAAAAAAATTTTGAAATAGGGGGGTAGAAAATGGAGACTATAATAAAAAGAGAATTCATTTTACAAGGCCTAGGTTGTGCTAATTGTGCCAATAAAATTGAAACTAACTGTAAAAGAATAGATGGAGTAGTAGATGCGAATATAAATTTTATTAGTAAAAACTTGGTAGTCCAATTTCAAAGTGAAGAAAAAATATTAGGAATTATAGATGAAATAAAAAAAATAGTAAAACGCATTGAACCTAATGTTGTGATTGTAGCAAAAAACGTAAAAACAATTAAACATGAGGAAAAGACTCATAACCATATACATGACCAAGCGGAACAAGGTAGTAATAAAAATAAAGTTATCGCTTTTTCTATAGGCGTAATAATTTTCACTATAGCAGTTATATTTAAATTGAGTTATTGGGTTGAATTTGCATTATTCCTAATAAGCTATTTATTAATTGGGGGAGAAGTCCTTCTAATTGCTATAAAGAATATATTGAGGGGACAATTGTTTGATGAAAATTTCTTAATGGCACTAGCTACAGTGGGAGCTTTTTCTATCGGACAATTTGCAGAAGGCGTTGGAGTTATGCTTTTTTACCAAGTAGGAGAATTCTTTCAAGATATGGCTGTAAATAAGTCGAGAAAATCTATATCTGCACTTATGGATATAAGGCCAGATTATGCAAATAAAAAGATTAATGATGAAATTGTAAAAGTAGATCCGGATGAAGTTCACATTGGGGATATTATAATAGTAAAGCCGGGAGAAAAAGTGCCTTTAGATGGAATGGTAATCGAAGGCAAGTCCTTAGTAGATACAGCTGCCTTAACTGGTGAATCAGTTCCAAGGCAAGTTGTAAGTGGTGATGATATTTTGGCTGGATGTATTAATAAAAATGGTTTATTGACTATCCAGGTAAGAAAAGAATTTGGTGAATCAACTTTGGCAAAAATTTTGGACTTAGTTCAAAATGCTAGCAGTAAAAAAGCACCAACTGAAAATTTTATAACTAAATTTGCAAGGTATTACACCCCAATTGTAGTTATAAGTGCAGTTATCCTTGCAATAATTCCACCTCTTTTAATACCTGGTGCTACATTTTCTGAGTGGATATATAGAACATTGGTATTTTTAGTAGTATCTTGCCCTTGTGCATTAGTAATATCTATTCCGCTTGGATTTTTTGGAGGAATAGGTGGAGCATCTAAAAATGGAATTTTGGTAAAAGGCGGAAACTATTTGGAGGCACTAAACAGTGTTGAAGTAGTGGTTTTTGATAAGACTGGAACACTAACTAAGGGAGTATTTAAAGTTACAGAGATAAAGGTAGAAAATGGAATTAGTAGTGATGAGTTATTGGAGTATGCAGCTCATGCAGAAAGTAATTCTAATCATCCTATTGCCCAATCTATATTAAAGGCTTATGGTAAAGATGTATCCAAAGAGGATATTAAAGACGTGGAAGAAATAGCTGGAAAAGGTATTAAAGCTTTGGTTAAAGGGAAATATGTGCTAGCCGGTAATTCTAAATTAATGGATAGTGAGAAAATTTCTTATAATGAAGCTAGAAATGTAGGTACAGTGATATATCTAGCAATAGATAAGAAATATGCAGGTAGTATTATAATTGCTGATGAGATAAAAGAAGACTCCATAAAAGCTATAGCTAGTTTAAAATCTATGGGTGTTGTGAAAATAGTAATGCTTACCGGGGATAATAGTGATATAGCTTTAAATGTAGGTAAAATTCTAGGTGTAGATGAAGTATACTCAGAACTTCTTCCACATGAGAAGGTGGAGAAATTAGAAAGGCTGCAAGGGAAAAAGTCTCCTAAAGGAAAGATAGTATTTGTAGGGGATGGGATTAATGATGCTCCAGTGCTGGCAAGAGCGGATATTGGAATAGCAATGGGTGGAGTAGGTTCTGATGCTGCAATAGAAGCTGCGGATATAGTAATAATGACTGATGAGCCTTCAAAAATTGCTGAGGCTATTGTGATTGCTAAAAGAACAAAGAGGATTGTTATGCAAAATATTATATTTGCACTTAGTGTAAAGGCAGTTATTTTAATATTAGCGGTTTTTGGAATATCAACCATGTGGGAAGCTGTTTTTGGTGATGTAGGTGTTGCACTAATTGCAGTGTTAAATTCTATGAGAGCTATGAAGGCTTAAGCATGGCCTGTTGTGACATCACCTAGACTGATGTAATAACACGATACACTAGTTAAAAGGATAAAAGTTAAAAAATATTCTATAGATTAGACAAAGAAAAGGTCTATTATATAGAGTATTTTTATTTCCGTAGAAAAACATTGGAATTTTTTATATTTTTTTCTTTTTATCAATTTTAGTGTTGTAAAAATAACAAATTTAGATTACAATTGGTATATACAACATGACAATATGACAACATATTAACTATGGCTATATATAAAAAAATTCTTTCCTAACTGAGGAGTGAAAAAATTTGAGAAAGATTTCAAAGGATAATCCTATACCACTTCATTATCAGATAAAAGAAATATTGCAGGAAATGATAGAAAATGAGGTGTTAAAGCCGGGACAAGCAATTCCAACAGAAAGAGAACTTTGTGAAATTCAAGGGGTTAGTAGAATGACCGTAAATAAGGCTATCATGTCCTTAGTAAATGAGGGGTTAGTTTATAGAGAACAGGGGAAAGGTACGTTTGTATCTATTGCAAAGGTTAATCGAGAAATTTCGCAGCTTAAAGGTTTTACTGAACAAATGGAAGAAAATGGAGTAATATCAAAAACTAAGATATTATCTTTTAAGGTTATAGAGGCAACAAAAAAGTATAAAATTGAATTAGAAATGTCTGAAGATGAAAATAAAATCATTGAAATTAAAAGACTGCGATTTAGTGATGAACAACCAGTAGCCATTGAGACTGTATGGCTTCCATATTATTTATTTAATGGAATGACTAGAGATATGATTGAAAATAAATCATTGTATGAGACCTTTCGTGAAAAATATGGATATTATCCTGATAAAGCAAAGCAAACTATTGAACCTACAATGCTAAATGAATATGAAAGTAAACTTTTAAATCAAGAAAATGGTGCACTAGCATTAATATTTAGGCGAACTACTTATTTAGAAAATGAAACTCCAATCGAATATACCAAAGCTATATATAGAAGTGATAAATATAAATATCAAATAATCTTAAAATAATCAAAGAATAATTTTGTAAATCAGCCACATATAAGGAGGCTTTTTATGGTGGAAGGCAATGAAATTGAATATAATTTAGATACAATGAGTACTTTTGAAATTCTTAGGAAAGTAAATGATGAGGATAAAAAGGTAGCTAAGGCTATTGAAAAAGAGCTTAGTAATATAGAAGAAGCCGTAGAATTAATTGTTGAAAGCCTTGAAAAAGATGGTAGACTTTTTTATATTGGCAGCGGTACAAGTGGAAAATTAGGAGTAATGGATGCATCAGAATGTCCTCCTACCTTTGGTGTTTCTGATTCTATGGTTCAGGGAATTATTTCTGGTGGAGTGGAAGCCTTGAGTGGCTGGCTTGAACATACAGAGGATAATCCGGAACTAGCTGTTCATGATTTAGAAATGGTAAATATAAACAAAAATGATGTTTTAGTAGGTATAACAGCTAGTGGAAATACTCCATACGTTGTAGCCGCCATGGAATATGCTAAAGAAATGGGCTCCAAAACTATAGCGCTTATGTGTAATTCAACGGGAGTGATTAAAGATATTTGCCAGGTTACTATAGCTATAGAGGTTGGACCAGAACTTATACTAGGTTCCACTAGAATGAAAGCGGGAACTGCACAAAAGATGGTTTTAAATATGTTAAGTACAGTAGCCATGATAAAACTTGGAAAAACCTATTCTAATTTAATGGTGAATGTGAAACCTATTAATAAAAAGTTGCGGTGTCGTGTACGTGAAATAGTTAAGATTGCCACAGGAGAGGATGAGGTCATTGTAAATGAAACTTTAGAACTCTGTGAATATGACCCGTTGGTATGTATTGTTAAAATTAAGAGTGATGTAACCATTGAAAAAGCAAAAGAACTTCTTAAAAAGAGCAAAGGTAATGTAGCTAAAGCATTAGCATTGTTATAATAATCAAAATTAGACTAACATATTGATTTAAAATTAAAATATATAATGGGGTGATTAATATTAAAGCTATTATTAATGGAAAACTTATTATGAAAGATAGAATAATGCATGATAGCATAATAATTTTTGATAAACAAATTATAAAAATTATAAATTCAGAAGAATTTCTTAAATATAAAAAAGATTATAAGGAAAAGTATAAAGAAGAAATCCAAGTAATAGATGCTAAGGGTAAATATGTTTCACCAGGTTTTATTGATATTCATATTCACGGTTCAGGTGGCTATGATACTATGGATGGCACAGCTGAAGCATTGAAAGTAATAAGTGGTACAATAGCAGCAAATGGAGTAACTTCCTATTTACCTACTACGATGACTATGGATAAGGATAGTATATACAGTGCGTTAGACGCTATAAGAGAAGCAATGAAAATAGAAAATCAAGGGGCAAAGATTTTAGGGGTACATATGGAGGGGCCTTTTATAAATGAAAAGTATAAAGGGGCTCAGAAAGCAGATAATATTATAGAGCCAGATTATGATATTATAAAGAATTATTTAGATATTATTAAAATTATAACTCTTGCACCAGAAGTGGATAAGGATCATAGTTTTATTAAAAAGGTAAAGCATAATTCTGAAATTACCTTGTCAATAGGTCATTCAGATGCAAGCTATGAAGAGGCAATTAAGGCTATTGAGGATGGAATAACACATGCAACTCATACATTTAATGCTATGACTCCCTTGAATCATAGAAAACCAGGCATTGTAGGGGCCATATTTTCAAGTGATATAACCTGCGAGTTAATAGCTGATATGATTCATATTCATCCAGCAATTTTCAATATACTCATAAATGCAAAGCAGAAAGATAAAATTGTACTTATAACAGATTCTATGAGAGCTGGATGTATGAAGAGTGGCACATATGATCTTGGTGGGCAAAAGGTAATAGTTGAAAATGGAGCTGCAAGGCTTCAAAATGGTACTTTAGCAGGAAGCGTTTTAACTCTGAACAAGGGAGTTGAAAATATGTTAAGTCACAGTAGCTTAGAGATTTATGAAGCTGTGGCAATGGCATCCAGTGTTCCAGCAAAGGTTATTAATATTCAGGATAGAAAGGGAAGTTTAGAGGTAGGATTAGATGCAGATATAGCAATTTTTGATAAAAACATAGATGTATGTTTTACAATAGTTGAAGGTAGAATAGTGTTTCAAACTCAAAAATAGAATTTTGAGTATTATTATAAGGTGGTGCAAATATGAGAATAATAGTAGTAGATAATTATGAGGAAATGAGTAAAAAAGCTGCAATGATGATTGCAAGTCAAGTAATGTTAAAACCTAATAGCGTATTGGGGCTTGCTACTGGAGATACACCTCTTGGAATGTATAAGGAATTAATCGAATTGTATAGCAAAAATGAAGTTGATTTTAAGGAGGTTACAACCTTTAATTTGGACGAATATTACGGACTTAATAGAGAAAATGCTCAAAGTTATTATGAGTATATGATGACCAATTTATTTAATAGTATAAATATAAATAAAAAAAATATTCATGTGCCAGATGGTATGTCACAGGACGTGAATGCTATATGCTCAGACTATGAGGAGAAAATAAAAGAAGCTGGTGGCATAGATATGCAAGTGCTAGGTATAGGTGGAAATGGGCATATTGGATTCAATGAGCCAAATGTAAATTTTGAAGCAAGAACCCATTTAGTTAATCTTGAAGAAGAAACTATAGAAGCTAATTCTAGGTTTTTCGACTCAATAGAAGATGTTCCAGTAAAAGCCTTAAGTATGGGGATAAAGACAATAATGAATTCTAAGAAGATAATTTTACTTGCCAACGGAATAAGCAAGGCTGAATCTATTGCAAGAGCTATTAATGGCAAAATAAGCCCTAAAGTGCCTGCTTCTATTTTACAGCTCCATAATGATGTAACTGTAATTTTAGACAGTGAAGCTGCCAGTCTTTTAAAAATTTAATAAAACACCTATACTAGATATTTTAGTCTAGTATAGGTGTTTTATTAAATTCTATTATTTTGCTATTAAATTAAAACCTTTTTCTTCACTATTTTCATTATTTTCGTATAATAAATTAAAACAATAAGTTATTATGTCACTTCTTTTAATTATTCCTATAAAAACTCCGTTATCATCTACAACAGGAACAAAGTTCTGATCTTTTGCTAGAGATATTAAACTCTCTATGTCTGAATTAATTAATACTGCTGTGTTACAGATATGTCTTGGAATATCACTAATTAAAATCTTATTTGTGTCATTAAAACTTAAATTGGGACTATTCTTTAGTTTCCATAATAGATCACCTTCAGTTAATGTACCTACATAATTACCTTTTTCATTTATTAATGGTATAGATGTATACCGATGGTATTCCATTCGTTCTAGTGCTTGCCTCATTGTAGAGGTCAACTTTTCATAAACAAGTTCACTTTTAGGTGTAAGAAAAAAAGCTATGTTCATAATTTACCCATCCTTTAAAAATCTTATTTTACCAGTTATCTTACAATCTTATTATAACATGATTTTTATATTTATCTATTAACAATCTATTAAACATCTATTTTTACTGAAAATTCTGTTAAGAGTTGGCTGTGATTTCTATTACAGTTTTGTGCTTCCATTTTCCCTTCTTAAACCTTATACAATATAAACTGCCACGAACAACCCAGTCAATAACCATACCTATCCATACACCTACAAGTCCAAAATGTAATACAACTCCCAGCAAATAACCTAAGGTAATTCTAAAAAGCCACATGCCTATAATTGTAGTTACCAGTGTATATTTTACATCGCCTGCACCTTTTAGTCCTCCTGGAAGAACAAAGGATATTGACCATAGTGGTATACATAATGAATTCACTATAAGTACAGTTGAAGCTAAGTGAATTATATCATCATTAGTTGTAAATAGTGATACAATTTTTCCTGCAAAGGGTATAAACATCAAAGCTACCATAGTTAAAAGAATGGTTGATAGCTTTGTAATATAGGATAGTGCATGTTCAGCTTCGTCTGTTTCACCACTTCCCATATATTTTCCTACAAGAGCGGTTGCTGCAATGCATAGTGAATTTCCTGGAACATTAAGCATAGTAGCAACAGATCCGGCAATTGCATTTGAAGCTATAGCTATAGTTCCCATATCTACTATAAAGATTTGAGTTATTAACTTTCCTCCATTAAAAAGTAAAGATTCTATACTTGCAGGGATACCAATGCCAAATATGAGTTTTAATAAGGATTTATCAAATTTGAATTTTTTTATATTGGTAAGTTTAAGAATTTTTGAACCTCGGATAAGTACTATTATTATAATTATACCGCCACTAATTCTTGCAATAGCTATTCCAAGTGCTGCTCCTACTATGCCCATTCCTAAAATATTTATAAAAGTATAGGTTAAGGAAACATTTACAATATTCATAAAGATACTAATTTTCATAGGAGTTTTTGTATCTCCGGCTCCACGCAGAAGTCCATTAGCAACTAAATCAATAGTTATTAGTGGATAAGTAAGTAAAGTTATACCTAAATACGTATGAGCATTGCTTATTACCTTAGGTTCTGCGCCGCCAAAAAGTGTAGCGATTATAGGACCTTGAAATATGAACATCATAATAGTTACGAGAAAAGTAATTATAAGTCCTGAAAAAAGTGCTTGTTTCATAGTAGCATTAGCTTTTTTTATATTACCTTGGCCGATAAATTGAGATACTACAACCATTCCGCCGATTGCCAGGGCTGAAAAAAATGCTATAAATATATTATTTATTGAGTCTACCATTCCAATAGCAGAAACTGCTTCTTTCCCTATATGTCCAGCCATCATAGTATTTATCATACCTAGTGATATAACAAATAATTGTTCTGTTAAAATTGGAATTGTTAAATCAAATACGTCTTTTCTTATCCACTTCATAATGTCTCCTCTAATTTAGTTAATATATATATTATAACATTACAGTTCATCTAATTTATTTATTTATTTATTTATTTATGGATTTTGCTACAAGTTTTACTGTATAAATTATGCAAGTGTCTAAATAAATCTTGTATGTTTCTAAATGTTGGTAAAATAGTATTTGGTATATTATAATAGAGAAAAGAGCATTTATCATAATAGCACATTATGGTAATAAATATTGATAGCTAAAAATGCTAAGGAGTGGGTATATGATGAATTTTTCATCTGTTGATGAATATAAAAAGGCCAGTAAATTAGCTAAAGTGAGATATTACTTGGATAAATCAAAAGGAAATTCAGGGCATATATTATCCTTAGATAGTATTTTAAAAAAACTAGATATAGTAGCAGAAATGCCCCTGGGAATAAAAAGTATTCCATTAAAAAAGATAATAGGAACTTATTTTTACACAAGAAGTAGAGACTTTGCAATGAACTTCCTTCCACTAGCCAATGAAGATAGTGAGTTTTCTACGAAATGGCAAGCAGTATATGCTTATCACATTAATGATGGAATAGCAGACCCTATAAAATTATATGAGTACATGAACGAGTTCTATGTTATGGAGGGGAATAAACGGGTAAGTGTCCTAAAATATGTAGATGCTTATGCAATAGAAGGAGAAATTACTAGGCTAGTTCCTAAAAGAGATGAGAATGACTTAAATAATACAATATATTACGAGTTTTTAGATTTTAATAATAGTACTGGGATAAATGATATCTGGTTTACTAAAGAGGGTAGCTTTCCGATGCTTTTCAAGTATTTGGAAGAATATGATCCTAAGCTCCACTTATTTGCTAACAAATACGAACATTTTATAAAAAATGTTTATTCACCATTTAGGAATACTTTCTATGAATTAGGTGGGGATAAATTAAATATCACCACTGGAGATGCATTTTTAGAATATATAAAAATTTATGGTATTTCAGATGAGTTTAAAGAATTAAAGAGAAAACCAAGGGTTGAAAAGTTTTTGGAGGAACTTACTATAATATCAAAAAATAATGCAGTAGATA
Source organism: Clostridium sp. (assembly GCF_050717535.1). GTDB lineage: Bacteria > Bacillota > Clostridia > Clostridiales > Clostridiaceae > Clostridium_AD. The sequence continues at coordinate 74,681 of NZ_JBOITM010000066.1, forward strand.
TTCAAACGCAGCCTTTTGATGTTCATAAGAAAAATGTTATTACATCTTTTACAAATTTAGTAGCTCCACCTAAAAAGCTGCGAGTAGCTTTTATTTTAGAAAAAACTATTGATACATCTGGTTGGAGTTATGTTCATGATTTAGGAAGAATATATGCTCAGCAGCAATTAGGCAGTGAAATAGAAACTTTTGTTATAGATAATTTTAAAAATGATAGTGATAGCTATGAAAGATTAAGTCAGTTGTGCGAAGAAAATTATGATATTATTTTTACTACATGTTCATATTATCTTAATATAACGCTTAGAGCAGCACTAAAATATGACAATATTAAGTTCTTTAACTGTTCTCCAGTAAAGGCTTATAGAAATGTAAGTACTTATTTTGGGCGTTCTCATGAACCAAGGTTTTTAATGGGTCTTATTGCCGGTACAATTACAAAATCTAATATTATAGGATATATAGATACCTATAATGAGACAGAGATTATAACAGGAATTAATGCTTTTGCCTTAGGGGTTAAAACTGTAAATCCAAATGCGAAGGTTACAATTTCTTGGCTTAATGAACCGGGAGATATGGAGCATTCCAAAGAATTAATTCAAGGCCTTAAAAGCACTGGTGCAGATCTTATAATGCAAAATGATTTAACAGCACTAGGTAAGGGCTCAAGAGATTTTGGACTATATTCTTTAGAATACAGCGAAAAAGAGGAAAAGTGGATACCAGAAGTAAATTATGGTTTAATTACATGGGATTGGGGAGAATTTTACGAGAAAATACTTAGAAATATCGTAAATGGTAGTTTTAAAGGCATATTTAGCACGCAGTCTAAACGTGTAAGTTTTTGGTGGGGGATGGACTCAGGCCTTGTGGATATTATTTATTCAAAACATAATGTTCCTATACAAACTCAAAAGTTAGTAGATATAATGCGCGAACTAATTATTGAAAATAGATTTCATACTTTTGCCGGCCCAGTTTATGACACTGACGGCGAAATTCGTATAAAGGATGGAGACATAGGAAACTATGAGGATATGTTATATATGGACTGGTTTGTAGACAATGTGGTAGGAGAACTACCAGAAGAAGAATAAAATATTCAAAAGATGAGTAGGTGATTAAGATTAAAATTCTATTAGTTTCAGATGTTGAAGATAGTTATATTTGGGATCATTTTGATCATGAAAGATTTAGTGGAATTGAGCTTGTTATATCCTGTGGAGACTTAAAAGCAGACTATTTAGAATATCTAGCTGATATGATTCAGGCACCAGTACTTTATGTTAATGGTAATCATGATGGGAGGTATTTAGTAAAGCCTCCTGCTGGTTGTATTCCTATAGATGACAAAATTTTTGTATATAAAAATATTAGAATACTAGGTCTTGGAGGGTCTATTGATTATAATAGTGGACCTTTTCAATATACAGAAAAGGAAATGCATAAAAGAGTTTCAAAATTAAAAATAAGTTTATGGAAGAGCAAAGGGTTTGATATATTAGTAACTCATTCACCAGCAAAAGGCATGGGGGATGGAATAGATCGTTGTCATCAGGGGTTTGAAGTGTTTATCGATGTTTTAAACAAATATTCTCCAAAATATTTTTTTTATGGCCATCAACATTTGGAGTATGGAAGAGGCGAAAGAAAAATGATTTATAATGATACTATAATTATAAATGCATTTAAATATCATATTATTGAAATATAAAAAACTCATGGGTAATGATCTTGCCCATGAGATTTTTATATTTTCTGGTATCTAAGTTGAATTTATCTTAGCATTAGTTTAGTTACTAACTGATATTTTCTTTTTTCTAAGGAAAGCCCATTTAGTTTCTGTGGTTATAATTGCAAGAAATATAGTTAAACAACCTAAAACCATTTTTATATTAAATATTTCATTAAGTACTAAAACAGATAAAATAACACCAAAAACCGATTCTAAACATAGAATAATAGCGGCATGAGTAGGGGTAGTATATTTCTGTGCTACATTTTGTACCATAAATGCAAACATTGTACTGAAAATTGCTAAATAACCAATTGCAATTATTGTGCTTGAATTCATTTGTGTTGGCACTGGTTCAAAGATTAAAGCAGCTATAAATGAGAAAACTGCAGCAGAGCCTAATTGTATTATTACAAGAATTATAGCACCAACTTTTTGCGTGAAAAACCCAACAGATACTATATGAGCTGCGAAAAATACTGCACATAGTAAGGTCAAACCGTCTCCTAGTCCAATATGTATGCCTCCATCTAGGGTCAGCATTCCTATTCCTATAAAGCACATAAAAGCGGATACTAAGGAATAGGCATCAGGTTTTCTTTTGCTAATTGCCCAATATAGAAAGGGCACAATAACTACATTAGTTCCAGTTAAAAAAGCATTTTTACCGGCGGTGGTATATTTCATACCAATAGTTTGAGCAGTAAAGCCTAAAAACAAGAGAAATCCAACCAAGGTTCCAACTGCTAGTTGATTTTTAGTAATGTGTTTAAGTTTTTTTCTGAAAAATAAGAGCATAATTATTACGGAAATACCAAAACGCATTGCCATGATATAAAAAGGTGTAATACTATCTAAAGCATCTTTTACAGCTATGAATCCACCTCCCCAAACAATTGCCACTAGTAGTAGTGACATGTCCGCAAGTATACTCTTTCTTTTGTCAGTGTTTTCCATGGTTTGCACTCCCTTAATATCCAAGGCATCGTTGACTTGTTATTTTAAAAATAAATGTGATAAAATAGGAACAATTCTATATTAAAATCCACTTAAGGTAAAAGTTCTACAATAAATAAATCTTTTTCATTACTTAAATCTATAAAATCAGTATCTTTAGTATCTGAATTAATGGATATGAGAGGCCTTGAAATATTATTAAGGTCTATTTTAATTATCTTTCCAATACTACCATTGCTTAGTTTTACCATTTCACCGGTGTAGTAATTTGACATTTGTTTTATAAAGGTAGTTAGAAAATGGTAATCAAACAAACCCATACAATCATGTTGCATAATATCTAATACCGCAAAGGGGTTAAGTTTTTTACTATAGACTCTGTCAGAAGTCATAGCATCAAACATATCTATAATTCCTATTATTTTTGCAAAGGTACTAATCTTGTCTTCTTTTAAACCCATAGGATATCCTGAACCATCTAGCCTCTCATGATGCATAAGCACACCTAAACTTACAGACTCATCTAAATAAGGAATATTGCGTAGGAGGTCATAAGAGTAAACTGAATGTTTCTTTATTTCCTCAAATTCAGGTTTTGTAAGCTTTGAAGGCTTATTTAATATGGTTTGGTCTACTTTCGTTTTGCCGATGTCATGAAGAAAAGCTGCATAGGTTAAAAGTGATAAATCCTTACTAGGTAAATTAAGCCATTTTCCTAGCATAGAACTTAAAAGTGCAACATTTACAGAATGTCTTTTAAGATACTCATCTATATCCCTAGAATTTGTGATACTCTTTAAGATAGAATCATAATCATTAAGATTATCTAAAATTTCTTTAGACATTGATTTAATTTCTGTTATGTCTAATTTTTTATTTTTCTCTATGCTATTTAAAAAATTATCCATACGACTTGAAAAATGATTTAATATATTTTCAGTCTGAATTAAATTTTGTTGTCTTGAGTTTTCTGAACTAGGAACTAGTGTTTCTTCTTTAGGGGTGTAAATAGATACACTGTCTAATGGATAGAATTCTAGTATTTTTTTAATAATGGAACTATTTAATGCAATTTCTTTTGCAACTAAAGTTAAGCCATTTAGTATTAAATCTTCAGCTAAAATCATACCTGGTTTTAGCCCGTAAATGCTTATACTTTCAATATTTGATTTCATAGATTCATCTCCTTTAAAATTAATTCATAGGTTAAGTGAAATTACTGAAATGACAACATTTAATTTAAATATTTTAATAACTTTATTTTACCATAAAAACTTGCATTAGCCTAAATGAATGTTTTTTAATTATTGACATTAATAATTATAAAATTTATAATTAAGTAAATCAGAGCGAATCACTAAGAATTAATTGTATTAGTTTAATGGATATTTAAAGAGGAGAGATACAGAAATATGGAAATATATTTAGATAACAGTTCAACTACTATGCCTTACGAAGAGGTTATTGAGGCAGTTAGTAGTACTATGAGAAATTATTATGGAAATCCATCTTCATCCCATAGTTTAGGGTTTAAAGCAGAGCAAAAACTTAGAGAAATAAGAAAAAATATTGCCAGTAGCATAAATGCAACAAGTGAGGAAATAATATTTACATCAGGCGGTAGTGAAAGTAATAATTTTCTTATAAAAGGTTTTGCTAAGGCAAAATCTCATATAATAACAACTAAAATTGAGCATCCAAGTGTAGGGAATGTATTTAAAGCCTTAGAAGCTTTAGGAGTAGCAGTTACATATATTGATGTAGACGAAAGTGGTAGGATTGATGTAGAACAACTTATAGATAGTATAACTCGCGATACTCAAATTGTTAGTATAATGCATGTTAACAATGAAGTGGGTGTTATTCAAGACATTGAGCGCCTAGGAAAATTAATTAAAGAAAAAAGTAGTAGGGCTAAATTTCATGTGGATGCTGTACAAAGTTATGGAAAGATTCCTATTGATGTGAAAAAATGCAATATTGACTTGTTATCTACTAGCGCACATAAAATTCATGGACCCCGTGGAGTTGGATTTGCATATGTAAGGAAAGGACTTGCACCTAATTGCTTAATAGACGGTGGAGGGCAAGAAAGAAATTTAAGGTCAGGTACAGAGAATCTTGCTGGAATTGTAGGATTTGAAACAGCAGTAGAAATTATTTACAAAAATCAATATGAAAATTTTAATAAGGTTTTAGAGGTGAAAAAATATTTTATTGAAAAACTTTCTATACTAGATGATGTAATAATTAATAGTAAGTTAGAACCATATTTTACACCTTATATATTAAGTGTTTCATTTAAGGGTGTAAAAGGAGAAGTTCTACTTCATTCACTAGAAGAAAAGGGTATATATGTATCTACTGGTTCAGCATGTTCTTCCAAAAGCCCTAAAAACAGTGAAATATTAAAGGCTATAGGAAGAAGTTTAGAGGAGCAAAAGGGAACTGTAAGGTTTAGTTTTTCTGAATATAATAATAAAGAAGAAATAGATTATGTTATATGTGAATTAGATAAATCATTAAAGTTCTTGAGAAAGTTAAACAAAAGATAATGGATGATGAGTTAGTTTATGTTAGAAATGAGTTATTCTATATAAGAAAAAGAGGAGTGCTTAAAGATGAGAAAATTGATTTTGGTAAAGTATGCCCCAGAAATTTTTTTAAAGGGATTAAACAGAGGTAAATTCGAAAAAAAACTTAAAGATAATATAAAAAATGTACTAATAGGTTTAGAATATGAATTTGTTGAGGATCAAGGAAGATGGTTTATATACTCAGAGCAAATGGAGAAAATCATAGAAAAGGTTAAAAATGTTTTTGGAATAATGGAGGTTTGTATAGTTACGCAGGTTGAAGCAAATATGGAGGAGATTGAAAAACAAGCACTCTTAGATCTTAGTGAAAGCTCATTTAAAACTTTTAAAATACAAACCAACAGAGCAAACAAGAACTTTACACTAAAATCATTGGAAGTAAGTAGAAAAGTAGGGTCTTACATATTACAAAATAATGATGAAGTAACTGTGGATGTTCATAATCCAGAATGTATAGTAAATGTAGAGATAAGAAACATGGCCTATGTTTATGCTAAAAGAATAAAGGCAGTGGGCGGATTACCTTATGGAATGAACGGTAGCACTATGCTTATGTTATCAGGAGGCATAGATTCCCCTGTTGCAGGATATATGATGGCAAGGAGAGGGGTAGAACTCCATGCAGTTTATTATCATAGTCACCCATATACTAGCGAAAGAGCAAAGGATAAGGTAAAACAATTAACTAATATTTTAAAAGAATACACTGGAAAATTAACATTGTATGTAGTGCCTTTTACTGAAATTCAAATGCAAATTATAGAAAAGTGTAGAGAAGATGAATTAACAATAATTATGAGAAGATTTATGATGAGACTTGCGTGTAGACTTGCTGAAAAGTTTGGAATAAATTCTGTAACTACAGGAGAGAGTATAGGTCAAGTAGCTAGTCAAACTATGGAAGGGCTTGTAGTAAGTGACGATGTGGCTGACAGACCAGTTTTCAGGCCACTAGTAGCTATGGACAAAGTAGATATTATGGATGTATCAAGAAAAATAGAAACCTATGAAACTTCCATTTTACCTTATGAGGATTGCTGTACAATTTTTGTTCCTAAACATCCAAAAACAAAGCCAAGGCTAGTAGAGATAATTAGGTCTGAGTCAGTTTTAGATATTGAAGCATTGGTTGAGAAGGCAATTTTGGAAATGGAAATTTATAAATAATTATATTCATGTTAATTGACTCATTATGTATATTAAATTAATAAAAAGCTCTAATTATTCAATAATGAATAACTAGAGCTTTTGATGTTTAAAAACTAAATAGACTTTGGTTTGTGTTTAAAAATATTAAGTTTAATAGTAAAATACTTGTCTAAAAATTTATCCACACCTTTGTTCATACAGAACTTATAAGCAGAAATAGTGATATATGACCATACTATAGCGATAAACCATCCACCAAGAACATCTGTTGGATAGTGAACACCTAGGTAAACCCTACTAAATCCGACAAGCAGTAAATATGTAATTATTAGACCACTTAATGTATAGGCGATTTTTTTATTCTTTATACGTTTAAGTATAAAGTAAATAAGTACAATACCAATAGCTGTAGAAATAGAAGAATGGCCGCTAGGGAAACTATATCCATTAGCTTCAATTAATCTTATTTCCATGGGTCTAAGTCTTTTTACTGTATTTTTAAGTATTAAGTTGGTAAAACCAGTAATGCCAATATTAAATATACAGCATATGGCTTCTAATTTGTTATTCAAAAGATATAATATAATAAAAACCACAAAGGTTAATAAAATCTGAGGAACGGGATCTGAAGAGTTCGAAATAGCAATAAAAAATTGGATCCATGCCCAATGCATAGATTGTATTAAATAATTAGTCATCTTAATATAATCATCCTTTCTATATTGAAAAATAAAAGCTCGAATTAAGTCATAATCATTAACTAACATTATATCAAAAGCTACAATTAAAAGCTACATTTATAATATTTGTTAACACTATTGTAAAATATAGACCGTTTTTTATACATGAAAAATAAATAAAATTTGTTTATAAATAAATATTTATTGAAAAACAATAAAAATACATTGAAAAACAATTTGTTTAGTAGTAATATTAAAATTGAAAGAAATTTAGTTCAGGAGGAATATAATGAAATATTATGGAGAAATGTCATTAGCTTCATTATTAAAAATATCATTAGATATTATGATTGTTATTGGTATAGTTGTTTATTTTGTATTATCGAAAGGAATATTAATAGGAAAGGTAGTAGAAATGCCTGTGAGTAGATTTATTATCACATACATTTTATTTAGCATAGGAGGAATTGCAGTTATACTAATCTTGTTTAACCTTAGAAAAATAGTTAGATCTTTAATAAATATAACACCTTTTATTAAAGACAATGTGCTCTGTTTGAAAAGAATATCTCTGTTAAGTTTTGTGGTATCAATTTGTTATGCTGTTAATTTTGTTATAAATGGTCAATATAAAAACTTTAAAATTGCCTATGTTGATAATAGTGGAATACATACTGATATTGAATTTTTAATATTCTTTTTTGCTGGGTGTTTTATTTTAATTCTATCTCAGGTATTTAAACAAGCGGTTGAGGCCATAGAAGAAAATGAATTTACAATATAATGGTAAATAATAAAGAATTATTATTTATACCAGGTAACTACTAGGAGGATGAATATGGCAATTGTCGTAAATTTAGACGTTATGATGGCAAAAAGGAAGATATCATTGCAAGAGTTGTCAATGAGAGTTGGAATCACAAATGCAAATTTATCTATATTAAAGACATGTAAAGCAAAGGCCATTAGGTTTAGTACCTTAGAAGCTATTTGCAGAGAACTGCATTGTCAACCAGGAGACATACTTGAATACAGAGAAGAAAATTAAAATGGGAAAGGGGAAATTGAAATGGAGAAAGATTTTGATCAGGCTATTATTATAAAAGATGACAATATAAAGTCATTAAATAAACAACGTATGATAGATATAAAAAAAATAGATTCTAAAATTGATTTTAGTGAAAAAAAATATACTATAGGTATAGCAATTATGTTAGCGATAATTTATGAAAGATTTTTTATTGGAAAGCAAGGGGGTATTTCTATTCCTATTTTCTATCTTATGTTTATGGGATTTTTCTTATGGAGTGCTCGGGGAATGGTTGCATTTAAGAAAAGTATAGGGTTTGTGATAATTATTCCTACATTATTAATAGCACTAAATTATTCTATTCACTCTAACGAGATTTTAAACTTTTTTAATGGAATTATGATATTGATACTTACTGGAGTGAGCACAGTATTAATTAGATATGAGAATATAAAATGGGATAATTTAAATTTTGTAAAAAAAGTATTTAGCAGAGGGGTTAAGTCTATTGGCGAGAATTCCTATAAGCCTTTCATGTTTATAAAAGGTAATATAATGAGGGAAAATAAAAAAGAAATAAGCTCTACAAAGAAAAACATATTAAAGGGATTAGTTATTTCTATACCCCTATTAGTTGTTATTTTAGTTTTGTTAACATCCGCAGACATGGTATTTAAAAACTATATAACCAATTTTTCCTTTGGACTAGGAGAGATAAGTTTAGGAAAAATAACAGGGCATTTATTGGTTATTATAATAGTTTTTATAATATTATTTTCATATATATGGAGCTTTAAATATGCTTTTTATGAAGGGATAAGTAATAAGAAGGATATACAATGGGAGCCAGTTACTATTTTAACTATTATATTCATGATAAATATAGTATATCTTTTATTTTCAATAGTGCAGTTTTCTTATCTTTATGGTGGAGGTAGTAACTTTCTTCCACAGAAATTTACTTACTCAGAATATGCTAGAAAAGGGTTCTTTGAGCTTGTTGCTGTGACACTAATTAATTTCACCATATTACTCAGCAGTATGAAATTTTTAAAAAGGGATAATAAGAAAATAAACAGTATATCTAATGTTTTCTTAACACTACTTGTGGCATTTACATTTAATATGCTATTTTCAGCTCATTATAAGATGTCACTATATGAACAAACTTATGGATTTACTTATTTAAGAATTTTTGTTCATTTATTCATGTTTATGCTATTTATGTTATTTATAGCGGCTCTAATTGGGATATGGAATAGGAAAATGCCACTAAATAAGATTTTAATAGTAATTCTTTTAAGCATGTATATATTAGTAAACTACATTAATGTAGATAAAATAATTGCAAAAAATAATATAGATATATATTATCAAACTCAGAAAATAGATGTGCAATATTTTAAATGTTTATCTTATGATGCTATTCCAGAGATATTGAAACTAAAAGATGATCCTAATAAGAATGTTGCTAAAGAGGTTAATGATTATTTATATGACGTAAAGAATGATTTATGGTCAGAGCATTTCTGGTATGAATTTAACTATTCTAAATATAGGGCTAGAAAGGTCTTAGATCAAAATTAATGCAAACACTGTAAAGTATGTGAATAGACTATAGGATAGATAGTCATTTAAATTTATTTAGTGGAGGTAATGTGAAATGAAAGAAAAAACAAGATTGAACCTATTAGGGGTTTATGACTTATTATTAGCATTAGGTGCGATTTATATTGGAGTAATGATGGTAAGCTCAAATAATGGAGAGTTTATTGAATATCCACATGAATGGTTACCTAAAATCCCTTTTGAAAGCTGGGTTATTCCTGGCATTATAGCAATAGTATTATTTGGACTGGGAAATATTTTAGCAGCAATTATTTGTTTTAAAAAAGATAATAGCAAGGCATGGTTAGCAACTGCTATAATTGGCTGTATATTATTTATAAGCATTATATTTCAAATAATTATTTTAGGAGAAACATATTTGGCAACAGTGGAATTATTAATTTTAAGTGTAATTCAGATATGTCTCTGTGGATATGTTTTTGCTGGTTATAGAAAAGAACTAAATGAGGGCTAAAATATAGTAAGAATATTTGAAGGAATGATTTGGAGTGAGATTTAGATATGGCTGTATTTTTACTTGCATGCTATAATTTTATATGAAAGAGTTATATCATTCTAAGCAAGTCAGGAGGAAAAAGCATGGAGAGAAACATTAGATTTGAAATAATAACTAAAGACAGATTAGGAATAACTGTAATAATATTAGAGAAAATTTATAAGGCGGAAATAAACCTGCTTTCTGTGGAAGTGTTTCCTAAAAAGATTTGTGTTAAGATGCAAATTAGGGACGATGAGGCAAAGGAAGCATTAAAAAAGCAACTTACTGTTATAGAAGACGTTGTTATGGTTAATGAAATTAACTTGCTTAATTATGAGGAAAATGAAAGAAAACTTTTAGCTATTTTAGATTCAGTAGATGAAGGTATAATGGTTATAAATAAAAAATTTGAAATTGACATATTCAATAACTATTGCGAAAAGGTGTTTCATTGTAATAAAGAAGAGGCTATAGGTACTGACATTAGAAAATTAATAGGTGGGGATGCCCCAGCTGTAGAACTTATAAATAGTGGGATAAAGTATGATAATGTAGAAGTGAATGTTAAAACGCAAAAAGGAGAAGTTCATTATCTAACTACAGGTAGACCAATTGTAGATGATAATAATATTACCGTAGGTGCAGTAGCCTCTATTAAAGATATTCATAAAGCTATAGAGATTGCAAATGTTATCGCGGGAACCACTGAGGGTGCATTTAAAGAAATCGTAGGAAATAGCAATAAGATTGAGTGTGTAAAAAAGTTAGTACAAACTGTAGCTAAAAGTGATTCTACTATTCTCTTTAGAGGAGAAAGTGGGACTGGAAAAGAGTTATTTGCAAAAGCTCTTCAGAATTTAAGTAGCAGGAAAAATAGCCCTTTTGTAACTATAAGCTGTGCGGCACTTCCAGATAGTCTGATAGAAAGCGAGTTATTTGGTTATGAAAAAGGAAGTTTTACAGGGGCCATGAATAGTGGAAAAGAGGGCCTTTTTAAAGAGGCAGATGGTGGAACTTTGTTTTTAGATGAAATAGGTGAATTGTCTATAGTGCTGCAAGCAAAGCTTTTAAGGGTTCTTCAAGAAGGTGTTATTAGAAGGATTGGCAGTACAAAAGAAGAAAATATAAATGTAAGGATTATTGCAGCTACTAATAGAAACTTAGAAGAGATGATTAAAGAGGGGAAATTTAGAGAGGATTTATATTACAGATTAAATGTTATTCCCATAATTATTCCGCCTCTTAGAGATAGACTAGAAGATATTTCATCCTTAGTTGCACTGTTTATTTCTAAATATAATAAAAAGCTAAACAAAGAAGTAAAAGGCGCAGAGCTTTCTTTTATAAATAAATTACTATCATATAATTGGCCGGGAAATATAAGAGAACTACAAAATGTAATTGAGAGGGCTATGAATTTGTGTGAGGAGAAATATATATCTTCACAGAACTTTATTATGGATATAGGGGTAGGGAGTAAGTTGGAGAATAAAATTGATTCGGATCTGTATAAAGCCTTAAAATTAAAAGAAGTTGTGGAAATTTGTGAAAAACAGGCTATAATAACCGCTCTTTCTAAAAACAAAAGCTTAAGAAAAACAGCAAAGCAGCTAGGTGTTTCACATACCACAATTATTAATAAAATCAAAAAATATAAAATATATGAAAATTAAGAAAAGTGTAAATAATACTTTCCAACTGGAAAGTATTATTTACACTTTTAATTCGTTAGTGGTTATAAAAAATGCCAGTGCATTAAATAAAGCACTGGCATTTTATTTATAGTATCTAATTAGCTTAAATTTTTTTAAATATAAATAATACAATTAATATATAAAACTATAGTTAAAAGCCTAAGACACCTTATAAAAATAAGAAGCTATTTATTTATCAAAGGCTAAAAAATTTATAATGTGAATTATAAGAATTTTTCCTTAAAAAATGGCAGCATAATTGCTTATATATTTATATTAAGAAATAATCACTTTAGGGGGAATTATAATGGATAGAGAACATTTACGTAATAGTGGATTCGCAACTAAAGCAATACATGGTGGAAATAAGAAGGATCAATACGGTTCACTAGCTACTCCAATACATCAAACAGCTACCTTTGTTTTTGACACAGCTGAGCAAGGTGGGAGAAGATTTGCAGGAGAAGAGGATGGTTATATTTATACAAGACTTGGAAATCCTACTAATACAGTACTGGAAGAAAAATTGGCAATGCTTGAAGGTGGAGAAGCATGTATGTCTATGGGATCTGGCATAGGAGCTATATCTTCAGTTATGTGGACGGCATTAAAGGCTGGAGATCATGTAATTTCAGCACAAACTCTTTATGGTTGTACTCATGCGTTTTTGGCTCATGGTATTTCTAGATATGGTGTGGAGGTTACTTTTGTTGATGTTTCAAACTTAGATAATGTTAGGGCTGCTATGAAAGAAAACACAAAAGTTATTTACTTAGAAACCCCTGCAAATCCAACATTGCTTATAACGGATATTGAGGAAATATCAAAGATTGCTCATGCGCAAAAAGATTGTATGGTTATAGTGGACAATACATTTAGTACTCCATACACACAAAGGCCTCTAGAACTTGGAGCAGATGTTGTGGTTCATTCAGGAACAAAATTTCTTAATGGACATGGAGATGTAATTTCTGGTTTTGCTATTGGATCTAAAGAATTTATTGATAAGGTTAGATTATTTGGTGTTAAGGATATGACGGGAGCTTCATTAAGTCCTTTTAATGCATTCTTGATTATAAGAGGAATGAAAACACTAGAAATAAGAATGGAAAGACACTGTAGTAATGCAATGGCTGTAGCTAAATTTTTGGAAGCTCATCCATTAGTTGAAAAAGTGTATTACCCAGGACTTAAGAGCTTTCCACAATATGAACTGGCAAAAAAACAAATGAGTCTTTCCGGTGGGATTATTGCTTTTGAAATAAAGGGTGGAATTGAAGAAGGCAAAAAATTCTTAAATTCTACTGAGCTTTGTAGCATAGCTGTTAGTTTAGGGGATGCTGAAACACTAATTGAGCATCCAGCATCCATGACTCATTCACCATATTCTAAGGAAGAAAGATTAGAAGCTGGTATAACGGATGGCTTAGTAAGACTAGCAGTAGGTCTTGAAAATGTTGAAGATATTATTGCTGATTTAGACCAGGCGCTTAAATTAATGGTTAAATAGTAATTGTTATAATGGACAAAAAAGATTATCTATACGTTTGTATATAGATAATCTTTTTCTATTTTATAGGAAACAGCTAGGGGAAGTGGCTGTAATAACATCCATATGCTAGAGCTTGTCACTTTTGCCACTTGCCACGTGGGTGGCACTACTTTAGGCTAAATTTAAGAACTGTTTTATTCTTGGATGTTTAGGACTTGTGAATAATAATTCTGGAGTAGAAGTCTCTAGTATTTCTCCATTTTCCATAAAAATAATTCTATCTGAAATTTCCCTGGCAAATTGCATTTCATGAGTAACTACAATCAGTGTTATTTTTTCAAGGGCAAGATTTCTAATGACTTTTAGTACTTCACCTGTGAGTTTAGGGTCTAAAGCGGAAGTTGGTTCATCAAAGAGAATTAACTCCGGATTCATTGCTAGAGCCCTAGCAATAGCAATTCTCTGTTTTTGTCCACCGGAAAGAGTACAAGGGTAAGAATCAATTTTATCTAATAATTCTACTTTTAGGAGTAGTTTTTTTGCTATATCTATGGCATCTTTTTTATTTATATTATTTACTATAATTGGAGCTTCAATAATATTCTCTAAAACTGTTTTATGAGGAAATAGATTGAAGTTTTGAAATACCATACCTATTTTTTTATGTGCATTAACAGCTTCAATATCAACAATTTTTTTTTTAGCTTCTGCAATAGTTATGTCATTAAATTCAATGAGGCCACTATCCATTTGCTCAAGTCCAGTTATGCACCTAAGAAGAGTGCTTTTGCCAGAGCCAGAAGGACCAATAATGGATATTACTTCACCCTTGTTCAAACTCATGGATACATCATTTAAAACTTGATTTTTATCAAAACTTTTGCTTATTTTAGTTAGTTTAAGTAAATTCATACGAGCACCGTCCTTAATTTAGCAGGTTATTCTTATTTAGCGGGTGATTATCTATTCGTAAACAGAATATTTTTTTTCTAACTTCCTAAAAGCCATGACAATAAGTGAAGTAAAGATTAAATATATTATTGCGGCGATAAAAAAAGGAATTATTGTAAAATCTCTGGTAACAATTTCTCTAGCAGCTCTTAGTAAATCTTGTAATCCGATGGCAGCCACTAGAGCTGTATCTTTTATTAGAGTAATTCCCTCGTTACAAGTAGGGGGAATTATTCGTTTAAAAGCCTGTGGTAGTATTATTTTTGACATAGTTTGTCTATAATTCATGCCTAAGACTTTGGCAGCTTCATATTGTCCTTTATCAATAGATTGAATACCGGATCTAAATATTTCGGTAAAATAAGCTCCATAATTTAAAGAAAAGGTAAGTGCAGCTGCGGTAAAAGGAGAAAATTTAATTCCGATAATAGGTAGTCCAAAATATGTGAAAAAAAGTTGAAGAAGTAGGGGTGTTCCTCTAAAAAACCAAGTATAGAGATCTACAATTTTACCCAGTATTTTTAAATTTGAAACTTTAATTAGTGCTCCCAATATTCCAAGAGGTATGCAAAAGATTATTGTTGCAAAGTACAATTCAATTGTAAAGATACTCCCTTTTAAAATATAAGCTGTAATATCCATAAAGTTTGCCAAATATAACACTCCATTCTGAAAAAATTCATAATTATTATTTGTTTATAATATCTTTACCAAACCATTTTTGGGATATAGCATCTGAAGTTCCATCACTTTTCATTTCTTCTAGAAATTTATCTATCTCTGCAGTAAGCTTTGCGTCAGTTTTTCTCATACCTATACCGTAATCTTCTACACCTAAATTTTCATCAAGTACTTTATAATCACCTGGTTTTAAATTAGTGTAATATCTTCCAACTACTTCATCTACTATAACAGCATCAATACGATCAGCATTTAAATCCAGTAGTGCTTCTGTATTATTTGAATATTTTTTTACTTCTTTTAATGAATCAGAAAGCGCTGAATCTGAACTTAGAGCACTTTCACTACTACTTCCCATTTGAAGACCTACAGTTTTACCCTTTAAATCAATTTTACTAGAAATATTGGATTTGGTTTTTACTATGATTATTTGCTTGTTTTGAAGGTATGCACTAGAAAAAGCGATTTGTTCTTTCCTTTTATCTGTTATGGTTAATCCATTCCATATAGCATCAATGTCTTTATTATTTAGACTTAATATTACTCCATCCCATTCTACAGGTTTAAATGTTATTTTTATGCCCATTCGTTTTCCTACTTCTTTTGCCATATCAATGTCGAAACCTACGATTTCACCAGCTTTATCTCTAAAACCCATTGGTGGAAAATTATCATCAAGACCAATTACAAGTTCTTTTTTTTCTTGTATATCTTTTAATGAATTATCTGATTTGGATGTGCTACCACAGGCAGTTAAAATAACACCTGCAATCATTGTTACTATTAATAATTTAAACTTATTTTTCATACTAAACACTCCTTCATTTATAAATTTAAGCATAAAACCACTATCCCTTTAGGGTAGCTGGCAGTTGATATTGTGTACAAGTTATAAATCTTATAATAATCATTTTACTTTAACACGTTAACTTTGTAAAGTAAAAAAAATAAAAATAATTTTATATTTTTTCTTTATTGAAAAATATTAGTAGTACAAATCTCTTTTCTAGTGGAAATACAAGTAAATATAAATTTGTAAAGAGCCATTATTTAAAGGGCTAAATAATGGTTCTTCATTGTATTTTATAGTTCTTCACTTGACAGTAAAATAACAAAGTGCTATTCTTAGGTTGAAAATTAAATAGATCCTTCAGGGTAGGTGAGATTCCTAACCGGCGGTATAGCCCGCGAGCCGAAAGGTAGATCTGGTCAGATTCCAGAGCCGACAGTAAAGTCTGGATGAGAGAAGGAGAATAATGATAGATATAAAAGGTTTTTATTTGTAAACTATAAAGATAGTTGAAAAATATTTTTATGTTTTGATTTGAAAGTATCTAG
The DNA here is from genome assembly GCF_050717535.1 of Clostridium sp. Taxonomy (GTDB): domain Bacteria; phylum Bacillota; class Clostridia; order Clostridiales; family Clostridiaceae; genus Clostridium_AD. The sequence continues at coordinate 91,095 of NZ_JBOITM010000066.1, forward strand.
CAAATCTAGATATATAATTAGCTTATTAAGCCCTGAAAACATTGTTTTCAGGGCTTTTATTAATTTATATAGTTTTATTTCTTTAAAGACATGGATACTAAGAAGTGAAATATTCATTAAGATTAACATTATAATTATATAATTAGGGGTGGTATATTGGACAATTATTATATGAAAAGAGCACTTGAATTATCTAAAAAAGCAGCTGGATTTGTAAATCCCAACCCACTAGTGGGCGCTATTATTGTAAAAGACAATAGAATAATCGGTGAAGGATATCATGAATATTTCGGCGGACCACATGCAGAAGTCAATGCTTTTGCAAATGCCATTGAAGAAGTAGAAGGTGCAACTATGTACGTAACACTGGAGCCCTGCTCTCACTTTGGTAAAACACCACCTTGTGCGGATGCAATAGTGAAAAATAAAATATCTAAAGTAGTAATTGGAATGATAGATCCAAACCCACTGGTGGCAGGTAGTGGCATGGAAATTCTTAGAAAAAATGGTATAGAAGTGGTTACAGGCATAATGAACAAAGAAATAATGAAAACAAATGAAATATTTATAAAATACATAACTGAGAAAAAACCATTTTGTATAATGAAAACTGCTATGACTTTAGACGGAAAAATAGCAACCTTTACTGGGGATTCAAAGTGGATAAGTAATGAAAAATCTAGAGCCTATGTGCATGAATTAAGGCAAATGGTATCTGGAATTATGGTGGGGATTGGAACTGTTTTAAAGGATGATCCCGAACTTACAACAAGAAGAGAAGGAGCACTTAGCTTAAATCCAACAAGGATAATTATAGATAGTAAGGCGAGAATACCAATAGATGCAAAGATATTAAAATGTGATGAGAGTACAAAAACTATTATAGTTACAACCGAATTTGCCCAAAAGAGTAAAATTGAAGCTATAAAAGAAAAAGGTGCAAAAGTAATTGTAACTAGGAGTAAAAATAATTGGGTGGATTTGAAGTATTTAATGACAGTACTAGGTGAAATGGGAATAGATAGTATTCTTTTAGAAGGCGGAAGTACACTAAATTATTCTGCTATAAACGAAGGTATTGTGGATAAAGTGATCACTTTTATTTCACCAAAAATATTTGGAGGTGCTTCTGGCAAAACTCCTGTAGGAGGAAGTGGAATAGAACATGTAAAAGATTCTATTAAACTTCGGGATGTTGAAGTAAGCAAATTTGATGAAGATATTATGATTGAGGGTTATGTAGAGAAAATTTAAAGTTCTTATAAAGGATGTGAATAGATGTTTACAGGCTTAATTGAGGAAATTGGGGAGATATTGTCCATAAAAAAAGGTGCTAAGTCTGCGAGAATTATTATAAAAGCTATAAAAATTCTTGAGGATACCAAAATTGGTGATAGCATAAATACCAATGGAGTGTGCCTTACAGTAACAGAGGTTAATAAAAACAGTTTTACTGTAGATGTAATGGCGGAGACTATAAGGCGCAGCAATTTAGGAGAATTAAAACCTGGGTTCATGGTAAATTTAGAAAGAGCGCTTAGGGTTTGTGACAGACTAGGGGGTCATATAGTTAGTGGACATATTGATGGAATAGGAACCATTGTAGATCTTTATAAAGAAGACAATGCCACATGGGTATCTGTAGAAACCGAAGTGGACGTATTAAAGTATATTGTACATAAAGGTTCCATAACCATTGATGGAATTAGTTTAACGGTGGCTTATGTTGATGAAAATGTTTTTAAAGTATCAATTATACCTCATACAGTGGAAGAAACTACTTTATTACGTAAGACCATAGGTGATGAGGTTAACCTAGAGTGTGACATGCTTTCAAAGTATGTTGAAAAATTATTAAAATATGATGAAACTCCAAAAGAAAAGAAAACTGTTAGTATGGATTTTCTTCTGGAAAATGGATTTGTATAAATATTCTTCATAATGAAGCAATAATACATCACCAAAAGTGATGACTACATCACCAGGGAGCGATGATTAAGGGGTGCAAAAATGTATAAATTTAATACTATTGAGGAAGCACTAGAAGATATTAAAAATGGAAAAATGGTTGTAGTGGTAGACGATGAGGATAGAGAAAATGAAGGAGATTTAATAATAGCTGCCGAAAAAGCTACTCAGGAAAATATAAATTTTATGGCAATGCATGCTCGTGGACTTATCTGCATGCCTACAATTAAAGAAAGATTAGATAAATTAAATATAAAACCGATGGTGACAAATAATACAGATGCAAATGAAACAGCCTTTACTGTATCTATTGATACTATAAATACCACTACAGGAATATCAGCTGCAGACAGAGCAACTACTATATTAAAGGTAATAGATCCATTGGCTACTGCTAAAGATTTTAATAGACCAGGTCATGTATTTCCTCTTGCAGCAATAGAGGGCGGAGTATTAAAAAGGGCTGGTCATACTGAAGCTGCAGTGGATTTAGCAAGGCTTGCTGGATTATACCCTGCAGGTGTAATTTGTGAAATTATGAATGAAGATGGATCCATGGCTAGAGTACCAGATCTTATGGAGTATGTGGAAAAACATGATTTGAAAATAGTTACTATAGCAGATTTAATTTCTTATAGAAGACAAACTGAATGTCTCGTAGAAATGGTTACAGAGGCTAAAATGCCAACTAGATATGGTGAATTTACAATCTATAGTTTTGTGGATAAGGTAAACGGAGAGCACCATGTAGCGTTAGTTAAAGGCGAAGTAAATAGCAATGAGCCTGTACTTGTTAGGGTACACTCAGAATGTCTTACTGGAGATGCATTGGGGTCTATAAGATGTGATTGTGGGCAGCAATATGATGCAGCTATGAGTGCAATAGCAAAAGAAAAATGTGGAATTTTAGTATACATGAGGCAGGAGGGAAGAGGAATAGGCTTAATAAATAAGTTAAAGGCATATGCTCTTCAAGATAAGGGAATGGATACCGTAGAAGCAAATATAGCTTTAGGGTTTCCAGCTGATATGAGAGATTATGGTATAGGAGCGCAGATATTAGAGATTTTAGGTGCTAAAAAGATAAAATTAATGACTAACAATCCTAAAAAGATATCAGGAATTTCAGGTTACGGAATTGAAATTGTTGAAAGAGTTCAAATAGAGATGAATCATAATGAAAGAGATAGGTTTTATTTGGAAACTAAAAGAGTGAAGATGGGTCATTTACTTAAGATGAAATAGATTTTACTTATTTTTAAGTGACACAATTAATAATAAAATTATAGGAGGAAAACACATGAAAACATATGAAGGTAAATTAGTAGCAGAAGGTTTAAAATTTGGAATTATAGTAGCTAGATTTAATGAATTTATAGGCGGCAAATTATTATCAGGAGCATTAGATGGTCTAAAACGTCACGGGGTGGAAGAAGAAAACGTTGAAATTGCATGGGTGCCTGGAGCATTTGAGATACCACTCGTTGCAAAAAAAATGGCTAAGTCAGGTAAGTATGATGGTGTTATATGTCTAGGAGCAGTTATAAGGGGTGCTACATCTCATTATGAATATGTATCTGGTGAGGTTACTAAAGGAATTGCATCTGTATCACTAGAAACAGGAGTTCCAGTTATTTTTGGAGTGCTTACTACTGAAAATATTGAGCAAGCAATTGAAAGAGCGGGAACTAAAGCCGGTAATAAGGGTTATGATGCTGCAGTATCTGCAATAGAAATGGCGAACTTGTTAAAAGAGATATAGTATACTAAAGGATTCATGTAATGCTCTGAATGCATTCGCTGCGTCAAGTAATTCTAAAATTTATTTTATTTAGAGCTGCTAAAACACACAAACTCGCTACGCTCAAACATGTGTGTTTCTTCACGCAGCTCCAAATAAAATAAATTAGAATTACTAAGACTTGCTCAAATTCATTCTGCCGCATTACATGAATCCTTCAATATTTACTTATTCACCTTTATTAGAGTGTAGAGTGTAAGGATACTGCCGTCCTGGCAGGCTTACGAGAATTTTATAATCGCAAAAGAAGAATTTCTAAATGAAATTTCAATAGTTTTATCGTTTCTTATTGCAAGTCCTTCAGAGAAATTCCATACTTAATATTTACCTGCTATTTTATGTAACTAGCTGGATGTTCTATAGGGGCACATAACAATTATTAATTGTTATGTGCCCCTAGTCTGATTACGTATACATATATATGATATAATAATATTAGTACTAAAAGATAAGTAGAGTGGGGGGATTTGAAATGGGACTTGGCGATAGTGTTTTTACTATTATATTTATTATGATGGGGGCAGCTGCTGTTGTTTCTGGCTTGAATTTTGAGAAAAAACAGGGCAGTAAATTTAAAGGAGAAAATAAGAGTGAGTATATAAAACTAAACAAGATTATTTTAATTTCAATGGGTGGAATAATTTTATTTGGAACTTTCCTTGGACAAGGAATACCAGCATTTAGAGATATAATAACAAATATAACAATGGTAAGTTTATTAATAATATGGATTAGTTATTCGGTAATATCTAAAAAGAAATTTTCAAAGAAAAATTAATTTGTATTAAATGATATGTCATTAAGATTAAATATTAGCACCTTACTTTCGAATAATTTTAATATTCGAAAGTAAGGTGCTTTCTATAGCTTAATATTTACATTTCTTTATAAAGTATAAATATTAGGGCTGGCATACTTTGTTTCTTCCAGAACGTTTAGCAGAATATAGTGCATTATCCCCTTCATTTATAAGATTGTCTAAATCGGATACATTGTCAGGGTAAGTAGCAGCCCCTATAGAAATAGTAATATTAATTTTATTTTCATCTGGTAGGATAAATTTATAGGATTCTACAGCTACTCTTAAGCGCTGTGCAACTTCCATTGCCTGGTGGCTTGGACAATCAGGTAAAATGACAGAAAATTCTTCCCCACCAATTCTAGATACAATGTCAAAACTTCTGGAAGAGGTAGATAATATGGTTCCCAATTGCTGTAACACGCAATCGCCTGCTAAATGGCCATAAGTGTCGTTTACTTTTTTAAAAAAATCAATATCTATAATTAAAATAGATAAACGTTCATCTTTATTTTTAACATTTATAAGTGATTCGTTTAGTGCATTATCGAATTGTCTAACATTATTTAAACCAGTAAGAAAATCTATTGTTGACTCTTGTTCCAACCTATTAAGCAGTACAATTGAAGTACTCATATAATTTGCAATATAATAGGCCAAACTTCCAATAATAAATGAACCAAGCCAAAAATATATGAGAGAATTACGAAGTGCTATTGTATCTTTAATGTTTAATAAAAATGTACTAGTAACAATTAATAAGCTTACAAAGTTCATATAATTCCATTTTTTAAACCTATTTACTTTTAGTTTTGATAGCAGAGCACAAGCAATAGCAATATTAATCATATTGATAGATGCTATCATAGCAGGGGTACTTGTACCAAAGTAGCTTATTCTAAATATTGCAATAGTGATGCCTGTAATAATTGTAGCGAATCCACCACCATAAAGAGAGGCTATTAAAATTGGAATATGGCGAAAATCCATAATTACTTTAGGGGTAATGCGGATAGTAAATAACATTAAGATAATACCTAATATTCCCTGTGTAAGTCCAAAGAAAAACTTATTTTTATATGAAAGTGATAAGTTTAGAAAAGTCTTTTTAAATATCTGACTACTTATAAAAATAAATGAAATTAGTATTGTGCCGTTAATAAATATATCTCTTAACATAATATAACTCCCTTCAAAATAAAATATCCATTTATAGGACTAAAAAAAATTACTATATATTATTATATAGTAATTTTTTAGCAAATAAAAGGATATTAAATAGAAAAAACAAGAATTATATTTCAATGTGTTCTGGCCTTAGTTTATAAACCACATCTTTTCTTTCTAGTATTATTTTAATTTTCTCTTTTAATTCATTATCGTCTAGAATTTTTAGTAGAAGTTCTTTAGTGGGGTTTATTACTGTAGGGTTACTAATTAACTTTAACATGTTGTAATCACCGGAAGTATCTCCATAGGCATAACTTTGATCTAAATCAATATTGTATTTGAGAACAAAATTTTCTATAGCAGTTTTTTTACTATCACTATCCCACATAGGAATAATATCACCAGTATATATGTCATCCTTATCCAATAAATACTTTGTTCCTATATAATCATCAAATCCATATTTTATTGACATTTCACGTACTAGTTCAATGGGACTACCTGATATGGTTATAATCATATGACCTTGATCTTTATGCCATTTAATTTTGTCACGGGTATAGGTATAAACTCTATCTCCCTTTTGCTTTATAATTTGGCTAGCAATAAACTCAATTTGACACTTATGAAGTCCAATTATTGCCTCACTATAAATATCAGCCATTTTAAGCAGGTAATTATCATAATTTCCTATTCGTTTATCCCATTTAACATAAAAAGGTTTTACTTCTTTGTACCACCTATCATTTTCTATCAGTTCGCTTTTGATTAATTTTTTAAAAACCTCTGTTATTAAACCGTCTCTATAGAGAGTACCATCAATATCAAAGAAAGCAGCTATTTTTTTTCCCAAAGCGGTCACCTCCAACACTAGTAATTTAATAGAGTATTTTGTAATTTTATAAATATAAAGACATTACTTAGGAAATATTATTCTTTTTTCGGTGATTATAAAATCTAAAGGTACATCATAAATACCTGTTGGGATCTCACTGATTATTTGATAGTCATAGGCTATACCTATAGCAGGAGTGGTTTCTAATTTTCCAGGTAGAAATCTATCATAATAGCCTGCACCAAAGCCTATTCTGTTACAATGTTCATCAAATACTACACCGGGAACTATTATTAAATCTATATCTTTAATGTTAGCTTTTTTGAGTAACTCGTTTTTAGGTTCCATAATACCGAAAGAAGATTTAGTAAGGTCAGTAGTAAGATTATGTATTTCAAAAGGTATTATCTGTCTTGTCTCTTTTATGCAATAAGGTACAATTACTTTTTTACCATTATCTAAACACCATTTAGCAAGGTCATATGTACTTACTTCACTTTTAAAACTTAAGTATAACATTATATTTTTGCTGTTTATAAATTCCGGTAATTCAATAATCGTTTCTACAATTCTATTGCTAAAAGCACTTACATTCTCCATCTTCATGCTTTTTCTTTGAAGTAGCATAGTTTTCCTTAAATCATCCTTAAGATTAGTTTCCATAAATACCCCCTCCCTAGCGATTATTAAAGTATTATAAATATAGTAAGTTATTTTGACAAAATATTTATATTAAATAAAATTTATGTAATTATAACATATGTTTTTCATATATGCAATTTATAGAAGTTTTTACAAGTGGTCATTTATATAAAAAAATTTAAAACATAACATGGTGGTAAAATATTATATGAAAAAGAAGGGCGAAGTGGAATGGTTATTCTGAATTTTATGTATATCAGGAGGGTTTGGTATGTATTCAAATAAAAGCTCATAACATTCTAATGTTATGAGCTTTTATTATTTTACTAAGTTATATTATTTTGCAGCAGTTACGGAAGCACCTTGGAACCATGTCATTCCTAAGGATGAGGTACGAACTCCCATAATAGTTGGCTTTGTAACTATTGTATTTGTATATGCATAAATAGGAATTACAACATCATCACTCATAATAATGTCTTCTGCTTCGTGTAGCATTGTCATTCTCTTAGCTGGATCTAATTCTTTTTTAGCAGCTAAAATTTTAGCATCATATACTGGATTGCTGTATCCTGGGTCGTTATTTCCTGAACTTGTTGTAAGTAAATCAAGGAATGTCATAGGGTCTGTATAGTCTGCTAGCCATCCATCTCTTGCAAGAGTATATTGTTTATCATTTCTTGTTGTTAAGAATACTTTCCATTCTTGATTCTTAAGTTCTATATCTATTCCAAGGTTTGTCTTCCACATATCTTGAACTGCAGCAGCGATATTTTGGTGTCCTGCACCTGTGTTATAAAGAAAGGTTAGTTTAGGGAAGTCTTTTCCGCCTGGATAACCTGCTTCAGCTAGTAATGCTTTAGCTTTAGTTATATCTCCCTGCGCTGGGTAGTATTCTTTACTTGCAAAATCCTTACCATCTGGTTCTATAATACCTTTTGGAACAAAGGATGTTGCAGGAGTTTGACCACCTTTACTAACATTTTCAACTATGTCTTTTCTGTTGATAGCAAGTGATAATGCTTTTCTTACTTTAGGGTTTTGTATAGCCTTAGCAGCTACTGGGTTTAGCTTAACAGCTTCAGGGGTAAGATTCGCTACATAATAGTAAGTTCCTAAATTAGGAGTAATTTTACAAAGACCCTCTTTTACAAGACCAGGAATTTCTGATTGTGGTGGTGTAGTAATCATGTCCATTTGATCTGCTTTAAATGCTGAAAGTGCTGCAGTTGCATCTTCTAGCATTTTATAGTTAAGAGTAGTAAGTTTGATATTACTAGCATTCCAATATTTGTCGTTTTTCACAAAGGTCATTACATCTTTAGGTAACCATTCTTTCATTTTGAATGCACCATTAGTAATATAAGTTTCAGGTTTAGTTGCCCAGGCAGTATCAGTATTTGCTACATCTTTTCTCACTGGCATATAGGTTTGGAAAGCCAGAAGTGAAAGGAAGTAACCAGTTGGGTTTTCAAGAGTAACTACAAGAGTTGAATCATCTGTTGCCTTAACTCCAACTTCATCAATTGTTGCAGATTTAACACCAGCAGTTTTCTTGTCAGCCGCAAGCCCACTTTCATTATAACCTTGCCCATTTTTCAAGTAAAACATTTGGTAAGAATATTCAGAAGCAGTGGCTGGATTTAAAACTCTTTTCCATGCATATTCGAAATCACCAGCTACAACTGGTTTACCATCTGACCAGACAGCACCTGCTCTAATGTGGAAAGTATAAATCAAACCATCTTTTGACATTTCATACTTATCGGCCATACCTGGAATTGGTGCATCGTTGTTATCTAATGCCATTAAACCTTCGAAAGCATTCCCGATAACTGTTCCACTATCAACAGCAGTACTTAATGCTGGATCAATAGTCTTAGGTTCTGCACCTAAATTGAAAGTTATTACTTGTGGTACAGCAGTAGCACTAGGAGCAGTTTCTGGTGTAGTAGCATTTTTGCCACAGCCTGATAGTAATGAAGCACTTAAAGCTACTGTAAGCAAAATTGCACTTATCTTTGCTGATTTCTTCATTTTTAATATTCCCCCTCTATTATATAAAAATATATATATATTCGGTGCAGAGCATCGAATTATATTCAGTAATATATGGGTTAGACAAGATTTTTATACCATTTAAAATAAATGACAAGCCACAAAGTGGTCTGCTGCTAAATTCTTAAGCTCTGGATCTACCTCTGAACATATTTTCATAGCATATTGACATCTACCTTTAAATCTACATCCAGGTGGAGGATCTATAGGGGATGGTATTTCTCCTTCAAGCATAATTCTCTTTCTTAGTGCGGCTTCTTCAGGATCAGGTATTGGAATAGCTGAAAGTAAGGCCGCCGTATATGGATGCATTGGATGCCAGTATACCTCATCGCTATTGCCTATTTCTACCATTTTTCCTAAATACATAACTCCAATTCTATTGGATATATGCTTAACCATTGATAAATCATGAGCTATAAAAAGATAAGTGAGTCCCATATTTTCTTGTAATTCTTCAAGCATATTTATAACTTGTGCTTGTATGGAAACATCTAATGCAGATATAGGTTCGTCACAGATTATAAATTCTGGTTGTACAGCAAGGGATCTAGCTATACCAATTCTTTGTCTTTGACCACCAGAAAATTCATGTGGATACCTGCTAGAATGTTCACTGTTGAGTCCTACGGTTGTGAGTAAACTTTGAATCCTTGCCATTCGTTCCTTCCCTTTATAAACACCATGAATGTCAATTGATTCTCCGACTATATCACCAACGGTCATCCTCGAATTTAATGAAGCATAGGGGTCTTGAAATATCATTTGTATTTTTTTCCTATAAGCAAGCATTTGCTTTGGACTTAACCCTGATAAATCATGTCCATCGTATATTATTTCACCACCAGTGGGTTCATATAATTTTATTATTGTTCTTCCACAGGTGGTTTTACCACAACCTGATTCTCCTACTAGTCCTAAAGTCTCACCTTTATTTATTGTAAAAGAAATTCCATCTACTGCTTTTACATAACTGTGATTTGGGGTAAACAAACCTTTCTTTACTGGAAAATACTTTTTCAAATCTTTAATTTCAACTAGTACATTTTCATTATTCATTATAAACTCCCCCTTCCAACAGGTGCTTTTATCTTAGGTGCATTAGGGTGATTTAGAAAGCAAGCTGCATTATGCTCAGGGCTAATTTGATATAATGGTGGTCTTTGCTGTTCACAAATTCTCATAGCATAATCACACCTAGGTGCAAATGGACATCCTACGGGTGGTTTTAACAAATCCGGTGGTTGTCCATCTATTGGTTTAAGCTTTTCACGTGTGGTACTTTTATGATTCGGAATACTGTTTAAAAGTCCCCAAGTGTAAGGGTGTCTTGGATTGTAAAATAAGTCCTTAGTTGAAGCTGTTTCGACAATTAATCCACCATACATAACATTTATTCTGGCACAAACATCTGCAACCACACCTAAATCATGTGTTATAAGAATAATTGAAGTGTTTAATTTTTCTTTAATGTCCTTCATAAGCTCTAAAATTTGTGCTTGTATTGTAACATCTAGGGCTGTAGTAGGCTCATCTGCAATTAGAAGTTTTGGATCACAACATAAGGCCATGGCAATCATTGCACGTTGTCTCATACCTCCAGAAAATTCATGAGGGTATTGTTTCATTCTCTTTTCAGGACTTGGAATCCCAACTAAGGAAAGCATTTGAACTGACTTTGCAAAAGCCTCTTTCTTGGTTAATCCTCTATGTTTAAGTAATGGTTCCATTATTTGATTGCCTACAGTAAATACTGGATTTAGGGAAGTAAGGGGATCTTGAAATATCATTCCAATTTCATTTCCTCTTATTTTTTCCATGTCTTTCTCAGATACCTTTATAAGGTCTTCTCCCTGAAATATGATTTCACCGTTTATTATTTTTCCTGTATCAGTAAGTAGTCTCATAAGCGACATCATAGTAACACTTTTTCCACTCCCAGATTCTCCAACTATTCCAAGAGCTTCACCTTTGTTAAGGTAAAAGGATACACCTCCTACAGCTTTCACTTCCCCTACATGTGTAAAAAAGGATGTTTTTAAATTATTTATTTCAAGTAATCTTTCCATAATTTTTCCCCCTAACTATTTTCTCATCTTCGGGTCTAGAGCATCTCTTAAGCCATCGCCAAGGAAATTAAACGCAAGTATTGTAATACAAATTGCCATGGCAGGAAAAAATAACTGCAATGGGAAAAGCTGATATCCGTCTAATGCTTCAGAAGCAAGACTTCCCCAGGATGCTTTAGGTGCAGAAATTCCAAGGCCTATAAAACTAAGGAAAGCTTCTGTAAAAATAGCACTTGGCACAGACATTGTCATTGTTACTATTATTGGTCCCATACTATTTGGAATAAGATGTTTTAGTATTATTCTCATGCTAGAAGCACCTGAAATCTTTGCAGCAAGTACAAATTCTTGTTCCTTTAGGGTAATGATTTGTGACCTTACAATTCTTGCCATTACTACCCAAAAGGATATTGCCATTGCAATTATAATACTTGACATACCACCATCTTTAGCAGGCACATCTGGTTTATTAAGGATAACCATTAAGAGAATAACATAAATCATGCTGGGAACTGACCAAATTACGTCAACAATTCTCATCATTACATTATCAACATTACCACCTGCATATCCTGAAATACTGCCATATAAAATTCCTATAACAAGATTTAATATACTTACTATATAAGCAACAGTAAGTGAAATTCTTGCACCATATAATATTCTAACAAATTCATCTCTACCGAATTTATCAGTACCAAACCAATGGGCGGCACTAGGGTTTTGGTTTGCCAATTTAAAATTTTGAGAATAATAGTTATATTTTGATAGCATTGGCACAACAATAGCTGCTATAGTTATGAATATAACGAAAAATAATCCTCCCATTGCAAGTTTATTTTCTTTTAACCTTCTCCATGCATCCTGAAAATAAGTTTCGCTTGGTCTGACTATTTCATTTAATTTTTTCTTGTCCTTTGGTATTCTTTCAAATAACTCATCATTTATTTCCATATTTAGGCCCCCCCCATGTTATGCTTCAATTTTTATTCTTGGGTCAATTACTGCATATAATATATCAACTATAAAATTTGCAATTATTAAGAATGAAGCATCTAAGACTACAAAACCTAATAACACCGTATAATCTCTGTTGCCTATACTTTGAATGAATTCGCGACCCATGCCTGGAATTCCAAACAAGCCTTCAATTACAAAGCTACCAGTTAAAACAGCAGCAAGCAGTGGTCCGATGTAAGTTATAATAGGGATTAGTGAGTTTCTTAAAGCATGTTTATATATAACTACATTTCTAGAAAGTCCCTTAGCTCTTGCAACTCGAATGTAATCTTGTCTTACAACATCAAGTAAAGCTGACCTTCCAAGCCTTGCAACAAAGGCCATGGCAGATGCTCCAAGAGCAATGGCCGGAAGAACATAATCCTTTGCTGATTTAAGGCCAATGGCATTAAATATACGAAGTTTTACTGCAAATACATAAATCAGAAGTGTTGCAACTACAAAACTTGGCACCGTAATGCCAATTGTTGCAATAAACATACACAATTTATCTTGCCATTTACCTTGATGAAGGGCCGCAACTATTCCCATGTATACACCTAATATCATGGCAAAAGTCATAGAGACTACTCCTAATCTAGCAGAAACGGGAAGGGAATAGGATATAATTCCATTAACTGTTCTTCCTTCATTTTTAATTGAAGGACCTAGGTCACCATGAGAAAGGTTTGCTAAGTAAATAGTATATTGCTTAAATACAGGTTTATCCAAACCAAATTTCTTGTTCAAATTAGCTAAAACTTGTGGAGATAGCTTTTTTTCACTAGAAAATGGTCCGCCAGGCATTAATCTCATTAAGAAAAAAGTTATTGTAATAACTACGAAGAGTGTAATCAAAGTTGAAAATAGTCTTTTAACAATAAAATTTAACATCTTTTAACCCCTTTCATTTTAAAGTATGGTCTTGTCCAATTATTGAAATTTTAGAAATGGTTTATTATTGAATTTATACAAATATATGTTTTATATTGAAATATTAGCATAAAAATTTATCCTTGTCAAACCAGTAATATAGTCATCTTAATTGATTTTCGACTTTATTAAAAAATTTATTTTGATTTCGACTTTATTAGACATAAATAATTAATTTTAAATTGATTATTTTATAAATAGATTTGTAGAAAAAAGAAATATAAACACAATTATAAAGAGTAATGCAAACTTTTATTATTGAACTTGAAATCTTAAATTCGACAAAGTCATGGATGAAATTACACAATACTTGCAATTTTCTGAAAAGCTTGATATTATAATTATAAATAAATTATAAAAAGTATTATACATAGTAAGTTTTAAATGAACTTTTTATAAAAAAGTTCTAATTTAATAAGGTTGTAAACCATAAATTTTTTATAAAAACTAAAGATGGTCAGGAGGAATAAATATGAGCGGTCAAGCATTAGGTTTTATGCTTACTATGTGGAGTGTAATAATAGTTTCAGCAATAGTGAGTTTGAGAAAGGTATTAAGAATGAGTAAGTGAAGTGATAGAAATTGAGAATATATTAAATGGAGATCAAAGAGCATATTAGCATTTAGTGAATGTAATGTTTTTCAAAAGTAGGTACAGAATATTAATTCTGTACCTTTGTTTAGTGGGTTAATAAAAAATCACATAATACGAAGGTTATGTAAAGATATAAATTTTTACGTGTTCTATTTTGAGTTAAATAGGAATATATATATAAAAGTGACTGCAATTTGTTAAAAAAATATCATTAATTAAAAGTATTTTCTTATTTTCTTAGAATCTTGCTTATTTATTGAGAAAACTATTTTATGATTTTTCTATATAATAGCTAAAATATACTTGTATAATGTTGATTTATATAGGAATATTTTTTTAAAATTCCAAACTACATATTTGTTAATGTGGGTTGTGTTTATAAATGAAAAAATAAAATGAAAAAAATTTAACAACACTTGCAATTTTCTGAAAAATTTGATAATATATTAATAATTTATAAATGAATGATATGTTAATAATTTATAAATTATTAACACGGCATTGATAAATACACAAGGGGAGGTTTAATTATGGCTAAAGAACGGGAAGAATGGGGATCAAAAATTGGAATGATTCTAGCAATGGCAGGCAATTCAGTTGGACTTGGAAATTTCTGGAGATTTCCATACCAAGCTGCTAAAAATGGTGGCGGAGCTTTTATGATTCCTTACGTAGGTGCTCTTATTTTAATAGGAATACCTTTGATGCTTGTAGAATGGATGATGGGAAGACTCGGTGGAAGGTATGGGCATGGAACTGTAGGTTTTATGATCTATATTCAATCAAGAGACAAGATTAAACCGCGACGTGCAATTATTTTAGGTTCTATATGCGGAATGATAGTTATTGGAGTTACACTACTGGTAAACTCATATTACAATCATTTGATAGGGTGGACACTAGGTTATGCATTTTTATCAGCAACTGGTGGATACTTAGATAAGGCTGTATCTACAGGACAGTTTTTCACAAATTATATACAAAACCCCGCTTATGTATTTACTTTCTGGATTATTAGTTTAGCAATTTTAGGACTAGCAGTTACGAGAGGAATTGAAAAGGGTATAGAGTCTTGGGCAAAATTAATGATGCCTACACTATATATATTTGGATTCATATTAATTTATAAAACATTAACTATTGGATCACCAGTTAATCCAGATTGGTCTGCTATAAAGGGATTGGATTATCTTTGGACTCCAAGATGGGCAGATTTGAGTTTTAAAGGTGCTCTTGCAGCAGCAGGGCAAATTTTCTTTACATTATCACTTGGAATGGGTATAATTCAAAATTATGCTTCTTATTTAAAGTCAGATGATGATATTGTAACTTCATCAATGACAACAGTATCACTAAATGAATTTGCAGAAGTAATCCTTGGAGGAAGTATAGCAATACCAATCACTTATGCTTTCATGGGTGTAAAAGGTTTAAGTTCAGGAGTAGGACTATCATTTATCTCATTGCCTAATATATTTAGAGTTATGAATGGTGGTAGGGTAATGGGAACACTATGGTTCTTACTATTATTCTTTGCTGGCTTTACTTCAGCTATTGCTATGTATAATTATTTAGTAACAATACTCGAAGAAGGCATGGGGATGGCAAAAAAGAAGGCTGCTTTGTTAGTTTTCATAGGATATATAATAGTTGGACTTCCAGTTGCACTAGAGCCAATAATTACTAAAACAGCTGAACTTGCTTATTTTACAGAGCTTGATAACTGGGTTGGTACTTATTTACTAGTTGTAATGGGTCTTATTGAAATCATTGTAGCTGGTTGGCTCATGAAAGAAAATCCAGTAGACGAGATGAATCATGGTTCTTTCTGGCAAGCACCAAAATGGCTTTATACAGTTATGATTAGGTTTGTAACCCCTGCAACTATAATAATTATTCTAACAGGATCAACTATAACATATATTAAAGAAGGATATTTTAAAATGATACCAACTTTTGTAGCAAAAACACCGGTATTAGTACCTTGGGTTAATGGTGCGAGAATAGTTTTATTAATAGTATTTATCATCGGATTTATTGGTACTTATAGGAGTATAAAAGGTGTTTATGGAAAAGAACTTGTAGAAAACAAGGTTCTTATAAGGAAGTAAAAATAAAAAATTATAACCATTAATAATTGTTATATTACTAAGAATCACTAAAGTAGTAATGATTATTATTACTACTTTAGATACAAATAAGGAGGATAAAATATGAGTGGTCAAGCATTGGGTTTTATGTTAGTAATGTGGGGCGCAATAATATCTTTATCAGTTATCAGTTTAAAAACAGTATTAAAGAATCAATAAGAAAAGAGTGATGATATATGAATATTGAGGAAAGTATGGCTTTAAAAAAGATTACTTTATATTTTACAATTTTAAGTGCATTGTTTTTAATCTTATCTTCACAATTCACAGGATTTCTTTTGCCGTTACTATTTGTCTTACCAATATATATGGGACTTATAGGGATTAAGCAAAGAAGAAAGAGTGGGTTTTTAATAGGAATGGCAATAGTTCCTATAGCGTTTGCTATTTCAATGCTATGGATAAGATATTCTATAAGTGTTTTTGCTGATAGAATAAACCAAATTGCTAAAATTAGTGAACAGTATAATATATCGTCTGCTAAGGCCGGGGCATTTACTACAGTATTTTTTGCATTAAGCATTGGCTTGGTTACTATTTGTGTATTATTTTTGGTGAAATTACTTAGAAATAAAGAAATTTTCACACAAGTTAGATGAAATAAATTAAATAAAAGGCTTACTAAAAACGCTGAACTATTGTTTCAGCGCTTTTATTTTAGACTTAAATTTTCTGGAATTCATGATATAGCAAGATATTTATTTTAAGTATATATGGTATAATGTATTTAAAAACGAGCTAGGGATGGTGAGGAATCATAAAGAGTTTACATAGAAAATATTATATATTTTTATTATTGATTATTTCAACATTTTTAATATCTTGCAAAAATAATAGTAAACCTGTTGAAAAAGAGACATACCTTATGGGTACAATTGTTCAATTAAAGGTATATGGTGAAAACGCAGAAAGTGCAACAGAGAAAGCCTTAGAAAGGATAAGCGACATAGAAAATAAAATGTCTGTTAATATTGAGACTTCTGAAATTACCAAACTTAATGAGAAGGCTGGAAATTCAGAGCAAAAGCTTAGCAAGGACACTTATTTTGTAGTAAATGAAGCAATGCAATACAGTAAATTAACAGAAGGCTCTTTTGATATATCTATAGAACCAATTGTAAAGCTATGGGGTATAGGTACAGATAAAGAGAGAGTTCCTTCGAAAGGTGAAATAGAGGAAAAGTTAAAGTTAGTTGATTATAAGAATATTCTTTTAGATGAGAAAGATTCTACAGTACAATTAAGAGGTGCTGGTGAAGCTATAGATTTGGGTGCTATTGCAAAAGGATATACAGCCGATGAAATAAAAAAGGTGCTATTAGATAATAAGATTAGTAGTGCACTTATAAATTTAGGAGGCAATATTTTTGCTATTGGGAGTAAAGTCGATGGGACTAACTGGAATATAGGGATACAGAACCCATTGGATACTCGGGGACAATACATAGGAACTATTAGTGTTACAGATAAATCCGTAGTTACATCAGGAAACTATGAAAGATTTTTCATTGTGAACGGCAAGCGTTATCATCACATATTTGACCCAAAAACTGGATATCCATCTGAAGCAGGTCTTATAAGTACAACTATAGTATCAGATAAGTCAATAGATGGAGATGCACTATCTACAAGTACGTATATTATGGGCCTTTCAAAAGGGCTTAAACTTATAGAGTCTATTAAAGGTGTAGATGCTATTTTTATTACAAAGGATAAAAAAATATATGTTACGTCCGGTCTTAAAAATGATTTTAATTTGACTAACAAGGAGTTTATTTATGAAAAAAGGTGATAAAATAGTTGGAATAGTACTTTTAGCTATTGTAATAGTAGCCATAGGCATAACTTCAATATATAAAATTTCAATTAAGGGGTCAGAAAATATTGCTGTGATTAAAAGTGATGGCAAGGTGTTTAAAACTATTGATTTAAATAAGGTAGTAGAGTCACAAGAGTTTACAATAAAGACAGGTAATGGTCATTTTAATACCATACTAGTTAAACATAATAGCATTCGTGTTAGTGATGCTAATTGTTTACATAAAGAGTGTGTTAAAAGTGGATCAATTTCAAAACCAGGTGAAATTATTGTATGTTTACCTAATAAACTTATTATTACTATTGAGGGAAAGCAAGTAAAAGAGAATAGTTCCATTGATGGTGGAACATTCTAAATTGAAAAAGATGTGGGTGGAATATGAGAAAAACTAAAAAAATGGTTTTACTTAGCATATTAGTGGCAATAGCCTTAGTTATTTATTTGATTGAGGCACAGATTCCGGTGTTATTTCCAGGAATAAAATTAGGACTTGCAAATTCTATATCCTTAGTTGCATTAATTTTATTCGGTTGGAAAGAAGCACTTTTAATAATGATTTTAAGAACAGTATTAGGGTCTATTTTCGGAGGGGGACTATCAGCACTTATGTTTAGCCTTGCTGGTGGACTACTTAGTAACATAGTAATGATATTACTATATAAGTATTTTAAGAAATCACTAAGTCTACCTACAATTAGTGTATGTGGTGCTATTTTTCATAATGTAGGTCAGTTACTAGTAGCTGCCTTCATAATTAAAGATTTAAGAATATATTTGTATTTACCAGTATTATTGATTTCAGCTATTGTCACAGGGTACTTTATTGGAGTATTAGCTAATGTATTAAAAAATAGATTGGAAAAAATATTAGTACTAGATAAAAGGTTATAGAAAAGGATAGAGCAGTCGACCGAGTGACTTGCAAATGAACTCAAAACAGAAAATTCCATTAAAAAATTCTAATCTTTTGCGAAAATAAAATTCTCTAGCGTTCTCCTCTGGGTAGTTCTCTGGGGGACATAACAATTATTAATTGTTATGCACTCGGCGTCCTGCCTCGGGTTCGCTACACTGCCGTCCTGGCAGTGTCACGAGAATTTTATATTCGCAAAGCAAGAATTCCTTAACCAAATTTCAATAGTTTCTGCGTTTCATATTGCAAGTCGCTTGGGCGGGATTTTCTATCCTTTTATTACGGGTAGGAAGAGAAACAAAAAATAAAAAACATACTAAGATTTTAACCTTAGTATCTTTTTTTATTTTTTGTTTCTTACTTAATTATTCACTTACAGCTGCACTCTCTTTAGTCATAGTTTCATGAGCTTTTAGAGGCTTAGAAATAGCTTTTGTTGGACACTTAGCAGCACATAGACCACATTGTGTACATTTTTCAAAATCTATTGTAGCTAGGTTATTAACCATAGTAATTGCTCCAACGGGACATACTTTTACACACATTTGGCATGCAATACATCCAACCGCGCAATTATCTTTTACTGCTTTACCTTTTAATTTAGAGTTACACTCTACAAGTACTTCTTGACTTGCTGGAACGAGCTCTATTAAATTTTTAGGGCATACTTTAATACAAGCACCACAAGCTACACAATTATCCTTATATACTACAGCTACTCCATCTATGATGTGAAGGGCATTGAATTCACAAGCTCTTACACAACTCCCTAAACCCATACATCCATCTGAGCAAGCTTTAGGACCTTCTCCAGGAGCAATAACTGCTTGACGGCAATCTTGAATTCCATCATATATATATTTATCTTTAGCAACCGTGCAAGTGCCTTTACATTTAACAAAAGCAACTTGTGGATTTTCAGTTTCAACGGTTACACCCATTATTTCTCCAATTTTTTCAGCAACTGCACTTCCACCTACTGAACATAAATTAAGGGGTACATCTCCACCAACTACTGCTGCAGCATAAGCATCACAACCAGCGAAGCCACATGCACCACAATTTGCACTGGGTAATACTTCTCTAACTAATGGTATTTTAGGATCAACTGGTACATAAAATTTCTTGTTAGCATAACCAAGTACTACTCCGAATACTAGTCCCAAACCACCAAGGCTTAATACTGGGTAAATTAAATTGTTCATATCCATTTAAATACCCCCCAATTTTAAACCACTAAAGCCTAAAAATGCAATAGCCATGAGGCCTGCTGTAACTAATGAAATAGGTAAACCTCTAAAGCAGAGTGGCATATTATCATTCGCTTCCATTCGTTCTCTTAGACCTGAAAGAAGAACAATAGCAAGCATGTATCCAGCAGCTGCTCCAAGAGCATTAACCATGGATTCGATTAGGTTATATTTTTCACCTATATTAATAACAGCCATACCAAGAAGGGCACAGTTAGTTGTTATTAAAGGAAGAAATATTCCAAGTGCTCTATAGAGACCTGGCTGAGTTTTTTTAATAACCATTTCAACAAATTGCACAAGTGCTGCAATAACTAGAACGAATGCTAGAGTTGATAAATAGGTTATGTTCAAAGGAACTAAAATCCAGTTGTAGACTCCATAAGTCATTATTGAGGCTAAGAACATAACAAATACTACTGCTAGTCCCATACCTTTTGCAGTCTCAGTTTTTTTAGAAACTCCAAGAAAAGAACATATTCCAAGGAATTTAGCTAATACAAAATTATTTACCAAAAATGCACTTATAAAAATCGAAAAAAGTCTCATTTTTATCCACCTTTCTTAAAAAATTAAACAAAATTATTTTTTGCAAGTATGAGGACAAGATACACAGCTAGTACATTCACCAGTTTCTTCATTAATTTCATGAAAATGTGCAATTTTGTCATTAACTTTATTTGTTTTACTAATTGATTTTTGATTTAATAAAGCCATTAAAATTCCTAGTGTAATAAAAGCACCAGGTGCTAAAACCATAATTATAGCAGGCTCAAAGGAGTTCCCAAATACTTTAAATCCTAGTATTGAACCAGCTCCTAGTAGTTCCCTTATTGCACCAAGAATAGCTAAGGCTATTGTAAAACCAAGTCCCATTCCAATAGCATCAAAAACTGAAGGAAGTGGCTTGTTTTTTGATGCATAAGATTCAGCTCTTCCAAGAATTACACAGTTAACAACTATAAGTGGAATGAAAATTCCTAAGGATTTGTATAGTGATGGAACAAATCCTTGCAATATAAATTGTATTAATATTACAAAAGCTGCTATTATTGTTATATAAGCAGGTATACGAATTTTATCTGGAATTACTTTTCTTAGTAAGGATATAAAAAGATTTGAACCAATTAAAACTACTGTAGCTGCCAGGCCCATGCCTATACCATTTTCTACACTACTAGTAACAGCTAGAGTAGGGCACATTGCTAGAACTTGAACGAATATTGGATTCTCGGTTACTATACCGTTTTTTAGTCTTTCAGAAAATACGCTCATTATTTTTTATCTCCTTTCAATGAAGAGTTATAAAAATCAATAGCATCATTAACACCAAGAGTTACAGCTTTAGAAGTAATTGTTGCACCTGTAATAGCTTGTATTTGATTTTCCTTTGAAGGAGCTACTTTTACAACTTCTAATTTATCTTTTGTAGGTTTATTTTTAAATTGACCTGAGAATTCAGGTTTTGGAGCATTAGCACCAAGACCAGGAGTTTCAGTGTGAGTTAAAATTTTAATCCCAGTAACTTTTCCATCATTTGATATTCCAACCATGATTTCTACCGGACCACCATATCCTTTAGGTGCAACTTTTATAGCATATCCAGCTATTTCAGTACCCTTAAGCCCTACATTAACCTCAGAAACTTTATCATTAATTTTTACATCTGCTTTTTCAAATTTATCAGCAGTGGGTAATATTTCTTTCATAGCAGTTTGTTTATCAGAGGCAATCTTTTCAGCTATAGGTGCTTTTGTTATTTCATAGGCACCGCCTAGTAATAATCCTGCCATTCCTGTAATTAAAAGTAATATTAAACCTAATTTTATATTTTCTTTCAATTATTTCACCTCCCCAAAAATACGTGGAGCAGTAAACTTATCAATAAATGGAACAAATAAACTCATTATCAATATAGAATAAGATACTCCTTCAGCATAACCACCATATAAACGTATAATTGTGGTTAATACTCCACATCCAAGTCCAAAAATAACTTGTCCTTTTTTTGTCATTGGGGAAGTGGTATAATCTGTTGCCATAAAGAAGGCACCAAGCATTAAGCCACCAGCACAAATTTCATATATTGCATCTCCACTCATAAAGCCATTTCTACCTAATATAAGTGTTAAGATAAATACTGAACCAATATATGCAACTGGAATATGCCAACTTATTATTTTTTTATATAGTAGATAAGCTGCTCCAATTAGTAATGCAATTACAGAAGTTTCACCAATACAACCACCTACATTACCAATAAAAACGTTCATTAATTTAGGTAGTTCACCGCTACCGCTTTTGAGTATACCAAGTGCTGTAGCAGCTGATGTACCATCAACGGTAAAATTAGTCATATGTACTGGCCAAGAAGCAAGTAAAAATGCTCTAGCAGCCAAAGCTGGATTCATTATATTTTGTCCAATTCCACCAAAAAATTGTTTTACTATAATAATAGCGAAAAATCCTCCAATTACAGGAAGCCAAAGTGGAACAGCTACTGGAAGATTGAAAGCAAGTAATAAACCAGTTACTACTGCGCTAAGATCTCCAATTGTAACTTTTCTGTGTGTAAGTTTTTGCCATAATGCTTCTGCTGCAACACATGATAGCACAGATAATAATGTAACTAAAAATGCTTTCATTCCGAAAAAATATATTCCAGCAAAGGTAGCAGGTATTAATGCTATTATTACGTCTCTCATTATGCCCTGCACAGAATCATTTGATTTTATGTGTGGGGATGAAGATACTGTATACATATAAGTCACCTCTATCTATTTTTTTCTTCTATTAATGTTTATTGTTCGTTTACCTTCACGGCAAGTTTGAGTTAAATGACGTTTAGCTGGGCATACATAAGAGCAACAAGCGCACTCAATGCAATCCATACCATGTAATTCTTCGAATTCATCATATTTGCCTCTTAAAACTAAAGAATTAAGTTTTGTAGGATTTAAAAACATAGGACAAACACTTATGCATTTTCCACATCTAATACAACTAGATTCTTCTTCAAGTTTAGCTTGATCTTTTGTTAAGCAAAGTATTCCTGAGGTTCCTTTAATTACAGGAATATCTAAAGAACGTAAAGCCATT
Source organism: Clostridium sp. (assembly GCF_050717535.1). Taxonomy (GTDB): domain Bacteria; phylum Bacillota; class Clostridia; order Clostridiales; family Clostridiaceae; genus Clostridium_AD. The sequence goes on from NZ_JBOITM010000066.1 coordinate 114,195, forward strand.
CCCATCATAGGACCACCAGAAAGTACTTTAACAGGGTCTTCTTTAAATCCACCAGCAGCATCTATAACTTCACTTATAGAAGTACCAAATTTTACTCTCAAATTAAGTGGCTCTTTAATTGCTTCTCCAGTTACAGTTAAAACTCTCTCTATAAGCGGTTTGCCATTTACTACTGCATTATATATCTCAAACACAGAATCAACATTTTGAACTATGCATCCAACATCTGCAGGAAGCTTTCCAGAAGATAATTCTCTTCCAGTAATAGAATAAATTAATTGTTTTTCTGCTCCTTGAGGGTATTTTGTAGTAAGTGGAGTGACTTCTACATTAGTAATGTTTTCTGAAGCTTTTTTCATAGCGGCTATTGCCTCAGGCTTATTATCTTCAACTCCAATATATCCTTTAACACCAGGAAACATTTGAAGAATAATCTTTAAGCCTTCTACAATTTCATTTGGTTTTTCTAGCATCATTCTGTAATCACAAGTTAAGTATGGTTCACACTCAGCTGCGTTTACAATAATGCTGTCAATAACTTTTTCAGCAGGGGGGTTAAGCTTAATATGAGTTGGAAAACCAGCTCCACCCATACCTACGATGCCAGCTTCTTTAATGATAGCCAGTAGTTCGTTTTTTGATAGTTTTTCATAATCTTTGTTCGGAGTCATAGTAGATGCTTCTTCATAGATGTTATCGTTTTCGATTATAACTGACATTACCATGGCTCCATTGCTATGTAATCTTGTGGCTACATCGAGTACTGTTCCAGATACACTGGAATATATTGGCGCAGATACAAAAGCTTTGGATTCACCTATTTTCTGTCCCATAAGTACGCGATCACCTTTTTTTACTAGTGGATCGCAAGGCGCTCCTATATGTTGTTGCATAGGAAATACTAAGTTGCCTTTTGGAAGCAAATCTTCAATTGCTTTGTGCATACTTAAGTCTTTTTTACCACTTGGGTGAATCCCTTTTTTGAAAGTCAAAAGTCCCATAATAAACCTCCTTGTAGTTCTCTTTGGACCTAATAATTATTACCTGTTATCTATTTTTGGTTTTATGTAGTAGATAACAATAATAAATGGAAAGCCACATTATACTAATTTTAAGTTAAACTAGTGATTATACAATAAATTTATAGCATAAATTGTAAACAAAGCATAAACTTACTGCTAAGTGCATATATAATGCACTATACTATATATATTACACCTTTTATGTGTATAAAAGAATGCCTTTTGCAAAAAAAAACGCATAAAATAAAGTTGCATTATTCTGATAATTCTAACTAATTTATATTTAAATGGTAATTTTTCAATATATTCTAATGAAAAACAAGTGTATAATATGCTATACTTGAGGGGATAAAAAAACTATATTTACAACAATAAACAATTAAAAAGGTAAGGTGAATATGGAAAAGAATAGTTTGAATAATTTAGAAATCCATAGTGTGAATTTGGACATCAATGAAGATATCATAAGTAGTTTAAAAAAAGAAATTTGTAAAAGAGATAAATTCCAATATAATTCCAATGTTGTGTTTATTCCATGTTATTTTTATAGGTTTATAGGTATAAAAGATAATGAGACTGATTACTATGACAATTTGTATAAATTAGACAGTGAACTAAAAAAAATGGGATCAGGTTACAAAAGGTTTAGTGAAGGATTAGATAAGAATATTAGCATAAGACTTCAAAACGTATCCAATGATATTTGGGGAAAAGTGTTTCAAACTGAAATTATAGATGTGTCTTTAATTATAAATCTAATAAGTGATAATGGACTTTTTCCGAATTTGACTAACAAAGTTTTGCTCACGCAGATTAAAAATAATTTCAAGGGGCTTTTAGAATACTATATTAAAAGTAATGAAACAACGGACAACCAGGATATTAAAGTTATTACAAACTATGTGATTCATTGGCTAAATATTTATTCTGAAGAATTATTTCGAAAATTTGATTATTTGAGTATTAATCCTAAAATCATATTTTATGGGGATATTTCAAAAGCAGAAGTTTTTTATTTGATATTATTATCAACTTTGGGTTGTGATATTTTGTACTTCAATCCTGAAAATTTTGGTGCTTTCCATGAAATTGATAAATACAATGCTTTTTCTAAGGAAATTGTTTATAATTGTAAAAGGGAAATAAAACAATTCCCTGTTGGTATAGAAGATAGAATTAAGACCACTGCCTATAATGCCAAGGAGGAACTTAATAAAACACTGTTTACAGATGACTCTGGTTTTTACAGACCTTGGCAGTTTGCAGATTATAAGGTGCAGGCGGTAACCCTTAATACTACCTATGAAGAAATATACATATGGATGAAGGAAAAAGCACATATAAGGGAAGGGTGGACAGTTAAGGGTTCAACTGTAGTTATACCTAATATGTTCTCAAAAGTTTGTGGAACTCATGAGGACATTGATATATATTGGAAAGAGATTAACCAGGTAATAACTCAAAAAATAACAAAATTCTATAATGAGTTACCTATAATGGAGGGAGTTCATTTAGAATATGGCAAGTTTAATCTAATATATCCTAACAATGCTTTTTCAGAATTCCATACGCAAGAAATGATTAATTCATCTTGGTGGAAATACAAGGAATTGCGTTCTGGACTTCAAAAGACTATGGCAGAGAAAATTAAAGAACTGTGCTTAAACCCTGTAATAATAAATGTTGAACAGGAAGATTTAAGGGATTTACAAGTGGATATTTTTTCAGTACTTATAAATTTAGATGGAGAAGTACTTGAACTTTTGCAAGGATTTGATTATCCAGAAGAAGTTCCTAAAATTGTAGTGTATAATAATGAAGAGAATGGAAATTTATCTTTTGAAGATTGCATAATGCTTTCCTTTATGAATTCTCTTGGAATAGATATAATTATCTATAACCCTTCAGGATATAACGATATAGAAAATTTCATTTATCCTGAGCAATACGATATTCATAGACTTACTAATGTGAGTTTTGAACTTCCTTTTAAAAAATATGTGGAAAAGAAGAAAGGTTTTTTTGATAGTCTTTTTCACAGCTGATATTTGATAAAACTGAGAATTAACAATTTGTAGTTAAATTTGATTTTTATGTTAGTCATAAAAGTCTGAAAAATAAGTCATAAAAAAGTTAAGAGGAGTGGAAACATGGAAAATGATAATGGAGTACTTATAATTAAAGATGAGAATGCTGAAAATCAAAGCATAGAGCAAAGGGCTAAAAGTATAAATAATCAACTTAGAGTCTCACCACAGGTTATGCAAATTGCTTCCAATTTGAATATTAAAGATGCAAATGCCATATTAGAATTTGGAAACGAACCAGCACAGCAAATATCAAAATTTGCGGATCAAATATTAAATTCTATTAAAAGCAGTAGTATGGAAGATTCAGGTGTTATGATAAAGGAACTTACTGTTATAATGAAAAAATTTGATAAGCAAGATTTTGAAGAAAACAAAACTAGTTTCCTTGGAAAACTATTTAGCAAACCAGGTAAGGCGATAGATAAAATGATGGGTAAGTATAAAACCATTGGGGGAGAAATAGATAAGATTTATACTCAGCTCAGTGGTTATAAGGTGGAAATAAATAACTCCAATTTAATGCTTGAAAACTTATACAATCAAAATTTTGAGTATTATGGAGAATTAGAAAAATACATTACTGCAGGAAATATGATTGTTGAAAAAAGTGAAGCTGGAGAACTTCCTAAACTCCAATCTTTGGCAAATAATGGAGAACAAATAAATGCAATTAATTTAGAAAATTTTAAAGCTACTCTTGAAATGTTAAAGCAGAGAATTTATGATTTAGAAATGGCTAAAATGGTATCATTACAAACTGCTCCTCAGATTAAAATGATTCAAAGGGGTAATTATAAGTTGATATCAAAAGTGCATTCTGCGTTTATAATAACTATTCCTGTGTTTAAAAATGGCATAATCCAAGCTATAGCATTAAAAAAACAAAAGTTAGTAGCGGATTCATTATCTGAACTTGATAGAACTACTAATGAGTTATTAATGAAAAATGCTGAAAATATAAGAAGTCAAAGTGTAGACATAGCAAAACTTGCTGGAGGCACTAGCGTAAAAATTGAAACACTAGAAAAGACATGGAATACTATTATGCAAGGTATCGAAGAAACAAAATCTATTGAAGATGACAATAAGAGAGTAAGAGAAGCTGGTATAGTTAAATTACACGACATGACAGAAAAACTAAAGCAGAAATCAATAAGATAATAGGTGATTATATGGATATGTTTGAATTACAAGCTGAAAAGAATTTATTAAAAGATGCACCACTTGCTGAAAGATTAAAACCTGAAAAATTAGAAGACTATGTAGGTCAAGAGCATATTTTGGGCAAAGGAAAACTTTTATGGAGAGCCATTAAAGCTGATAAAATAACCTCCTTAATACTTTATGGCCCTCCAGGTACAGGAAAAACTAGCTTGGCTAAAGTTATTGCAAATACAACAAAATCTAATTTTGTTAGGCTTAATGCAGTCACAGATGGGCTAAAAGAATTAAGAGAAGTTGTGGCGCAGGCAAAGAATGATTTAGGAATGTATGATATTAAAACTATCTTATTTATAGATGAAATTCATAGATTTAATAAGGCTCAACAAGATGCATTATTACCGTATGTTGAGAAGGGTACAATAGTCTTAATTGGGGCAACTACAGAAAATCCATATTTCGAAGTTAATAACGCATTAATTTCTAGGTCTATGTTATTTAAGCTAGAGCCACTAGAGGAAAAACATATTCAAAAGATTATTAATCGTGCACTAGAAGATAAGATGGTGGGATTTGGAAATACCAATATTTCTATGGATAGTGCTTCTATAAGTTATCTTGCCAATATGGCAAATGGAGATGCAAGGTGTGCACTAAATGCCTTAGAATTATCAATACTCACTACAGATAGAGATGAGCTAGGAGTTATAAATATAACCCTTGAGGTAATGGTGGAATGTCTCCAAAAAAAGCATATAAAATATGATAAAAATAGAGATGAACATTACGACGTGATTTCTGCTTTTATCAAAAGCATGAGGGGATCTGACCCGGATGCTACCGTGCATTACCTGTCTAGAATGATATACGCTGGAGAGGATCCTAAATTTATTGCTAGGAGAATTGTAATAGCTGCGTCTGAGGATGTGGGAAACGCAGACCCAATTGCACTTCTAGTAGCAAATAATGCAGCGCAGGCAGTTCAGTTTGTAGGCATGCCAGAAGCAAGAATTATTTTATCACAAGCTGCTATTTATATAGCCTGCGCTCCTAAAAGCAATGCATCTTATATGGCTATTAATAGGGCACTTAAAGACTTAGAGGAAAAAAATATAGGTAGTGTACCTGTCCATTTAAGGGACAGTCATTATAGTGGAGCAAAGAAATTAGGCCATGGGGTAGGGTATTTATACCCTCATGACTATGAGGGTAATTATGTGAAACAACAATATTTACCTGATGAACTAGTTGGTACATCATATTATGAAGCTGGCAATAATGGATATGAGAAAAAAATTAAAGAGAGACTTAAGGAACATTTAAATAAAAAATAGTGAACTCAATAGGAACTTTACTAAAATATATCTACTATGGATAACTTTTTTATAGTTAACAGTTTATCTTTCTATTAAATGTTTTTATGTGCAAAAAAAAGTATATATTACGTATAATGCATTGAAGCAAGCTTTAGAACTTCTTATTTTATTTTTAATTAATTTGCGTAAAGAAAAATATATGTTTGAGCGTTAGCGAGTTTATATTTTTTAGCAGATTAATTAAAAATAAAATTAGTAGTTCTTAGCGAAGTGAATGCATTAATAGTAATATATACTTTTTTTAGTTCATGTTAACAAATTTCTCTATATCTAGGGTAATAAGATTTAGAGAGCTTCTCCAAAAATCAATAGAATGAATGTCTACATTCATCATTTTTGCTACTTGTACTAAATTGTTTTTACCAGTAGCAGAAAGTAAGGCATCATATTCATTTACAAAGGAGTACCCTCTTTTCAAATATTCAGCATACAATCCTTTGGAGAATAATAGACCAAAAGCATAAGGAAAGTTGTAAAAATTACTGGAAGCATCATAATAATGCGGTTTACATATCCACATATATGGGTGCAAAAAATTATGGTCAAGACCGGCGCCATAAGCTTTTTTCTGAGCATCTATCATGATTTCTTTTAATTCATTTACAGGTAGAGAACTATTTTCTCGGCGTTTAAAGAGTTCAGTTTCAAATAAATACCGGCTTAAGATATCTACAATTACTTGAGCATTGCTAGAAATATTATGCTCTAATATAGCAAAAGCTTCCTCTTTAGATGCATTTTTTAATGCTGCATTACTTATTATTGTTTCACAAAATATTGACGCAGTTTCTGCAATAGGCATAGGATAATCACTATTTAATGCAGATTCTTCTGTTAAACATAGACCATGATATCCATGACCCAGTTCGTGAGCTAGAGTTGAAACATCATTAAAACTTCCAGTGAAATTAGATAGAATTCTACTTTCTTTAATGCTATGTAAATTAGCACAAAAGGCACCACCTAATTTTCCTACGCGAGGCTCTGCATCAATCCAGTTATGAGAAAAAGCATTATCAGCATAACTGGAAAGTTTATTACTAAAGGTATCAAAGTTTCTAACTATAAATTCTCTAGCCGAGTCATAGGTAAAGTGCATATTGGCGGTGCCCATTGGTGCAAATAATTCATAAAAAGGAAGACCTTCAGAATAGCCTAATAGTTCAGCTTTTTTTCTAAAATATTTTTCGAAAGAAGGAAGGCTCTCCATCATAGCACTTAGCATAACATCTAGTGTTTCACTATCCATTCTTGAGTTTTCAAGAGCATTATGAAGTGGAGATTTATATCCACGAGCTTTGCAAAGTGTAATAACTTCTCCTTTTATACCATTTAATGCTGCAGCAGAGGATTCAGCAATAGCATCATAAGATTTAAGTTCTGATTCATAAGCATTTTTACGCTTTCGACTATCTTTGTCAAAAGCCATATTTCTAATTGTTGATAGTGGAAGTTTCTCCTCTTTTCCATTTATATTAATAGGTATAAGCAGTGTTGAGGTAAGTATATTTTGAAGTTTAGACCAGGCATTTGATCCACTATTTTTCATTTTAGCCATAAGCTCTTCTTCAGTATCACTAAGTAAGTATTTAGCATTTCTAGCTAGGTCACTTAGGTAATAACTATGTGCCTTAATAAGGTTAGAATCTTCAATTAAAGATTCTAGATTTTCTAGCGAATTTATCCATTTTGAAAAAACAGTGTAGGGTTTAGCCAGTCCAGCAACGTTTAATGATAATTTCTCTGAAAATTTGTTAGCAATTTCATTTTTTGTATCTATGCTTAAAACTAATTCTGTATAATTAAATAATTTATTTACAAGATCATTAAATTCATTTTCAAAATTAATATAGGCCTCAATTTTTAATTTAGAGTCATTGGATTTAGTACCGTCATTAGAGGGATTACAATTCTCTATTGTCCATTTTTTTATATATTCTATGGAATTTTCAAAACAATTAATATCTTCTTTAAATTCCACGCTGTCAAAGGATTTGTATAGCTCATTTAAACTCCACTTCATTTCCATATTAACACCTCTATTTACAATATTTTATATGACTAATATATAAAATATATTATATCACGTTATATAAAATAAAATAACCCTATAATAGGGTTATTTTACATTTACATAAGAACGTAAAAAAAGTAGGATCAAAGATTCCTACTTTTTATTTGAAAATATCTTTTTTATAATATTTAAAATATCTACTATATATACTAAATATTTTTCTAGTGATTCTGTTGCACCAACAGCAGTGGCAGTTGTCTGAACTACGACTTCACTAACATCTTTTATATTGTCTGTTACCTCATATAAATTTTTAAAGGTTTTTGGTAAAACCGACAATATTTCATCAATACTATCTTCATTCTTTAAGATAATTGAATTTACCTTTGATATAGTTTTAATAAGTTTTAACAATCCTACTATCAATATAACTAAAATAACTATACCAAGAAAAATTAATATGCCTTGTCCTGTTTTGAAAAAGTCTACATACATTAATAGCACCACTATTCTTTTAGATTTTGATTATTTTTTAATCTCAACTTCAACTTGTCCCACAATTACTTCAGAATCATCTTTGTCAGTTTCAGCTATAACAGCATTTATTTCAGGCACAACTTTCGAAGCTTTTTTATCATTTAAATATTGAGTAACTTTAACTTTAGCATCTGACACATTATTCTTAGTATCTGCTACTTTACTACTCATAGCTTGTTTAAGTGCTGTACTCTTTTGTTTTATTTTAACTTTAGCATCTGATACATTATCTTTAGCATCGGAGACTGTATTATCAACATTTTGTTTAATTTCTATAGTTTTTTCTTTAATATTGTTTGTAAGCTCTTTTGATGTGTTAGCTATATCTTGCCTGTTTTCTTTACCAGATTTAGGGGAAAACAGTAAACCACCTAGTAAACCACTAACACTGCCAGCAGCTGTACCTATAAGCAATTTTTTTGCTGTATCAATTCTTAATTTTCTTTGTTTTTCTTTTTTTCTTTTTTCTATCCAGTTTGTAAATATCATATTATTTCCTCCTTAAAAGATAAAACTTCTTACCATAATCATATACTTTAAATGGTTAATGTCAACAGATATGAGAAAATGTAACGAAAACGTTACAAAATGTTACTGAAAGCGATAATTATTATAAAAACATATCAATTTTATGAGATATTTGATAAAATTATCGTAGGGGGGATATATGATAAAATTATTATGGTATATATATTTTTCAATATATTTGTGTATCTCATCTGTTATCTTTATTAAAATAAAATACTTAGCGTGGAAATCACCTAGGGAGGCTGAAATATATGCCTATAGGAGAGCACAAAAAATTTCAAGGCATGTGTTGAAGGTAACAAAGACTTGTATGAATGTTAGTGGTATTGAAAATATACCAGTGGAGCATTGTGTTTTTATATCAAATCATCAAGCTATTTTTGATGGATTCGCGTTGGTGGCTTATATTGATAAACCCTTTGGGTTTATTGCTAAGAAAGAAATAAAAAAGATACCGCTGATTAGTAGTTGGTTAAGATCAATTGGAACAATTTATATAAATAGGCAAAGTCCTAGAGAATCAATTAAAACTATTCAAGAAGCTGTAGAAAAGATAAATGGTGGGTGTTCTATGTTGATTTTCCCAGAGGGTACAAGAAGCCTAAATTCTAAAATGAATTCATTTAAAAAAGGCAGTATGAAACTGGCAACAAAATCTAGAACTTGTATAGTACCTATAACTATAGATGGTTCTTACAATGTATTGGAATCTTCAACAAAAGTAATGGGAAATGAAATAAATATGGTTATACATAAACCTATTTATGTTAATTCATTAAGTAAAGAGGAAGAGCGGGATTTAGCATCATATGTACAGAATATAATAGAGGATGAATTAAATAATATAGTATTAAAAAAGACTAGGGTTTAGTTTTACACGGTAAAGAAAGTATATATTACGTAAACTTCATTTGAGCAAGCTCTAGTAATTCTTAAATGATTTTAATGGGAGAGGCGTTAAGAAAAGTGCATGTTTGAGCGAGTTTGCACTTTTTAGCATCTTTCATTAAAATCAGTTTAGAATTACTTAGCGTAGCGAACAGAAGTTGTAGTAATATATACTTTCTTTTATTGAAATTTATTTAGAATTGACCACCATTTGTGCAATGTTATTTGAATGGTCTCCAACTCTTTCAAGATTAGTTAATAGCTCTAGATAAACAGAACCACCAGCTGGAGTACATTCAAATCTATTTAACCTAACTATATGTTCGTTTTTAAGTTGTTTTTCCATATCATCTATATTTTCTTCAACAGCCATGGCTTTACGAGCAGATTCTAAATCGGAATTCTCTAAAGCCATTATGGCATTATCCACACAATACTTCACGGTTTCAAACATATGTGCAAGATCAGTTATTGCTTTTTTAGAGAAAGTCAGGTTACCATCTACCTTTAATCTAGCAAGTTCACCTAAGTTTTCAGCATGATCTCCAATTCTCTCTATATCATTTACTACATGATATAATGATGTAATGATCTCAGATTGACGTTCAGATAGAGGTGTATTTGAAAGGGATACCATATAACCAGTTATTTCTCTTTCAAGAAAATTTATGGTAACTTCATGTTCAATAACTGAACTCATTAAATTTTCATCAGAATTTAGAAAGGCTTGCATTGCATTTGAAAGATTTTCAGAAGCAAGTTTTCCCATTCTGCTAAGCTCCTTGACCACTTGTCCAACTGCGATAGCAGGAGTTTCTAGTAACCGGATATCTAAGTATTCTAGTACAAGAGAAGATGATTTTTCATCATCGCCAGGAACTAATTTATTAACGATTTTAACTAAAACATTTATAAACCAAATTTGAATAAATACATTGGATAAATTAAATAATGTGTGAGCGTTGGCAATTTGTCTTTGAACATCTCCACCAAACATTGGAACAATTTTTAATATTGGTTTAAAAGCTAGCATAAACATTATCGTACCTGTGGTGTTAAAAATCAAATGTATAAGTGCAGCTCTTTTGGCATTTTTAGTTGTTCCTATACTTGCAAGTAAAGCAGTTGTACAAGTTCCAATATTATCTCCAAAAAGTATTGGAAGTGCAACACCAAGAGTGATACTGCTATTTGCAGCAAGTGCCATTAATATTCCAATAGTAGCACTACTACTTTGAATTGTTGCTGTCATTCCAAGCCCAACAAGAACTCCCATCAGTGGGTGTTTTCCTAGTACTAAAATAAGGTTTCTAAAGCTATCGAGTTCACTTAAAGGCCTCATAGCATTTTCCATCATTGACATACCTACAAATAATATGCCAAAACCTAAAATGATTTCGCCAATGTCTTTAGTTTTTTTCTTCTTACAAAACATAACTAAGGCGGAGCCTATTGCAAGAATAAAGGGTGCTATATCTGTAAGTTTAAAAGCTATAAGTTGAGCAGTCATTGTAGTACCAATGTTTGCTCCCATAATAACCCCAGCAGCTTGATATAAATTCATAAGTCCTGCATTTACAAAACCTACAGTCATTACTGTAGTAGCACTACTACTTTGAATAATTGCAGTAACCCCTGCACCAACAAGTACAGCGAAGAACCTATTGCTAGTTAAAATTTCTAGCATTCTTTTTAACTTTTCACCTGCAGCCTTTTGGAGACCATCCCCCATTAGCTTCATTCCATAAACGAATAGTCCGAGTCCACCTAAAAGTTGAAAAATCATCTTATAATCCATTTTAGCTCTCCTTCAAAAAAGAATATTCATATGTTCCTCATGTTTCCTATGAAATTTTATCATAGCAATGTTAAGTTGATGTTAAGTTTTTATGAATTATGTTAAAAGTTTTATGAATTTAGACATTATTTTTAACTAATATTACCATATGTTTAAGGTGATGTTAATTTTATGGAATGTAAACTTTTCGTTTTTTTAAAATTGCAATTAATATTAATGCAAAAGCTCCACCAATGAGCGCAGTTATAAGCTGAGGTATACCCATAGCAATAACTAGATTTTTCGCTATTTTTGCTGGTATATTTAGCTTGAATAAGGGAATAAGCTTTGATGCTGAAATTGATAAAAAAAGATATTTTACAAGTGCACCAATTATAATTCCTAGATATTTACCATATTTTCCTTTATTATTTAGAATTACAAAGCAGAGAACAAATAGTATGTTACCAATAATTATAAAAGGAATGAAGGGTGCTAAAGCACCAGCAAGTTGTCCAGTTAGCCAAGCAAGTATTGGAGTTAAAGAGCCCACGAGTACCCCATAAACACCTCCACAAATTGCAGCTGTGAGTATAAGAATTGCATTAACGGCTGGTCCAACAAAGAATTGGCTTATTTGACCTGTAGCTTTTCCTATTACCTGAAAAACTATAGCTAATGCAAGAAAGAGACTTGCTTTTACTAGTTTATTGATGTCTATACTTTTCATAATATTACCTTCTTTTTTATTATTTTAATATAACAATCATACCCTATTAATACAAAAGTTTCAATATGATGATGATTTAGTGGTGATAGTATTGCACATATAATATAGTAGGGTATATTACCTTATATAGATAGAAGTGCATGAAAATATATTATAAATTTATAATGCGTAACAATTGTTACCGACTTTCTATCTATACAAAACTATACTAAAGGTAGTTCAAAAATGCATGTCGAACTGTTTATGCCCCTATCAATTATTCTAAATAATAAATTTATAATATATGGAAGATAATTATATGAAATTATTGTCATTCCAAAAAAAATTTAGGAGGAATTATAATGAGTATGTTTTGTTATCAATGTCAAGAAGCTTCAAAAGGAACAGGTTGTACCGTAGGAGGAATGTGTGGTAAATCAGCTGATTTGGCTAATATGCAGGATTTATTAATTTTTGTTTTAAAAGGAATTTCTATTTACAGCACAAGTGCAAGGAAACTAGGAGTAGAAAATGAAGAGGTAAATAAATTCGTAGCAAATGCACTATTTATGACTATAACAAATGCTAATTTCGACAAAGCTAGATTTATAGAAACAATAACAAAAGCATTAGAACTACGCGCTGAAATTAAGGCAGAACTCGTAAATGCCGGTGGAGTAATAGATGGCAATTTACCTGAATGTGCAACATGGACAGGCAATACTTCAGAGTTTGAGAGTAAATCTATGAATGTTGGCGTACTTAAAACGGAAAATGAAGATGTAAGATCTTTAAGAGAATTAGTTATTTATGGTATCAAAGGAATAGCAGCTTATACTGAACATGGATATAATTTAGGATATGAGGATAATGCCATATATGCATATATGCAAAAGGGACTTTCTCAAACAACTAATGATAGCTTATCTGTTGATGAATTAGTGGCACTAGTACTTGAGTGTGGTAAATATGGTGTTGATGCTATGGCATTATTAGATAAAGCAAATACCACTACTTACGGAAATCCAGAAATTTCAAAAGTAAATATCGGAACTCGAAATAATCCAGGTATATTAATTAGTGGACATGATTTGAAGGATATGGAAGAATTATTGGAGCAAACACAGGGTACAGGAGTAGACGTTTATACTCATAGTGAAATGTTGCCAGCAAACTATTATCCAGCTTTCAAAAAATATACTAACCTTGTAGGTAACTACGGAAATGCATGGTGGAAGCAAGATTCAGAGTTTGAAAGCTTTAATGGACCAATACTAATGACAACAAACTGTATTACTCCTCCAAAAGCTTCTTATAAGGATAGAGTTTATACTACGGGAGCATCTGGATTTGTTGGCTTGAAGCATATCGCAGATAGGGAAGACGGAAAGGCAAAAGATTTTTCAGCTATAATTGAGCATGCTAAGAAATGTAGTTCTCCAATTGAAATTGAAAGAGGAGAAATAGTTGGAGGATTTGCTCATAATCAAGTAATAGCACTAGCTGATAAAGTTGTAGAGGCTGTTAAAACAGGCGCAATCAAAAGATTCTTTGTAATGGCTGGTTGTGATGGAAGAATGAAAAGTCGCGAATACTACACGCAGTTTGCAAAAGAATTACCAAATGATACAGTTATTTTAACTGCAGGTTGTGCAAAATATAGATACAATAAATTAGAGCTTGGAGATATTGGTGGAATTCCTAGAGTGCTAGATGCAGGTCAATGTAATGACTCATATTCATTAGTTGTTATAGCAATGAAGCTACAAGAAGTATTTGGACTTGCTGATATCAATGAATTACCAATAACATACAATATTGCATGGTACGAGCAAAAGGCTGTAATAGTATTATTAGCATTATTACACCTAGGAGTTAAAAATATTCATTTAGGACCTACATTACCAGCATTTTTATCTCCAAATGTTGTTAATGTATTAGTTGAAAACTTCGGAATTGCTCCTATTGGAACAGTAGAAGAGGATATAAAAATGTTTATGGCTTAAAGATTTTAAGAGCATCCTATATTTTAGGGTGCTCCTATTTTTAATTATATTCATAGCATAATAATTTTACATAATAATGAGTTTAAAGGGTAAAATAATTATGAGGTGATTTTAATGGATAAAGAATACACAAAAGATTCTAATAATATAATTTATGCGGATCTATCACAAATGGAAACGGAGAAATTAAAACAAGTTGAGAAAACCTTTAATAATGAATTTCAGTGTGATTATTACCTTATGGTGATGAAAAACCACAATATAAAATCCTGATAACCATCAGGATTTTATTTGTATTATTATAAATATTGCTGGAATTCTTTCATGAGATATAAAAAAATCCATATGAGAAAAGTCCCCTAAGTGAAATAAATATTTTATATTAGACAATATTACATATAATAATCATGGAAATATGAGGAATAAATAAAAAATTAAACCATATATCGTAAAAAATATGACAAATTATATCATAATATTTAATTTTTAAGAATATATTTAAAAAAATGCTTGAATAAGTTTAAAATGTATTTTAAACTATAGTAGAGGTAAAATTAATATGATACGGATTGTCAACTGTTAACTGTTAACTACCCTAATGGATAGTGGTTTTACACTTAAATTTGTAAAAGATAAAGCCAAGTCTAATTTAGGTGTGTTAGTGTTTACAGATAATAACAATGAAATAATATAATTTGTGTATTTAAGTTAGGAAATGTGGCTAAAAATAATGAAGTAATAGTAATAAAATTAAATAAATAGGGGTGTCAATATTATGATAGAAAAAAAAGCTATAGTCAAAAGTGAAAGTGGAATACATGCAAGACCAGCATTGTCAGTAGTTAAAGAAGCTTCTAAATTTAAATCAGAAGTGCTTATAGTGAAAGATGGCAATGAGTATAATGCTAAAAGTATAGTGGCTATAATGTGTATGGCGGCTGCTAAAGATGATGAAATAACAATAAAAGCCACTGGTGCTGATGAAGAAGCTGCGGCCGTTGCCATGGTAAAACTCATCCAAGAAGAACTTGCTTAATAAGAAGATAACAATTGTTAACCGTCAGCTACCCTAAAGGGATAGTGGTTTTATGCTTAAATTTATAAAACATAGTACATATTAATAAGTTTTATACTTAGGTATAAGGCTATAATAAAAAGCAACCTATTCACTATTAGTGAATAGGTTGCTTTTTTGTGTTCGCATTATATATAATATGTTTATATACAAAATATTTTTTATTGTGAATTATATAAAGACGAGATTATATAAAGGATGAGATTATATGAACAAATTTAATGAGAAACTTATATTTCATATAGATGTTAATTCAGCATTTCTTTCTTGGAGTGCTGCGGATAGACTTATGCAGGGAGAAAATATTGATTTAAGAGATATAGCCTCTGTAATAGGAGGGGATGAACAGTCACGTCGAGGGGTAGTCTTGGCAAAGTCTATGAGTGCTAAAAAAAATGGAGTAGTAACAGGAGAAAGTTTATTTACAGCAAGAAAGAAATGTAGAGATCTTGTAGTAGTCTCACCTGACTTTATCTTATATGAAAGATGTAGCAGAAGTATGAGGGATATTTTTAGTGATTACACACCTTATGTGGAGAAGTTTTCTATAGATGAATGCTTTTTAGATGTAACAAGTTATAATACTTCAAGAGAAGCTGCATTACTACTAGCCTTGGATATTAAAGATAGGATAAAGTCAGAATTAGGATTTACAGTTAATATTGGCATGTCAGATGTTAAACTGCTGGCTAAGATGGCATCTGATTTCGAAAAGCCTGATAAAATACATACACTTTTTAAAAATGAAATAGAAAAGAAGTTATGGAATCTGACCGTTGGAGAGCTTTTTATGGTTGGCAAGAAAACTGTTCCTAGGCTTAACAATTTAAATATATTTACTATAGGAGATCTAGCACAGTATGATGTTTCTATTTTAAAGTATCACTTTAAAAGTAGTGGGATCACCATGTGGAAATATGCAAATGGTATAGATAATTCAGAAGTTAAATACAATAAATATGAGCTTAAGGGAATAAGTAATTCAACTACATTATCAGAGAATATTAAAAGTAGAAATGAAGCTTATAAAATATTACTAAAGTTGGTAGAGCATACAGCAACTAGATTAAGAGATATAAAAAAGTGCTGTTATTGCATTTGCGTAACTATAAGAAATCAAGAATTTAATGATTCTTCTAGAAGTAGGACCTTAAACAATGCTTCGAATTCAACGCAGGAAATATTAGAGACAGTAAAAAAATTATTTGATGAATTATGGAAGGGGGAACCAATAAGACTTCTAGGAGTTTCTCTTACTAATTTATGTGAGGATAATTTTAAACAATTATCAATTTTTGATGTTGGTAGTGCACATGATGAAAAGCAAAGGTCAATAGATAAAACCATAGATAGTCTTCGGCATAGGTATGGGGAAACTTCAGTTGTGAAATCAGTATTGCTAAAAAAATAACCAGTCAATAGGCTAGTTATTTTTTAAAATTGTTAAATATAAAACAATTATAATTTTTCATACATGCATAAGTCATCTTTTAATGAAGTTACTACATATGCCTTATGATTATCACCGAAAGCATTTACATACTCCTCAATAATTAAGCTGTGATCAATCGCTTTGTTTCTGAAATATAAATTCTTCCCAGTGATTATTTTTTCTGATAGTGTATCATCTTGCCCATCATAAATGTCATTTTTGTTACGTGCACAATAGGTTATCAGTGTATCACCTAGTGATTCTATAGACCAATAATAAGTATCTCTTTCATTTAAAACAAGGACGTTAGAAATAATATTCTCTGGCACACCAAATTTTTGCAAAAAAATTTTTAATTCCATATTTGTTTCCTCCTTAAATTATTCTTAATAGGTATGATTATATAATAACATAAAATCAATATGTAAACCAATGTATATGATGGTAGCTTATAGAAAGATATAGTAATAGTAGAATTATTTAAAGCCATTGTTCTAAATTAAAAAAAAATAATGTAAACTAGAAATGAAGTGTTATTTGAGATGATTTACTGGGGGTATAAATAAATATGGATAATAGAGCATTAATACCACTATACCTTAATGGAGATTTAATAAATAATTTATATACCATTGTAATCCAGGAATTTGCTGAAATTAAAAGTGAAAGTACCAGAAAGATGCTAACGGTTACTACCAGTACTCCATTGTATGAACTTACTTGTGGTAAAATAATGCAAGGGGACTTAAATGTTCAATTACTTAATGAGTTCACCTCTCAAAAAATTGAGGAAAGAGTTTCAATTGTAATAACAATTTTATCAAGATTAAAAAACATACTAAACCAGCAAAGTATGTTAAAGATTATAAACAATGAGAGTGATGTAAATAATATAAAAGAATTTGATTTTGTTCAGTTTACAGGTCAATTGTATAAAAATCCAGTTATAGAATATATAGAAGATATAACTAGGGTTATGGAAATGCAACTGGCATTTTCACCAGAAAGTTTAGAAAATGGTGATGAAAGTAAGGAACATACAGTTAAGAGGCAGGTTCTACAAGTACTGAAAGCGGATATGGAAAATTGCAAAAGAGAAAAATGTTTGAAATTCATTAGCAGTAGTATTGGTGAAACCAATACAAAAGTTGTAGTTCCCTTAGAGATAAAATATATGGCAGATAATTTAGATTATATTGAAGGTGCTAAAATAACTGTGCTTGGTAAAGTTATAAGGATTTCAAAGGAAAACGAAAACAATAGTAATTGTTTGCTTAGCGGCACATATTTTGATTATTTAGACCAGGAATATTTTCAAGAATTTAAAAATAGATTTTTAAAAAATACAAAATTAATAAGAGATTATGATAATAATCAACTAGAAATAAATGAACCTATTATTGAAATTATACCTATAGCAATGTATATTTAATATTAGGAAAGTTGAAATAAATATTAAACTTATATATTGGAGGCATGAATTGGCATTTATTTTTATGCGGTGCGTAGTAAAAGAAGAAGGGTGATTGCAATGAGTATTAAAAACATGGAAATGTATATACCGAAAAATGTAAAAATAATTTTAGATTGTATAAAAGATAATGGATATGAAGCTTTTATAGTTGGTGGAAGTGTACGTGATTGTTTAATTGGAACAACCCTGCCCAAGGACTATGATATAACTACTAATGCATTACCTGAAGAGATTGTTAGACTTTTTGATAAGACAGTTCCTACAGGCATAGAACACGGAACTGTAACTGTTATGATCGATGGAGATGGATACGAAGTTACAACTTACAGATTAGATGGTAAGTACTTGGATAGCAGAAGACCAGAGAGTGTTACATTTGTTCTAAATTTAAAAGAAGATCTAGCTAGAAGAGACTTTACAATAAATGCACTAGCTTTTAATGAGGAGCAAGGTCTTATTGATTATTTTGGTGGTATGGAAGATTTAAAAAATAAAACAATTAGAGCAGTAGGCGAGCCGAATAAAAGGTTTCAAGAAGATGCTCTAAGAATGCTCAGAGCTATTCGTTTTGCAGCATCCTTAGACTTTTATATAGAAGAAAAAACACTAGAGGCTATAAAATCAAATTCTTACCTTATACTAAATGTAAGTAATGAAAGAATTAGAGATGAACTATGTAAGATGATCATAGGTAACAATACTACAAAAGCATTAACAACACTTAAGGATACTAAGCTATTAGAATTTATACTGCCGGAACTTCAAGTGGCCGTAGGATTTAATCAGCAGAATCCTCATCATGATAAAGATATATTTGAACACACCTTAGCCGTTGTGGAAAACTGTCCACCAAAGCTTAATGTGAGAGTAGCAGCATTATTACACGACGTAGCTAAACCAAATTGTTTTACTGTTGATAATAAAGGTATAGGACATTTTTATGGTCATGATAAAAAAGGTGTTAAAATATCCAAGCAAATACTTAAGAGGCTTAAATTCGACAATCAAAGCATAAATAAAATTAGCACTTTAGTAAATGAACATATGAATGTACTTCCAAAGCCAACAGATGCTTCTGTAAAGCACCTTATTAATAGGGTGGGTATAAATTTAGTACCTGACCTCTTTGCTTTACAAAGGGCAGATGCGCTAGGCTCACGTTTTTCAGAAATTCGTTTAGTAGAAATCGAAAAAATGGAAGAAATTGCAATGGCTATTTTAGAATCTAAAGTTCCACTAGCTATAAAAGACCTTGAGATAAACGGTGAAGATATAATTAGTAAATTATCGCTTAAGCCAGGGAAAGAAATAGGGATTATGCTAAAATTCCTTTTAGATAAAGTTTTAGAAAATCCTGAATTAAATATTAAAGAAAAACTTTTAGATATAATTTCTTGTGAATATAAGAAATGAAAAGTCACACCTTTCTTTTAAAGGTTTGGTGTCACTTTTTTATAATTTAGTCCACTTTATGAGAACTTCTGTGTATAATTTGTAAATTTAACTTGAAAAAAATTTGCGCTGAGTTATTATAAAAATTTGGTATAAAACTTTCATTTAGGCACAATCTAATAAAGGTATATGAAAATAAATAGATGCTTTTTAAAGATTTATTGTTTATATGACTAAGCCTAAGTTAAAGGAGAAATGAATATGAAAGCTAATGAAACAATTACTGTAGTAAATGAATATGGAAAGAAAGTAGATTTGGAATTGATTGATGCAATTAAAATGGATGGAAATGAATATGTTATAGTTGGTCCTAAGGATTCAGATGAGGCTTATGCTTATAGGTCAGTTGTAAAAAATGGTGAGACAGAATACTCATCCATAGGCCTTGGAGCTGAGTTTAAAAAGGTGTTAGACAAGTATAATGAGCACCAAGACCAATAATTGGTAGGAGGTTTTTATATGAAAAATCGTGAAGAGGCTCACAAGGAAAATCTACGTGATTATATTAAAAAAGATACAAAATCGCAAAATGCACATTCTAAAAATCAAATAATTCAATCGGTGGAAGAAAGTGCAATTAATGAAAGTGTTTTTGAAACTAAAAAAAGTGAGTATGGTGGAGTTAAGTCAGAATAGTTAATACGTATAGCAAAACAAAGGAGGCAGATGTTTATTATCTAAAATATGATAATAAACATCTGTTATTTTGTTATAATGAAATAATAGAAGAATACATAAACACATAAATATTAATAATAAAAAGAAGGGAACTAAAATATGAAAAAAATGTTTGAACAATTTGAAAATCATCTAATGGAAGATGAGAAGCCTTCGACATATTTCAATAATATAATAAATGATGACAGCATCTTTAATGACTACCCATATACATTATTAAGGGCATTAGTAGACACTAATCAATCTCCAGAACATCATCCAGAAGGAAATGTATGGATTCATACAATGCTGGTGGTAGATAATGCAGCAAAGGTAAAAGGGTTAAGTGAAAATCCAAGAGCATTTATGTGGGGTGCATTATTACATGATTTAGGGAAAGCCCCTACAACAAAAATCCGTAAGGGAAAAATAACATCTTATGGCCATGACACAATGGGTGCAGAGCTTTGTAGAAAATTTCTTGAGAAATTTACACAGGACGAGGAATTTATTAAGCGGGTTACATCTTTAGTTAGGTGGCATATGCAAACTCTCTTTGTAATGAAAGATCTACCTTTTGGGGATGTTAAAAGCATGTCAAAGGAAATTTCTATTAGTGAAATTGCCATGTTATCACAGTGTGATAGACTGGGTAGGGCTGAGCTTAGTGAGGAAAAAATCAAAGAGGAAAAGGAAAATATCAAAGCTTTTGTTCGAAAGTGTGAAGAAGAGTTATCGCTATTAAAATGAGGTATTAAGTAAGAGTATATATTGTTACAGCTGCATTCGCTTCGCTAAGTAATTCTACAATTTATTTTATTTATAGTTGCTAAAAACCGCAAACTCGCTAGCGCTCAAACATGCGGTTTTCTTCACGCAACCATAAATAAAATAAATTGTGAATTACTAAGGCTTGCTCAAATGCAGCTTACACAATATATACTCTTACTATATAAACTCAAATTTTAAAAGCTACTAGGATGTATGTTTAAAGTTCTAATTTTCTATAAAAACATATGGTATACTTATAGGGTATTCAATGAAAGGTATTCACGTAGTACAAAAGAACTCATGGCCTGCGGTCATGAGGGGGTTAGATAGATGGAGATGATGATTAGGGTGAGATATGAAGGGGTAGTATATAGACCGCCTAGTGAGGCAAAGAGTCTTATACTACAAGCTACTATAGGTTGTTCACATAATGGGTGTACTTTTTGTGGAATGTACAAAGAAAAGAAGTTTAGGATACGTGATTTAAAAGATATTATGGAAGATTTAGAATGTGCTAGTTTAACCTATGGAAAAGTTAAAAAAGTGTTTCTTGCAGATGGAGATGCTCTAGTGCTTGAAACTAGTAAATTGAAATCTATTTTATTAAAAATAAGAGAATTATTTCCGGAATGCGTGCGAGTGGGAATATATTCTACTCCTAAGGATATTTTAAGGAAATCAATAGAGGAACTTAGGCAGCTCAAGAATTTGGGTATTGGCATTGTGTATCTAGGAGTTGAATCTGGGAGTGATGAAATATTAAAAGGCATAAATAAGGGAATAACTACGAGCGAGATGCTTATGGCAGGGCGAAAGGTTAAAGAGAGCGGGATAAAGTTATCTACGACTCTTATCTCAGGAATAGGTGGTAGGTCAAAAACAAGTGAGCATGCAATAGAATCTGCTAAACTTATAAGTGCTATAAACCCGGATTATATAGGCTTTTTAACATTGATGTTAGAGATTGGAACCCCATTATATGAAGAGGCGCAGAAGTCTATTTTTCATATATTAACTCCAAAGCAAATAATGTATGAGTTAAAAGAATTCATAGAAAATGTAGAAGTTACCAACTGTATGTTTAGAAGCAATCATGCTTCTAATTATATTGCGCTTTCGGGAACATTGCCACAAGATAAGAATTTGTTATTAAAAGACATTAATTTCGCACTGAAAGGCGCGCATGAGTATAAGAAAGAAGATTATAGACAA
The DNA here is from genome assembly GCF_050717535.1 of Clostridium sp. Classification (GTDB taxonomy): domain Bacteria; phylum Bacillota; class Clostridia; order Clostridiales; family Clostridiaceae; genus Clostridium_AD. The sequence goes on from NZ_JBOITM010000066.1 coordinate 136,376, forward strand.
TTATAGATAAATATAAAATATACAGACTATCTTTTTTAGAACCTTATAAAACAAAAGAGGGTGTGGATCATATGAAAGGGAAAATTCTTAAGTTACTTAAGGAAAGTGGAAGTGAGTTTGTATCTGGTCAAAAGATCAGTGAAAAGCTAGGAGTTAGTCGTGCTGCCATATGGAAATACATAAATATAATCAAAGAGGATGGCTATGAAATTGAAGCAATTTCAAGAAAGGGCTACAGAATAATATCCTCACCAGATATACTTACCTTTGAAGAAATTAAAGACTATCTAAGTACTGAGTACATAGGTAAAAATTTGATATACAACGATTCTATAGGTTCAACTAATTCAAAGGCTAAGGAATTAGCAGAGGGTGGAGAAAAGCACGGTACAGTTATAATAAGTGAAGAACAAACTACAGGACGTGGAAGGCTGGGGAGGAATTGGGTATCTCCTAAATATAAGGGCATATGGATGTCAATAATACTTAGGCCCAATATAATTACAGAGAACATATCGCAAATAACATTACTTGGAGCAGCGGCTGTTCAAAAGGCTATTATGAAAATGGGTATTAAAACAAGTATTAAGTGGCCTAATGATATAGTACTTAATAATAGAAAAATTTGTGGCATACTAACAGAAATGAGTGGAGAAATAGATCATATTAATTACCTAGTTATGGGAATTGGTATTAATGTGAACTTGGATGAAGAAGATATACCAATGGATCTAAAAGAAGTTGCCACTTCACTTTTAGTGGAGAGTGGAAAACATATTGATAGAAAGATTTTACTTGCTAACGTATTAAACAGTTTTGAGGAATTATATAGTGATTTTGTGGGAAATGGAAATATAAAAGAAACTATAGATATTTGTAGAAAAAACTCTATACTTATAGGAAAAGAAATTCAATTAATTAACAGAGGAAAAATAGCAACAGTTAAGGCAATAGATATAAGTGATAGTGGAGAATTAGTTATTGAAAATCCTAAGGGAGTGCTAGAATATATTGTTTCAGGGGAAGTCTCTATAAGAGGAATGTATGGATATGGGAAATAAAAATATTAGTATACTTGAAAAATGATTAAGCTTAAAATATACTTAAAATCTATGTTTTCATATAGACATAGTAGCCTTATTAAAGGTATAATATTATTATTAAGGTTGAAAGGAGAATGTTTATGGAAGAAAATAAAATTATATCAATGATGGACGAAGATGGAGAAAAGGTTGATTTTGAATTAGTTGAAATCATTGAATTAGAAGAAATTAAATATGCTTTATTAGCTCCTATAGGAGAGGAAGAGGATGCTTTCGTCTATAAAATCGAAACCGTAGAGGGCAAAGAGCAATATATTGCAGTAGAAGATGAAGAAGAATTTGAAAGAGTATTAGAAGAATATGAATCAACTTTCGATGAATAAATAATATGGCAATAAATAATATAGCCAATAGACCGTAAAGGTTTATTGGCTATATTATTATAAATGCACTGTTTTATGATAAGATAGAGTTAGGCACATGAAATAGATTAAAATACAGATTTGCGATTTATTTCAATGTGACTTAATGTATAGGAGGAAAATAAATAAATATGGGAAAAGTTAACATTGTAGATATTGATATGCAAGCACTTATAGAAACAATTTCACATGAAGATGATAATTTAGGAAAAAGTTTTTTAGATAAACACACTGGCGAGGTTATATATATTCCTACAGAAGTAAGTACAGCCTTAGAGAATGGGACTTTAAAGGATGACACTTTCGATACTTGGCTAAAAGAATTTGTTATGGTAGCTATACTTATTAATGAAGATGAGGTTAATAGATATTTGAGCACACCACTTATAGATCAAAATTTTTATATAAGTGCAATGAAGAGATATGTTAATAATATAGTTAATAATTCAGACTTAAAACAAGAACTGAATAAGGCATTAAACAGTAAAGATCCAGTAAAAAAATTTAAACACGTTTTAATGGATAAAGAAAATATGACAGAAGAATGGTATAAGTATGAAGATAGTTGTATAGCTGAATTTGTTAGAGAGTGGTTAAACTCAAATGGTATTGAATTAAAGTATTTAAATTAAATTAGAAAAAAATAGCCAATATGTTGATTTTTTCTTCAAACATAATTTTTGAAATAGTTAAGCACAGTGTGATATTATTATTTTGTATAAAACTTTACTTTTATGCATTTTTAAAATTAAATATGGCTTAAATTAAAATAATAGGGGTGAGAATTATTAAAAATGAATTTTATGATAGGATTCGTGAAAATCCAGTAATTGCAGCAGTAAACAATTTGGAAAAGTTAGAGAAAGCTATACAATCCCCTTGTGAAATTATTTTCTTGCTTACAGGAAGTATTTTTAATTTACAAGAACTTGTTAATAAAGCAAAGGCAAGTAATAAGAGTGTATTTGTACATTTGGATCTAATTGAAGGGTTTTCAAGAAATGCCTGTGCACTACAATATATTAATGAAATTATAAAGCCCAATGGAATTATCACTACTAAAAGTAGCCTTATCAGAACTGCAAAGGAAATGGGGTTATTTTCTATACAGAGACTTTTTATGCTAGATGCATTATCATTAGAAAGCGGTATAAATTCTATTAAAAACATAAGGCCTGATGCTGTAGAAATATTACCTGGAATTATGCCAAGGGTAACGAAAACAATTGGTACAGAAGTAAATATTCCTATAATTACTGGGGGTTTAATTTCAGACAAAGAAGATGTAATTGCTAGTATTAAGGCAGGGGCAATTGGTATTTCAACAAGCAAAGAAGAAATATGGTATATGTAATTGTGCATATATTAGCTTATAATTAATTATAATAGAATATGATAAATTTGTTGGGGGTATATACATGTTAGCATATGAAGTAGCAATAAGGCTTGCCCTTGCTGTTGTAGTTGGTGGTTTGATTGGATATGAGAGGGAAGTTAAAAATAGGCCAGCTGGTTTTAGAACGCATATTCTAGTATGTTTAGGTGCTGCCATTACATCAATGATACAATTATATTCGATTCAAGATACAACCAATATAATACTGCAGCATCCAGAACTTCAGAATGCCTTAAAAGCAGATATTGGAAGGCTAGGAGCACAAGTTATAACAGGAGTAGGTTTTTTAGGCGCAGGGACTATAATGCACGAAAAGGGGTCAGTAAAAGGACTTACTACTGCGGCAAGTATATGGACAGTGGCATGTATTGGGCTTGCAGTTGGTCTAGGTTATTACACATTAACTATATTATCAACAATATTTGTTTTTATAGTATTGGTATTTTTTAAGACTTTTGAGGCTAAACTTTTTAAAAACACTAATGTGCTTAAAATAGAAATTCAATATGGTAACAAGAAAAACATGGTAGAAAAATTAGAACAATATTTTGAGGGTATGAGCATAAAAGTTAAGACTATAGACTTTGCTATAGATGATGAGGATGAAAATCCAGAATATAGTACGACAATATATACGATCTTAGCACCAAGGCATATTAAGACTAATAAAATAGTACAGAGCTTATGCACCTTTGAAGAAATATACAAAGCCAATATAGTAGAATAAAAAATAAGGATTATAAATTTAGTTATTGAGACATTATATATATTAAAAATATCTCAACAAATAAGATAAAAATTAATGTATAAAGCAATTTTTTGAATTTATTCATAATTATCACCCCATTTTATATTGTATGTTAAATGGGGTGATAAAATTATTAAACTTAGAAAAATTATGAATAAAAAGCAACCAAATAAAGAGAGCCCTTATTATCAATAAGGACTCTCTTTTGAGTTAATAAATCTATCTTCTAGATTTAGCAACCTCAATATTTACTTTTCTACTATTTAACTTTTTACCTGAACTATTATTTAAAATAGAATCAACTAAGTTTGAAGGTACATCTAAAAATGAGAATTTATCTAAAATATCGATACGGCCAAGTTCATTTTTATTAATATTAGCTGTTTCGCATAAGAAAGATATAATATCTTTAGTCATAACATCATCCATTCTTCCAATAGAAAGGAATAGTCTAACAGTATCATTTGTTGTTGTCGTAGAATCATCTGCATAGTTATAGTTAACTTCTTTATCAAAAATAATTTTTATAAGAGAAGCGGCTACATCTTCTGCACCAAATTCACTTATAAGTTTTTTTCCAAGTGGAAGGAAGTTTTCATATAAATTTTCGTTTAAAACTAATTTTATAGAATCTAGAATAGTTTCTGATTTAGCAGCAAAAACATCTATTATAGTAGGAACAGTTTTTTTAGTGATTACACTTTTAGTATCACGTTCAATTTGTCTTATAGAAGAAGCTTCTCGTCTTGTAATAAGACTATAAGCTGTACCTTCTTTACCTGCTCTACCGGTTCTACCTATTCTATGAATATATGATTCACTATCTTGTGGTAAGTCATAGTTTATTACATGAGTAACATCTTCAACGTCAATTCCTCTTGCAGCTACGTCTGTTGCAATTAGGAAATTCAAATTACCATCTTTGAATTTTTTTAGAGTATTCATTCTCTGGCTTTGTTTCATATCTCCGTGCATACCTTCTACAGTATAACCTCTAGGTTGTAATCCTTCTACTAACTCATCTACACCCTTTTTAGTTTTACAGAACAATATACAAGTCTTAGGAGCATCAACATCAAGAATTCTGCAAAGTGATTCAAATTTATTTTTTGAATTTACTTCGTAATAGTATTGCTTAGTTTTAGAAACAGTTAGTGATTTCTTTTCAATTGCAATAATTTTTGTTTCAGGATGCATATATTTTTTTGACAATACTTTAATAGCTCTTGGCATAGTAGCTGAGAAAAGTAAAGTCTGTCTATCTTCACTTAAATTACTTATAATACTTTCAATATCTTCAATAAATCCCATATTTAACATTTCGTCAGCTTCATCTAAAACAAGAAATTTAGCATTTGCAAGTTTTAAAGTGCCTTTTCTAATATGATCAAGTAGTCTTCCTGGAGTTCCAACAACAATATCCACGCCTCTTTTTAAAGCGGAGATTTGTCTATCGATAGATTGACCACCATAGATTGGCAATATTTTTATTCTTTCATGTTTTGCAATACGTTGAAGTTCTTCTGCAACTTGCACTGCAAGTTCTCTTGTTGGAGATAATATTATTGCTTGAATTTTTCCGTTTGATTTTTCCATCATACTTAAAATAGGTGCACCAAATGCTAATGTTTTACCAGTTCCTGTTTGAGCCTGACCTATTATATCAAAACCTTCTAGTACAACTGGGATAGCCTTTTGTTGAATGTCAGATGGATATTCAAATTTCAAATCTGTTATAGCTTGCATTACTGATTCATTTAGTCCTAGTTCATCAAATCTTAATTTTTCAATTTTATTCATTAATTTTTTTCCTCTTTCTTCTTATAAAGTATCAAATACATCTCATATTAAAGTATATACAGAATAACAAATATTAAACTAAAAAAGCAAAATTAAATTGCTTTTTTACAATTATTTAAAAAAATTCCTCAAAATTGAGTTCTTTTCAATAACATAAATAAGAGGTAATCCAATTCCATAACAGCAGACAAATTCTCCCCATGCAACTTGCATCATACAAAGTAAAAGGGGCATGTCTTTAAAATATAAAAGCTTCAACAATATGCCTATAATAATGGCATTAAATACTACAGCCGGTAACGGAGCAAGAATTCTTTTAAATCTAAATTTGCTTTTACCAATATAGTAAGTTGAAATCGCGGCTATAAATGTTGCAAGGGAACCGAAAATCATATCCATAATACCTAGTGGACTTATGATATTAGAAACTATACAACCTATTACTAGCCCTGGAATTGAAAAGGATGCAAAGTAAGGTAGGATAGTAAGTCCTTCAGCAATACGATATTGAACAACTCCAAAGCTGAAAAACGACAAGCTTAGAGTTAAAGCTGCATAAATAGCAGCCACCATTGCTGCAAAAACAATTCTTCTTATTTTTACAGAGATAGTTCCTTCATTTAATTTAATATTCATTTTTGTGCCTCCATAGTTTTGTTTTGAGACAGGATGGTTACGAACTGTCTATACGTATTCGACCCGAATTTTAATTGTACTATATAATTGAGTATTAGTCAAATGAATTTATGCTATTGTATAGGGAATTAATGCTAGTTTTAAATTGTTATAAGCTATATTGTCGCTAAATTCAATTTGTGAAATGCAGGCTAATTTTTAAATAAGGGTAAGCATACCATTGAAATAGTAGATGTTTACTAAAATTATATGATAATATAAAATCGGGTAAGAAAATAGTCTAAAATTCATAAAAGTATGATATAGTTAATAAATATATATTTTTATTTTTTGATTAAAGGAGAAAATTATGAATAAAGAAATTTTTAATACCAAACAAACAGAGTTAAGTAGTGGAATTAAACTTATTACTATTAAAAAAGATAGTCAAATTTCAGCTGTTCATGTTGGAATAAACATAGGGTCGCTTTATGAAGAAAAAAATGAAAAAGGAATAGCACATTTTATAGAGCATATGCTTTTTAAAGGAACTGTAAGCAGAACTAATGAAAAACTAAATAGTGAACTGGAAAATTTAGGTGGAGAATATAATGCATATACGGACTTCAATTGCACAGTGTACAGTTCTACAATTTTAAATGAGGAATTAGAGAATGTAGTATCACTTATGGGAGATATGGTCTTGAATTCTACCTTTCCGAAAGATGAAATTGAAAAAGAAAGGGGTGTAATACTGGCTGAAATCAGAACAATTAATGATGACATTGAGGACCTAAGCTTTAAGAGAGTCAATGAAGTTGCTTTTATTTACAGTCCTCTCAGGGAAGATACTATTGGTAATGAAAAGATAGTAAAAAAAGTTGCAAGAAGGCAACTTGTTGATTTTTATAATAAATATTATGTGCCAAATAATTGTTTTATATCTATTGTATCTCCACTTGAACATGGGGTAATAATAGATATGGTGCAAAAGTATTTTGGTAATTGGAGTAAGAAAAGTTTTGAAAAGAAAAAGATAATATATGAACACAACCAATTTGTAAAAGAAATTTCATATAAAAAAGAAATTGAGCAAAGTACCATACTTTACTTGTTTACCTTCAATGGACTATCTAAGGATGAGGAATTGGCACTTAGAATATTAAATTATAAATTTGGAGAAAGTTCTAATTCTATATTATTTAGAGAGCTTCGAGAAGAAAGAGGATTGTCCTATGATGTTTACACTCATTTAGATACTTCTAATAATGTAAAGACACTATATATTTATACCTCTGTTTCAGAAGAAAATGTAGATGAGGCAATAGAGGTAATTGATACAGCTATTAGGGATATTGAAAGTAAAAAAATAGTTTTTGATGACAATACTATAGCTCTAATGAAAAAAATATTAAAAACTGCTATTGCATCAACATTGGAGGATTCAACGGACCTTGGAAATTATGTAATTCATCAGGCTATGGATGACGAAAACATATATCAGTTTACTGAGGATATGGAAAACATGAGTAATATTAAAAGCGAAGATTTATATAATGTTGCTAAAAAAGTATTACAAAAGCCAACAATTCATATATTTTTACCGGAAAAGAGAGGTTAGTATTGAGTAGTATTATAACAAAAATAGAAGCTCAAAAGAAAAATAATCATAGAGTTAACATTTATATGAATGATGAATTTGCCTTTGCTTGTGATGCAGAGCTTGTTTATATTCACAATATAACAAAGGGCAGGACCATTGAAAAAGAGAGTTTACAAAATATAATTGATGAAGACAATTATATAAAGGGTAAAAATGCTGCACTTCATTTTTTGGAACGAAGCTTTAAATCAGCCAGGCAAGTGGTGGATAAATTAACAGCAAAAGAATTTGATGTTAAAACCATAGATAGAGTAATTGTATTTTTAAAAGAGTATGGATTTGTTGATGATTATAGATTTGTGGAATTATTTATAAAAGAAAAAATAAAATCTTGTGGTAAAAATAAAATAAAATTCACTTTAATAAAGAAATCTCTTCCAAAAGAATTGATTCAGCAAGGTTTGGATAAAATAACTTGTGAGGAGCAGTTTGAGGTAGCTATGAAATTAGGCGAAAAAAAGATAGCAACATTGTCTAAGAGTGAAAAGAATTTCCAGAAATTATATAAAAAGACCTCAGACTATTTAGTGCGAAGTGGATATGATTATGAAATAGTAAATAAAGTTTTAGGTAAAATAACTAAAGATATTAATAATGAGGAAGCCAAAGAAATATTGGACACTGAAGATACTTATGAAGAAGACTATAACAAATTACAGGAATTAGCCAGCAAAAGATATAACATATTAATTAAGTCAGAGACTCAAGAAATTAAGATATATAAAAAGCTAGGGGACTATCTTTTAAGGCGAGGCTTTAAGTGGGATATGATAAAAAAAGTATTAAGAGATTTAATTAATAATGTAGAAGATTTGTAGGAGTACAAATTTTCTTTTGAATTTGCTAATATTTAAGCACTGCAGGTGATGATTTAATTGCATAATAACGAAAGCAGGTGATAAATTTGTTTAAAGAGCCTATAACTTTAATTCTAGTAGTCTTCTTTATGTACCCAATAATTAAAGGGTTTATATTTAAATTTTCATCTCGAAATTTAAAGGAAACTGTTCAAGGAATGGCGCAAAGTATATCTTTTTTAAGTTCATTATTTATAGGGATATATTACACTAAGAAAGTTTTTATTCAACATAACGAAGGAATCTTCGAAAAAATATATAACTCTATACCACTAAAAGCTATAGAGTTTGTTAATGATAAACCATTAGTGATTTATGTATTATTGATGCCACTTACGGTATTAATAATTTATACAATGATAAATTTTGCAGCTGACCTTATTAGTCGCGTTACCATTTATCCTTTATTTGATAGCATTGAGGATAGCTTAAAGAATAAAAGTGGTCATTTTAAAAGAATTGTAGGGGCAATATTTCAAATTCCCAAGGCTATATGTTATGTAATTGTCATTACTTTTATGTTGAACTTTTTATCACTTCTTAAGATAACTGATACATACAATAAGTATTTGGAAGAATCACAAGTATATAATTATATATCTAAACAAGTTGTTATACCACTTACTAATTCAAAACTAGCAAAAAAGCTTCCTAATATAGTTAATAATTCCTTTAAAATTGTAATAAAGGAGGCTAATGTTCAGGAGCCTAATGCAGCAAATAAGCAAAGGGTTATAACTTACTATAATGGTATTACATTAGAGCAGGCAATTAAATCTAATGATGAAATCAATCTATATGCCAAAAAATTGGTAAAAGGGAAAAGTGGAACAAGAGCTAAAGCAAGAGCTATTTATAATTGGGTAGGTAGTGAAATAGTTTATGATGACGAAAAAGCAAATAGAGTATTAAATAGTGATTTAGAAGCGAAATCTGGAGCTATACCAACCTATGAATCTAAAAGTGGAATATGCTTTGATTATGCAAGTCTTTTTGTAGCTATGTGCAGGGCTAATAATATAAAGGTTAGAATTATAACCGGCCAAGGATTCAATGGGAACAATTGGGTTAGTCATGCTTGGAATCAAGTTTATATAGAGAGCGATGATAAATGGATTAATGTAGATCCTACATTTTTAATTGGTGGGGACTATTTTGATAGTAAAAGATTTCTTATTGATCATAAACAGGAAAGTATAGCTGGCGAATGGTAAGAAAAAGCTCCCTAATTTTTTAGGGAGCTTTTTTATAGCTTTTTAATAACAAATTAATAGCTTTTTCACAATCTTCATCTTCATTATTTAGTGACCAAGCGGTGTTGAAGTAATATAATGCTTTTGGCTTGTTAAGGCACATAGCATAGCAATAAGCTAAGTTGAAAAAGTATTTGCTTTCTCGTCTTATGGCTATAGCATCATGAAATATGGGTATTGCACTTTCGTATTCTTTTAAGTGAATAAAGCATACTGCAGTATTATAAAGTGACCCAGCCTCATTATCTTTCATTTCAGCAGCTTTTTTATATAATGCAATTGCTCTATTATAATCCTTAGTATTGTATATGTCGTTGGCTTTTTGAAAGTAGTCCATTATTTTCCTCCTTACAGTTCTCCGAAGAGTAAAAAAATTGGTTGTTAAATAATGATATTACAATTTTGCATTTAATATTACATATAAATACTACCCAAGGATTATAAATATATTCACTTAAGCTGAAAATTTATTTGCTTTTATTTACTATTTTTCTTTCTAAAAATGCAACCATTTCATACATTAGGTAAGCTAAAACTGAAAGTATTACTATGCTCATCATTACCATATCTAGTTGAGAAATTTGTCCACCGAAAATTATCAAAAATCCTAAACCGTCTTTGGCTACTAGGAATTCACCCATTATCACCCCTACCCATGACAGACCTACATTTATTTTCAATGCTGAAATAAGAGTTGGGATAGATGCGGGAATAATTAGGTTAGTTAGTATTTGTAATTTAGAAGCTCCAAAGGTTTTTAAAAGCTTGATTTTATCTTCATCCACTTCCCTAAAGCCACTTAGTATGCTTATTATAGTTACAACTATTGATATTAAAAGAGCAATTACTATTATTGCCTTTATTCCATTACCTACCCAAAATATAATAATTGGTGCAAGAGCAACTTTAGGTAGTGCGTTTAAAACTATTAAGTATGGGTCTAGCACTTTTGAGACAAAATCTGACCACCATAAAAGAATTGCAATAAGTGCACCTAAGATTGTTCCTAGTACAAAACCTACTATAGTTTCAAAGCAGGTTATGAATATATGAGACATTAATGTACCTTCCGCATATATTTGCATAAACGACTTATACATTCTCGATGGTGTGCTGGTTAAAAAAGGATCAATCCAGGAAAGTCTGCCAGCAATTTCCCATAAACTAAAAAAAACAATTAGTATTACGAGTCTTGTGAAAATAACAAAGTGTTTTTCTCTTTTTATACTTTTAATATAATTTTTGTGTTCATCGCTTTGAACTTTCATTACTATTCAACTCCTTCCAAATTTCATTGAAATAAATTCTAAAATTTGGAGCTTCTCTACGCTTAAGTGGGCATGAAAAAGATTTTTCAAAGTTAAGGGCCATATTTTTAATAATTATAGCAGGTCTACTTGAAAGAATAATAATATCATCCGACATAGAAATTGCTTCTGATATATCATGAGTCACCATTATAGTAGTCTTTTTTTCTTTTTTTATAATTTCATAAACTTCGTCACTAATGTTTAATCTAGTTTGATAGTCTAGTGCTGAGAAAGGCTCATCTAAAAGAAGTACTTCAGGATTTAGTGCTAGAGTTCTAATTAGAGCTACTCTTTGGCGCATTCCGCCTGACAATTCGTTAGGATAATGGTTTCTAAATTCCCAAAGATTATAATTTATTAAAAGATTTTTCACCATATCCATATTTTTATCAGTAATACAGTGGTTAATTTTAAGGCCTAAAAGTACATTGTCCCATATATTTAACCAGTCAAATAGTTGATCCTTTTGAAACATATATCCGATTTTTGAAAAGCTTGAGTTATCATCGTTGCTATTTATGACTATTTTTCCATATGAGGGGGAGACTAAACCAGCTATTATATTTAAAAGAGTGGATTTACCACACCCAGAAGGACCTACAATAGTTAAAAAATGACTTTCTTGTACATTAAATGAGATATCATTCAATGCGGGAGTTTCTGCAGTCAATGAGTGGTAATTCATGGATACATTGTTAATCTCTACTTTAATCACTTTATCATCTCCTTTAGAGTTATACTTTATTATATGAGTTTAAATAATGTATTGTTAACAACATTTCAATGCGTTATAATATTATAAAATTATATGTTAATTTTCTGTAAAAGTAGTTGATATTTATATAGAAATTGAATAATATGTAATTAGCATAAATTATATTATGGAGGCTGTTATTGTAGAGAATAAATTTGCTTTTTAAAGAATAGAAATAACTATATAGGAATAATTAGCCTATTTACTCAAATATTAAACAAATTGAAAAAATATGAAGATTGAATTCAATCGTGTAAACATATATAATTAAATATTAGGTTTGAAAATAAGAATAAATCCAAACTAGTGGGGGAAAGAGAAGAAAATTATGAAAAAAATATTACATGTTGGATTAGATGTAGGATCTACTACTGTTAAGATAGTAGTACTAAATCAGCAAGAGAAAATAATATATAGTAAATATCAGAGGCATTTTTCTGATATAAAAAGCACAATAGCCGATCTTTTATCTGAGGCTTTTAGTAATTTCAAAGAATGCAATATTACTATAATGGTGACGGGTTCTGGTGGACTAGCTCTATCTAAATGGTTAAACATTGAATTTATACAAGAAGTAATAGCCAGCACTTATGCTATAGAAAATATTATTCCAAGAACTAATGTAGCTATAGAGCTAGGTGGAGAAGATGCAAAGATTATTTATTTTGATGGAGGAATAGACCAAAGAATGAATGGTACTTGTGCTGGAGGTACTGGTGCATTTATTGATCAGATGGCGTCACTTCTTCAAACGGATGCCACAGGGCTTAATGAACTTGCAAAGGGATATAAAACTATATACCCAATTGCAGCTAGGTGTGGAGTATTTGCAAAAACAGATATTCAACCACTATTAAATGAAGGTGCTGCAAAAGAAGATATTGCTGTATCAATTTTTCAGGCAGTAGTTAATCAAACTATTAGTGGACTTGCTTGTGGCAAACCCATTAAAGGGAATGTTGCATTTTTAGGGGGACCTTTATTTTTCTTGTCTGAACTACGACAAAGGTTCATTTCAACTTTGAAATTAACAGGGGATGAAATTATTTTTCCGGAGAATTCTCAGCTATTTGTTGCGCTAGGTGCAGCTATGGCGTCAAAGGATAAACATATTATTTCCTTTGAAGAATTAAATAAGCAACTTCCAAAGTTAAAGGAAGCATCTAACCAGGAAGTCCAAAGACTTAGACCCTTATTTTTAGATGAGGAAGAGTTAGAAGTTTTTAACAAGAGGCAGAGTCAATATAAGGTAGCAAGAAGAGAATTAAAAGATTATAAGGGAAATTGTTTCTTGGGAATAGATGCAGGGTCTACTACTACTAAGGCTACACTTATAGATGAAGATGGAGCACTTTTATATTCTTACTATGGAAGTAATGAAGGTAATCCATTAACTATGGTTAGAAAAATATTAAAGAATATATATACTATTTTACCAGTTGGTGCAATTATACGAAATTCGGCAGTAACAGGCTATGGTGAAGGATTAATAATGGCAGCCTTAAAAGTGGACATAGGAGAAATTGAAACTATAGCCCATTACAAGGCGGCAGAATTCTTTCTACCGGGTGCAGATTTTATATTGGATATTGGTGGACAAGATATGAAATGTTTAAAAATAAAAGACGGGGTAATAGATAGTATAATGCTAAATGAAGCTTGTTCCTCTGGATGTGGATCTTTCATTGAAACCTTTGCTAATTCTTTAAATATGGAAGTAGAGGATTTTGCAACTGTAGCTCTTAGTTCTAAAAGCCCAGTAGACCTTGGTTCAAGGTGTACTGTGTTTATGAATTCAAGAGTCAAGCAAGTTCAAAAGGAAGGTGCCTCAGTAGGAGATATATCAGCAGGACTATCTTACTCTGTAATTAAAAATGCACTGCTAAAGGTTATTAAAATAAGAGATCCAAAGGAAATGGGTAAAAAAATAATTGTTCAAGGCGGAACTTTTTATAATGATGCGGTTCTTAGGGCTTTTGAACTTATTTCTGGGAGAGAAGCTGTTAGACCAGATATTGCAGGGTTAATGGGCGCATTTGGAGCAGCACTTATTGCAAAAGAAAGAAATGAAGAAAACAAAATTTCTACATTATTAACACTAGAACAATTAGATAGTTTTGTTGTAGAAACTTCTATGGGTAGATGCAAACAATGCGCAAATCAATGTGTTCTTACCATTAACAAATTTGATAATGAAAGAGAATTTATATCTGGCAACCGTTGTGAGAAGGCACTAGGACTTAGCCATAATAAAGAAGAAATACCAAATCTTTACGACTACAAATACAAAAGAATATTTAATTATATTCCACTAAAGAAGGAAGACGCAATTAGAGGGGTAATAGGTATTCCAAGAGTGCTTAACATATATGAGAATTATCCATTTTGGTTTACATTCTTTACAACTTTGGGTTTTAGGGTAGAATTGTCACAAAGATCTTCCAAACAGATATATGAAATGGGAATAGATACAATACCCTCAGAATCTGCTTGTTACCCTGCTAAAATAGTACATGGGCATATAATGAGTCTTATTAATAAGGGAATAGACACTATATTTTATCCTTGTATTCCCTATGAAAAAAAAGAGCAACCGGGAGCAGATGATCATTATAACTGTCCTATAGTAACTTCTTATCCTGAGGTAATTAAAAATAATATGGATATTTTGAAGGAAAGGAATATTGTTTTTCTAAGTCCTTTTATATCTTTAGACAATAATAAAAAATTGATTTTGAGATTAGCTGATGAGTTTGCAAGTTTTGGTATTGAGAAAAGCGAAATAGTTACAGCAGTTAAAAAAGCATGGGATGAAACTGATAAGGTAAAATTGGATATTCAAAATAAAGGTGAAGAAGTAATAGAATATATTAGGCGTACTGGAAAAAAAGGAATAGTTTTGGCTGGGAGACCTTATCATATAGACCCAGAAATTAATCATGGCATACCAAGTGTTATAACAGATTTTGATATGCCCGTGCTAACAGAGGATTCTGTGGCTCATTTAGGTGTTGTTGAAAGACCATTAAGAGTAGTAGATCAATGGGTTTATCATTCTAGATTATATGCAGCTGCTAGTTTTGTAGCAAAAGAGCCAAATATTGAGCTTATCCAGCTGAATTCTTTTGGGTGTGGACTAGATGCTGTTACAACAGATCAAGTTCAGGAGATTTTAAGTAATAATGGAAAGATATATACAACACTAAAAATTGATGAAGGAAACAATTTGGGAGCAGCGAAAATTAGAATTAGATCTCTAAAGGCAGCCCTTAATGAAAGGGATAAAAATGGAACTTTGCCGAAGAAAATTGAGCTGGTCCATGATAGGCTTATTTTTACAAAAGAGATGAGAAAAAAACACACAATTTTATCCCCACAAATGTCTCCAATACATTTTCAATTTATACAGGAGGCATTTAACTCATCAGGGTACAATTTAGAGATTTTACCTTCAGTGGATACTCAGGCTGTAGAAGAAGGCTTAAAATATGTAAACAATGATGCCTGTTATCCAACAATAATTGTAGTAGGGCAAATAATTGCTGCGCTAAAATCAGGTAAGTATGATATAGGAAATACTTCCGTTATAATTTCTCAAACTGGTGGAGGATGTAGAGCTACAAATTACATTGGATTTCTTAGGAAAGCACTTAAGGAAGCGGGATTTCCAAATGTTCCAGTGGTATCCTTAAATGCTGCTGGTCTTGAGTCAAATCCGGGGTTTAAATTCTCGCACTCGTTGGTTAAAAAATCAATAATGTCCTTGGTCTACGGAGACTTACTTATGAAGGTGCTCTATAAGGTTAGACCATACGAGAGGATACTGGGTTCAGCTAATTTACTTTATGAAAAATGGGTAAAAATATGCAAAGAGTCAGTAATAAAGGGTAAAAGTCAAGAGTTTAAATATAATATTTCTGCTATAGTGGCTGATTTTGATAATTTAGAACTTAAAAATGTTTCGAAACCTCAGATAGGTCTAGTAGGAGAGATTTTAGTCAAGTTTCATCCTACAGCTAACAATAATATTATAAATGTTATTGAAAGTGAAGGTGGAGAGGCAGTGATGCCGGGTTTGATAGATTTTTTCCTATACTGTGCTTTTGATGCCAACTTTAAACATGACTATTTGGGTAAGAGCAAGAAAGATCAAATATTAAATAATATAGCAATTACCTATATAGAAAGTTTTAGAAAACACATGAAGTCAGTGCTTGGGAATAGTAAAAGATTTCACGCACCAAAAACTATACGAGAGTTAGCAGCGGGGGCATCCCCTATTTTATCATTGGGGAATCAAACTGGTGAAGGATGGTTTTTGACTGGTGAAATGGTGGAACTTATTGAAAGCGGTACAAAAAATATAGTGTGTATGCAGCCTTTCGCTTGTCTTCCTAACCATGTTACAGGTAAGGGAATGATTAAAGAATTAAAGAGAAGGTACCCAGGTGCAAATATAACTGCCATAGATTATGACCCTGGTGCTAGTGAAGTAAATCAAATTAATAGAATAAAACTCATGATGGCTGTTGCATTAAAAAATCTTAATACTGATATAGAGGTTGAAGATGCACATTCAGAAGTAGCTAGTGATAAAAAAGTAGATTAAAACAAGAAATTACATTGAAAAATTTTTCTTGAATTATGCTTTAACTAAAAGTATATATTGCTGGAATGCTCTCGCTTCGCTAAGTAATTCTAAACTAATTTTATTGAAAGATACTAAAAAGTGCAAACTGGCATATGCTCAAACATGCACTTTTCTTAACGCATCTTCCACAAAAATTAGTTAAGAATTACTAAAGCTTGTTCGAATGCATTCTGCGCAATATATACTTTTGTTAGCATAATCCAAGAAAAATACCTAATTTTAATGTTTATTGACTCAAACTTCGCACAAGTAAAACTCGCATAAAACCTTGATATATAAACGTTTAAAAGCATTAATAAGTATAAAAATCCTCTTAAAAATGATATAATGTAAGTAACAACAAATACATAAACATCA
>NZ_JBOITM010000067.1:0-151945 GCF_050717535.1 Clostridium sp.
AACATAATGATGTATGTGCTGATAAAATAACTCCTGTAGTTCCACATGCTTTTGATAATTCCTCAACAGCAATAACGTAAGATAAATTATCTCCGCCAGCTCCACCAAATTCAGTGGAAATTGGAATGCCCATCATATGGTATCTAGCCATCTTCTCTACGGTTTCTGAAGGAAATCTTTCTGTCCTATCTATTTCAGCAGCTATTGGTTCTACGACCTTTATTGTAAATTCCCTTACCATTTGTTGTACAAATTCTTGTTGTTTTGTAAGCTTAAAATCCATAAACCTTCCTCCTCACTATTCTCCGAGAAAGATAACAACTAATATAATTGTTATCTTTCACTTCTTTCTTAAAAAAATCAAGTGTTATTAAATCATTCAATGCTGTGGAACTTTACATATTTAATATAAATTTACTAACGTTTACAGTTTCTCATTTTCAGCATTGAGCTAGTTTAAATACTAAACTTCCAATTAGATACGTCATAGAAATCAAATTAAAACTTTGTATTCATAAATATGGATAGCAAGAATAATGCCATTTTTAATTTTAAATTATATTATCAAACTTAAAATAGGGAATCCACTTGATACATGGAATCTACTTAATATAGCCAAAGTCTATTATTTAGTAAGTTAGTTTTTTAGTGTTTTGTTACTGGTTTTACTTTTTAACTTTAAACATTTTGTTCGATAATATGTACAATCTAATTAGTTTATAAGGAACTATGCCTAATTACATGAACACTTTGTTAGAATGTATAACATAATTGTGTTCTAATCCGTACATATATTTGTAATTGTAGATATAATAGCACACTACATTTTGTTATTTTAAATAAGATAATGTAAAGGAATTTATTGTATGGTATCTAATAAATAAGCATGTATTTCATTATTTAATATAGGAAGAAGCTCTATAAAATGTAACACTACAGATAAGAGATCAGAATTAGAGTTAATACCGCATAATAGAAAAACTTTTTCAGTATATATATATATATAAGGGATAAGTAGGGGGAGTTAATATGAGTGAAAAAGTCATCGCTATAGGTAACAGGCTAATGTTGGATGATGCAGTAGCAGTGTTGATTTTAGAAAAAATTAAAAATACCTTAGAGGATAAAGGGATTGAAACTATTATGGGAGAAACAGATTTAGATTTTTGTTTTTCAAAATTAAACCAGGAAGATGTATTTTATATTATGGATTCAACATATTATGGGAATATTCCAGGCACAGTAACTTTTAAAAGTTTAAATGATATGGTGAAGACTAGAGGCAAGATTAAGTCTATTCACTCATTAGGCTTAATGGAATTAGTTAATGATTACAGGATGGATATTAAGGGCTATTTCATAGGAATAGAAATTGCCAATATAGATATTAACGTTGGACTTAGTAATGAACTGAAGGGTCAAATAGAATATATATCTAAGGAAATATTGAATTTTATAATATAGTAAGGTCCATCCTAACATCTTAAATTTTAAACTATTCATTTAATATCCTCAAAGATTTATGCTTTGAGGTATTTTGCTTGTTATTTATCTGATTGTGACTTATCATTAAGTAGTATAACTAAACGTATAAGAAGGTAAAGTTAAATAATATTCATTTGTTTGGAGGATTATATGTCAAAGATTAAGAGATATATTATGATATCAGTAATTGTAGCACTATTTGGAGAGATATATTTTTATCCATTTGAGAGTCAATTTAAATTTTCGGCAGGGGTAATTATTTTAAATTTATGCATACTCATAATGGAAGACATGTCAGCAGTAACAATGGCGGTTCTATGTGGTTTTAGTGTATTTATTACAAGAAGTATTTTTGGAATTTTACTGCTGCACCAGGGGATTGTAGATACAATATCTTTTAATTTTCCTTCGCTTGCATATTATTTACTCTATGGAGTGCTTCTTTGGGTTACAAGAGTTAAAAAATATAGGAGTAATATAGTAAACACAATTTTTTTATTAGCATTGACAGATTCATTCTCTAATATATTGGAAGCTTTGTTGCGAAATAGTATTAATCTCTATATAGTAAGAATTATAATTTTGGTGGGATTTATCAGAGCATCCGTATCCTATTTTGCATATCTTACTAATAGTAAACAAAATTTGTTCATTTTGAATAGTGAACATCAAAAGAGATATACAGAACTAAATTTGTTGATTTCAAATATACAGGCAGAAATGTTTTATTTAAAGAAATCAATGAATGATATTGAAGAGGTAATGTCAAAAAGCTACAGTTTATATGAAACCTATAAAAACAATGAATATTTAAGAGAAAAGACCTTGGATATCGCTAGAGAGGTGCATGAAATTAAAAAAGATCATTATAGAGTGTTAAAGGGATTTGAGGCACTTATAGAGAATTTTGAAGATGAAGCTGCTATGTCGCTTTCCAATATTTTTACAATTATTAAAGATAATACTAATAGATATATAAAAGAGAGTAAGAAAGAAATAGTAACTTTATTTCATTTTCAAAAGGATTTTACTGTTAAGGCTCATTATAATCTATTTGTTATGCTTAATAACCTAATTGTAAATAGTATAGATGATTGTGAAAGTGGAGATTCTATCAAAATATATGAAAAAGAGGATGAAAACAATATATATTTTGAAGTAAGTGATACTGGAAAAGGAATTGATGAAGACATTATCCCCTATGTTTTCAATCCAGGGTTTACTACTAAGTATGATAAAATAACAGGAAAGTCTTCTACAGGCATAGGGCTTTCACATGTGAAAAATATTATTGATGATTTAGGTGGACATATAGAAATAAAATCAGATGGACTCTCAGGTACTACTTTTATATTAAAAATACCTAGAAAATCATTGAATGGAGGATAACTATGGGAGAAACCTTTTTGATCTTAGATGATGATATTAATATTAGAAAAATGTTAGGAATTCTCATAAAAAAAAATAATCTTGGAAAGGTTATATGTGAAATAGATAGTGGGAAAGATGCAGTGCAAGAAATTTTGTTTTATAATCCAGATATAGTACTAATTGATCTTTTGCTTCCTGTAGTGGATGGCATTGAAATAATGAAGGATAGCAAAAAACAAGGCTACAAAGGTAAGTTTATTATGATATCTCAAGTAGAGGATGATGCAGTTGTATCAAAGGCATATGAAAATGGGATAATTTTTTTTATAAGTAAACCCATAAATAGTATAGAGGTTATTAATGTCATTAAAGGTATCTGCCATAATATTGAACTTGAAAATTCATTAGCACTTATAAAAAATGCAGTTTTAAACTTAAATAGTGATAAAAGTGTAGGGAAAGAGTTACTTTTAGATGAGAGAATAACTAACATTTTTGCTGATATAGGCATTGCTGGTGCTACAGGAAGTAATGAGTTAATTGTGATTATACATAAAATAATAGAGTTTAAAAAAAGGAATCAAACTTCTACATATAAGCTACAAAAAATATACCATGAAATTGTACTAGAACAGCAGGGCGACGGAAATCTAAATGCAAATAAAAAAGCTTTAGAGCAAAGGGTCAGAAGAACTATTCAAAAGGCTTTGGAGACTATATCAGAGCTGGGTTGTGATGATTATAGTAGTAGTATCTTTATGGAGTATAGTACTCTATTATTTGACTTTAAACAAGTAAGACAGGAAATGAGACATATAAACAATGAATTGGAGGAACCAGGAAAGATTAATACAAAAAATTTCATCGAAAGTATTATTACTAAATTAGGTTCATAATTGTTTTAATAGTTTAGCATAATGTTATGATAAAATGTGTAAAAGATGTGAAAGTCATGAATATTTTAAAATTTATTTTTTCAATGAAGTATTTTGTAGTATTTCGTTGTTAATTGTATGAACTCTTTATAATATATTATATAATGTAATATAAAAAATATATAAGGGGGTATATCAAATGGCTTTTAAATTAGATATGGTTCAAGCAGCGGCACTAGCAGTTGTTGTCTTATTTATAGGACAGAAAATTAAAAATAAGTTGGTTTTTTTAGAAAGGTACTGTATACCGGCACCAGTAATTGGAGGTTTGCTTTTTGCAATAATAACTTTAATATTAAAAGTAAGTGGCTTATTGGTTTTTGATATGGATGTAACTCTTCAAAAACTATTTATGACGGCATTCTTTACAACGATTGGTTTTACTGCAAGTCTTAAATTACTAAAAAAAGGTGGAAAAGGAGTTTTTATATTTTTAGGAATATCCGTAGTACTTGTAATTCTTCAAGATATTACAGGGGTTACACTTGCTAAAATGTTTGGTCTAAATCCACTTATAGGACTTAGTACAGCTTCTGTTCCTATGGTTGGTGGACATGGAACTGCAGGTGCCTTTGGTCCAATATTTGAAAAAGCAGGCGCAGTAGGGGCATCAACAGTAGCAATGGCATCAGCAACCTTTGGTTTAATTATGGGTAGTGTTATTGGTGGGCCTATAGGTAAAAGATTAATTGAAAAAAATAATATTTCGTATCCTATGAAAACGATTAATTCTGATACGGCTAAAGAAGCAGCAGTAACAAAAGAAGAAACTGGAAAACAGATGATTCCTGAAAACTTTATGGGTGCTGTATCTCAGATATTCATAGCAATGGGAATAGGTACAATTATATCTATGCTTCTAGAAAAAACAGGTATGACTTTTCCAGTATACATAGGTGCGATGTTTGCAGCTGCAATTATAAGAAATATATCTGATTCTACAAGCTTATTTAAAGTTAACTTAGATGAAATTGATATGATAGGAGGTATTTCATTATCTATATTCTTATCAATGGCATTAATGGGATTAAAATTATGGCAATTAGCGGATTTGGCTGTACCTTTAATAGTAATGTTATTAGCTCAAACTGTATTAATGGGATTGTTTGCATATTTTGTAACCTTTAATTTAATGGGTAGAGATTATGATGCAGCAGTAATGTGCTCTGGTAATTGTGGATTTGGTATGGGAGCTACACCAAATGCAATGGCTAATATGGGAGCCATGACAGATAAATATGGACATGCTCCAAGAGCATTTTTTATAGTGCCACTGGTGGGAAGTTTATTTATAGATTTCTGTAATGCAGGAATTATTACCACGTTTATGAATGTGTTTGGAAAATAATAAATTCACTATTACTTTAATTCTGTAGTTTAATATTTTTCAAAGTATGTATTACTAAGAAATTCTTTTAGTAATACATACTTTTTTTATGTTAAAAATTAGTGGTTAATGAAAAAGGATAGTTTTATGTTTTAAAGAATTACTGCTAACTATTGTATTCAATTATAAAAAAAATAAAAAAGTTTAAACAATAAAAACAGTTCAAATAATACCAATAGTTTGAAAAATTAATTTATTTATGAGAGAATCTGTAGCATTGTGTTGTTATTTGTAGAAGCCATGTATAATTAAATTAGATACTAAAAAATTATATAGGGGGTATAGCAAATGACTTTTAAGTTAGATATGGTTCAAGCAGCTGCACTAGCGGTTGTTGTATTGTTTATAGGACAAAAAATTAAAAATAAGTTAACTTTTTTAGAAAAGTACTGTATACCGGCACCAGTAATTGGGGGTTTGATTTTTGCAGTAATAACTTTAATATTAAAATTAACTAACGTATTGGTTTTTGATATGGACATAACTCTTCAAAAATTATTTATGACGGCATTCTTTACAACTATTGGTTTTACTGCGAGTCTTAAATTACTAAAAAAAGGCGGAAAAGGAGTTTTTATTTTTTTAGGAATATCCGTAGTACTTGTAATTCTTCAAGACGTTACAGGGGTTACACTTGCTAAAATGTTTGGCCTAAATCCACTTATAGGACTTAGTACAGCTTCTGTTCCTATGGTTGGTGGACATGGAACTGCAGGTGCATTTGGTCCAGTATTTGAAAAAGCAGGCGCAGTAGGTGCATCAACAGTAGCAATGGCATCAGCAACTTTTGGTTTAATTATGGGTAGTGTTATTGGAGGACCTTTAGGTAAACGATTAATTGAGAAAAAGAATCTTTCATACCCTATGAAAACGATTAAGTCTGCTGCGGCTAAAGAAGCAGCAGTAACAAAAGAAGAAACTGGAAAACGGATGATTCCTGAAAACTTTATGGGTGCTATATCTCAGATATTATTAGCAATGGGAATAGGTACAATTATATCTATGCTTTTAGAAAAAACAGGTATGACTTTCCCAGTATATATAGGCGCTATGTTTGCAGCTGCAATTATAAGAAATATATCTGATTCTACAAGTTCATTTAAGGTTAACTTAGATGAAATTGATATGATAGGAGGAATTTCATTATCTATATTCTTATCTATGGCATTAATGGGATTAAAATTATGGCAATTAGCGGATTTAGCTATACCTTTAATAGTAATGTTATTAGCCCAAACAATATTACTTGGATTGTTTGCATATTTCATAACCTTCAATTTAATGGGTAGAGATTATGAGGCAGCAGTAATGTGCTCTGGTAATTGTGGATTTGGTATGGGAGCTACTCCAAATGCAATGGCTAATATGGGAGCTATGACAGAAAAATATGGACATGCTCCAAGTGCATTTTTTATAGTGCCACTGGTGGGAAGTTTATTTATAGATTTCTGTAATGCAGGAATTATTACCACATTTATGAATGTGTTTGGAAAATGATAAACTCTTTTATTTTCACAATTTTGTAGTTTAATATGTTCGAAAGTATATATTACTAAAGGAACTCTTTAGTAATATATACTTTTTTTATTACGTAAAATTTAGTATGAACAAAAGCCAGGTATCATTTTCCATCATACAAATGAAGCTTTTCACAAGGATTTTTAAATTATGTCTTGATAAAAAAAACTATGAACTTTATAATTGTTTTATATGCTTAAGGGAAGGTGACAAATGGATACAATTAATAATTACTATAATGAAATTATAGGCAATATTAATGAAGGCGTTATTGTTATAGACAACAGTGGTATTATAAAAATCATTAATAATGCAGCTGGAAAAATGTTGATGGTTAATGTAAAAGATAGCATAGGAAAATGTATATTAAATGTAGTTCCACATAGTGAATTATTAAGTGTAATTGAAAATGGAGACACACAAATAAATATTGAAGAAGAAAAATTTATTGTAACTCGTAAATCAATAATTGAAAATGGCGAAGTAATAGGTGGACTCCAAATATTTAGTGAAAAAATTGAGAACAAAGAATTAACAGATTCAAAAAATAATACGTTAAAAAACTTTAACAATAATGGTAATGTTCCTGAGAAAATTTTAAATACAATTATTAATACTGTAAATGAGTCTGTGGTGGTAGTAGATAAAAATGGAATAATAACTATGATGAGTAATGCATATAAGGAGCTTATTAATTGTGAAAATCCAGAGGGAAAGCATGTAACGGATGTTATTGAAAACACAAAATTACATATAGTAGCAAAGACCGGCGAAAAACAATTTGGTGAACTTCAAGAGACTAACGGGCATAAGATGATTTCAATGAGAGTGCCCATAGTGGAAGATGGTAAAACTATAGGGGCTATTGAAAAAGTAATGTTTAAGGATTTAAGCAATTTCAAAATATTAAGTAATAAATTGTCTGATTTAGAAAAAGAGGTTAAATACTATAAACATGAGCTGAGTGGGGATGGAAAAGCATTATATACTTTTCGTAATATCATAGGGCACAGTGCTAAGAGCCGCGAGGTAATGCATCTGGCCAGAAGAGTAGCTAAGATAGATTCAAATGTTTTAATTACTGGTGAAAGTGGAACGGGTAAAGAACTTTTTGCACACTCTATCCACAATGCTAGTAGTAGATGTCTAAAGCCATTTGTGAAAATTAATTGCGGTGCTATTCCAGCAGAGCTTTTTGAGTCGGAAATGTTTGGCTATGAGGAGGGTGCTTTTACTGGTGCTAAAAGATCAGGTAAGAAGGGTAAGTTTGAACATGCCAATGGGGGTACTATTTTATTAGATGAAATTGGTGATATGCCTATGAATATGCAGGTTAAACTCCTAAGGGTTATTCAAGAAAAGGAGTTAGTGAGAGTTGGCGGAAACGATGTTACTCAAGTTGATGTGAGAGTTATTGCTTCTACTAATAAGTCCTTAGAAAAGTTAATTAGTGATGGTAAATTTAGAGAGGATTTGTATTATAGGTTGGATGTTATGCATTTGAAATTGCCGTCACTCAGAGAAAGAATAGATGATATCGAGGAATTATCAAATGTGCTTAGGATGAAGATAAGTAAAAAATATGGTATTTATACTGAGGGAATTTCAAGTGAAGCCATTGATTATTTAAAATCATATAACTGGCCGGGGAATATAAGACAACTTGAAAATGTAATAGAAAGAGCTATAAATCTTTTGGATGGAGAACTTTGTATAGTGTCAAAACATTTGCCGGAGAAAATAATAAAGAATAAGATAAAAAAATATTCATTAGGAAATAATTATTTGAAAGATGTTGTTGAAACCCTGGAAAAGGACCTGATTATGCAGTGTATAAAAAAAACTGATGGAAATAAAAAAGAAACAGCAAAAATATTGGGGCTTAGTAGAGCTGGATTATATAAAAAATTAAACCGATATAATTTAACGAAAGAGACCAATCTATAATAGTACACATGTAAACAAAGTTTACATGTGTTGTTTTTATATAAATAATAGTCACGGTAATTTAGGTAATAATTACATAAAAAACTAAATGTACAGTTATATCAACGCATTGAAAACACTTTTAGTGATTTTTTTAACAATGAGGTTAGAATATTAACAAACTAAAAGTATAAAAAATCATGTAATTATTAACGTTAACTAAGTTTACACTTGTTGTTGAAATTTGTGTTATAATAAGGAGAGATGTTGATATAGTGTACTTTATAAGAATTTATCAACTTGGCATGAAAAATGCTAGTATTATATGTATAGGAAAGAAATTAAATCGAATGATGAATTCCTATTATATTGTAATAGTCTATTAAAGGAATAAATAAATGGAGGTTAGAATATGAGAGAAGTAGTAATTGTATCAGCAGTAAGAACAGCAATAGGAAGTTTTGGTGGAGAATTAAAAAATGTAGGAGCCGTAGAATTAGGTGTTATTGCAGCTAAAGAAGCTATAAAAAGAGCAGGTATTAAACCGGAAATAATAGAAGAAGCTATAATCGGTAACGTAATACAAGCAGGACTTGGACAAAATGTTGCAAGACAAATAGCTGTTAAATCAGGAATGGATGTTTCATCTTCAGCATTTACAATAAATAAAGTTTGTGGTTCAGGACTTAGAGCAGTAAGTTTGGCAGCACAGATTATAATGTGTGGAGATGCAGATGTAATACTTGCAGGTGGAACTGAAAGCATGAGTTCTGCACCATATGTGCTTCCAAACAACAGATGGGGTGCAAGGATGGGAGACGGTAAAGTAGTTGATACTATGATTAAAGATTCTCTCTGGGATGCATTTAATGACTATCATATGGGAATAACAGCAGAAAACATAGCAAAAGAATGGAATATAACAAGAGAAGCTCAAGATCAATTTGCTTTGACAAGTCAATTAAGAACTGAGGCAGCTATTAAAGCTGGTAAGTTTAAAGATGAAATTGTTCCAGTTATAATTCCTCAGAGAAAAGGTGAACCAAAAGTATTTGATCAAGATGAATTCCCAAAATTTGGTTCAACTATTGAAAAAATAAGTAAATTAAGACCAGCATTCAAAAAAGATGGTACTGTAACAGCAGCTAATGCATCAGGAATAAATGATGGTGCAGCTATGTTTATAGTAATGTCAAGAGCAAAAGCTGACGAATTAGGAGCTAAGGTTTTATGTACTATTAAATCTTACGGTTCAGCCGGAGTAGATCCAAGTATAATGGGTTATGGTCCAGTTCCAGCAACTCAAAAAGCTTTGAAAAAAGCAGGAATGACTATAGCTGATATGGACTTAATAGAAGCTAATGAAGCATTTGCTTCTCAATCATTAGCTGTACGTAAAGATTTAGGATTAAATCCAGAAATAGTAAATGTCAATGGTGGAGCTTTAGCATTAGGTCATCCAGTAGGTTGTTCAGGAGCAAGAATACTTGTTACATTAATACATGAAATGATAAAAAGAGATTCTAAAACTGGACTTGCTACACTATGCATAGGTGGCGGTCAAGGAACTGCTGTTATTGTTCAAAGATAATAAAACAGAAAGACCAGCAAAAAAAATGCTGGCCTTTTTTTATTTCGTTATAATTTTTAATAAGAAAAATTAATATAGATTTAATAATAATATGGCATAATACTAAAGAATAAGTGTTAGGAGTATGGTATACTTATGATTATAGGAGTGATATAGATGGTTAAAATAAAAAATGCTGTTCCAAACATGTTTACCTTAAGTAATATGTCTTGTGGAATTATGTCTATACTTATGAGCTTTGAGGGCAATTATAAATTAGCAGCACTATTTATTCTTTTAGCAGGTATATTTGATAGATACGACGGCAGAATAGCTAGGTATTTAAAAGTAGATAACGATTTAGGTAAAGAGCTAGATTCATTATGTGATTTAATATCTTTTGGTGTAGCACCTTCCATATTGATATTTAATATTTATAGTTTTGCTTCACTAGGGTCTATTGGATATTTAATGGTTTTGATTTTTCCAGTAGCAGGGGCATATAGGTTAGCAAAATATAATATTACGGATTTTGATGGAGTTTTTTCAGGAATTCCCATTACTATTACTGGCACATTTTTAGCACTCTATGCATTACTCATGTTTCATAGACCTTCAAATTTAGGACCTACTATTTTTTTGCTGATTGTATTATCTTATTTGATGTTAAGTAAATTTAAATTTAAAAAAATGTAATAATATAATTTGAAAAAAACTTAGAAAGCGCAATTATAGCACTTGCCTCACTTTATGGTGGGGCTTTTTTTAGTTTCTGAATTTATAGTAATATTCAGGAGTATCTTCAGTAATAGCTTTAAATATATAACCTGATTCACTATAATATTGTATGATCTTAGGAAGAGCTTTTACTGTGTTTTTATTATTAAAATTGCAATGCATTAGAACCATGGCAGCATTTTTATTACCTTTAATAATTCGCGAGTTTTCAACAAGTTGTGAGACACTTAAGTTAGGATTTATGCCATCGTAAATATTAACATTCCAATCATAAACTTTAAAACTATTTTTATGAAGAGTTTCTAAAGAAAAAGCATTTAGATGTTTAGAGCTACCACCAGGAAACCTAATAATTTTAGGTGTGATACCTATTACTTCCTGAATTTTATCGGAGGTTTTTTCCATTTCATAGATTAAATCCTCTGTGCTTCTATATATTTTTTTAAAATTATGACTATAGGTGTGAAGACCAATACTATGACCTTCAAGGTATATTCTCTTAAGGATTGATTCCTTTCCTTCGATTTCTTTACCTACTACAAAGAAAGTAGCTTTTACATTTTCCTTTTTTAATATATCTAATAGTGCAGCCGTTATAACATAAGTAGGACCGTCGTCAAAAGTTAAATAAGCAATCTTTGATGTTCTAAAATCACTAGAGTCTTTTAATGAAATATTTAAAGGCTTAAATACCGGGCTGTTGTGTATTATATTTTTTGTATGGGAACTTCTAGATAAAAATAATAGAATAATTAGGGTAGTAAAAAGGAAAATAGTTTTTTTTCGCAGAGTCATATCATCAACCACCTTTATTATTTTTCACATTTTCACATTTAGTTTACCCAAACAACACTATATTAAAGCAGTATATTTTTTATTACTTAATGCATTGACAATTAATACTGAAATTTTGTATAATTATCTTGTTTAATAGAGTTAGAAGTATCTGACTGTATGGAAAAAATAAGTAGTCAACTACCCTAAATTGATAGTGTTTTTACACTTAAATTTATAAAATTTAATGATTTCAAATTTTACCTAATTGTAAAGAATTTTCTGAGCAAAAAGGAGGGAAAAAGTTTTAACACTAACAGGTATACTTTGACCTTCTATATTCTTAGAGGGTTTTATTATTTAGAAAAAATCATAATTTTAAAATAGGAGGTATCTAGTATGCAAGGAACACCGAATGCTAATAGGCTTCATATAGCTATTTTTGGGAAAAGGAATGTGGGTAAATCTAGTTTAATTAATGCAATCACAGCACAGGACATTGCTTTAGTGTCTGAACTAGCAGGGACTACTACAGATCCCGTATATAAGGCTATGGAGCTACTTCCAATAGGCCCTGTTGTAATTATAGATACTGCAGGACTTGATGATAGGGGCGAAGTAGGAACACTTAGAGTAAAGAAGACCAAAGAAGTTATGGATAAAACGGATTTGGCACTTTTGGTTATAGATGGTAATGTTTCAGATTTAAGTCTAGAACGCGAATGGTATGAGGATTTAAAGAAAAGAAAAATTCCTGTAGTTGGAGTTATTAACAAAGTTGATAAAGGTGATGTGGAATTAGATAGGATTCAAAAGCTAATAAATATAGATTTTGTTAAGGTAAGTGCTAAAGACAAAGTGAATATTGATGAACTAAAAAAAGCAATTATGAAGATGGCTCCAGAGGATTTTGAAAAGAGTACAATTGTTGGCGACTTAGTAAAACCAAAGGCAATAGTATTGGTTGTGGCGCCACAAGATATTCAAGCACCGAAAGGGAGATTAATACTTCCACAGGTTCAAATAATAAGAGACCTTCTTGATAACGATGCAATGGCATTAGTAGTAAAGGATAGTGAACTTCAGGATGTTTTAGATTCACTAAAACATAAACCAGATTTAGTAATTACAGATTCACAGGTGTTTAAGAAAGTTAATGCTATAATACCAAAGGATATACCGCTTACTTCGTTCTCTATACTTATGGCTAGGTATAAGGGGGATTTAGATATTTTAGTTAAAGGTGCAAGGGCTATAGATACCCTAAAACCAGGAGATAAGGTGATTATAGCAGAGGCCTGTACACATCATCCACTAGAAGGGGATATTGCAAGAGAAAAACTTCCTATGTGGCTAGAGGAAAAAGTAGGCGGAAAGTTAGATATAACGGTTTGTGCGGGAAGTGCTTTTCCAGAGGATTTAAGCGAATATAAGTTAATAGTTCATTGTGCCGCATGTATGTTTAACAGAAAACAGCTAATGGCTAGAATTAAAATGGCTAATAATGAAAAACTTCCAATTACAAATTTTGGTGTTGCTATAGCTCATTTAAACGGTATATTAGATAGGGTGCTTAGTGCATTTGAATAAGATGCTTTTAAAAAGCATCTTATAAAATAAATTTATATCCACAATTAAGACTGATTAATGGTTTTAGTTGTGGATATTTTTTAAAGCAGGGTGAAACTCATATTTCACGACATGATTTATTTATATTATTTATAAATATTAATTATCATCATTACTGCTGCTAATAGATTTGTTAAAACAAATATTTTTTTCAAGTTCTTAGGTTTACTTTTAACAGCATATTTGCTTCCGACTATTCCTCCAATTACGGCAACAATAGTAAGCGGTATGGCAAGCTGAGGATTAAAATCACCATGAATACTATGGCCTATAAACCCCATTAAGGCTGTAGCTGTAACCATGGCAGATGAAGTTCCAACTGCTATTTCCATAGGTATACCACACAACATAACCATCAGTGGGATTTTAAAAGCTCCACCTGAAATACCAATAGCACCAGCAAAGAAACCCACTGTAGCTGTAATGGGTATAGTAATCCATAGGTTAACGGTATATTTATAGTTTCCAAAAGTTCTGTTCCAATATCCGAATTTATTCTTTTGTTCATTTGGTTTTTCTTTTATTGGTATAAGCATAAAAACTGATATTATTATTAATAATATGGCAAACATTAGTTTTAATGTTGTTCCTTCCATATTTCCAGCATAATATCCTCCAACAAAAGCCATGATATCAGTAGGGGGATCTATAATAAGCGCTAGCTTCCAATCAATTTTTTTATGTTTACTAAAAATAAGCATTGCAGAAAGTGAAGTTCCCATCATAATTAGTTGTGAAGTGGTAGCTGCATTCTGCATTGAAACACCAGCGAGCACCATTGCTAAGACATAGAAGTTACCGCCACCTTTTCCTACCATTGACATGGAAATAGCTATAATTAATATTATGATACTCATTAGTAGTATTGAATTCACACCAATCACTTCTTTCTAATTAATACTATTCAAATTATCATGATTTTTTAAAGCATAGCTTCAACTCCTTAACTAAGTTATACTTTCTAATTTGTCTATTATATTAACGTATACGTATATGTGTATATTATAACTGTTTGTTGGCATATGTCAATAACTATTATGTGAAACGTGCACTAGATAGGAGAAAGAGTTATCAAAATAATAGAATGCTGTTCTATATTAAAATAATAAAAGGATTGTTAATAAAAAATCAAGGTTTCTATATTAATTTTCGAATAATTGTTGTAAAATTCAATCATAGGGATGTAAATTTAAAATCATTATAAATTAATATAGAGTAAATTTATTTGAAGGGATGATAGTGATGATAACTATTAGTGTTTGCGTGGGGAGTGCTTGTCATTTAAAAGGGTCTCATAAAGTAATACAAGAGTTACAAAGATTAATCGCAGAAAATAAGGTGGAAAATAGGGTGGAACTTAAAGGAGCATTTTGTATTGGAAGATGCACAGAGGGAGTTTCTGCAACTGTGAATGATGATGAATTTTTCTCGCTTAATGAGAATAATGTAGAGTCATTTTTTAATGAAACTATAATGAGAGGGCTAGCAAATGAGTAATATTAATTTTTCTAAAGCCGAGTGTACAAGTTGCTATAAATGCCTTCGTTCGTGTCCTGTTAAAGCAATAAAATTTGAAAATGACCAAGCTATGATAGATGAAGAAAGATGTATAGAATGTGGTCATTGCCTTACTGTATGTCCACAAAATGCTAGGGAAATTAAAAGTGATTTGGAAATTGTAAAAAAAGCTATAAGCTCTGGTAAAAAAGTTATAGTAAGTTTAGCACCTTCCTTTGCCGGTTATTTTGATGTGCCATATGGTAAAGTTGTGTCAGCTTTAAAGTTACTAGGATTTAGTATAATAGAAGAAACTGCTGTAGGAGCTGAGATAGTGGCTGAGTTATATAATGATTATATTGAAGAGAACAAGCAAGATGTTTATATAACCACAGCATGCCCATCAGCTAACTACTTGGTAGAAAAATATTATGAAGAAGTTATCCCATATCTTATCCCTATGGTATCGCCAATGATAGCCCATGGAAAACTATTAAAGAGAGAATTTAGAGGGGATAGCTTTGTTGTATTTATAGGACCATGCCTGGCAAAAAAATCTGAGTTTGAGTATTTTCAAAAAGATAATGTGATTGATGCGGTATTAACTTTTGATGAATTAAATTCATGGATTATGGAAATGGGAATAGAAATAAATAGCATACAGGAAGAAAAATTTAATATTAACCCATATAGTAAAGGCCAAGGATTTCCTATTGGTGGTGGTATTATTGAAGCAATGGGTGAGAAATTAAAACAAAGTTCACTAAGTGTTATTACTGTAAGTGGTATGGAAGAGTGCATAGAAGTATTTAATAGTATTAAGAATGGCGACTTAAAGGGAGTAGTAATAGAAGCTAGTGCATGCAAGGGAAGCTGTATTGGCGGACCAGTAATGGTCAAAAATGGTGAAAATTATTATACAAAATTGAAAAAAATTAAAAACTATATAAAGAGTCGTAAAAACTATAATGATCCGATAAATACTGAGATTCCTAAAAATATAGATTTTAATAGAGAGTTTGCTCTTAAGTCCATTAAAAGGACTATTGCAACTGAAGAAGAGATTATAGCTATTTTGAAAAAAATGGATAAATTTGAGCCGAAGGATGAATTAAATTGTGGTGTGTGTGGATACAACTCTTGTAGACTAAAGGCTCAAGCTATATTTGAAGGTATGGCGGAAACTACTATGTGTTTACACTATATGAGAAATAGGGCAGAAAGCCTTTCTAATGAGATTGTTGAAAATACGGCCTCTAATCTAATTCTATTAGATGGGGAAATGAATGTACGAGAGATTAATCCTGCTGCTAAGGCTATATTTAAAATAGAATCTCAAAATATAATAGGGAAACCTATATCATTACTTATAGATGATACTGATTTTAGAAAGGTGAGAGAAACTGGAGAAAGTATAATGGGCAAAAAAGTTGCTTATACACAATATGGTGTAGTGTTTATAGAAAATATAGTGTACCTTCCTAAGCAAGACATGGTACTGGCAAGTATGATTAATATCATAGCTGAAGAGAAAAACAAAAAAGAGTTAATGAAGGTAAAAACTAATACTTTAAATGCTGCCCAAGAGGTTATAGAAAAACAGATGAGGGTTGCCCAAGAAATTGCAAGTTTACTTGGGGAAACTACTGCAGAGACTAAAATTATTTTAACTAAGCTAAAGAAAATAGTAGCAGGTGAAGATAGTGAATAAAAGGGATTTGTTTATTGATGTAGCTTATGATAGTTTGATAAAAAAAGATGAGGAACTTTGTGGGGATAGGGTAGAAATAATAAGACTTGAAGACAGCACTATAATTGTCATGGCAGATGGTCTAGGTAGTGGGGTTAAAGCCAATATATTAGCCTCGCTAACATCTAAAATTGCCAGTACTATGCTTAAAGAAGGAGCGGACATCTATGAAACTGTAGATACTATTGTAAACACTCTACCGGTATGTAAGGTACGCCAAATTGCTTACTGTACCTTTACTCTGATGAAAATTTATAATGATGGAAGAGCTTATATTGCAGAGTATGATAATCCACCTTTCTTTTTGATAAGGAATAATGAGGGTATTGAAATGGAGAAAAAAGAAAGTATTATCAATGAAAAAAAAGTAGTTGAAAGTCAATTTACACTGCAAGAAGGTGATGTTCTTACGGTTGTAAGTGATGGATGTATTCACGCAGGCATTGGCAACATATTAAATTTAGGTTGGAGTTGGGAGAATGTTCAAAATTACTTAATTAGAAATGCTCAATGTAGACGAAGCGCAAAAAATATTGAAAAAGATTTAATTCAGGTATGCTGGGATTTATATGGGGGGAAACCTGGAGATGACACTACGATTGTATGTGTAAAAGTTAGAAAGCCTGAAATTATTGATCTATTTACTGGGCCTCCTAAGGATGAGCGAAATGACAGCAATGTTATTAAAGAATTTATGAATGGAAATGGGAAAAAGGTAATTTGTGGGGGGACAACCTCTAATATTGTAAGCAGAGAACTTGGCCGAAAGCTTAAAGTGAATTTAGACTTTTATGATAAAGATGTACCCCCTACGGCAACTATGGATGGAATAGATCTAATAACAGAAGGGGTTTTAACTTTAAGCAAGGCATTAGAAAAGTTAAGTAAGTATGAAGCTGATTTTTCAAAACAAGAATCTTATTGTGATTTAGATGGTAAAGACGGAGCTAGCAGACTTGTTAAAATGCTAATAGAAGATTGTACTCATTTTAATTTATGGGTAGGAAAGGCTATAAATCCAGCACATCAAAATCCGAATTTCCCAATAGATTTGAGTATTAAATTAAAGCTTGTCAATGAACTAGCGGAGCATATGAAAAAATTAGGGAAACATGTAAACATTAATTATCTATAAAAAAAACAGCAGATTAATCGAGGCACAGGCCACGTTTAATCTGCTGTTTTTCATAGATGCTATTTAGTGTTTTGAGTAATGTGTATGAAGAAGTTCATGAGCTTTTTCACCGTATGGCTCTCCAAGGAATTCTTTATATAGTTTTTTAATATATGGGTTATCGTGGGATTTTCTTATAGTCTTATTTTTATCTTCACCATATAAAACAGCCATTCTCTTTTCTATTATATCTTCATAATCAGTTGAATAAGGCTGTCCGCCACCATTAATACATCCACCAGGACAAGCCATAATTTCGATTAAATGGTAATTGGCTTCTCCTGAGCGAATAGCTTCTAACAATTTACGAGCATTTCCAAGTCCACTAGCGATAGCGACTTTAACATCCATGTCATTAATTTTTACGCAAGCTTCTTTTATACCTTCTAAACCTCTTACAGCCTCAAAATCTACACTTTCAAGTGTTTCATTTGTTAACCACTCATAAGCAGTACGAAGGGCCGCTTCCATAACTCCACCAGAGGTACCAAAGAGTACTCCCGCTCCGGTAGATTCTCCAAGTGGATTATCAAATTCTTCTTCTGGTAATGAATTAAAATCAATTCCAGCCTCTTTAATCATTTTAGCTAGTTCTCTTGTACTTATAACTATATCTACATCTGGAACCCCATTGGTAGACATTTCTGGCCGTGCAGCTTCATATTTCTTTGCAAGACAAGGCATTACAGATACAACTATCATATCTTTTGCCTCTACATTCATTTTTTCTGCAAGATATGTTTTAGCAATAGCACCCCACATTTGTTGAGGTGATTTACAAGTAGATGGAATATCTAATAAATCACTAAATTGATGTTCAAAGAAATTAACCCAAGCAGGACAACAACTTGTAAGCATTGGAAGTTTTCCGCCATGTTGTAATCTATGAGCAAATTCGCTAGCTTCCTCCATTATTGTTAAATCAGCTGCAAAATCAGTATCAAATACTTTAGTAAATCCTAAAGCTCTTAGTGCTGCAACCATTTTACCAGTAACAGCAGTACCATGTTCAATTCCAAATTCTTCACCTAGTGCAGCTCTAACTGCAGGAGCAGTTTGAACAACAACAACCTTTTCCTTTTGGTCTAAAGCATTCCAAACTTTAGAAGTATTATTAACCTCTGTTAATGCTCCAGTTGGACATACAGAAACACATTTTCCACAGAAAGTACAAGTGGTTTCTCCTATTGGTAATGAAAAAGCAGTGGATACAACAGTGTTAAAGCCTCTGCCTATACCGGAAATAGCTCCAACAGTTTGAATTTCATTACAGACAGTTTCACAACGTCTGCATAATATACATTTATCTAAATTCCTAACAATAGAACTACTGGAATTATCTACAGGATAAGTTGACATTTCACCTTTATAACGAATTTCACGAATGCCTAATTCTGCAGCTAATCGTTGTAATTCACACTGAGTATTTTTATCACATAATAAGCAGTCTTGTGGATGGTCGGATAAAATTAATTCAAGCACAGTTCTACGTGCTTTAGTAGCTCTAATTGAATTTGTTTTAACAATCATTCCCTCCGTAGCAGGAGTTGAGCAGGCAGGAGCTAAGTTTCTTCGACCTACTACTTCAACAACACACACACGACAAGAACCTGGATGGTTTGTAGTTTTTCCATCATGCATATTTAAGTGACATAGTGTGGGTATGTTTATATTTAATATTTTAGCAGCTTGTAGAATAGTTGAGCCTTCTTCTACGTGGACTTTGTTTTCATTTATAGTAAGGGTAATTAAACTCACAGCGTGCACCTCTTTCTTATATTTCTATATTTTAGATTTACTAACATATTATT
Organism: Clostridium sp.; assembly: GCF_050717535.1. Classification (GTDB taxonomy): domain Bacteria; phylum Bacillota; class Clostridia; order Clostridiales; family Clostridiaceae; genus Clostridium_AD. Next base: position 19,566 of record NZ_JBOITM010000067.1, read on the forward strand.
TTTTTATAATTGCATTAACCGGGCACGCAACTTGGCAGGCACCACATTTAATACATTTATCTTGGTCAATAACATGTAATGTTTTAACTTTTCCGCTGATACAATTAACAGGACATTGTCTTGCGCATTTTGTGCATCCGATACATTTATCCGTGATAGTGTATCTTAGTAAGTTCTTGCATACTCCAGCTGGACAAGTTTTGTCATATACATGAGCTTCATATTCACTCATAAAGTATTTTAAAGTGCTTAACACTGGATTTGGAGCAGTTTGCCCAAGTCCACAAAGTGAAGTATCTTTAATTGTATTTGCAAGTGATTTTAGCTTGTGTAAATCTAGTTTTGTCCCATTTCCTTTTGAAATCTTATCTAACATTTCCAGAAGACGTTTATTTCCAATTCTACAAGGAGAACACTTACCACAAGATTCTTCTACAGTGAATTCTAAATAGAATTTAGCTATATCAATCATACAATTATCTTCATCCATAACAATCATACCACCAGAACCCATCATAGATCCAATAGCACTTAGGGATTCATAATCAATTGGAGTATCCAAAAACTCTGCTGTAATACATCCGCCTGATGGACCACCTGTTTGAACAGCTTTAAATTCACGACCGTTCTTAATTCCGCCACCGATATCAAATATGATTTCTCGAAGGGTAGTACCCATTGGAACTTCTACTAGTCCAACGTTATTAATTTTACCTGCAAGAGCGAAAACTTTTGTTCCTTTAGATGTTGCTGTTCCTATAGAACTATACCATGCAGCACCTTTATTAATGATAGCTGGAATATTTGCAAGAGTTTCAACATTGTTAACACAAGTTGGTTTATTCCATAATCCACTTTGAGCTGGGAATGGTGGCTTATTAGTTGGTTCTCCACGTTGACCCTCAATGGATTGAATTAATGCAGTTTCTTCTCCACATACAAAAGCGCCAGCACCATATTTAATCTCTATATCAAAGCTAAAATTTGTTCCTAAAATGTTTTTTCCAAGAAGGCCACATTCGCGAGCTTGGTCTATAGCTGTTCTTAATCTGCTAATGGCAAGAGGGTACTCAGCTCTAATGTAAATATTACCAATTGAAGCACCAATACTATAACCAGCTATTGCCATAGCTTCTAGAACACTATGAGGGTCACCTTCAAGAATAGAGCGGTCCATAAAAGCCCCAGGGTCTCCTTCATCAGCATTACAAATTATATATTTTTGATCAGCATCGTACATTTTTGCAAAGGCCCATTTCTTACCTGTTGGAAAGCCGCCGCCGCCTCTGCCTCGAAGTCCTGAGTCAATCATTAATTTTATAATATCATCCTGAGACATTTCTGTAATTACCTTGCCTAAGGCTAAGTAACCATCTTCTGCTATGTATTCTTTTATATCTTCAGGATTAATAAGACCACAGTTTCTAAGGGCAATTCTTACTTGCTTTTTATAGAAAGGCATATCCTCTTGTTTTTTTACTTTTATTTTTGAACTTGGTTCTTCAAATAAAAGTCTTTCAATAACGTTGCCCTTTAATAAATGCTCTTTAACTATTTCCTCTGCATCACTTGGTTTAACATTAACGTAGAATACGTTATCAGGTGAGATTTTTACTATGGGACCTTTTTCACAAAATCCAAAACAACCAGTTATAGCAGCAGTTACTTCATCAGTTAGTCCATTAGCTGCAATTTCACTTTGAAGATTTGCGAGTATTTCATCACTTTGAGCTGACTTACAGCCTGTGCCACCGCAAATTGATAAATATCGGCAGCATCTATTACCTTCAGAAGTCTTTTCAAGTTCTTCGTTTATCTTTCTCATTTCTAGTAATGTATTATATCTATTTTGAATTTCTTTAAGTTCATTAAAAGTATTAATTTTATTCAATATAGTTCCCTCCTACTTCGCATAATCTGCTAGTATTTTGTCTACTTGATCTACTGTAACATGTCCATAAACTTTGTCATTTACAGTTACTACAGGCGCAAGGCCACAAGCACCTACACACCTTAATGAGCCTAATGTAAATCTACCATTTTCAGTAGTTTCGCCATTTTTAACCTTTAACTTCTTTTGAAACTCATCAAGCACATCGCCAGAACCTCTAACGAAACAAGCAGTTCCCATGCAAACATTTATTACATATTCACCCCTTGGTTTAATAGTGAAGTAGGAATAAAAAGTTACAACACCATAAACTTTAGAAACTGGGATACTTAATTTTTCTGCTACAAAAGATTGTACCTCTTGAGGTAAGTAGCCAAATAAGCCTTGTGCTTTGTGAAGCACTTCGATAAGAGCACCCTCTTTACTTGGAAGGTCATTAATAAACTTTTCTAAAACTTTGAAATCTTCTCCCTTTAAACAATTAGAACACACTACAACATACCTCCTTTAAAATCTATGATTACATATAGATGAGTATAAATTTTAAATTAAAACCCACTATATGATTGTGCATTGCGTTGAAATATTGTGAAAAATTAAACTTTAACAAATAATCTTATAATTATTTTTTTGTGAACATATGAAAGAATGTCATTAATGTGTGAAACATATTTAAAAATCATAGAGGTACATCGCAATAAATTTCAATGCGAATCTTATTATTCATATATTCATATAATTTCAAGCACACTGCATCTAATATATTATAATAGAAATTAATCAAAAAATCTAGTAAATAATTAGTTAATTTTGATTATTGCAAATATAAGGAAAAATATAGTGAAAAGCCTAAAATGTTATATAATTATGGAAAGTAAAAAAACAATATTTAATGGCGATTATAATTGTGGAAATATAGAAAAAAATAGTATAAATTAGGAAGTGGATACATATTATTTGATAATAATATGTTAATATTAGATGAACAGCAATGCTAAAATAAAAAATATGTAAAATATTGTATAAAACTGTTAGGTTAATGCTATTTATAATCACAGCAGCTAATAAGTTTGATAAAATAGCTAGTTCTATTAGCACAGTTTAACAAAAGGTAGATGAAGTAACAAATTTGCAACTTGTATTAAAAGAATTAGATATTTCTACTTTAAAATAATGAACAAGTTATCAAAACTGAAGATAGAATAAAATGTATATAAAGAATTTATTTTCGATTTTTGGATATAATATTCTAAATATAAGGGTACAAAATTTTTAGTGGGTCCATATAAGATTCTGCTAATTTAGTTGTAAGCGGTTTTTATTATGTCTGAATAAAAAAGAAATTTCACCATTATTATAAAATTAAGTTGACTTATTGATTATATAATTTAAAATGGAACATATATAATAATATAAATTAACAATTGAAAGGGGTATTATAAAATGAAGAAAAAAATATATATTGATGGAATGAGTTGTAGTCATTGTGTAAGTCATGTTAAGGAAGCCCTATTAGACATTGGTGCTATTAAAGTAAAAGTTGATTTAGAAGAAAAATTTGCAACAGCAGAATTTGAAGATGAAATAAATGATAGTGAAATTACAGAAGCCATTGAAGATGCAGGATATGAAGTTACTGAAATAGAGGAAGATTAGTTTAGAAACTATTTAGCTTAATGATTATAAATGCTAGTATAATTAACACTGCCCCTGTTCATTTTAATGAACAGGGGCAGTGTTAATTATATCTGAATTTATTTATATATTCTTCAAAGTCCCAATTAGATAAAAATTGTTTAGCACTTACATAGCCACCTTTATATAGGTGAATTGCAGTTTTTTTTTGGAAGGTTAAAATCTGTAGGCAGTACTCCATATGTTGGAATAATAACAGAGCGAATTAGATTTTCTTCATTTAAATATTCACTTGTGGTCTTATTAAACATAGTATGAGCCACTGCAATTAAAAATGGCAATGATTCATTAGATTTAAGATTATTGTTAATAGAAGGAGTTGTCTGGAATCTAAAGCCAATAGTGGGCCATCTAGGTATTGAATTTACATCGAAAATGGTTAGCGGGAAATTACAGGTAACACTCCCATCTACAATATAGGCAGTGCCAGAAGTGGTGTTAAGTTGTACAGGTTTAAAGTGAATGTAATGATAAATGGAACACTTTAAAAAAATTTAAACTAAAAGAGTAAAGAAAATAATAAATCCTAGATTAAATTAAAATCTAGGATTTACAATTATATTATCTTACGTGCATCAATTATTGTTTGATATAAAACTATTACAATATAATCAATAATTTGATTTTTTTTCTCGCTTATAGTTTTATTGGAATAACAAATGCTTTTAAGATTTAAAACGAATTTATCTAGTTTAGGTTGATTCTGCCAGGAAAGATTCACAATATATTTAGTTGGTATTTTTTCTTCTTCCCATTTTTTATTCATATCGTTAAAACCTAATTCTACTGTTGATAGTATCTTATAAAACAATATATCCGGATTACCAGAAGGCATTTTATCTATTAATAGGATTTGATTAATAATAGTTTTAATTACATCATACTTAATTTCTAAAAATCGTCGCATATATTTATCTTCAAAAGCAGGAATTTGATAATTTATTATATCATCCATATCTGGAGAATCATTTTTCTTGTTATTCGAGGTTTCTAATATAGTATTTAATCCAGGTATTTTTAGGGATTTAAATAATAAAGGTATAATATTAGCAATTATAGGCACTCCCAGTAAGGTTAGATTTTCTAAAATGCTTACACTTTCTGTAATCCCTAAAAAAGCTATAATAATTTGTGATAACATGCTTGTTGATATTAGTGGGTTTAGAATAGTCTCCAGTAACCTAACTGTAATTATGCAAAGCGTATAAGTGATGACTTTTTTAGTGGCTTTACGTAATCCAGTACTGGAAAATCTTTTGTATTTTATAGCGGTAGATATACCTGTGAAAGTATCTAGAATAATAAGCACTAAGAGAATGCCATATGAGACTTGCATGCTTGTAAATATCTCTGATAGAAATCCTATTATTCCAGATAATCCATATATTTTTGGCGAGTTTTCGTTTATAACCATTTTTTCATCTCCATCAATAGTGCATAAATGCAAATATGGAATAAATAATTTCAATAATTATCTATTCCATATAATATATGCAGTAATTAAGAGAAATGATATGGATGCGCTTTAATTGAAGAACTTCAATTGAAGAACTTCAATTGAACATCTATTTTTCTATCTTGTATTTCTAAAATAACATAGGAATACCATGGCTCACGTCTCTTATAGGAGGGAGAACCTGGATTTATCATGAGTATTTTATTCTTAGTCAAAATCAATGGCTGATGACTGTGACCAAAGACTATTATATCCACTTTATCTCCACTAAACTGGTTATAAGCTGTATCTAATGTGTTTTTGTTATTACCATGACCGTGGTACAAACCAATTTTATATCCTTCCACAGATATGATCATTTTTTCTTTTAATAAATCTCTAATGTATCCTTTGTCATTATTTCCCCATACTCCAACAAAGTTTTTATGCTCTCTTAATTTTGATACTATACTAGAGGAAACATAATCCCCAGCATGAATTATCATATCAGTATCTTTAGATATATTATCTATGAATTTGAAAATTTTATCGTTATGTTTTTTAACATGAGTATCAGATAATATCGCAATTTTCATATCTCATCACCTTCTAATAGTATATTATTATATAGTGTGCCTTGATACACAAATAGTATTTAAGTATATATATAAATATAATACAATACATCACCAAATTAATTCCTTTATCATGACATTTTTGGTATGATTATTGTATAATAAATTATAACTAAATAATTGGAATTTATTTGCGAGGAGAAAAAATGGGACAAGCGGAAGAGGTAGTCTATGTTTTGGAGCAATCAGGAATAAATATAAATAACGAGAAATCACTTCATTCATCTATTAAGCAATGGTATGCTATGCCAGGGGATAGGTTAGAAGTAAAAGTTGATAAATACATAATTGATTTAGTAAGAGAAGATTCATTAATAGAAATACAAACAAGAAATTTCAGTGCTATTGGTAATAAACTAAGAGACTTGGTTAAATACAATGTGGTTAGGTTAGTACATCCCATAGCTATTGAAAAATATATAGTAACAATGGATGATTCGAATAAATTAATAAGCAGAAGAAAATCCCCTAAAAAGGGTAAATTACTGGATTTATTTGATGAGCTAATTAGAATACCTGATTTGATAGATGAAGAAAATTTTACATTAGAAATATTAATGACAAAAGAGGAAGAGATAAGATGTAAGGATGGTAAGGGAAGCTGGAGAAGAAAAGGTATTAGTATTGTGGATAGAAAGTTAGTGGAGGTTGTTGAAAAAGTCATTTTTGTGGATAAAAAAGATTTTTTAAGATTTCTACCGGAAGAATTACCAGAAAATTTTACAAATAAAGAATTGGCAAAGATATTAAAAATAACAGTATATAAGGCGAGGAAAGTAACATATTGCTTAAGAAAAATGGGAATTATTAAAGAAGTAGGAAAACTTCGAAATGAACTTATATTTGCAAAATGTTAAATTTTGTATAATAATATGGAGTATAGTACTTATAGAATTTATCAACTTTAATTTTTTTTATTTTGAAATAATATAATAAAGTAAGATTTAAAGTAAAAATAATGGAAAATATATAATATATAAGATAGAAAGGAAGATACAATTGAAAAAAAAGGATATAGTTATTGGAACATTACTTGCAGTGGGCGCAATAGGTGCCTATGAAATATATAAAAACAATTTTAAAGCATGCAATGCTAGTTTTTGTGAAGTAGATGAAGCGGATAAACAAATAATTTGGACTCTTGCGGGTGAGAACTTGTTTTTTACAAAGCCATTAAAAGAACCTCAGGATGTAGTTATTAAGGTATACAAGGGCCTAAGGACATTAGAATTATATGGAGATGATATATTAATAGGTAGATTTAAAATTGCCCTAGGGGGATCTGTAATTGGGAATAAGTATAAGGATAGCGATAAGAAAACTCCAGAAGGTAAATATTGTGTTTGCACAAGAAATGAAGAAAGTAAATATACTCTTTTCTTAGGGTTAAGTTACCCTAATATAGAAGATGCTAAAAGAGGATTACAAAATGGGTTAATAGATGAACTTGTATTTAAGGAAATAGAGACTCAAATTGAAAATGGGAAAAGGCCCGATTGGACAACTTCTTTAGGCGGATCAATAGGAATACATGGAGGTGGAAATCAAGGCGATTGGACCTGTGGATGTATGGCAGTGTCAGATGATGATATTAGGATTATTTGGAATTATGCTAAAATGAATACTCCTGTGGAAATATATGAATAAGAAAGAGGATTAGTATGTACATTGGATTCTTGGAGTAGAATATATATTAATAATATTTAAAAGATTAACTTTTTAGCAGGTATGTGATGAAGTATAATATAAATATATAATTTTTATAAATAAGGTGTATATTTAAAAATTATATTTTTAAACTGTAAAAATAAAGAAATATACTAGTACAACAGGATATTAGAATTACAGGAGGTGGAATATAATGGATAAGAAAAAAGTCTACATTACAAGAATGATACCAGATGATGTTATTGAACTTTTAGAAGAACATTTTATTGTAGAAATAAATTCACAAGATAGAGTTCTAACAAGAGAAGAGCTGTTAGAAAAGGTTAAAGGAATGGATGCGGTGTTATGTCTTATAACTGATAATATTGATGAAGAGGTGCTGGAGGCTGCTGGAAGTAAGTGTAAGATATTTGCTAATTACGGTGTGGGCTACAACAATATTGATATAACTGCAGCAACCCAAAGAGGTGTAATAATTACAAACACTCCTGGAGTATTGGATGATGCAACTGCAGATCTTGCATGGACACTGCTTATGGCGGTATCTAGAAGAATAGTATCAGCAGACAAATTTACAAGAAACGGTGCTTTTCAATGCTGGGATCCTATGATGTTTCTTGGACGAGACATCACTGGTAAGACACTAGGTGTTGTAGGAGCGGGGAGAATTGGGGTTAACTTTGCAAAGAAAGCTAAGGCTTTCGAAATGAAAATACTGTACACTGGTCTAAGGCATAATTCTAAAATTGAAGAAGAATTAGGTGCTATCTATGTGGATAAGGAAACATTGTTAAAGCAAGCTGATTTTGTTTCACTTCATGTACCACTATTGCCTTCTACCATTCATTATATTGGTGAAAAGGAATTTTCTATGATGAAAAAAACTTCAGTTATTGTTAATACATCTAGGGGCCCAGTAATTGATGAAAAAGAATTAGTTAAGGCCCTTAAGCAAGGTGAAATATGGGGAGCTGGGCTTGATGTGTATGAAAATGAGCCAGAAATTGAGCCAGAACTTCTAGATATGAACAATGTTGTAATCCTTCCACATATTGCTTCAGCCACTATGGAAACAAGAACAAATATGGGATTAATCGCAGCTAAAAACATCATTAAAGTGCTTCAGGGCAAAAACCCTGATACTTGTGTTAATAGTGAAGTATTAAAATAATAAGCTCAATAAAGCACTCCCATTCAAGATTAGTGAATAGGAGTGCTTAGTTTTAGGATTTAATATCCTCTTACTGTTTTTAACTTTTCATCAATACCTTTGATTTGACTTTGTTTTTCTATCCAATAATCTTGTGATTTTTGAGCATTTAGTTCCTGAACAGTTTTGCCTTGTTGTTCTACCCAAGTATAGTATTTTAAATTATGCCATCTCTTTCTAGTTGCATAGGTACCTTCTTGAATATAGTCTAGCTTAACATTTTTGAAAATACAGTTATATCTAACTGCAGCTTCAGTTTTGTCCATAGGACCAAATTCACTATCTAGATTATTCATTACGGAATGATATCTATCAATGGTATCAGTACAGATGGTGAATATATTATCGTTTTCAGTCATCTCATAATATTTAGCAGTTTTAATAGCTCCAATTATGTTACAAACACCAGAGATACCTAAAATTTGTGAAAGAGCCTCTACAGTTTCTTTTGACATACCAACTACATCTAGAAGATAATCTTTTCCAATATCACTTGTTAATAGCTGTAAGCCTTTTTTACTTTCCATATCATCAACACAGATCATTGCATCCATATTCATAACATTGTGTATCCAAGTAACATGTTTGTCTCCAATTCCTTGGATGTCATGGTCACCAAAGCCGTTACTATATATAGTTGGGCATTGAATTGGTTCTAAACCAATTATTTTTGTTTCAGGATATAATTGTTTTAATCTATCTCCTGAAGCTATAGTTCCTGAAGAGCCCATGGAAGAAACTAGTGCGGCAGCTCTGCCATTACCAATGCCTTTTTCTTTGAGCTCCTTTACTACCTTATCAATAGAATTACCTGTTACGTGATAGTGAAACATGTAATTTCCAAAACTCTCAAACTGATTTAAAATTTTGTTGTTAGGGCTTTCGGCCTTTAGTTCCCAGCATTTATCATATATTTCTTTAACACTACTTTCGCAACCAGATGTTTTAATATAAGTAGCACCATAATATTCAATTTTTTCAAAACGTTCTTTACTCATAAGTTCAGGAAGAATTACTTTTGTGGTATAACCCATACGAGGACCTGTCCAAGAACCACCTATACCATAATTACCTGTGGAAGGAAAGACAATAGTATCTTTGCCTGGTATTATTTCGCCAGCTAATTGTTTTTCCATAGTAACGGAATATGTTGCACCAACCTTATGGCTGCCTGTTGGGAAATTTTTGCTATACATAACTATTATATTTGCAGAAACACCGGTGAGTTCCTTCGGAATAACCATATAACATACCTTTCCATTATGGTCGGTCCAATTAATATTAAATAAATTTATAGGATCTAGTGGAGCTTCAATTCTTGCTTTTAAAGCTTTTTCTCTTATTTCAGAAGGTATTGTCTCTGGATTAAGCATCTCCTCAAAAGTGGGTCCCCAAACTAAATTTTTTGACATATTTTTATCCTCCTTGTTTTTAAATTATATTAAAATTTATTTTTAATATCTATATAATTGTAAATGGAGTATTTTGAAATACCAAAAAAGTTTGCTGTTTTGTCACCAGCCTTTGTAATTAAAAAAGCGCCGGCTTCATTAAGAAATTGAATAGCTTGTATTTTTTCTTCTTTACTCATAAGTGCCACAGGTTTACCTATATTTTTTACAGATTCGTCTAATAAGTCATCTAAAAGTTGATTAACATTCTGAGGGATTTGGTTTGCTTCATCAATATCTTCTTTATAACTAGTTAGAGAGTCTATGCAATTTTTAGCTATAGTTAATTCTGTAATATCGTAATTTATAGAAAATATACCCGTAGGTTTATTTTCACTATCTCGTATATAGATGGTACTTGATTTTAGAATTTTACCATCATGAGTTTTGGTAGTATAATTTAATTTATCCTCCAGGGATGTAGAAACATGTTTTAAAGCATTTAAAACAATCCGAGAAGCACTAGTACTTGTATCTCTGTGTGTGACATGACCATTTTCAATAAAGATAATTGGGTAATCTACATGATCGGATGATATGTCATGTATAACCACTTCACAATTTCGTCCAAATTGAACTGAAATACCTTTAGCTAATCTTTTTAGAAAATCTAAATTACAATCGTTTTCCATACATAACCTCACAATTCATATAATAGTGTCTGAAATTAAAAGAATATTACAAATGTTCCACAATTAAGTATAGCAATCTTTATTTTTAAAATCAATATAATTTACAAAAATAAAGTTGATTTACAAAAATTTTAGTAATATGATTTAATATAATGAATTATGCGTTATAAAAAAATAAATTAATAGATTGTATGGAAATAAATATAGTTTGCAAAATATTCTGTGAACAATATTGACTTTTATTTTCTTAAATGGTAATGTGATGAAATAAATGGTATAAAAAGGAGTAGGTATTAATATGAAAATAAGTAAGACTAAAGATTTAATCCAGGCAGCCACCAGTAGAAAAAAAGCAGATTTAGTTATTGAAAATTGCAATGTTATAAATGTTTTTTCACAGGAGATTATATATGGTAAATTAGCCATTAGCGATGGCATATTCATTGGTATTGGTGATTATGAAGGTGAAGAGGTAATAGATGGTAAGGGTAAATATATAGTTCCTGGTTTAATTGATTCCCATGTTCATATAGAGTCTTCCATGAGTTCACCATACCAATTTGCGAGAGCAGTACTACCAAGGGGAACTACCACGGTTATTTCTGATTGTCACGAAATAGCTAATGTTAAAGGTCTTGAGGGGATAAAGTATATGATTGAGTCCAGTGAAAATTTACCTCTTGATGTATATATCATGCTGCCATCCTGCGTCCCTGCTACCATATTTGAAACATCAGGGGCTGTATTAGAAGCAGAAGATTTAGAAGAACTCATGCAAAATGAAAGAGTTTTGGGACTTGGAGAGCTAATGAATTATCAAGGGGTTGTTTTTACAGATGAAGGCATTATGAAAAAACTCCAACTTACTGATAAATATCATAAAATAGTGGACGGGCACGGACCTATAATAAAAGAAAAAGAATTAAATGCCTATGCACTATCTGGTGTAAAAACAGACCACGAATGTATGAACCATAAAGAGGTACTAGACAGGCTTAGAAATGGAATTTATATTGCAATAAGAGAGGGCTCGGCTGCTAAAAATCTACTAGATTTAGTTGGCGCTGTGAATCAATTCAATGAGCGAAGATTTACTTTTTGTACAGATGATAGGCATCCTACTGATATTTTACATGAAGGTCATATAGACAATAACATTAGACTTGCTATAAGAGCAGGAGTTAGTCCTATAACCGCTATTAGAATGGCCACGTTAAATTCAGCAGAGTGCTATGGTCTTAAAAATCTTGGAGCTATTGCACCTGGCTATATAGCAGATTTTATAATAGTTGATAATTTAACTGATTTCAATGTGTTAAAGACTTTTAAAAAAGGTAAACAAATAAAAGATGATTGGTATAAATCTATAAAAGAAGATAAAAAATTATTAGAAGTTGTATCTAATAGTGTTAATATAAAAGATTTTACAGATGATGATTTGAAAATAAAAATAACATCTAACTCTGCAAAAGTCATTAAAATTATGGATCATAGTCTTTTTACTGAAAGTGTAATTCGAGATGTATTGGTAGATGATGATGGATATTATAAGTATGATAAAGAGCAGGATGTTTTACCTATTTATGTATTTGAAAGACATAATGGCACTGGGAATATTGGTAAAGGGTTAATTGAAGGATACGGACTTAAAAATGGAGCCATAGCTTCTACCATAGCTCATGATTCACATAATTTGGTGGTAATAGGTAATAATATCACGAACGTTAAAATAGCTGTCCAAAAGATAAGAGAAATTGGTGGAGGTCTGGTTGTTGTAAAAGACGGTGAAGTGAGAGGATGTTTGCCTTTAGATATTGGAGGAATAATGTCTAGTAAAGATTTAGAGACTGTGTCAAAAGGTCATGAAGAACTTAATAGAATTGCTATGGAAGAATTAGGTATAAACAATAACGTAAATGCTTTTATGACTTTAGCATTTATGGCATTACCTGTTATTCCTAAACTGAAAATCACTGATAAGGGTTTATTTGATGTGACAAAATTTGAACTTACCAATTTGTAATGGTATGTAAAATAGTATTAATAAGTATTTGTTGGTAAGTGTACTGCGCAATTTGCTTTTATAACATAAAGCAAATTGCTTTTTTTATTATATTTGTTAAAAGAATAGCAATAATACCATAAAGGATGATAAGGTTTGCAAAAATTTTTTGAATTGTAAAAATATTTTGCAAATTTTATTGACTTTAAATTATTAAAATGGTAATCTGAAAGAAGAAAACACATAGAATAAGTGCACTTATTCCAACTGAATATCTTTAGATTTACGTATAAAATAATCTACATAATTTAATTATTTAAGGGGGATATTTTATGAGCACAGTAAATTCATCTAAAAATAACGATGGTATCTTATACAAGATAGACGATAAACCACCAATGGGCATATCAATTTTACTAGGGTTTCAGCACATTATGGCAGCATTCGGCGGTATTGTAGCAGTACCACTGATAATTGGTGGCGCTTTAAAATTACCAGGTCAGGATATTGCATTTTTAGTAAGTGCTGCACTATTTGCAGCTGGTATAACTACTTTTATTCAAGCTAGAGGGGTTGGCCCTGTAGGAGCTAGACTTCCATGTGTTATGGGAACAGACTTTACATTTGTTGGCCATCTTTAGTAGTAGGTGCAGCTTATGGATTACCAGGAATATTTGGGGCAACAGTAATGGGGTCATTTATTGAGATTTTTTTAAGTCGATTTATAAGGCCACTAAGAAAATTCTTTCCTCCAATTGTAACAGGAACAGTTGTCATGTTAATTGGTTTAACTTTATTACCGGTAGCAATAGATTGGTCTGCTGGCGGAGTTGGATCTAAAGATTATGGTAGTGTAAGGAATTTGTGTATAGCACTTTCAGTTTTGACAGTAATTACATTGTTGAATAGATACGGAAAAGGGATTCTTTCTACTGCATCAGTTATAATTGGTTTAATATTTGGATATGCAATATGTTTTCCACTTGGTATGTTAGATTTTTCAACTATTACAAATGCTGGTTGGTTTGCTTTCCCAATGCCTTTAAAATATGGAATTACATTTAAATTCTCTGCATTTGTTGCATTTATTTCAGCTTATTTAGTAACAACCGTGGAGACGGTAGGATGTCTTTTTGCTGTTGGTGAAGCCGCAGGTAAGGATTTATCATCAGAAGATATTTCAAGGGGTATACTTTGTGATGGAGTTGGGTCTCTTATAGCAGGATTTGTTAATGCTGGTCCTAATACCTCCTTTTCACAAAATGTTGGACTTATACCACTTACTAAAGTAGCAAGTAAATCTGTAGTTGCTATTGCGGGAATTATTCTAATGGTACTGGGAATATTTCCGAAATTCGGAGCAGTCGTTGCTATTATGCCAAATCCAGTTTTAGGTGGTGCAGGTATTATAATGTTTGGAATGGTTGTGTCAGCTGGAATTAAGACTATTAAAGATGTTGAACTTAACAATAGAAATATGCTAATTCTTGCTATTTCTCTTGGCGTAGGCATAGGGGTTTCCGTAAGACCTGATATTTTAAGTAGCATGCCATCGGCAGTTAGGAGTTTCTTTTCTTCAGGGATAAGTGCAGGTACAGTGGTAGCCTTATTACTCAACATAGTATTAAAAGATGAATCTAAACTAAACATAGATTCAAAAACAAAGGAATCAATAAAAAAGGCAATGTAATGGGTTGCGATTGGGAGGGGGACAATGAAAAATTCAATATTTATTAAAAATATTAAATATCTTGTAACCTGTGATGATGATGACAATTTATTTGAAAATATAAATATGTACATTGAAGATGAAGAAATTAAATATATCGGAAATGAAATTAAATGTGCGGATGAGATTATAGACGCAACTGATATGGCAATGTACCCAGGGCTTATAAATACGCATCATCATCTTTATCAAATGTTTAGTAGAAATATTCCAGAGGTTCAAAACATGGAATTATTTCCATGGCTAAAATATTTGTATGAAATATGGAAAAATGTAAATAGCGATGTTATTTTGTACAGCTCTCTTTGTGGAATGGGGGAACTATTAAAAACAGGTTGTACAACCTGTTTTGACCACCACTATGTATTTCCAAAGGATCAAAACAATCTTATTGAAGCCCAGTTTGAGGCGGCAGAAAGGCTTGGAATTAGAATGTATGCATCCAGAGGAAGCATGTCATTAAGTGTTAAGGATGGAGGTCTTCCTCCAGATTCTGTGGTCCAGTCTGTTGATGAGATTTTAAAAGATAGCGAAAGATTAGTGAAAAAATTTCATGACAAAAGCCACTTTTCTATGAAACAGGTTGCACTTGCGCCGTGTTCACCATTTAGTGTTACTGGAGATTTAATGCGTGAATCGGCAAAACTTGCAAGAAGTCTTGGGGTTAGGTTACATACTCACCTTGCAGAAACAGTTGATGAGGAGAAATTCACTTTGGAAAAATTTAATATGCGTCCTCTTGAGTATATGGAAAGTTTGGGTTGGCTAGGTCGGGATGTGTGGTTTGCACATGGTATTCATTTTAATAATGAAGAATTAAAAATACTTGCTAGGACTGGAACAGGAGTTGCCCATTGCCCTATATCTAATATGAAGTTGTCGTCGGGAATTGCAAATATTCCTCAAATGTTAAAGCTTAAGGTTCCTGTTGGGCTTGGTGTTGACGGGAGCGCAAGCAACGATGGTTCAAACATGCTTGAAGAGATGAGAGTTGCATTTTTACTCCATAGATTAAACTCAGGTAAAAATGCACCCACAGCATATGATATACTAAAAGTAGCAACAGAAGGTAGTGCAAAAGTTCTTGGACGCTCAGATATTGGAAAATTAGCTATTGGAATGGCAGCGGATTTATTTATGATAAACCTTAATAGGATAGAACTAATAGGGGCTGAACTTGATCCTAAGGCATTGCTTAGTACTGTTGGTTTTAAAGGTGCTGTGGATTATACTATCGTAAATGGCAGGATTGTAGTCAAAGATAGTGTGCTTGTAAATATTGATGAAGAAAAAATCTATCATGAAAGCCATGATGTGGCAAAGAAATTTGTAAGAGGGTATTAAGTACAGAAAAAATATATTTATTATATAAGGAGGCATAAAATGAGTATTGGAAAAAGTATAAAAAGAGTTGATGCTTTTGATAAGGTAACAGGACGCGCACAATATACAGATGATTTTAAGTTAAGTAATGCTCTTGTTGCGCAAGTTATGCATAGTACTATTGCTAATGGTCTTGTTAAAAGCATTGATATTACTGAGGCTATGAAACTTGAGGGAGTCGTAAAAATTGTAACTTGCTTTGACGTTCCTAATATCCAATTTGCAACAGCGGGGCATCCTTTTTCACTGGATCCTGCACATCAGGATATTGCAGACAGAAAGCTACTTAATCAAAGAGTCAGATATTATGGTGATGATATAGCAGCAGTAATTGCTAAAGATAGTGTAACTGCAATAAGAGCAATTAAACTTATAAAAGTTGAATACGAAGAATATGAACCATTAATGTCTATTGAAGCTGCTTTGAAGCAAGGAGCAAATTTGAATGAAGGATCAAAACCAATTCATGAGGAGTATCCGGATAATATTCTTGCACATACAAGTTATGAAATAGGTAATTATGATAGTGCTATAAAAGAAGAAGGACTCATTGTTTTTGAGGGAGAATATGAAACTCCAATGGTTAAGCACTGCCAGCTTGAAAATCCGATTTCTTATGCTTATGCGGAGGGTAAAAGAATTGTTGTTGTTACATCAACTCAAATTCCTCATATTGTAAGACGTGTAGTTGGTCAAGCCCTTGGCATTGAGTGGGGAAAAGTTAGAGTTATTAAACCATATATAGGTGGTGGATTTGGTAATAAACAAGAGGTTCTTTACGAACCGTTAAACGCATATTTGTGCACAGTTGTTGGTGGCAGATGTGTTAAACTTGACTTGAGTCGCGAAGAGGATTTTGTTAATAGCCGTGTGCGTCATGCTATGAAAATTAAAGTCAAAAGTTATGTGAGACCAAATGGACGGTTTGTTGCTAGGAAAGTAGAGGTATATGGCAATAAAGGGGCTTATGCATCCCATGGACATAGTATAATAAGTAAAGCAGGCCACGCAGTTAAACAAGTATATCAGGATGAAGTTGCAACTAAAGGTGATATGTATTCAGTATTTACTAATATGCCAGTGTCTGGTGCTATGCGTGCTTATGGCATACCACAAATAACTTTTGCTCTTGAATCTCATGTTGATGATATTGCAACAAACCTGGGCTTAGACAAAATTGAAATAAGAAAACTTAATGCTATGAAATTAGGTTTTGTTGACAATCAGGTTAAATGCTATAGTAATGGTCTTGACGAATGTATTGAAAAGGGTAGAAAATATATAGACTGGGATAATAAACTCAAAGAATACCAAAATCAAACAGGAACCACCCGAAAAGGTGTGGGTATGGCAATATTTAGTTATGCAACTGGGGTTTATCCTATTTCACTGGAAACTGCATCTTGTAGAATTGTGCTTAATCAAGATGGTTCTGTTCAACTTCAAATGGGTGCTACAGAAATAGGGCAAGGGGCAGATACTGTATTTGGACAAATGGTAGCAGAGGTGCTTAGCATTCCAGCTGAAAATGTGCACACTGTATCAACGCAAGATACAGATGTTACACCATTTGATACAGGTGCTTATGCATCTAGACAATCTTATGTATCAGGAATGGCTGCTAAAAAGGCTGCTTTAGAGTTAAAAGAAAAGATAATAGAACATGCAAATTTTATGTTGAAACTTCCTGTAGGGAACATTGAACTTAAAGATAATAACATTATAAATAGAGAAACTGGTGAAATTATAGCTTCACTTAAAGAAGTTGCTACGCATGCATTTTATAATACTGAAAAATCAGTTCACATAACGGCGGATGTTACAAACCAATGTAAATCAAACACCTTCGCCTTTGGAGTATGTTTTGTTGAGGTTGAAGTTGATATTCCTGTAGGTAAAATTAAAGTTATTAAAGTTATTAATGTTCATGATAGTGGTAAAATTCTTAATCCTAAGCTAGCGGCAGGACAGGTACATGGTGGTATGAGCATGAGTTTAGGTTATGGTTTAACAGAGCAGGTTTTATTTGATCCAAAAACAGGCAGAATGCTCAATGATAATTTACTGGATTATAAACTTCCAACTATTATGGATACACCACATTTGGAAGCACAATTTGCAGAAACCTACGATGTATCAGGTCCTTTTGGTAATAAGGCTCTAGGAGAACCGCCTGCCATTCCTGTTGCACCTGCAATTAGAAATGCTGTGCTTAATGCCACAGGAGTTAAGTTTAATGTGGCTCCGTTAACGCCACAAAGACTTGTAGAAAAATTTAAAGAGCAAAATTTAATATAAAAGTAGAGGTGGAATAACAATGTATGATATTGAAAAACTATACCAGGCAACTTCAGTAAAGGATGCTATAAGTCATCTTGAATTGGAACCAAAATCTATAATTATTGCAGGTGGAAGTGACGTGCTTATAAGCATCCGTCATGGCAAACTTGCTGGATGCTCACTTGTAAGTATTTTTGGCTTGGATGAACTAAGAGGCGTAACACTTCAAGAGGATGGTAGTATAAAAATAGGAGCACTTACAAGCTTTTCACACATAACTAAAAGTGATATTATCCAAAAATATATTCCAGTACTGGGAGAAGCAGTTGATGAAATAGGAGGTCCACAATTAAGAAACATTGGAACAATTGGAGGAAATATTTCAAATGGTGTTACAAGTGCAGACAGCGCATCCACGTTATTTGCACTAAATGCTAAGCTTCAAATAGAAGGACCAGATGGAGAAAGAATTATTCCTATCTCAGAGTACTATGTTGGCCCTGGAAGAGTTAGTCTGAAAAATGCTGAAATACTTACGGCAATTTATATTACTAAAGAAAATTATGAGAATTTTAAAGGCAATTACATTAAATATGCTATGCGTAATGCAATGGATATTGCAACCCTTGGTTGTAGTGTAGTTTGTAAACTTAATGCACAAAAGGATAAGATAGAAGATGTGCGTCTTGCATACGGTGTTGCAGCTCCAATACCTATGAGATGTTATAAAGCTGAAGAGGCTATAAAGGGAATGAGTTTTTCTGATGAAATGTACAATATTTTTGGTGAAACAGCAAAGACTGAAGTGAATCCAAGGACATCTTGGCGTGCATCTAAAGATTTCCGTCTTCAACTTGTCTCTGAATTGTGTAAAAGGGCTTTAAAAGAATCTATAAAACAATGTGGAGGTGTAATCAATGGCTAATAAAATTTTAAGTTTTGTGGTAAATGGTGAGCCTAAACAAATTATGATAGATGATAGAGACTCGCTTACAGATGTTCTGAGAAATCAGCTTAATCTTACAAGTGTTAAAAAAGGTTGTGAGGTCGGAGAATGTGGAGCTTGCACTGTTCTTATTAATGGAGAAGCTTTTGATTCATGTATTTATCTTGCAATTTGGGCAGAAGGTAAAGAAATTCGTACAACTGAAGGACTCATGGATGCTGATGGTAAAATATCGGACATCCAGGAAGCATTTATTGAGGAAGGTGCAGTGCAATGCGGTTTCTGTACTTGCGGAGAGATTATGGCATCTATCCCTATTCTTGAAGATGAAAAAGAGTATACAAAAGATGAAATTAAAAAGAAGCTTTCCGGTAACCTTTGTCGTTGTACTGGTTATGAAAATATATTAAATGCTGTAGAAAAAACTAAAGTGCATCGTTGTGATTGTAAGAAATGATAGCTAGGATGCAAGCTTTTTAAAATAAAAACCCATAAATAAGCCAATGTAAATCAAATATATGTATTAAAAATGCTATTTTGAAAAGTGGATAAACTATATTTTAAATTTTGCCTTGCGAATAATTCGTTGGGCTTAATTATAAAAAAGTTGAGGGGGAACAAAAATGGAACGTTTTCAGTTGAAAGAAAATGGGAGTGACGTAAAAAAGGAGGTTATAGGAGGGATAACAACGTTTTTAACCATGGCCTACATAATTGCAGTTAATGCAAATATTTTAGGAGCTACAGGAATGGATATGGGTGCTATAGTAACGGTAACTTGTTTAACAGCGGGATTTACTACAATAGCTATGGGATTATATGCAAATCTTCCTTTTGCACTAGCATCGGGAATGGGACTTAATGCATTCTTTGCTTTTAGTGTAGTAATCGGAAAGAAAATTCCTTGGCAAGTGGCACTGGCAGCTGTATTTGTTGAAGGTGTTATCTTTATTATATTATCATTAACTAGTGTAAGAGAAGCAGTAGTTAACTCTATACCAACGACTTTGAAAATAGCCGTTACTGCAGGTATCGGACTTTTCATTGCTTTTATTGGTTTTGTAGATGCTGGCATTGTAGTTAGCAATGATGCAACAAAGGTAGCTATGGGTACGTTTAAAAGCCCAGCAGTATTAATAACAGTACTAGGAGTAATCGTAATAGTAGTATTGTCAAAGAAAAAAGTTAGAGGAGCTATATTATGGGGAATAGTTGCAAGTGCTGGAGCAGCTTGGATATATGCCATGATAGCACCAATAACAGCAGCGACTTATGGAATAGCCACCCCAAAAGGAATATTTAAACTTGAATCAATATCACCAATTGCTGCTAAACTAGACTTTTCATACTTAACTGATCCAGCTAAAATATTGCAATTTATAACAATAGTGTTAACATTCTTATTTGTTGATTTTTTCGATACTGTAGGAACTTTAGTAGGAGTTGCGTCTAAGGTTGGAATGGTAGACAAAGATGGTAAGGTTAAAAATGCTGGACGTGCGCTACTAGTAGATGCTGTTGGTACTACGGTAGGAGCTTTCCTTGGTACTTCGACTGTAACTACTTTCGTAGAAAGTTCAGCGGGAGTTGCAGAAGGTGCTAGAACAGGACTTGCTTCTGTTGTAACAGGCATTTTATTCTTACTAGCAATGTTCTTTTCACCATTATTTATTGCAATACCATCTTGTGCAACTGCACCGGCACTCATAATAGTAGGATTTTTCATGATGGAAGGTGTAACGAAGATAGACTTTAATGATTTCACAGAAGGAGTACCTGCTTTCTTAACAATCGCAATGATGCCACTTACTTATAGTATAGGAGATGGTTTAACAATTGGACTTCTTTCTTATGCTGTGTTAAACGGAATCAACAATTTATTTACTAAGGATCATACTAAGAGAAAGAAAGTTTCGATTGTGATTTACATTTTGGCATTAATATTTATTGCAAAATTATATATTACAGGCTAAAAGTAATAGGAATATTAGAAATGGTTTAACAGAGGTAAAGAAACAACTCGCTTATTTAATAATGCGAGTTGTTTTTTTTGTATTTATAAAGGATAAAATAATTCTTATTAGCTAGCTTTTTCTTGATCATTAGCATTGGTATTAATAGCTTCTTCAGTTTTATCTTTAGGTAAGACTAGGTTTAGTGCTATTGCAACTATTGTTGTAACAACGATAGATGATTTTCCAAATATAGATATAAACCATCCTGGGAATAGAGCAAATGCATCAGGAACTTGAACAATACCTATACCTAAGGCAACTGCAATGCCTACAACTGCTGAGTTTCTCATTGTAAGGTTACTTGAAGCAATCATTTTAACTCCTGTCATTGTTATTGTGGCAAAAACAGAGATTGTCGCTCCACCTAAAACACATTGAGGAATGGTTGTAAGTAGTGAGGCAAATTTAGGAATAAGACCTGCTAAAATTACAACAAAAGAAGCAAATGCAAATACCCATTTATTGATAACTTTATTTGTAATTACTATACCAACATTTTGGCTATATGTTGCAGTTGGCATACAACCAAACAGTGCACCAATTATACTTGAAAATCCGCTTCCAATAATACCACCGGAAAGCTCTTTATGAGTAGGAGATCTATCCATACCCCCACCTGTTGTAGCGGATAAGTCACCTATAGCTTGAACAGAATTTACAATGTACATTATAGCCATAGATATTATAGCTGTAGCATTAAAGCTTATACCAAAATATAGTGGCTTTGGAGCTTGAAAAAGTCCAGCTGAAGTAACTGCATCAAAGGATACCATTCCAAGAAACATAGCAATAATATATCCTACAATTATACCTATTAAAATAGATGCTAGTTTGAGAGTTCCTTTAGTAAAGAAATTTAGAAAGACTACTACTCCAAGGGTTATCATGGCAACGGCCCAGTTCAAAGGAGAACCAAACGTAGGAGAACCAACTCCACCGGCTATATACTTAATAGCAACCGTATACAATGATAATCCTATGGCAAAAATAACTGTACCAGTAACAAGGGGTGGAAAGAATTTTATTAATTTTTTCAAGAATATTCCGAAAATTATGGCGACTATTCCGCCTATTATTTGTGCTCCAAAAACCGTGGCAATATTAAATTCACCGGTAATGGCAGCCAGAGTTGGAACGTATGCAAAACTTACTCCCATAATTACGGGTAATCTTGAACCAATAACTTTGCCTAGTGGAAAAATTTGAATTAAAGTTGCTATGCCAGCAAAAAATAGCGAGGATTGGACAAGTAAAATCTTGTCGGCAGCAGTAAGATTTGCAACTCCAGCAATTATGAGCGCTGGTGTAACACAACCCACAATCATAGCTACAACATGTTGAAGACCTAATGGTATAATTTCTTTAATAGAAGGCATACCATCATATTGGAATAATAAAGACTTTTGATTAGAACTCATAAAAATTCCCCCTCATGATTTAGGATAGTGTAAACACTATCCTTTTTATATAATTTCTATTTTATGATAGTACCCGTAGTACCTGCTATGCCATCTTTAGCTTTTTCTAGTAGAGTTATTAATGAATATCTGCCTTCTTTTGAAGAAGCAAAATCGATTGCAGCTTCTACCTTAGGAAGCATTGAACCAGGGGCAAAGTGGCCCTCTTTTGCATATCTACTAATTTCATCAACTGTAATATTGTGAAGCCATTTTTCATTTGGTTTACCAAAGTTTATAGCAACTTTTTCTACAGCTGTTAAAATAATAAGGCAATCAGCGTTAAGTTCTTTTGCAAGAGTACAACTAGCAAAATCCTTATCGATAACGGCGCTTACACCTTTTAGATGATTACCCTCTTTTATAACAGGAATACCACCACCACCACAGGCGATTACAACTTGGCCTATATCTACCAATGATTTTATTGTTTCAATTTCTATAATGCCTACTGGCTTTGGTGAAGCAACAACTTCTCTATATCCACGACCAGCATCTTCAATAACTTTTTTGCCACTTTTTATTTCAAGATCAGCTTCTTCTCTTGTCATGAAACTCCCAATAGGTTTAGTTGGATTTTCAAAGGCTTTATCCGTAGGGTCTACTTCAACTTGCGTTATTATTGTTGAAACATTTTTGTTTATATTACGATTAAGTAGTTCTTCTCTAAGTGCATTTTGCAGATCATAACCAATATAAGCTTGACTCATTGCAACACATACAGACATAGGACATAGTGAATATTTAGGATTGTTTTTATGGAGTTCGCTCATTGCAATATTAATCATACCGACTTGAGGTCCGTTTCCATGAGATATAACAACTTCATTTCCTTCTTCTATAAGATCAACTATAGCTTTGGCAGTAGATTTTACAGCTACCATTTGTTCCTTTAAATTACTTCCAAGAGCATTACCACCCAATGCGATTACTACTTTTTTCTTCATAATATTATCCCCCTTGTGAATTCAATTTTAAAAATAAAAGGCTATGTAGAATTTATAATTCAGCATAGCCTTTTACTATAAAAACAATTTAGAATATTATTTTACTTCACGTTGTATATTTTTCTTTTCAAGCATAGCTAAAACTTCTTGTGGATTTTTAACTTTACTTAAGAAAATCATAGAAGCTATTGTATAAGGTTTATAACTAGCCTCTTTATAAAGTGGTTTTCTATATCTATCAAAAACAGAAGCAGCAACTTCTCCAACTTCACAGTTAACTCCAGAGATATCAGCAGGTAAACAATGAAGATAAAGTGCTTTTCCATCTTTTGTTGTTTTCATAAGTTCTTCAGTACATTCCCAATCTTTATGCTCAGCATTTTGTGCCAAAAGTTCTTTTTCAAGCTTGTTTATACCAGCTGTATCACCTTTTCCGTATAGATCTGTTCTTTTTTCCATAGCAACAAAAGGAGCCCAACTTTTAGGATAAACTATGTCAGCATCTTTGAATGCTTCTTCCATAGAATTTGTTTTCGTAAATGAACCACCAGACTGCGCAGCATTTTTTATTGCAATTTCTTCTACTTCACTCATAACTTCATAACCTTCTGGATGTGCAAGAACAACGTCCATACCGAAACGAGTTAAAAGTCCAATTACTCCTTGAGGAACTGAAAGTGGTTTACCATAAGATGGTGAGTATGCCCAAGACATAGCAACTTTTTTACCTTTCAAATTTTCAATACCACCGAGTTCATTAATAATATGAAGACAATCAGCCATGCATTGAGTAGGATGATCTATATCACATTGTAAACTAACAAGTGTTGGGCGTTGTTCAAGTACTCCTTCGTCATTACCCTCTTTTACAGCATTGGATACTTCACGCATATAAGCATTGCCTTTTCCAATATACATATCATCACGGATACCTATAACATCTGCCATGAATGAAATCATGTTAGCAGTTTCTCTTACTGTTTCACCATGAGCAACTTGAGATTTTCCTTCATCAAGATCTTGAACTTCAAGGCCAAGGAGGTTACAAGCGGAAGCAAAGCTAAATCTTGTACGAGTTGAATTATCTCGGAATAGTGAAATTCCAAGACCACTATCAAAAATCTTTGAGGATATATTATTTACTCTTAATTCTTTAAGAGCTTCTGCAACAGTGAATACTGCTTCTAATTCGTTTTTTGATTTTTCCCAAGTAAGAAGAAAATCATTATTATACATATTTTTGAAATCTAGTGTATTTAGTTTGCTAACGTATTTATCCATTAAAGCCATTTATAAACTCCCCTTTATACTTATATTTATATTTTGAATGATAAAAATTATTTATTTTTGCAGTATATTGTTGGAAGAGCAGCATATACAGCAGCACATTTAACCAGATCTGCTTTCCAAGTTCTTTCATTTGGAGCGTGTGCCTGAGATTCTGCACCCGGACCGAATCCTATGCATGGTATTTCATGACGACCCATTATAGCAACACCGTTTGTTGAGAATGTCCATTTATCAGTAAGTGGACGAGCTTTTCTCATTTCATCAGTGCTCTTAGAACCACTTCTCGCTAATCCAAACATTCCAGTATATGATTCTTGCATAGCTTTAACAACAGCATGATCTTCAGGAATAACCCAGGTAGGGAAGTAGCATTCCTGAGGGTATGAAAGGCCAGTCCAACTTTTTTTGTCATAGTTATACATAGTAACTTCTGCATTGTATTTTTTAGCAGCTGGAAGCTGACGAATTTCTTCTAAACAACTTTCCCATGTTTCTCCAGATGTCATACGACGGTCGAGTGAAATCGCACAAGAGTCAGCTACAGCGCAACGGCTTGGTGAAGTAAAGAATATTTCTGATGCAGCTATAGTACCACGTCCGAGGAAATTAGCTTCTTCAAATTTGGGATTGAATTTTTTATCTAACATTTTTACGAGACCTTTGATCTGCGTAGAATCAGCAGCATCATTTGTGTTAAGGTTTTTGACATCCATTAATATTTCAGCCATTTTGTAGATTGCGTTGTCTCCTCTTTCTGGAGCTGAACCGTGGCATGATACACCCTTAACATCAACGCGTATTTCCATACGTCCTCTATGTCCTCTATAGATACCACTATCAGTTGGCTCTGTGCTTACAACGAATTCAGGTGTGATTTTGTCCTGTTCTATGATGTGCAGCCAGCAGTTTCCGTCACAGTCCTCTTCTTGTACTGATCCAACTACGAGAGCTGTATAGTCATCGCTTAACATGTCAAGATCCTTCATTATCTTAGCACCGTATACAGCAGATACGATACCACCAAGTTGGTCAGAGGTACCACGTCCTCCAATTTCTTCTTCAGTTTCATAACCTATATAAGGATCAAAAGTCCAGTTACTTAGTTCTCCAAGACCAACAGTGTCAATATGAGCATCAAAAGCTATAAGGGTTTTACCTGTTCCCACATAACCTAAAACATTACCTTGCGCATCAATTTCTACTTTGTCAAAACCGAGAGAGTTCATTTCTTGCTCTATTCTTTTAATAACACCTTCTTCTCCACAGCTTTCACCGGGGATAGCAATTAAGTCACGTAAAAATTTTGTCATCTGAACTTCATAAGCCTCTGATTTTTGTTTAATAGCATTAAAATCCATTTTTTATTCCTCCTTAAATTTGAAAGTTTTAAGCTGAAGCGTATCTATTATAATGATGAATAATCACCATTCCAAACAATTTCACGGAAAAAATCGGGGTCAGTATTGCCTTCAGTTGAAAATATTAGAACTTTTGAATTTTCATCAAGCTTCAAAGCTTGTTTTAAATCTTTTAAATCTTCATTTTGCATAATGTTAAACAAAATTCCCATTGTTACGGCTCCAGATTCACCAGAAATAACTCTAGGGTCGCCCTTAAGAGGTACAGCAAGTATTCTCATACCATTAGCAGAAATATTATCTGGGCAAGATACAAAGAAGGAACTGTTATTTTTTAAAATATCCCATGCTATTGTATTTGGTTCGCCGCAAGCTAGTCCTGCCATGATTGTTTGCATATCATCAGTAACGATTCTTATATCTCCATCTTTAGCAGCAGCGGAGCGGAATATACAATCTGCTTTGTTTGGTTCTACTACAGTAACTATTGGTGGGTTATCAGGATAAACATTTGCAAAATATCCTTGAACTGCACCAGCAAGAGAACCTACACCTGCTTGTATGAAAATGTGAGTTGGTGCATCACAATTATCTTTATGCAATTGATTATTAGCTTCCATTGCCATTGTTCCATAACCTTGCATAATCCAAGAAGGTATTTCTTCATAACCTTCCCAAGCTGTATCTTGAATAACTACAGAATTTGGAACTTTTGCTGATTCTGCCATAGCAATACGAACACATTCATCATAATTTACTTCTTCTATTGTAGCTGTAGCATTTTCCTTTTGAATGTTTTTAAGTCTAATTTCAGATGAACCTTTAGGCATAAAAACCACACATTTTTGGTGTAATCTATTAGCTGCCCAAGCAAGACCTCTTCCATGATTTCCATCAGTTGCAGTAAAGAAGGTTGTCTGACCGAATTCTTTAAGAAGCTCTTTTGATGTAATAACTTCATAAGGAAGCTGGGATATATCCTTATTTAAATCTTTTGCTATGTAACGACCTATAGCATAAGAGCCACCTAAGACTTTAAAAGCATTTAATCCAAATCTAAAAGATTCATCTTTTACATAAAGTTTTTTAAGTCCAAGGAATTTAGCCATATTATCTAGTTTGGCTAAAGGTGTTTCAGTATACTCTGGGAAACTTTTATGAAAAGCAGCTGCTTTAGCAACGTTTTCATGAGACATTATATTTAGATTTTTATCACTGGTTTTAGGAAGTTCATTCCGTAACCACTTTATTTTGTTCATAGCAAAACCTCCAAAAATTTTATTCCAATATATTTATGTAATAGTTAATAGTAGATTTGATCAACATTCTTTATATTTGCAACAAGTTTATCCAAAGTTATCAAAAATCTATGAATTATTTAAATTTTGCAAATACTTTATAAATTAAGTATATCAGTATATTTTTTAAAAATCAATGGGAAAATACAAATATTTTTTAAACTTACAAAAATTTTAGAAATAAATTGAAAATGTTTAAAAACAATGGTAAAATAAATTTAGAATAATGAAAATAATTTGAACAATTAATTAAGTTTGTATTACATTAAATATATTATAGGAGGGACAGTATGATACTAATAGGTAATGGTAGGTTATTTACAAGAGATGATAAAAATACATTTATTGAAGATGGGTGTGTTTGCATTGATGCTAATGTTATTGTAGATTTAGGAACCACGGAGCAAATGAAGAAAAAGTACCAGGGAGCTGAATTCGTAGATGCTAAAAATGGTTTAATTATGCCAGGATTAATCAATACTCATCATCACATATATAGTGCATTTGCTAGGGGACTTTCCATTAATGGTTATAACCCTAAAGGTTTTAAAGACATTCTTGAGGGAATGTGGTGGAGGATAGATAGATTATTAACATTGGAAGATACAAAATATAGTGCATATGCAACTTACCTTGATTGTATAAGAAATGGTGTTACTACTGTTTTTGATCATCATGCAAGTTATGGTGATATTTCCGGAAGTTTATTTCAAATATCAGACGTGGCCAAAGAGCTAGGTATTCGTACATCTCTATGTTATGAAGTTTCTGATAGAGATGGACAGGAAAAAATGAAACAAGCTGTAAGTGAAAACGTTGACTTTATGAAGTCGGCAAAAAATGATTTATCTGATATGCAAAAGGGAATGATGGGGCTTCATGCATCATTTACATTAAGTAATAAAACTCTTGAGTATTGTGCTGAAAATATGCCATATGATGCTGGATACCATATTCATACAGCAGAAGGTATAGCGGATGTATACGATTCTCTTAAAAAATATAATAAAAGATTAGTTAACCATTTGTTTGACTTTGATATCTTAGGCAGTAAGACTATTGCAGTTCACTGTATACACATAAATCCTGCTGAGATGGACTTATTAAAGGAAATGGATACAATGGTAGTTCATAATCCTGAATCTAATATGGGAAATGCTGTAGGTTGTACACCTGTTTTAGAACTTATAAAAAAAGGATTGACTGTAGGGCTTGGAACAGATGGATATACCAGTGACATGTTTGAGTCTATGAAGGTTGCAAATATTTTGCAAAAACATAATAACTGTGATCCAACAGTTGCATGGGGCGAAGTACCACTAATGATTTTTGATAACAATGCAAAGATTGCAGGTAGATTTTTTGAAAAACCATTGGGAGTTATAAAAAAAGGTGCTTATGCAGATATTATAGTAGCAGAATACGATCCATTAACTCCATTAAACGGTAATAATGCTAATTCTCATATTTTATTTGGTATTAATGGAAGATGCGTAACAACCACTATGATAAATGGTAAAGTTCTTATGAAGGACCGTAAAATTATTGTTGCTGATTCTGAAAAAATCATGGCAAAATCAAGAGAAGTGTCAAGTGAATTATGGAGTAGAATAAACAAATAAAAAAACAGGAGGTATTACCATGGGTGATAGAATGACACCCATTCCATTTAAAGAATTAATGGAGTGGATAATGATAGAAAATAAAAACCAGGGAAAGATATTTGGAGTAAACAAGTTTTTTAAAAAGAATGATGATAAGGTGCTTGGAATATTTGGAGAGAAAATTGAAACTCCTTTTGGACCTGCAGCTGGTCCACATACACAGTTAGCACAAAATATAATTGCAGCTTATGTTTCTGGATGTAGATTTTTTGAGCTGAAAACAGTACAAACTCTTGATGGAGAAGATTTACCAGTGTCAAAGCCTTGCATAAGTGCAGAAGATGAGTGCTACAATGTGGAATGGTCTACAGAACTTAGAGTAACGGAGGCTTATGACGAATATGTTAAAGCTTGGTTCGCAATTAAAATATTATCAAAAGAATTAAATCTCGGAAGTCCAGATGGATTTATTTTTAATATGAGTGTAGGTTATGATTTTAAAGGAATTTCTTCATCTAAAATAAATGAATTTATTATGGGTCTTAAGGATGCATCTAAAAGTAGTATATGGAGTGAATGCACCTCATACGTATTAGACAATATTAATAAATTCAAAAATATAGATAGTGAATATGTTAAAAGCATATCAGCTAGGGTATGCAGATCAATAACCTTATCTACATTACACGGATGCCCAGCACAGGAAATTGAACATATTGCAACATATTTAATAAATGAAAAAGGATTAAATACTTATGTAAAATGTAATCCTACATTATTAGGGTATGAATTTGTACGTAAAACCTTAGATAGTATGGGATACGATTACGTTTCATTTGATGAGCATCATTTCCAAGAGGACTTACAATTTGATGATGCTATTGTTATGTTTAAAAAATTACAAGATTTAGCAAGCAAAAATGGATTGTCCTTTGGTGTTAAATTAACTAATACAGTTCCAGCTCTCATTAAAAATGCAGAATTACCAGGCGAGGAGATGTATATGTCAGGGAAATCCCTATATCCTCTTTCCATAGCGCTAGCATATAGGCTTTCAAATGAATTTGATGGGAAATTGAAAATTTCTTATTCAGGAGGTGCGGATGTTTTCAACATAGTGGATATATTTGAAACTGGAATATGGCCTATAACTATAGCAACAACAATGTTAAAAGTTGGTGGCTATCAAAGATGTGTTCAAATTGCTGAAAAATTAAGCAAGGTAGAATTTGCAAATAAGTATGTTATGAATAATGAAAAATTAAATGAGTTAAAAGATAAATCAGTTATAGATATTCATCATATAAAACCTATAAAACCAAATTATACTGGCAAAATAAATAAAAAAGTACCACTAGCTGATTGTTTTATTTCAGCATGTGAAGAGGGATGCCCTATATCTCAAGATATTCCAGAATATATAAATCTTGTAGATCAAGGTAAACATCTTGAAGCACTAAGGGTTATAGTAGAAAAGAACCCACTTCCATTTATTACGGGAACAATATGTAGCCATGCATGTATGGGCAAATGCATTAGAAATTTCTGTGATGAGTCAGTTAATATAAGAAATATAAAATTACAAGCAGCAGAAAATGCATATGAGGATTTACTAAAGGAACTTGTGAAAACAGAAAAAAGTGGTGGACGAGTAGCCATAGTTGGTGGAGGAACTACAGGTCTTGCAGCAGCATATTTCCTTGCAAGAGAAGGAATGGAAGTAACTATTTTCGAGAAAAGAAATGCACTCGGAGGAATAGTGAACCATATTGTTCCAGAATTTAGACTGCCACATGAGACTGTGCAAAAAGACATTGATCTTGTTTGTAGCCTAGGAGTTAAAGTCCAGTTAAATTCAGAGCAGAATTCTGTAGAGAAATTGAAAAAACTTGGATACAAATATGTCCTATTTGCCATTGGTGCGTGGAAACCAGGTAAATTAAATATTGAAGGTGAAAATGTAATTAATGTACTACAATTTTTAGAGAGATTAAGAAGTAAAGATAGTACATTAAACCTTGGGAAAAATGTGGTTGTAGTAGGTGGTGGTAACACTGCTATGGATGCAGCTAGAGCAGCCAAAAGAGCAGAGGGAGTAGAAAATGTATATTTAGTTTATCGTAGGACTAAAAAATACATGCCTGCAGATATGGAAGAATTGCAGTTAGCCATTGAAGATGGAGTAGAATTTAAAGAATTACTAGCACCAGTTAAGATTACAAAAGGTGTTCTTAGTTGTGAGGTTATGGAACTCGGGAGGCCAGATGAAAGTGGTAGAAGAAGACCAGTTGCAACTGGCAAGATGATAGATATACCAGCAGATATTGTTATATCAGCAGTTGGTGAGAAGGTAGATGCTAAAATATTTAAAGAAAATAATATTGGTTTAAATGAAAAAGAGCAAGCGGATGTAGATGTGAAAACATTAGAAACAAACATTAAAGGAGTATATGTGGCAGGAGATGGACTACATGGACCTGCTACGGTAGTAGAAGGAATAGCAGATGCAACAAAAGTTGCGAAAGCTATAGTTAAACAAGAAAAAAACCATGATTTGGAAGTGGAAGTACATGAGGTAAACACAAATATTGAAGCCATAACAGCTAAAAAGGGTATACTAAAAATGTTCGTAAGTGGTAAAGCAGAATGTGAAAGATGTCTTCAATGTTCAACAGTATGCGAAGCTTGCGTAGATGTATGTCCTAATCGTGCCAATATTGCTATAAAAGTAAAGGGAAATAGTATGCATCAAATAATTCATGTTGATAAAATGTGTAATGAGTGTGGAAACTGTGAAATGTTCTGTCCTTATGATAGTGCTCCATATAAAGAAAAATTCACATTATTTGCTAAGGAAGCAGACTTTGAAAATAGCGAAAACATGGGATTTGTATTAATGGATAGTGATAAAAAAATTGTAAGAGTTAGACTACAAGATAAGGTTTTAGAAGTTAATCTTACTGCCGATAATACAGGAATACCTAAAGAAATTGAAAACATGATTTGGGCTGTAATAACAGATTATAATTATATGATTTAAAAAATTACGTAATGAAAATCATCACAAAACGGAGTGATAATAATGTTTAACTTTGTTGTAAATGGGAATAAGGCTAGTACTAGTGAAGATAAAAAATTACTGACTTACTTAAGAGAAGATATGAATTTAACATCAGTTAAAAATGGATGTTCTGAGGGTACCTGTGGAGCCTGCATGGTTTTAGTTGATGGTGTAGCTAAAAAATCGTGTGTATTAAAAACAAGTAAACTTGAAGAAAAAAGTATTATAACCATTGAAGGTCTAACAGACCGAGAAAGAGATGTATATGGATATGCGTTTATGGAATCAGGTGCAGTTCAGTGTGGCTTTTGTACTCCAGGAATGGTTATAAGTGCAAAGGGTCTTATTGATAAGGTAGAAAATCCCACCGAAGAACAAATAAAAAATGCATTGAAAAATAATATCTGTCGTTGTACTGGATATGTAAAAATAATTGATGCTGTAAGGCTAGCTGCAAAAATATTCAGAGAAAATACAGAGGTGCCTGAAGCTACTTGTAGTGCATTAGTAGGAGAAAAATTAAATAGAATTGATGCAATGGACAAAGTTCTTGGCACAGCAGAATATGTAGATGATATGCGTATAGAAGGTTTGATTTATGGTGGAGCGGTTAGAAGTAAATATCCACGTGCATTGGTAAAGAGTATTGACGTAAGCGCGGCTAAAAAGTTACCGGGTGTTTATGCAGTAGTAACAGCAGATGAACTTCCAGGAAATAAAAAAGTTGGGCATATAGTAAAGGATTGGGATGTGTTAATACCAGTGGGAAGCATAACCCATTGCATAGGAGATGCCATAGTTTTAATAGCTGCTAGAACTCATGAAATATTAGAAGAGGCTATATCTTTAGTAAATATTGATTTTGAGGAATTAATACCGGTTACTTGCCCTAAGGATGCGCTGAAATCTGATGCACCAAAGTTACACGCAAATGGCAATTTACTAGTAACTGAGAAATTACAGTTCGGTAATGCAGACAAATATATAAAAGAGTCAAAATATGTAGCATCACATATATATAATACACCATTTACGGATCATGCTTTTTTAGAAACAGAAACATCAATTGCTCGACCAGATGGTGATGGTGGAATAATAATATATTGCGCAGATCAAGGAATTTATCAAACTAAAAAGGAATGTAGCGAAGCTTTAGGAATAGACCCAAGTAAAGTAAGAGTTATAGGTAAAATAGTTGGTGGTGGTTTTGGAGGAAAAGAAGATATGAGTGTTCAACATCATGCTGCAATTCTTGCCTATATATCAAATAAACCTGTAAAATTTGCATTAGGTCGTAGTGGAAGTATAATGGTACATCCCAAACGCCATGCCATGGAGATGGAATTTACAACTTCATGTGATGAAAATGGTTATTTGACTGCTATGAAAGCTAGAATAACAGCGGATACAGGAGCTTATGCTTCACTAGGTGGTCCAGTACTTCAAAGAGCATGTACTCATGCGGCAGGTCCGTATAATTATCATAATATCGATATAATTGGAAAAGCAGTATATACAAACAATCCGCCAGCTGGAGCATTTAGAGGCTTTGGAGTACCGCAGAGTTGCTATGCAACAGAAAGCAATTTAAATGAGCTTGCAAAAATGGTAGGAATAACGGCTTGGGAGATAAGATATATAAATGCCATTAGACCAGGTCAAGTATTGCCTAATGGTCAAGTTGCAGATCCATCAACATCTCTTGTGGAAACACTAGATGCTGTAAAAGAAGTTTGCGAAGAGTATCCTAAAGCAGGAATATCTTGTGGTATGAAAAACAGCGGACTTGGAGTAGGAATTCCCGATGTTGGTCGTTGTAAATTAATTATAAAGGATGGTATCATATATATTCACTCCAGTGCATCTTGTATTGGTCAAGGGCTTGGAACTATATTAACGCAAATAGTATGTGAAACTCTTAATATTTCACAGGATAAAGTTGGTTATGTAACACCAGATACTTTAACTTGTCCTGATGCTGGAAATACAACGGCTTCACGTCAAACCTTATTTACAGGTGAAGCAACTAAAAGGGCAGCTGTAAAACTTCTTGATACACTAATTTATCAAACCTTAGAAAACTTAGATGGTGAAGAATTTTATGGAGAATTTAAAGGGATAACCGATAAAATGAACTCAAGTAAAGAAAACCCTGTAAGCCATGTAGCTTACGGCTATGCTACTCATGTTGTTATGTTGAATGATGAAGGCAGACTTGAAAAAGTTATTGCGGTTCATGATGTTGGGACTCCAATAAATCCTAAAAATATTGAAGGGCAGATTGAGGGTGGTGTTGTTATGAGTCTTGGATATGCATTAACAGAAGATTATCCACTTATAAATAGTGTACCCACTGCAAAATTTGGAACACTAGGACTTTTTAAAGCAACACAAATTCCCAAAATAGAAACAATTATAGTAGGCAGGGGCAATACGAACCTTGCTTATGGAGCTAAAGGAATAGGAGAGATATGCTCCATACCTACAGCGCCTGCTGTGGCTGGTGCATATTATAACTATGATGGAGAGTTCAGAACAAGGCTACCTCTTGCCAATACACCATATAGTAAGAAAAAATAAATGTAGATTATTGTTCATTGTTAACTAAAATAAATAAGTTAGCAGTGGGCTAGTTTAAATTAAACATATTCAAAAAAATAACTAGTATACTCACTAGTTATTTTTTTGAATATGTAATGAGTAGGTGATATTATGAAATTAAGTAATTATATTGGTCTAGTGAAAAAAGATATTTTATCTATTGTCGGGGCAGGTGGGAAAACCACCATGATGTTTAAACTTGCGCAGGAGCTTAGAGGTGGTAGCAAGATTTTAGTAACCACAACCACAAAGATATACCATCCATCATTAGATAGATATGATTTTATATGTACTGATAAAAAAGATTTTTTTAAATACTCTAGTATGAATGAAGATGGAATTTATGTATTAGGAGTAGGTATTAATGATGAAAATAAAATATTAGGACTAAGCATAAAAGACTTACATGATTTAGCACTACATTTTGACTATATTGTAATAGAAGCAGATGGAGCAAAGAAAAAACAACTAAAAGCCTGGAATGAATTTGAACCAATAATCTATTGTAAAACCACAAAAACTATAGGTATAATAGATATACATTCATTAGGAATGTTAATCAATGAAGACAATATTCATAGAAGTAAAATATTTTGTGAAATAACTGGTGCACATGAGGGCGAAATCGTTAATCTTAAATATTTAACTGAGCTAATTTTGAATCCTAAAGGATTGTTTAAGGGAGCGAAGGGTCAGCTAATATTATATATCAATAAAGTAGAAGAGCCCAATGATTTAATACTGGCCAAGTCATTAGTTGAGGAAATAAAGTTGAATTCTAGAACGTTAATAGATAACGTAATCATTGGAAGTCTAAAAACGAACACTTATTACAATATAGTATGAAATTTAGTAAATTAAAATTTAGTTAAGCGCGAAAGCAGGTGATATAATGAGTATAAGTGCAATAATATTAGCAGCGGGGTACTCAAGGAGAATGGGAAAGAATAAGCTTCTTTTAAAATATAGAGGCAAATCACTCATAGAGCACACTATTGAGACTATTGAAAAATGTGGGTTTTCAGAGATTATTCTTGTAGGTAGGAATAAAAAAATAATAGAAATTGGGAATAGATATGGTTTAGTGGTTGTAAAAAATCAAAATGCTGATAAAGGAATAAGTGAATCTATAAAATTGGGTGTAATTCATGCTCAAAAAACTGATGGGTATATGTTTTTTACGGCAGATCAACCTTTTTTAGATGAAAATACAATAAAACAATTAACCCATGAGTTCACAGAAAATTACAATTATATATTTGTTCCAAAGTGTGATGTCAGACTTGGGAATCCTGTTATATTTCCATATATTTTTAAAGGCGAATTTTTGAAATTGCAGGGGGATGTTGGTGGGAAAATAATAATAAATAAAAATTTAGATAAAGTTAGATTTATAGAAATAAATGATAGTTGGCAACTATTTGATGTTGATACTAATGAAAATTATGAGTATATTTTAAAACTGGAGGAAAATAATGAATATGTTTAATGATATTGCGGTTATACGTGGCGGAGGAGATTTGGCATCTGGTACAATTCAAAAACTGTATAGAAGTGGATTTAGGGTATTGGTTTTAGAAGTAGCAAAGCCTACTTGCATTAGACGAAGTGTTTCTTATAGTGAAGCTGTGTATGAAAAAGAAATAGAGATAGAAGGAATTACAGCTGTACATGTAGGATGTTTAAGCGAGATAGAAAATGCTTGGATTAATAAAAAAATTCCAGTAATTGTAGATGAGGAGGGTAAATATATTAAAAGTATAAAACCTAAAATTTTAGTTGATGCTATTCTTGCTAAGAAAAATATGGGAACAACAATAGATATGGCAGATATAACTATTGCTCTTGGACCTGGATTTACAGCAGGGAAAGATGTTGATATTGTAATAGAAACTAAAAGAGGGCATAACGTAGGTAGACTTATTTTTACTGGTAAAGCTATAGAAAACACAGGAATTCCAGGAAATGTTATGGGGTACTCTAAAGAAAGAGTTATACATTCGGATAGTGCTGGAGTAATGAAGAATATTGTTGATATTGGCGCTATAGTTAAAAAGGATGAGGTTATTGCTTATATAGGAGAAAACCCAGTAAAAGCAACAATGTCAGGGTTACTCAGAGGAATTTTACGTGATGGAAGTACTGTACCTGTGGGATTTAAGATTGCAGATATCGATCCAAGGGAGTCAGAAAAAATGAATTGTTATACTATTTCTGATAAAGCAAGAAATATAGCTGGAGGAGTATTAGAAGCAATATTATATTTGAAAGATAGCAAAAGTAAGGAGGTATAAAACTATGGAAGAGAGAATTCTAAAGGATATTTATGAAAGTTTGGCAAAAGGGCACAAGGTAGCTTTAGTAACTATTACAGATATAAAGGGGTCTACTCCAAGAAAAAAAGGTTCCATTATGGCAGTTTGGGAAGATGGTAGCATTAAGGGAAGTATTGGCGGAGGAAATATTGAGTATGCAGTTATAGAAAAAACTATAGAATGTATAAAAAAAGATACTGATAAAGAATTTGAATTTCAGTTGACTGATGAAGGTGAATTACATATGCAGTGCGGAGGAGATGCTACTTTATTTGTTAAGGTATTTAAGCCTAGACCAAAACTTCTTATTATAGGGGCAGGGCATATAGGAGTAGAGATTTTTAAACTAGCAAGGATACTAGATTTTTATACTGTAATATTTGATGATCGGGAAGAATTTGCAAATGAAAAGCATTTTGAGGGAGCAGATGAAATAATTGTAGGGGATATTGGTGAGAAGGTTTCACAGTATCCTATTGATAAAAGCACCTATATTATAATAGTAACAAGAGGTCATAAATGTGACGCAGATGCACTTAAGGTTACTGCACAGTCTAATGCTTCATATATTGGAATGATTGGAAGTCGGAAAAAGACTGAATTTGTTATGAAGAATCTTCTAAGTGAAGGAATTGCAAGGGAATCACTTGAAAGAGTATATGCACCAATAGGAATTAACATCTCTTCGGAGGAGCCAAATGAAATTGCTTTTGGAATTATGTGTGAAATATTATTGGTTAAAAATAATGGTTCGCTGCAAAATTTAAAAGACGTAAAAAAAATAAATTTTTAGATGTACTATACTAAATAGAGGTGACTAATATGAAAAAAATACCTGTAAAAGAAGCAGTTGGATCGGTTTTATGTCATGATATTACTCAGATCATTCCAGGAGTACTAAAGGACATAGCCTTTAAAAAAGGTCATATAATTGTAGAAGAAGATATACCAGTTTTGCTTTCCATAGGAAAAGAGAATCTATTTGTATGGGAGAAAAAAGAAGGATATCTTCATGAAAATGATGCAGCAGAAAGGCTAAGAGCACTTACAGCAGGAGTTGGATTAACCTTTAGCGAAGTAAAAGAAGGTAAAATTAATTTTATAGCAGCTTATGATGGGCTTCTTGTAATTAATACGGAATTATTACTTAAGCTTAATTGTTTAGGGGAGATAATTTTAGTTACACTTCACAATAACTATCCTATAAAGAAAGGACAAAAGGTTGCGGGAACAAGGGTTATACCTCTTGTTATTGATGAGAAAAAAATAAAAAAAGCAGAGAAATTGATAGGGGATTCGAAAATTATAAGTATTATTCCCTATACAGCAATGAAAGTTGGAATTGTAACTACAGGTAGTGAGGTATATCACGGTAGAATAAAAGATGCTTTCGGTCCGGTGATAAGAAGAAAAGTAGAGGAATATGGTTGTGAAGTACTTGGACAAGTCATACTTTCTGACGATGAGGAAAAAATAACAGCAGCAGTGGATACATGGATTGACAAGGGGTGCGATATGGTAATTTGCACAGGGGGCATGTCAGTAGACCCTGATGATGTTACTCCAGCAGCAATTATAAAAACGGGAGCGGAGCTTATAACTTATGGCTCACCGGTACTTCCGGGAGCAATGTTTTTATTGGCTTATAAAGGAGATATTCCAATTTTAGGCCTTCCAGGATGCGTAATGTATAGCAAGACAACAGTATTTGATTTGGTTTTACCTAGGATTCTTGCAAGGGAAAAATTGAGCTTCATTGATATTGCAAGGTATGGACATGGTGGTCTTTGCATGGAATGCGAAGAGTGTAGATATCCTAATTGTAACTTTGGAAAGGGATTTTAAGTCAAACTGTGTCTGAAAATTCATTTAAATTGTTTTTAGTTAAAATATGTTTTGTTTTTATTTTCTTTGTTATGTAATTTTTTTTAATATTTGTAAATATTATATTGGTACAAGTGAAAAAAGCAAATGCAAAATTATAATGCAAAAGGAGTGGGTCTATTCATGGATTTATTACATGAAAATAAAATACAAGCTATTTTTCCTAAAAACAAGCATGCGGATAAAAAGGGGAATTATCCAGGCTTTTTATGTAGAGAACAACTTGAAAAGGTAAAAGCTTTTCATGAAACAATTAGTGCTTACAATGTTACACCACTAGTGGAACTTAAAAGTTTGGCTAGAGAGCTTGGTGTAAAAAGTATTTTTGTTAAGGATGAATCTAAAAGGATAGATTTAAATTCTTTTAAGATGTTAGGTGCATCCTATGCTATTGGTAAGTTTTTATGCCAAAAATTAGATGTAGATATAGAAGATATAAGTTTTGAAGATTTAAAATCTCCTGAGCTGCGTAAAAAAATTGGTGAAATTACATTTGTTACCTGTTCAGATGGCAACCATGGCAGGGGAGTAGCATGGACCGCTAAACAACTAGGTCAAAAGGCAGTAGTATATTTGCCAAAGGGTACAGCCTTTAGACGGGTACAAGCTATTAAAGATTTAGGTGCAGAGGCTATAGTAACAGATTTAAACTATGATGATACTGTTAGATATGCCTTGCAAAAGTCTCTGGATAATTGCTGGCAAATGGTTCAAGATACATCTTGGGAAGGCTACACTGAAATACCAATGTGGATAATGCAGGGGTACTCTGCTATGGGATATGAGGCTTTCGGGCAACTGCATAATTTAGGAATTGAAAAACCAACTCACGTTTTTCTACAGGCAGGGGTAGGAGCTATGGCTGGAGGGGTACTTGGAGCATATGTTAATTTATATAAGGGAGAGCATCCTATAGTAACAATTATGGAGCCTACAAATGCGGCTTGTATGTTTAAGTCTGCATCTATTAATGATGGTAAACCTCATAAGGTAGAAGGATCCCTTCACTCTATTATGGCAGGACTTGCTTGTGGTGAAGCTATCCCTATGGGATGGGAAATAATACGGGATTTTGCATATTGTTATTGTACTTGTCCTGATTATGTAACTGCAAGAGGTATGAGAATTCTTGCGAGTCCCCTAGGACAAGATAAAAAGATTGTTTCAGGAGAATCTGGGGCTGTTGGCACAGGCTTATTGTCTATTCTTATGCAAAAAAAATATACAGAGTCTATAAGAAAACAGCTTAAATTAGATAAAAATTCTATTGTATTATTATTTAGTACAGAAGGAGACACGGATCCTGTAAATTATAGAGATATACTTTGGGATGGTATGTATGAATTGCCATGTCTTGATTGTGAGCCACATATAAACAAATAGCATTATAAAGAGAGGAGAAGATGTAGTAGATGTTTGATTTAGGTATTGTAAATGGAAGAATATATATAGAAGGGCAATGGTATGAAGGAAATCTATATATTAAAGATGATAAAATATCAACAATTTCTCGCGTAGCATTAGAAGCCAAAGAAGAATATGATGCAAAGGGAAGGGATGTATTACCAGGTTTTATTGATCCTCATGTGCATTTTGATCTTGATTGCGGAAAAAACACTTCAGTAGATGATTTCTATAATGGTTCAAAAACTGCAGCTTTTGGTGGCATTACAACATATATTGATTTTTTAGATCCAGTAAAAAATAATGAAGCCTTAAAAAAGGCTTACACTCTAAGGAGATCATTGGCTGAGGATAGTGTCATTGATTATGCATTTCATGCAACTATTGCTGGATTAGATGAAGAACCCGTTAGTTTTATGAATGAAGCTAAAACACTCGGAATCCCTACAATAAAACTATTTACCACCTATTCAAGTTCGGGTAGACGTACAAATGATAGAACTATAGACAAGCTTTTAAGAAACACTAAAGAAACAGGGACTCTTCTACTAGCACATTCAGAAAATGATGGGATAATACTAGAAGGTGAGAAAATACATGTCATGCAGCATGAAAGTGCAAGACCTGCAATAGCAGAAATAAGTGAGGTTATAAAGCTTGCTGAAATGACTAAATATAGAGATGGAAGAATGTATATTGTGCATACAAATTGTGGGACAACTGTTGAGAGACTTAAGGAAAACTATAAGTCTATTCTCAATAAGGATTTTATTCTTGAAAGTTGTCCGCATTACTTTATTTTTTCTTCAGCTAAGTATCTACAGAGAAATGGGTATTTATACACAATGACACCACCTCTTCGAAGTGATAGAGAAGTGAAAAAATTAAATAATCAAAT
This sequence comes from Clostridium sp., assembly GCF_050717535.1. Lineage (GTDB taxonomy): Bacteria > Bacillota > Clostridia > Clostridiales > Clostridiaceae > Clostridium_AD. The sequence continues at coordinate 60,655 of NZ_JBOITM010000067.1, forward strand.
AGATAATATTTTTACAATAGGCACGGATCATTGCCCATTTAATTCCACTGAAAAAAACAGAGAATTTGTTGATGAAATCCCTATGGGGGTAGGAGGAGTGGAATATTCTTTTCCATTAATGTATGCTAAGTTTGGGGAAAAAATAATTGATAAGTTTACGAAAAATCCTGCCATTATACATGGATTGTATCCCAGTAAAGGAACTTTACTTCCAGGAACGGATGCAGATATAGTTGTGTTTGATCAGAATGCACATTATATTATAAAAGATAATCATTCAAATGTGGATTACAATATGTACAGTGATATGGAGGTAACCGGAAAGGTTTGCTCAACCATTGCTAAGGGTAAATTTGTAGTTAAAGATGGTGTATTTATGGGTGGACAGGGTGAGTATTTGAGCCGTGAACTTAAATATTAATAGTTGAAAAGTTTTTTCTTAGATTATGCTATAACGAAAAGTACATATTGCTGGAATGCATTCACTGCGCCAAGTAATTCTAAATTTATTTTATATGTAACTGCTAAAAAATTCAAACTCGCTATCGCTCAAACATGAATTTTTTCACGCAGCTACAAATAAAATAAATTTGAATTACTAGGGCTTGTTCAGATGCATTCTACGCAATATGTACTTTTGTTAGCATAATCTAAGAAAAAACAGTTAATCTTAAAAATTATTAATTGTGATTCTATATAGACATAAAAAAATTTCACATAAATATGGAGTAAGTTTTGGCAGATTATAAATAGTGAAGACACGTTTTTCACAGATTTAACATTAAATCAATTTTTCAGGAGTAAATTTAGAAGAAATTCTCTTTATTAATATATAATCAATTATCAAGAGAACAGCACCTGCTGTAAACATAATAAAATTATTGAGCATAATTATACCTGTCATTTGACCCACCAATAGAAGAATTACAGGAAGAACAAGAAGTCCGCTTACCTGCTGTGCTTCCTGGAAGGTTTTTGATTTTGATGATACCATTACAGTGAAGGTTAAGGATAACATATTAATTGCAGGTGAAATCCAAAGTATTATAATGAGCCATTTTATATCTGGAAAGATAAGTCCTCCAAAATATATGAAGCCACCTATATTGATTATTATACCAAAAGCTATAAATGATAGAAGAGTTATAATATAAGATGGTATAAAAACACCTAAAATCTTTGCTCTTAGCAGTTGTTCCATGGATATTGGTGTATAAAGTAGTGTCTCCATGGTTTTATGTTCTTTTTCGCCCACTAAACTACTAGCGCCAATAACTCCTGAACACATTATGGGAATTATAAGAAAGTATGATGGAAACATATAATTTACAGCAATTTTTATTACAAGCTGTGCAGCGCTATATGACTTATATTCGGAGGGCAGCTTTTTTAGAAGAGGTCCAATCCCTCTTAGAATATCTGAAGCGTCCCCAATATAATTGACACCGATAATTAATGCCAAAGGTATGAGTACTGTGAGAAGAATGGGTACAAAAGTCATTGGCAGAATTACCTGTTTTGAATTTGTTATCTCGTTTAAATCTTTTTCAATTAATGCTCTTTCAATTGTATTCATATTAATTCCTCCATCATTACAAGGTTATATCACTTACTGTGCCTTTTATATATTTAAAATATAGCTGCTCCAGGGACCATTTCTGTTGCAGAACCTCATAAACTTCCCCACCGGTTGCTACTATATTATGTATAATAGCATTCACTTCATCATCCCCTGAAATAGACTTACCATATAGATTATTCCCCTCATAAATAAGTCCAAATTTTTCAGAAATATTTTTGCCTCTGATTTTTAATTCAAGGATTGCATTTTTCTTTGACGCAAGTTCATCAAAAGTACCAAAACCAAGAACATTACCATTATCTACAAAACCATATAATGTGCAAATATCTTCAGCGTATTTTAACTGATGAGTGCAAAGAAAGATTGTAACTTCATTTTCTCGTGCAAGTTCTTTTATAAGTTTTGAGACGTTAAGTGCATTTTCTGGGTCTAGGCCTGAAGTAGGCTCATCAAGAAATAAAATTTGTGGGTTGTGAATAAGAGCTATAGATAGAGACACTCGCTTCCTCATCCCTGTGCTTAAAGCTTTGACTTTCTTATTTCTTATATCTAGTAATTCCAGCCTTTTCAAAATGAAATCTACGCGCTGCTTTAGCAGCTTTTCTTCCATACCATGCATTCTTCCAAAGAATATTAGATTTTCCTCTGCAGTAAGATTTTCATAGCAAGAAGAACTTTCGGTCATAACTCCACATAATCTATGAAGCTCAAGATTATGTTCATTTACAGGTTTCCCTAAAATTTCTGCATGACCTGAGGTTGATGAAAGAATTCCATTGAGAACCCTAACAGTAGTAGTTTTTCCTGAACCGTTAGGACCAAGAAAGCCAAATATTTCACCTTTTGGTATGCTCAGACTTATATTATTTAGTGCATTAGTCTTTCCGTCATAAGATTTTTTAAGATTCGATATATTTATTGCATTCATTTTTTTCACCTCACAATTATTAAACGTACAAGGGTACAAAAAGTTCAAAAAAACTGTAATCTATTTTATGATTACAAATTATAGTTAGACTTGTTTATGCAATAAGTCATTGATAGACTTAACTGGATGGAAAATATATTTGCACCGATACTTAAAGAAGCTTTAGAAATAAAAGGAAACACAGATTTAAAAAATATAATAGCTCAAAGTCTTCAAATGGGCAAGTTCTTACTCATTCAAATCATGTTGGTACCCATATTTATGGTTCACTACATTTCTGTACTCATGGTAGGGATATAGCAAGTATGCCACTAGAAGAACTTGTGGCACCTGGAGGTGTTGTTGATAATTCTGATATAGCTGAGGATGATTATCAATTAATGTATTATGATATATTTCCACTTTTATATGCGTTGGATGCTGTATTAATAATAGAAAGTGTTGTAAAAAAAAGGTGCTGTCTAAAGGCTATTTGCCATGTGGATGGCACCTTTTTTTAGGAAAAGTAAGTAAATGGGACATTCCTATATCTATGAAATTATGATTATCGTTTACTGCGTCATAAACTTCAATGTTTTGATTTTGACTACTTGGTCAAACAATGGTATACCTAAAGGGACTAGTTATTATAGTTATGATGTGCATAAGTAATTATTAGTGGGATATGTTTAATATTTGTATTATTAATATTTAATTAAGGAGTGATAAATTTTGGTTGCTGATAAACTGTTCTATAAAACACTATTAAAGAACATGTTTTCTGATCCATTTGAACTTGTATTTTGGGATGGAAGTATAGAAAATTGTGGTGAAGGGGAAGCTTTATTTAAATTTATTGTTAATGAACCAATAGCAAAAGCTGACATTATAAATAACCCATCAATAGCCTTAGGAGAAGCATACATGACTAAAAAAATAGATATTGAGGGTAATTTACAATATGTTATAGAATCTATATATAATAACAAGGAAAGTTTTTTAAGAAAAAGTGAAAAATATCTAAAGTTAATAAAAATATTTAAAAGTACAATAAAAAGAAGTAAAGATAATATAGAATTTCATTATGATATAGGTAATGATTTTTATAAATTATGGTTGGATGATAATATGACTTATTCCTGTGGATATTTTGAAAGTGAAACAGATACTTTAAATAAGGCTCAAAAAAATAAAACAAATTATATCTTAAAAAAATTAAACTTAAATGAGGGTCAATGCTTACTTGATATAGGTTGTGGCTGGGGAGAACTTATAATTGAAGCAGCAAAACAATATAAAGTAAGTGCAATAGGCGTCACCTTAAGTTCAGAACAACTTCAAAAGGCCAATGAAAGAATAAAAGCAGAGGGATTGGAGGATTTAGTTGAGGTTAAGCTACTTGATTACAGGGAATTGAAAAATATGAGTTTTGATAGGATTGTTAGTATAGGAATGCTGGAGCATGTAGGAAAGGATAATTTGGCCGAATATTTCCAGATAGTAAATAGTTTACTAAAAGATAAAGGGCTTTCTCTAGTTCATTGTATAACGGGAGTAAATGAAGGTGGTACAAATACATGGATAGATAAATATATTTTCCCTGGTGGGCATATACCTGCAATTAAAAATATAATTACTGATATAGCAGAGCAAAACTTTGAATTAGTAGATATAGAAAATCTTAGAAGACATTATGGAAAAACTTTAGAGCTTTGGGCTGAGAATTTTGAAAATGCTCTTCCAGAAATAGAAAAGAGTAAAGATGAAACATTTATAAGAATGTGGAGACTATATTTAAATTCCTGTGCCGCATCTTTTAATTGCAGTAATATCAATCTTCATCAGATATTATTTGCTAAAGGTGTAAATAATGATTTGCCTCCCACAAGAGAGTACATGTATAAATAGGTAGAATTTTTATAATCATATATAATAAGATCACATTTCTGCGTTTTGCGAAACAAAATAATCTATAACAAGTAGGTGAGATAATGAAGTACTTAAGACAATTGATGATTATTTTGATTCCATATCTTATTGGTACAGTATTGCAAATAACATTTAATTTGCCAATTCCAGGAGCAGTTATTGGACTTATATTACTGTTCTTAGGACTGCAAATAGGAATAATCAAAGTTGAAATGATAGAAGAACTGTGCGAGTTTCTTCTATCAAACATGTCTTTTTTCTTTATACCTGCCGGAGTAGGTCTAATGACAGCCTTTGGCGTGCTAAAAGGAAAATGGATACCATTTATCATTATAGTTGTTATTTCCACGTGTTTAGTTTGGAGTGTAACAGCCTTTGTAGTTAAATTTCTAAGGAGTGGGCGTAAATATGAATGATCTAATTAGTTCACCAGTTTTTGGTGTAATAGTATCCCTTATGGCTTATGAAATCGGAATTTACATAAAGAAGAAAGGGAAACTTTCAATTTTTAATCCACTTATGATAGCCATTATTATATTAATACTTTTTCTTACAAAGTTTCATATTAAATATGAAGACTACAATAAGGGTGGTGGAATAATATCCTTTTTCTTATTTCCTGCAACGGTGGCATTAGCACTGCCCATGTATAAGAAATTTGCACTATTTAAAAAGAATGCTATTGCAATACTTGTAGGAATTTTTAGTGGCGCTATTGTAGGCTTTTTGTGCGTGGTATTTCTTTCAAACTTATTTGGATTTGACCATGTGCTTATTGAATCATTGCTACCTAAGTCTATAACGACACCTATAGGAATTGCATTATCAAATCAGTTAGGTGGAATCTCATCAATTACTGTTGTAGCTATAATAATTACCGGGATTATAGGTTCAATTGTTGGACCGCTTTTATACAGTGTGTTTAAGATTAATGATAGTGTTGCGCTAGGAATTGCTATGGGTGCTTCTTCCCATGCATTAGGCACAGCAAGGGCTATGGAAATAGGGGAAACAGAGGGAGCAATGAGTGGTATAACTATGGCTATTTCAGGAATTGTTGCTGTTCTTTTGTATCCTGAGTTATGGAAAATGTTTCTTGTGTTGTTAAAATAATTTTTTAAAGTATATTATATTTTTGGAGGATTTTAATTATGACTATAAATATAATGTGTTCAATTAAGGAGGTAGTTTATGGAAAAAAATGAAGCTGCAAGTCCACTAAATAAATTATTTAATTCAATAGATAACCTATTATCTGATGAGAAAGAACAAAAACTAAGAAGCAAATTGGGAAAAGAAATACGAAAGCGTATTTTTACAGATGATATAAGTGAGAAACTAAATGAAAATGATTTTTCAGGATTAGTTGAGGAAGAAAAGAAAATAACGGTTCTTTTTTCTATGATATTTCCTATTTTTGTCGAGAAGGATGATGTTATTTTTAGGTTGTATAAGCATAAAATTGAAGTTGATTTATCAGATGAAATGAGTGATAGATATATTTATATGTTTTCAGATGGGAGACTTACATCGGGCCTATTTCAATGTTTTAAGCTTTATGATGATGAATATGTTTATGGAATAAAAAAAATAATAAACATCATTCCAAGGTTTAAAGAAACTATAATTGAGGAACTAGCAAATCTAGACAAAAATGAAAAGCTCCAAAAACAAAAGATGGGAACCTATAAGGATAGAGAAATAATAGCTAAGAAGAATTTTAATGAATTATTAGAGACTTTAAATGAATTGAAATGAGGTGCCACCCAAGTGGCAAGTGGCATGTTAAATAAGGGGTATCAATACACCAAAATTGCTTATGGATACCTTCTTTATTTTTTAATAATATTCCTAAATATGACGGCTTAGACAAAATAAAATTGCATTTTTATTAAAAATCCTGTATTCTTGTGGTAGTGAATAATGAATAATAAAGAGTACAAAAGCTTAATACAGGAGGGAACAACAGTGAAAAAATTTAAAAGAGTACTTGTAGCAAATAGAGGCGAAATTGCCATAAGAGTTTTTAGAGCCTGTCATGAACTTGGAATTCGTACAGTAGCCATTTATTCCAATGAGGATAAATATTCATTGTTCAAAACTAAGGCAGATGAAGCTTATTTAATTGGAGAAAACAAAAGTCCTGTTGAGGCATATCTAAATATTGAAGAGATAATAAGTCTTGCACTTAAAAAAGGGGTAGATGCCATTCACCCAGGGTATGGTTTCTTATCAGAAAACCCTGAATTTGCGAAAAAATGCACCAGTGCAGGTATTGAATTTATAGGACCTACCGCGGAAATGATGGATAAACTTGGAGACAAAATCAAATCTAAAATTGTTGCAAAAGCAGTGGGAGTTCCTACTATACCTGGTGATGAAAAAAATATTGAAACATTTGAAGAGGCAAAGATTCTTGCAGATAAATGTGGATATCCTGTTATGCTGAAAGCAGTTTCTGGTGGTGGTGGACGAGGTATGAGAATTGTAAGAAATGAGGGGGAATTGTCCTCTTCTTACAGAAGCGCTAAAAGTGAATCAAAGAAAGCCTTTGGTATTGACCATCTTTTTATTGAAAAATATCTTGAAAAGTCTAAACATATAGAAGTACAGGTTCTTGGAGATAAGTTTGGAAATATTGTTCATTTGCATGAAAGAGATTGTTCCATCCAAAGAAGGCATCAAAAGGTTGTAGAATTCACTCCTGCTTTTTCAATATCCCAGGAGAAAAGAAATGAAATATGTAATGATGCAATAAAAATAGCTAAATCAGTAAATTATAGAAGTGCTGGAACCTTGGAGTTTTTAGTTGATACTCATGGGAATCATTATTTTATAGAAATGAATCCAAGAATTCAAGTTGAGCATACCGTTACAGAAATGGTAACAGGTATTGATATAGTTCAGAGTCAAATACTCATAGCGGAAGATTATGCTCTAGATTCGGAAAATATTGGGATTTCATGTCAAGATGATGTTAAAGTTAACGGTTATTCTATTCAGTGTAGAATAACAACAGAAGATCCTTCTAATAATTTTGCCCCGGATACTGGGAAAATAGAAGAATATAGAACAGGTTCTGGCTTTGGAATAAGGCTAGATGGTGGTAATGGATTTGCTGGAGCTGTAATCAGTCCTTATTATGATAGTCTACTAGTAAAAAACATATCCTGGTCTAGAACTTTTAAAGATGCTATAAAGAAGTCTATAAGAGCTGTGGAGGAAACCAGAATTACAGGAGTAAAGACAAATATAGGTTTTCTAATTAATGTATTGAATCATCCTACTTTTTTAAAGGGAGAATGCAATACAGATTTTATTGAAGAGAATCCTGAATTAATATCAATTGCGCCTAAGGCAGATGAAGAAAGTCGAGTACTTAATTTCATTGGAGAAAAAGTGGTAAATGAAACCAATGGCATTAAAAAGTTTTATGATGTGCCACAAGTTCCTAAAATTATAATGCCAGAAAAATTGAACGGTACAAAACAGATACTAGATATGCAGGGAACAGAAGGCCTTTTAAAATGGGTTAAAGGTCAAAACAAATTATTGCTCACAGATACCACTATGAGAGATGCTCATCAATCACTAATGGCAACTAGAGTAAGAACAAAGGATATGTTAAAGATAGCAAGTGCTACTTCTGTTTATGGAGGAGATTTATTTTCACTTGAGATGTGGGGAGGAGCTACTTTTGATGTAGCCTACCGTTATTTAAATGAGTCCCCATGGGAAAGGTTAACTCAGCTACGATCGAAAATTCCTAATGTACTTTTCCAGATGCTTATACGTGGAGCGAATGCAGTTGGGTATAAAAATTATCCGGATAATATAATTCGTGAATTTATTAAAGAGTCTGCAAATACAGGCATTGATGTTTTTAGAATTTTCGATTCTCTAAATTGGTTAAAAGGAATGGAAATTTCGATAGAAGAAGTTCTTAAAAGTGGTAAGGTTGCAGAAGCTTGCATTTGTTACACTGGAGATATCTTAAATGATAAAAAAGATAAATATAATTTAGATTATTATATAAAGCTAGCGAAGGAAATTGAAAAAACAGGAGCTCATATTTTAGGAATAAAAGATATGTCTGCCCTACTTAAACCTCATGCTGCCTTTAAGTTAATAGATGCACTAAAGAAAGAAGTAGGAATGCCTATACATCTTCATACCCATGATACTACGGGCAATGGAGTTGCTACAGTTTTAATGGCTGCGCAAGCTGGTGTTGACATTGTAGATACTGCTTTCAATAGTATGTCAGGACTTACAAGTCAACCAGCTCTGAACTCAGTTGTTGCAGCACTTAAGAATACTGATAGAGATACAGGTATAGACCTCAAGGGAATTCAAGGTATTTCAGATTATTGGGATGCAGTAAGACCAGTTTATTATCAATTTGAATCGGGACTCAAATCTGGTTCTGCTGAGATTTATAGATATGAGATTCCTGGAGGTCAATATTCAAATCTTAAACCTCAGGTTGAAAGTTTTGGTCTTGGGCATAAATTTAGCGAAATTAAAGAAACCTATAAAGTGGTAAATGATATGGTGGGTGATATTGTAAAAGTAACTCCATCATCTAAGATGGTTGGAGATTTTGCAATATTTATGGTTCAAAATGAACTAACACCAGAAAACATATACGATAAAGCAATTAATATGTCTTTCCCAGATTCAGTTGTATCATATTTCAAAGGTATGATGGGTCAACCAATGGGAGGATTTCCGCAAAGACTTCAGAAATTAGTTTTAAAAGGCGTGGATCCAATTACCACAAGGCCTGGTGAATTACTTCCTGATGAAGATTTTGATGAAGTAGAAAAACATTTAATAGAAAAATTTGATTTTGTCCCAAATAAAAAAGATGTACTAAGCTATTCATTATACCCTGAGGTATTCGATGGCTATTTAAAATACACTAAGGAATTTGGTGATTTAAGTAGAATTGGGAGTGATGTTTATTTCCACGGTCTATATGAGGGTGAAACCTGTGAAGCAGAAATTGCTGATGGGAAAACCTACATGATAAAGTTACTTAAAATTGGTAAACTTGATTTTGAAGGCAACAAAGTTGTTGCCTTCGAAGTAGATGGAAATAGAAGAGAAATAAAAATAAAAGATAGAAATAGTAAAGCGTTGCAAGAGTTTGAGGTGTCAGAAATGGCGGATGCAGAAAATCCATTAGAGATTGGAGCACCAATACCAGGAACTGTTTCTGCCATTCTAGTTGCGCAGGGCGATATAGTAACTGAAAATCAACCATTAATGATTGTGGAGGCTATGAAGATGGAGACCAGAGTAAGCACCTCTGTAGCTGGTGTGGTTGACTCTATTGTTGTTAAGGAAGGGCAGCAGGTAAAAGCTGGAGAACTGCTGATAAACTTAAAATAATCGGTGTTACTCACGTGGCAAGTGGCATGTCGGTGGAAGTAAAAAAGGCTGATTTGTTTTAACTATGAAAGTATATATGAACTAAAAATAAAGATTCCCTCAAACCAAAAGTTTGGGGGAATCTTTATTTAACTTAACAATTCTTATAGCAATACTAACAGGGGGTATTACATAACAATAGATGCTGAGTAAAAATATAATTGACTAAAAGATAATTTGATATAAATCAAATGCGTATAAACAAATATTTTATTTGTAATGGCGGATGATAATAATATAGTTAACTTATCTATAAGTACGAAAGATTTTGTATCTCATATTGGTTAGCATGTCATAAATCATAAAAAGACTTTAAAATAAAAGATAACTTAGATGAAAATTAATGTTAATATAAAGTCAGGGACTTTAATTGTGAAATGATTAGGTTTTCATGGCTTTATTTTGTTTGAAGTATAATAAGTTGCTAATTTAACATTTAAGGGGTGGATATGTATAAATGTTTAAACGTTACGTCTGTAATGGTGATTGTGAGGCATATTTTAATAAGTTGTTTAATTCTTTGGAGGAAGGGTTTCTATTAAATAAGGTTATTTATGGAAGTGATGGAATCCTGCTAGACTTTAAAATATTAGAGCTAAACAATTATTTTATAAATATGGTTGGAATTAGTAGAGAAAATATTGTAGGTAAAACAATTAAGGAACTATACCCTGATATAGATTCAAAATGGATTGATGCATGTGGTGAAGTTGTTTCAAGCGGTAAAGGAATGCAACGAAATACATACTTTAAAACTATAGACAAGTACTTCAAAGTTAATATTATTAGTCCAATTAAAGGCCAAGTTATTATTCTATTTAATGATATTACAGATATTATGAAAGCCAATGAAATATTAAAAAAACACTTTATACTGTTTGAGAATGCGAAGGATATAATACTTTATATTAATGCAGATGAAAGAGTTATTGATGCAAATAAAACTGCGGTAGAAAAATATGGTTACTCTCGCGTAGAGTTTTTAAATATGAAATTACAACAATTAAGACATCCTTTAACTATGAAAGATTATCAAGGGCAAATGGAAATGTCAGCTTCAGATGGAATAGTATATGAATGTGTCAATGTTAGAAAGGATGGTTCAAGTTTTCCTGTAGAAGTGAGCTCCAGGACTACAGAGATAAACGGTGAATTGATTAGAATTCATATTATTCGTGATATTACTGAAAGAAAACAATATGAAGAAAAGATTAAGTACCTTGCAAACTATGATGCTTTAACATATATTCCCAATAGAGGATTTTTGATGAAGCAATTCAAAAAAACATTAGAGCAATCTAAAAGAAATAAGTTCAAATTTGCAGTGATGCTTTTTGATGTAGACAAATTTAAACTAATTAATGATATACACGGACATAATGCAGGGGATGAGGTGTTAAAAAACATAGCAAAAAGATTACAAGAGACTGTAAGAAAAGCTGATATAATTGGAAGACTTGGAGGAGATGAGTTTCTTGTGATTCAACCTTTTATAAAGACCAAGGATGATGCTTCAAATCTTGCCAATAGAATGCTTGAGTATGTAGCTAAACCTGTGCAGTGGAATAATGTGAATTTGGATGTAGATATAAGCATAGGAATAGCCATTTATCCAGATGATTCAGAGAATATGAAAGATCTTATCCATAATGCAGATAATGCTATGTATTTTACTAAGAAAAAGGGTGGTAAAGATTATAATTTCTATATTACAGAGTAACTATAAAAATAATTGAGGTAAGTCTCATTATTAATAAAAAATATACAAAACTAACATAATATTGACACCTTTTTGACATTCTTATTGTATATAATTTAGAATTAGAATCAATAAAAATAAATAAAGGAGGAGAGATTAAAATGATAAATATATTTTCAAGAACAAAGATCCTTGCAGGATTAATAACAGGAGGTATACTTTTATCATCTGTTAGTACTACTTTTGCAGTAACTGTGCAACCACTAAACATATACGGAAGGTCACTTTTAACAAATGAGAATAAACTAGGTAAAGTTAATATAAAACAGGATTTAGATGAAAATTTTGTAGACCCTGTAGCTCCTAATACTATAACTGCAGATCAAGCAAATAAGATTAAGGCTATAATTACTAAACCTCAAGATAAAGTGAAAATAAATTTAGAAAAGACTAAAACTATGGCTGAGCAAGATCCTAAAATACATAAGGATAGCAACAATATAAGTTATATAAATCCATTAATTAAGCTTGTAGATAATGGAACAATAACGCAAGTTCAAGCTGATAAAATTATAATGAAGCAAATATACCTATTACATGAGAAAATGTTAAAGAGTTACTAAAATATATCGCAAATTTCAATTATTAAATGGAAAGAGTAAAAACTCAAAAATCCTTAGCTTAAGCTAAGGATTTTTTGACTTCCATTGGTTGTGTAGGTGGAATTACTTTTGACCTTTTTTTTCTTATTATCATTTAAGCCACAGCAATCTAATTTTTTATCACCAAAACTTTCTTTATTGGCTTTTTCCATATCTTTTATAAAGTTGTTATACCATTTTTTAAATATATTCATATATATACCTCCATCTAATATTAGTACTTTTTTATTATATAGGAAACAGCTTGCGGAAAATAATGTGGATAACATTTCAATAGTTGACAATTGACAGAGGACAGTTAAGGTTGATTTTTTTATTTCATAGTTCAATATTCTCAAATACTCCTTTGCCCAAAAATAAAATCAAGCTGCTAAATATAAGATTATAGCCTATAAATGTAATGTAGGCAATGAGCATTCCAACAGAATTATATAATGCTGCCAAAAGAACTATTCCTGGTGCTAATATTAGAATTAAGATTGCCATTCGTATAAAAGCAGTGAAGACTAGGTTTTTACCACTACCTAAAATTCTCCTAGTGAGAATTCCACCATAGATGAAAAGAGAACCTATTGAAACAAAGGCTATTATATTAAGAAAAATAAGAAGGATACTACTTTTAAATAATAATCCAGTTATTACAAACACTATAGTTCCATCAATAAAGTTTTTAAAATTATCTACTGCTGTTGCATATATAACTTTCTTAAAGGCATGGTCTGGCAACATATAAATATATGGGTTTGATAAATCCTTTTGCCACTTACTAGCAAAGGTAAAAATTAATTGAAGATATATCATGCCACCTAAGATCAATCTTAAATCTTTTAAAGGACTAAAGAATCCAGCAGTTATTGCTATAATTGTATACATAATAGATCCTATGTTAATAAATGCAAAACCAGTCTTTTTATACTCTAATATTTGTCTCCAAAGTATAGCAGAGGCAAATTTTCCTTTTCTATTGTAGAGAACTTTTCTTACTCTAGTTTTTTTACCAGTTTGCATAAATATTTTTTCACCATTACGCGTGGCAGAGATGGCTGTTTCTTTTAACTGCGTCGAAGCTAACACATCTTCATAATAGTCGAGTTTAATAGAGTAAACTATATAACTGCAAAGAGCACCAAATGCCATAATTAGAGCTATATAAACAAAGAACGTTGGACCTATACCAGTCATTGAAGACATTATAATTGACCTTACCCAGCCGTATACAGGAATATAGGAAATAGCAGGAATATTAAGTGTGGTTATAATAGCTTTACTTGGTGATTTAGTTATATACAATTCTATAAAGTAGGCTATAACTGCAGCTGCTCCTAAAATTTTAAAAGTGGATTTTAATAAAAGCTTATTTTTCTTGTTTTTAGAAGCTACTGAATATAATAATATTTTTAGAACTGAGTTAAAAATAAGCATAAGGAATAAGCCAAGGACAGCTACAATAACTCCATAGGACTTGATATTACTAAAACGATAAAGTGTAGGGCCTTGAAATAAAACAAAAAATACTGCTATAAAAGAAGTATATATTTGTTTTATAAATCCATATATTAAAACTTTCTGAGGACTAACAGGAGATGTAAACACTAGGTTTATATCTGCACCGCGAAAAAAAGTAGCTCCATTATTTATTGAGGAATAAAGGTCTGGTGCAGTAAAAAGTATAATAACCACTCCTACAATGGCATTGTATAAGGCTGGATCTAAAATCTTTTGTTTTCCTTTAGTACCCCCATTGAAAATAAGGGTTATAGATAAAAGTATAAAAATTATAACATAGCCAATTATCTTGGCTGGCTTTCGCTTTAGTTCAAGCAAACGATTTTTTACGGATTTTTTTAGTATATAGATTAATGGCTTCATAGTTTGTCCTCCGTGGCTTCAAAAAAGAGTTCTTCTAAGGTCTCATTCCTGTTCATAAGCTCTTGCTTTGTACCGGATAGAACTATATTCCCGGTTTTCATTATCAATACTTTGTCCCAAATTTCATCAACACTGTCTATTATGTGAGTACTTATTAAAATAGAAGCTCCTTTTTCTTTAAGTTCTATCAGCGCTTTTTTTAGTTCCTTTATTGCTTTAGGATCTAGTCCTATTAAGGGCTCATCAAATAATATTACTTTAGGTTGTGTTATTAAAGCACAACAAATGCTTACCTTTTGCATCATACCCTTGGATAGTTCTTTCCCAAGTTTAGCCCTTTTATCACTTAGATCAAATCTTTCTAATAATTCCTCCGCTTGATCTTTATATTCTCCAATGCCATAAGCTGCAGCCATATATTCTATATGTTCATAAACTGTGAGTAAATCAAACATGGCTGGAACTTCTGGAACATAGGAAAATTGTTTTTTTGCTTCAACACTTTTATTTTTATGACCACAAATTTCAATATATCCATCATATTTTAATAGTCCAGTAATGCATTTTATTGTGGTGCTTTTCCCAGCTCCATTTGGACCTAAGAGAATAGCAATTTCACCCTCATTAACTTGAAAGCTAATATTATTTACAACTAATTCTTTAGAATATTTTTTACTTAGATTTTGAACGATAAGCATAGATTAATCTCCTTTAATGAATAAATTTGTTAAAATTATAACAATATAAAGCTAAATACATTATTAATTTTATTGTAAGGTTTTATTTAATACAAGTATAAATACATAAAACATCTATTTAATAACATGAAAAGAAATCTAATTGTTAACTCTGGAGGTTACCATGTTTATTTTGATTTATGGTGGGGAAACTACTTTACTTAAAGTTTGCTTTAATGATATTTTAAAAACCGGATAATTATCTTCAAAGAATTGCTAAAAATAATTCTGGTATTTTAAAATATTATATTATTATTGAAAATTATCCATTATTATACTTTTAAATTTATAACCTAAGAGAGCACTTTTATCATAATCATTAAAATGAATTTCACTCAATTTGCTATCTATATGTGTTATTTCTCTTATATGATTAATATTAACAGCAAAAGATTTGTGGCACTGAAGTATATTGGTACAATTTATAAGCTTAATAATGTTTTTTAGAGCTAATTTACTAATTTTATAAACACCATTTACTGTATGTACTAAACAGATTCGAAGAGCGACTTCTATGAAAATTATCTCATCAACAAATACCTTTACTTTAATACCTTTTTTAATATCAAATACCACATAGCGTTTATCTTTTTGAGGTTTTACTATATTATTGCCATTTAATATATATCGTTTTGTCATATTCATTACATCAGATATATCATAGGGCTTCAGGATATAGTCATAACAATGAACTTGTTTAAAGGCTTGACTTATATATTCAACATGAGTTGTTAAAAAAACAATCAAACTAAATTCGTATCTTGGTATTTTTCTAAGCTCTATAGCAAAATCTAATCCTGATGAATTTTTCAGTGAAATATCTACATAAAAAATATCTATATTATTTAAACTTGTTATTTTTAGAGCTTCATCTTTATCTTCACATTCATATATATTTATGTTTTTATCTATTTTTTGTACCATATTATTTAAATTTTTTCTCTGCAGCTCATCATCTTCTACTATTAATACATTCATCAGTGTTTCCCTCCTAGTATAAACTGAGATTAATCTCTGTTAAAGCATCTTTTTTATGGAAAAAGAATGTAATTTTGTATTGTTTATTGTAATAACTTGGTTTAATTTTACTATGTTTTACCTATAATTTCAAGTTTCATAATATATAACTCAAATTCAGTAACTTCAAACAGAAGAAATTATTGAAATAGTTGCAAAAATGTCACTCATACACCAATTGCATGTGGGTGAAATCACATTATAAATTGAATTAATGTAGATTTTGTAGTATTATGTTAATATAATATTTTTTATCGGTTGGACAAACTTAGGTTTGATTCCAAGAAATTTGTTTCTAGGGTGGGAAACTCTTATTTGAGGTTTCCACTCTATTATTTTTTGATAAAACCATTTACAAATATTAACATAAACACTGACACCACAACCAATACGAGGAGGTAATCATATGACTGGTCAAGATATAATGGTAATGTTTACAGCGGGGATACTAATTGTAGGATTTACTTACTTTACTTTTGTTTTTCCTAGAAAACTTGAAAAAGAAGAGAGAGAAAAAGAAGAAGGACAAAAGAAAACAAATAAAAAATAAGGATGAAAGAAGGCTAGTTTTAAATTTGCCTTATTTTTTTATTATACTGCAATTATTGGACAGGAGAGTATATCATTAAGTGGGTATTCAGATGCTACACTAATGTTATTACAATTTTTATGGAAAGCCAAAATGACTTTCCATAAATTATTTTTTGTGAAAAATGTAGCTTAAATATTATAGGATTTAGTAAACTTATCTTTTTAAAAGGAATTTCAATTATTTTATAGAACTATAGTAAACATTATAACTAATTACTTTTGGGGTGTGATACAATTGAAATATTTTTTAAAAAAATTGCTATTTATTTTAATTATAGTGGTTTTGGCTGGAAACATTGTATTTTCTAGTTCAAGTAGCGCAATATCGTTAACTAGTGAAGAACAACAATGGCTAGCTAAAAATAAAAATAGAGTTTTAACTCTTGGCATAGATCCGTATTCTGGAAGTGAATATTTCAAATATAATGGTGAGGAAAAAGGATACTTAATCCATCTAATAAAAATTATTAATAAAGATTTAGGTATAAATATAAGACTTGAAGCATCAAAGACTTGGGGAGAGGTTTATTCAGGACTTCAAAATGGTAGTGTTGATATTCTTTTTGGAGCAAACAAAACTCCTGAAAGAGATAAACTCATGGTTTTCACTAAGCCTTTAAGCAAGTCTCCTTATGCACTTATAGCTAGAGAAGGCGGAGATATACATACCATAGGTGATATTGATAAAAGGAAAATAGGGTTTCTTAAAAATGATATTGTAATGGAACTACTGCCTCAACTTTATAAGAATATAAAGTATGATTCAAAAACATATAACTCTGAAAAAGACTTGATAGGAGCCTTAAAGAATAATGAAATTGATGCATTTATTACATCAGGCGGTGATGCAGTATATGATTATATTTATGAGTTCCCAGAATTAAAGTATGTTTTTAAGTTAGATAAAATAACCTCTGATAGAACACTTTCTACAAGAAAAGTGGACAAGATTCTAGCTTCAATATTGGATAAAGAAGTTGATGAATTATTGGTTAGGAGTCTGCCTAAATTGATGAAGGAAAGCGAAGTTGAGTATAACATAAAAATTATGAAACTTACACAAAGTGAATCGGACTGGCTAAAGAATAATGGCACGGCAACTATTGGTATTACAAAGGATTACCTTCCCTTTGATTATTATAAAGATGGTATTTATGGAGGCATAAGTGGAGAAATTATAAAAGATATATCAGCTAAAACTGGTGTAAAATTTAATTATGTTTATGATAATTTTGATATACTTGAGAAAAAGCTTGTGAAAGGTGAAATAAATGTTTTAAATATTGCCAAAACTGATGATAGACTAAAACACATATTATACCCAAGGCCTTACAGCACTGAAAGAGATATAATTATGGGCAAAACAGGAAGCAAAGATGCTCATGATGTTTTTGGGCTTGAAGGAAAAAAAGTTGCTGTTATAAAAGGTTTTTGGCACAATGAATATCTTAGGAAAAACCTTACCAGTGTAAATATTATAGAAACTAACAATATTCAGGAATCACTAAAGCTACTTCAAGAAGGAAAAGTTGAATATCTTATAGAAAATCCAAGTGTACTTCGTTTTTATATTGAAAATATGCAGTTATATGATATTGTTCAAAAGGGAACAACAAGTACAGATTCATACTTATATTATGGAATTTCAAAAAATACTCCTGAACTTGCAAGTATAATTGACAAGGTTATTCCTCTTATGGATATGGATGAATTATTCAATGCAGGCTATGCTGAAGTACCTCATGAAACAAGCAATGAAAAATATAAAAGCCTTATTTTTGTAATTCTGGGTCTAGCTGCTTTGATATTTCTAATAATATTGTTTGTAATTAAATTATTTAAAGAGTTGTTAAGTGAAAAAATTAAAACATCTTTGCTTAGGGAAAAGGAACACCTTTTATATACGGACACATTAACAAACATTTACAATAGAAATTACTATAATGATAAAGTAAAAGACAAACTAGATACTTGTCAATATCCTCAGACAATAATTGTTTCTGACGTAAATGATTTAAAAACAGTTAACGACAAATATGGTCATATTATTGGTGATGAATTATTAAAATGTTTTGCTGATATATTGAAACAAGCTTTTTCTGAATGTAACCTTATTTTAAGAATGGGTGGTGACGAATTCCTTTTAATATTAGAGAATATAAATGAAGAGCAAGTAGACATTTACATATCAAAGGTTAAAAGGATTATTTCAGAAAAAAGCTTAATAGTTAATATAAATAAAACCATTAAAATATCTGCAGCATTTGGATATGCAATAAGACGCTGTTCTGAAGAAAATATTGATACCATAATTGCTCTTGCTGATAAAAGAATGTATGAAGATAAAAAGAAAATTAAAAATGAGAAATCATAAAAGAATGTATGAAGAAAAAAAGTGCCTAATAGGTACTTTTTTTGATTGAAAATTAATTCCATTTTATGAAAAGTTACAAAAAATACACAAAACAAACAAAACTAACATTATATTGACACCGCTTTGACATTAACTGCAGATACAATTAAAACATAGAAATTATATACAGTAATTCTGAATTTAAAAGATTGAAGGGAGGGTTGATAGCTATGGTGCTTACTACTGATAGTTTATTAATTATAATGTCTGTACTAACAGTAATTATTTTAATTTTAATATTTATAACAGGCGATAATAAGAAACCTTATATTTCTAGAGAATTTTATTCTCTTGGAACTTTAAATGAATTAAAAGTATATGGAAAAAATGCAGAAAAGGCTATTAGAGAATCAATTGAAAAGCTCTGTGAAATAGATAATAAAATGTCAGTATTTAAAGAGCAGAGCGAAATCTCAAAAATAAACAAACATGCCGGCAATCAGCCACAGATAGTTAGTGAGGATACTTATTATGTTATTCAAAAGGCTATAAAATACTGTTGCATTTCAAAAGGAGCATTTGATATAACAATTAGACCAATAGTTGAATTATGGGGTATTGGAAAAAAGGATGCAAGGATTCCAAGCAGTAATGAAGTTAAAGAGAAACTCAAAGTTGTAAATTACAAGGATATAGTTTTAGAAAAAAACACTAGCTCAATATTCTTAAAGAAGAAAAATCAGGAAATTGACGTTGGAGGTATCGCAAAAGGTTTTGCAGCAGATGAAGTAAAAAATGTCTTAATGAAAAATGGTATTAAAAGTGCTCTCATAAATCTTGGCGGAAATATATTGGCTCTTGGTAAAAAAAAGGATGGAACACCTTGGGGTGTTGGTATTCAAAATCCATTTAAAACACGTGGTGAATTTGCCTTAAGCATAAATGTAATTAATAAAGCAGTGGTTACTTCCGGTAATTATGAAAGATATTTTGAAGAGGATGGTAAAAGATTTCATCATATAATAGATCCAATTACCGGGTTCCCATCAGAAAGTGATATTGTCAGTGCTACAGTAATTTCTGATAACTCTATTGACGGTGATGGATTATCTACAGGTGTGTATATTATGGGGACACAGAAGGCTATTAAATTAATAGAGGAAATAGAGGGTGTAGATGCCATATTTATAACTAAAAATAAAGATATTTATGTTACGTCAGGCATTAGAGAAAATATTACACTTAATAATAAGGAATTTACGTTTAAAAATATGGTTTTTAAGGGGATATAAAGATGAAAAAGAAAATACAAAAAATACAAATATTTAGACTGATAACACAACTTATTCTATTTGTTTTATCGCCGGGCTTATTTATATTAGCCTTTTCAGGACTTAAAAGTATTTATGAAATGATTATTAAAGGTGACTTTAATCTTATTGCAGCCTTTCCTAGTTTAATTGAATTCATAACAGCAATTGTTATAACTATTGTGCTTGGTAGATTTTTCTGCGGCTGGATTTGTGCTTTTGGAACCTATAATGATTTACTTCATTTGCTATCTAAAAATGTATTTAAAATTAACTTTAAAGTAGATAAAAAGGTAGATGCTGCTCTAAAATACGTAAAATATATAGTGTTATTATTACTTGTAATTGTTGTATGGACCATGGGAAGCAAAGTTTTGGATACAAGTAGTCCTTGGGATGCTTTTGCGCAAATAACGAATTTTCCACAGGTATTATCCGATTATACTATAGGAGTTATATTATTAATTCTAATATCTATAGGAGCGTTTTTCGTAGAGAGATTTTTCTGCAGATATTTATGTCCTTTAGGAGCTGTTTTTAATATATTTTCTAGAATAGGTATATTAAAGATTAAAAAGCCAACTGATAAATGTGGAAGTTGTAGATTGTGTACAAATAATTGTTCAATGGGGTTATCACTTTATGAAGTTGAAAGTGTGCGTGGTGGAGATTGTATTAACTGTTTTAAATGCATTGAAACGTGCCCTAGAAATAATACTAAGGTAAATGTTCTTGGAGAAAATATAAATCCTGAACTTGCTAGTTCTTTAGCGATAGCTGCTATGGTAGGCCTTTATACTGTTAATAATTTAGGGGGAGCTGCATTAGCTCAAAGTGGATTAAGTACAGCAACTAGTACCAACGAAAGTATTAGTACAAATAGCGCCTCTCAAAAATATACTGATGGAACTTATACAGGTAGCGGTACGGGGTTTAAAGGTGGTACAACTGAAATCTCAGTTACAATAAAAGATAATATAATTACTAATGTTGAAACAGTATCAAATGAAGATACTCCAAATTTTTATGATAGGGTTGAAAGTGAAATGATTTCTGAAATAATTTCAGCTCAATCAACCACCGTAGATACAGTATCAGGAGCTACATATAGCTGTGAAGGAATTATTAGTGCAGCTCAGGATGCGTTAAGTAAAGCAGAAACAAGTTCATCACAGAGTACAACTTCTACAAGTACAACTGAAAGTTCTGAAGAGTCAATTACTAATAATACAATTGACACTTCTGAAGATTCAACTTCTAATAATGCAGCTGATAGTTCTGAAGAATCAAGTACTACTAGCATAAGTGACAGCGACAGCTCAACTGCAATAAATCAAAACAATTATAAGGATGGAACCTATATAGGAACTGGTTCCGGTTTTAAAGGTGGTACAACTGAAATCTCAGTTACAATAAAAAACAATACAATTACTAATGTTAAAACAGTATCAAATGAAGATACTCCAAGATTTTATGAAAGGGTTGAAAGTGGAATAATTTCAGAAATAATTTCAACTCAATCCACTTCAGTAGACACAATATCAGGAGCTACTTATAGCTGTGAAGGAATTATTAGTGCAGCTCAGGATGCGTTAAGTAAGGCTAAATAATAGGTTAATTTAAACGATCTATATTACTGATATTGTTAGTATCTAAATCTGACTCAGTATGATTTTCTATGCCTGAAATATTAGTATTGCTTTGAGGGATTGTTATCTTATCAACATCACCCTTCAAAATATCTACAATAGGAGATTGTATTGTATCGCTTACTGATTTTTCAAAATTATCATCTGGATATGTAATAACTGGACTATCTGTAACTTGATTACCACCACTTATTATCTTTTGTTTAGGTGCAATGTCTGTGTTGGCAATGTCTATATTTACTATGCTTTTACAATAAACTACAGCCGGAGAGTAATCTTTAATTTGATTAGTTTCTAAATTTAACTCAATTAAGTTATCTAATTCCTTTATAGGGTCTATGTTACTCATTTGATTAGTAGCTAAATCTAAACTAGTCAAGTTGGTTAAACCTTTTAAGGAATCTATATTATTCATCTGATTAGTAGCTAAATCTAAATCAATTAAGTTAGTTAAACCCTTTAAAGATTCTATATTGCTGATTTGATTAGTGGCTAAATCTAGATTAGTCAAGTTAGTAAGTCCTTTTAAAGGCTCTATGTTACTCATTTGATTTGTAGCTAAATCCAAATTAGTCAACTTAGTTAGATTTTTTAACGATTCTATGTTACTCATTTTATTAGCAGCTAGATTCAAATTAGTCAAGTTAGTCAAACCTTTTAAAGGCTCAATGTCACTCATCTGATTAGTACCTAAATCTAAATTAGTTAAGTTAGTTAAATTTTTCAAAGGTTCTATGTTGCTTATTTGGTTAGTAGCTAAATTTAAATTAGTCAAGCTAGTTAAATCTTTTAAAGGACCTACGTTGCTGATTTGATTATTACCTAAATCTAACGAGGACAAATTAGTTAAATGCTCTATACCTGAAAGATTCGCAATATGTTTGCCCTCAGTGTTTTGAAGTTTTGTTATCTTATCAACATCATCCTTTAAAATATCTCCAGTGGGGCATTGTATTTCCTCTCTTATTGTTTGTTCTAAATTCTTATCTGGGAATGTAATAACTGTACTCTCCGTAACCTGTACACTTATTGATGTTTGCTGCGTAGTATTATTTAAAGGTACAATTTTTGCAGAACTACAACCAACAATACTAATACTAAATAAAAAAATAGTAATGGTATTTAGACACTTGAATTTAATATGTAATGCATTTATCATACTCGTGATCCTCCATTTATAGTAACATATTCACTTTTAACGTTATTAGTGTATATTAAGCTTATAAGCAATTAGGAATAAACATCTGAAAGTTCTACTTTTATACTTTCATCTTCACTTTTTACTTTGCTATTATATAGATTATTTTCCCCAATTACCTTGGCTGAAGGTAGTGAAACGATAAACTTACTTCCTTTTCCAAATTCACTTTCAGCACATATACTACCACCATGTAACTCTACAATAGACTTAACTAAACTTAAGCCAATACCTGTGCCTTCTACATTTCTTGATAGCGATTTGTCTACTTGTTTAAATCTATCAAATATTATATCTAAGTTCTTTTTTTCAATACCGATTCCATCATCCTTAACGGATATTTCAACAAACTCATTTTTATCAACAACTTCTACAAATATTTCATCCCCAACCTTTGAAAATTTTATGGCATTTGATATAAGATTTAATAATATTCTTTGTATCATTTCGGGGTCACAAGCAATAATTTTTTCTTCTGTATCTGTATCAAAGACAATATGTAAACCTTTGCTATCAGTAAAATCAGTTACGGACATCACTATGTCCTCTACAACTTCCACTATATTGTTATTGGATAAGTTTAATTTGAAAAATCCTGCTTGAATTTTTGATGAATCAACTATATTATTTATAAGTTTTGATAACCTATAAGAATTTAGTTTCATTGAGTCAAGATATTTAATTATTGTGTCTTTGCGCTGGTCTAATGAACCATTATTGCAATACATTTGAAATAGTTGTATAGCTGAAGAAATTACATTTAATGGTGTTTTAAGTTCATGTGAAATGTTTGCAGTAAATTCTTCATGTGATATAAGTAATTTTTGTAATTCTTTATTGATTTCATTTTTTTTCTTAACTTCTTCATAGGTGTAATTCCATATATACCTAACAAAGAGAAGATTACACACAACAAGTATAAAACCTAAGAAGGCTAATAGGCATCGTTGAATTATTTGAGTATTTGCAACTTTGTTACGAGATATATTTACCTCTAAATTAATTTTGTTTATCAGTAGATTATCAGTGACTCTAAACTTATCAACTAAATTTTTACCTTTAATTAAGTTGGATTTTGCCTGAGCTGAGTTTCCATTATCAACTAAGGATATTTGATCTTTAAAAAATGCTTCGATGGATTTCATCTGAGCATCAAGTTGATTAGCAGTGTCCATTCCTACTGCCGTATGTTTCAAATTACCAAGAGAATTGTAATATCCTTGCAATTGATTGTGTCCTAAATAATATGGCTCTAAAAAACTTTTGTCTTCTGAAATAATATAAGCCCTTATACCTGTTTCTTGGTTAATTAATGATGTTAGAATTTCTGTTGAAAATGTTTTTGCTGGAAGTATTTTTTTTATAATAAAATCAGACTCTATACATACTTTATTCATACTATAAATACTAAATAATATTATAACTAGTGATAAACAAGCAATAGAAAAATACCCCAATACCATAGTTCGTCTACTTTTATTTTTACACATAATAATTAACCTCGATTCTCAAAAAACTTCTATTATAATTTGATTGTATTTTAATTTTAATACAACTATCCTTTCTAACATAATACCACAATATATTACATAATACTGCAATATGTTACATTTCATTATAATAGATAGAATTAATTTATACATAAATTAACGGTGAGCTTATTAATTACTTTGGAAAATAAGCATTTTACCTTATAGTTATTTTCTATCGCTGCTGCCATATCTATTAGCATTTTGAATTTTTAATGATAAATAGAATGTGGTATATTTAGATTTAATGTAATAAATTAAAATGTAATTTAATATATATGGAGGGAAAATAATGGATAAAAAGAAAATCGTTTTTGTAAGTCATTGTGTGTTAAATACTGCATCAAAGGTCGTTTATTATAATAGAAAAGATATTACGGAAGAAGAAATGGACAGAAAAAAATTTTTATGTGAAGCAATTAAAGAGGATATACATTTTGTTCAGTTACCTTGTCCGGAATTTAAAATGTATGGTTCTAATCGTTGGGGTCATACAAAAGACCAATTTGATAATCCTTTTTTTAGAGATAACTGCAGAAAAATGTTAGAGCCCATCATATTACAGATGAAGGAATATGTAAATGAGACAGACAAATTCGAAGTCCTTGGTATTATCGGCATTGAAGGAAGTCCGAGTTGTGGAGTGAACATTACTTGCTGTGGTAAATGGGGAGGAGAGTTTTCTGGATTAGAGGACATTAATGAAGTAATACAAAGGGTTAATGTAAAAAGTGAAAAAGGTGTTTTTATGGAAGTATTAGAAGAAATGATGAAGAAAAATGAAATATATTTACGGATGGTAGGGCTAAAGGATGCATTGCAGAAAATAATTGGAATCGATTAGAGGAGCAAACCCATGAAAATACGATTAGAAAATATATCAAAACAATATAAAGACGTGCTGGCGGTTAACGGGTTAAATATTGATATTGAGGATGGAAGCTTAGTATGCCTTTTAGGACCAAGTGGTTGTGGTAAAAGTACAACATTGGCTATGATTGCGGGATTAGATAAGCCCACAGCAGGCAATATATATTTTGATGGAGTAAACGTGAATGATGTAGAGGCAGAGCTTAGGGATATTGGAATGGTGTTTCAGGATTATGCACTTTATCCTCATATGACGGTTATGGAAAATATCGAATTTCCATTAAAGATGCGTAAGTGGAAAAAGAAGTGCCGAGTAGATAAGGTTCTAGAAGTAGTTAAGATTTTGCAAATTGAAGAGTTATTAAACCGTAGGCCTTCCAAATTATCTGGAGGTCAACAACAACGTGTGGCAATTGCAAGAGCCTTAGTAAAAGATCCTAAAATACTATTACTTGACGAACCACTATCCAATCTAGATGCAAGACTTCGTATTGAGCTTAGAGATGAAATTAGGAGTTTACAACGAAAACTAAAGATTACAACTATATTTGTTACCCATGACCAAGAAGAGGCCCTTAGCATTTCAGATAAGATTTTGTTGTTAGATAAGGGCAACTTACAGCAGTATTCATCACCAAAACAAATGTATATGGAACCCAAGAACAGATTTGTAGCAGGTTTCTTAGGTAATCCACCAATGAATTTTATAAATGGTATGTTAGTGGAGAAAAAGGTCTTCATAACACTAGTTGATAAAAAACGTGAGATACAAGCAGATTATATTTATAATTCTAAAAACTATGTCAGCGGTAACCACCTATTAGGAATTCGACCAGAGGATTTAATTTTATGTGAGGATAAGAGTGATTTATCTGGAATAATTGTAAGTATGCAACCTCTTGGGAAAGAGGTACATATTAAATTTTCAGTAGAGAATATAATTTTAACCGCTTGTGTAAGTTGGGATAATAATTATGATATTGGTGACCATGTAGATTTTACGATAAAACGTGTACATATATTTAAATAAAAGACTCTAAATATTTATTGGTGGTTGTATATAGTATCTAAATTCAAGGAGTGTGTAATATGAAAAAATTCAATTTGAAAAAGAATAATAATATGAGAGCACTTCTTTATCTTATGCCAGCCTTAGTTATAATTGGGGTATTTCAGTTTTATCCTATTTTCAAGTCTTTTACCATGGGATTTTACACAAAGTTTGACTATTTAACAGATACAGTATACAAAACAGGTTTAGACAATTTCATTTATGTTCTAAAGGATCCAGACTTTCATTTGGCACTTAGAAATACTTGTATTTTTGCGTTTTTCGCCGCTCCACTTGGAATTATTGTAGCATTAATTATTGCATTGATATTAAATACAAATATTAGATTTAAAAAGTTTTTTCTAAGTGCATATTTCTTGCCATTTGTTACCTCAACAACAGCTGTATCAATTGTATGGCGATGGATGCTTAATAAAGATTATGGACTTGCAAATGCATTTTTAGGTATGTTTGGTATGGCTAAGATAAGTTGGCTTACAGATGCTAATATGACTATACCTATTTTAGTAGCCTTAAGTATATGGAAGGGTCTTGGTTATAAAATTATTATTATTTTAGCTGGGCTTCAAAGTGTGGATAAACGTTACGAGTTGGCTTCTAGAATGGACGGAGCCTCTAAATTACACAGAATATGGAATATTACCATTCCTATTATAAAGCCTACTATGGTATTTCTATCTATTACATCAATTATTGGTGCCTTTAAATTATTTGATGAGGTTTATATTTTATATAGCCAGAAGCCTGGACCATTACAAAGTGGTTTGACCATAGTTTATTATATTTTTGATAAATTTTATCGCCACTGGGAATTTGCAACAGCATCGGCGGCTGCATTTATTTTATTTATTATGATATTAATACTAACTATTATTCAGTTTGTATTTACAAGAACGGGTAAGGAGGAATAGATATGAAACCTATTAAATTACAAAACAAAAAAATGTCATTGGTTAATATCTTATTTTATTTTATTTTGCTTGTTGGGGCGGGATTTTAAGACCGGATAGTGGAAGCTGTGTTATTAATGGAAGGACTCCCTGGGAGGACAGAGTGAATCATGTAAGAGAAATTGGTGTTGTATTCGGACAGCGGTCTCAATTGTGGTGGGATGTTCCCGTGGGTGATACATTCTTGCTATTAAAAGAGCTTTATCATATTGATACAAATAAATATAACAAAAGAGTTAATGAACTTTCAGAATTAATAAATATTGGAGATTTGTTAAAGGTACCTGCAAGGCAGTTATCCTTAGGTCAACGCATGAAATGTGAGCTTGGTGCTTCTTTGCTACATAATCCTAAAACACTATTTTTAGACGAACCTACCATAGGACTTGATGCAGTATCTAAAATTGCAGTTAGAAATTTTATTTCAGAAATTAATAAAGAATATAAAACAACTGTTATATTAACAACTCATGATATGCAAGATATTGAAGCTATGACCAACCGCATTATATTTATTGGTAAAGGGAACGTCTTGTTAGATGGAACCATGGATATGCTAAAGCAGAAATATTCTAAAAGTAAAAAAATAGAAGTGTATTATAAGGGGGAAATTTTACTGAAGCTCTTTCAACAGAAAAACAAAGCAGAATTAAAGGGAATTCAAATATTAGAGCATATGCGAGGAAGATTGTTTATTACTGTAGATACAGAGATTACAAGTGTTTCACATGCCATCAGTTTCTTATGTAGTAAGT
Organism: Clostridium sp.; assembly: GCF_050717535.1. GTDB lineage: Bacteria > Bacillota > Clostridia > Clostridiales > Clostridiaceae > Clostridium_AD. The sequence continues at coordinate 88,770 of NZ_JBOITM010000067.1, forward strand.
TAGAGGTTATGGATATTTCTATAACTGGAACAAGTGCAGAGGAAATTGTCCTATCCTTATATGAGGAATATGCAGTATGAAAATAGAAAATGAAGTTTTAAAACCATGTTTTGGTGATAAGATTAAAAATAAAGTTGATGATGGAAAAGTATATATTTCCTTTTTTAAGATTCGTTTTAACTGTGGGATACAATACCGTGCTGCTGCACTGGCGGGGATTGTAACACAATTTATATGGGGATTAATGCAAATATTAATATATAGAGCATTTTATATTTCTAGCCCAGAAGCATTTCCTATGGGACTTGCACAATTATCTTCTTACTTTTGGCTACAGCAGGCCTTCATGAATTTGTTCATGACTTGGTTTTTGGATGCGGATATTCTAGAGTCAATTACATCAGGAGGTATAGCATATGAACTTTGTAGACCGCTTGATTTGTATAATATGTGGTACATAAAAAGCTTGTCTAGTCGTTTTTCTAAAACAGCAATTCGTTGTGTACCAATTTTAGTGGTAGCATCGCTACTACCAAAACCTTATAACTTAAGTATGATAACAAGCTTAAATTTAACAGTCACCTTTTTAATCTCAATGATTCTAGGATTTGGTGTAGTTGTAGCCTTTTCAATGCTAATTTATGTAATTACATTTTTTACACTGTCGCCTATAGGTATTCGAGTGGTGGCACTATCACTTATGGAATTCTTATCTGGAGGAATAATTCCAATTCCTTTTTTACCAGAGTCTATTCAGAATATTGTAGAACTATTGCCTTTTGCCTCTATGCAGAATACACCATTTCGTATTTATAGTGGAAATATTAAGGGAAGGGAAGTGCTATTTAGTATCTTATTACAATTATTTTGGCTAATTGTACTTATTATACTGGGCAAATATTTGATGAAACGTGCAGTTAACAATGCTGTGGTACAAGGGGGTTAATTAAATGAAACTATATTTAAAATTTTTATCAATGCATATAAGAAGTGCGATGGAATACAAAATTTCATTTATATTAACGACTATAGGTCAGTTTTTCATATCTTTTACGTCATTTTTAGGATTATATTATTTATTTGCTAGATTTGATAGTGTGCAAGGTTTTACCTTTGAAGAAGTATTGATTTCTTATTCCGTAGTCTTAATGGCATATTCTATTGCAGAATGTTTTGCTTATGGGTTTAAAACATTTTCATCTACCATATCCAGTGGTGGGTTTGACCTGATTATGATACGTCCTTGTAATGAAATTTTTCTCGTATTTGTATCAACCATAGAATTCACTTCATTTGGGAGATTTATACAAGCACTGCTTGTTTTGATTTATGCAGTTTCAAGGGATGTAGTCCAGTGGAATTTAGAAAAAGTACTTGTATATATTGGAATGATATTAGGAGGTGTGTTCCTATTTATGGGACTATATATAATATACGCAGCACTTTGCTTTTTTACTATAGAGGGATTGGAGTTTATCAATATTTTTACTGACGGAGGTAGAGAATTTGGGAAGTACCCTATGAATATATATGGAAATGCAATATTAAAGTTTTTCACATATATTGTGCCTCTAGCTTGTGTTCAGTATTATCCCTTGCTTTATTTGTTAGGTAAAACAGATAATATAGGGTTAGCGTTAACACCCTTATATACTATTGTATTTTTGGGGCTTAGTTATGGGGTATGGAAGTTTGGAGTTAGAAATTATAAGTCTACAGGATCTTAATGAAAGTTGATTGGTTGTTGATAACTCATAACTAAAGACATTATAATGTGGATAAAGTTTCAGCTTTTTAAATATAAAAGGAACTTGTACCAATCCTACAAGTAGGTGGTACAGGTTCCTTTTATATTAAAATCATTTAGATATTTGTTACTATTTAGACCACCAATCCCATTTAGTGAATGAGTATGGAACAAATCCCATAGGATCAATTTTGTTGAAATACATATTTTCGCCAGGTTCTAATGTATTTGTACTAACCATATATTGAGAACCTATCATTCTTACTACTTCAAGTTCTGCCCAAGGGTCATGTGGAGAATCTGTCATAACTACAGTGGATGTAGCTAATTTATCTTCTGTTATATCAGCTATTGCTAATTTTTGTTTTATTAAAGTAGGACTTAATAAAAAACCACAACCATCTGCTGATTTTGCATAGGTTACATTATACATAAATTCACTTATAGCTTCATTGAGTTCGGAAACTTTACCACCTTCATTTAATTTTCCTGATACATCAGCATTAACTGTGAAAAATTCTATTCCATTACGGCTAATTTTACCTACTGCTTTTCCATCTTTTACTTCAAAATCTATGTTTGCCATTTTTTTTGGAAGTCCACATACTTCTCTTCCCATTGACATTGCCATTCCATCGGTAATTGGCATAGATAAACAATACCTACCTACTACTCCGTCCAATTCTGCAAGGATAAACAATCCAGCTTCTTTGTATGCAGGACAAAAGCTTGTTTTAGGATAATTTGCTACAAAAGTCGAAACTAATGGTTTGTTTTTTACTGGTTTAAGTGGAGCTGGAAGTAATTTTGCTATAATTTCTGGTTTTGTTTCCCAAACTGTATTTAATACTTCTGCCCCGTAAAATATTGTCTGATTTCCTTGTAATGACTTAATTTGATCCATTGTCTTTGTAAAACTATACATAATATAAGCCCCCTCAATTAATTAGTTTTATTTTTATATAATTCTATATCTTACTAAAGCACATATGCTTTTTCAAATCCATTTAAAACTGCATCTACAACTCTGCCTGGTTTATTAACATCACCTAATAATTCAACAATATCATAATTTTCTTCGATTTCGTGTACTATTTCGTTATTGGATTTAACACCTAAAGATAAGACTACTGCATCGGCTTTTAGCACAGTCAATTTTTGATCTTTAGTATTTTCAATATCTATTTCGCCATCTTTAATATTTATAAGTTTGCTGCAAGGCATAAGTGACACTCCAGCTTTTGCAAGTCTCATACTTATATCTATTACATTAGGTAGATATCCGGAAGGTCCGATTTTATCTGCCATCTCAATTACAGTTACTTTATTTCCTTTAGAAGTTAATAGCTCAGCTATTTCAAGACCAGTCATTCCAGAACCTGCAACTACTATATTTTTATTTTCTAATACAGCTTTACCTTCTAAAATATCAGTTGATGTATATACAAAGCTTTGGTCTATTCCTGGAATATTTGGTATTATAGAATTTGATCCAGCTGCAATAAATACTGCATATGGTTTAATTTCATTAATTTTTGCTAAAGTTGCTTTTTCATTTAACCTTATATCAACATTTAACTTTTTAATTGCTAATTTTTGATATTCAAGAAACCAATCCAACTTCTCTTTTAGTGGAGGCTTAGTGGCAAGATATACATTTCCACCTAAATATTCTTTTTCTTCAAATATTATAGGGACAAATTGTTTTAATGCTAGAACTCTTGCAGCTTCCATTCCTGCAGGACCACCTCCAACAATTACAACTTTCCTACCTTCTCCCGTCTTTGGAAAATCAGGATATTCTAATTCGCGTCCAACCCTTGGGTTAACTGCACATTTTATGTTTTCACATTTCATAACACTTTCTATACAGTTAAGGCATGATATGCAAGGTCTGATATCGTCTTCGCGACCTTCTTTTGCTTTTTTGCCCCATTCTGGATCTGCTAACTGTGCTCTACCCAGTGCAACAAAATCCAAATTATCCTCAGTTAATATAGTTTCTGCCATATCAGGTTTTCTAATTACATCGCAAGCGATTACAGGAATTTTAACTGCTTCTTTTATAGCTTTTGCTAAATGCCTTTTCCAACCTTGAGGGTATGAAATCGGTTCTATTATTGTAGTAACTGATTCATAGGTTCCAGAGCTTACATTAATAACATCTATTCCTAATTTTTCTAAATAAACGGCTTCTTGAATAGCTTCTTCTAAAGTTATGCCATCTTTAACAAATTCATTTCCATCAATTCTTACTGATATTGGGAATTTAGCACCACATTTTGCATGTATGCCCATGATTATTTCAGTTATGAATCTCATTCTTTTTTCAAAACTACCACCATATTTATCTTCTCTATGATTGGATTGTGGGCTCAAAAACTGTGCAACAAGATATCCATGGGCAGCATGAATTTCTACTCCATCGATACCAGCCATTTGTGCAAAAACAGCACCTTTTACAAATTTTACAACTAACCCTTCGATTTCGGCTATTGTCATTTCTCTAGGCATTTCGCCGATAGCTGATGACATTATAGGACTTGGACCAGCTATCTGACGACCATCTATCATCATAGCGTGATTTTCTCTACCTGGATGATGTAATTGTAAGAATATTTTTGTGTTATATTTATGCATTCTACTAGAAAGCATTTCTAGCCTTGGAATTTGTTTTAAGTTCATTGAACACAATTGATTGGGCATTCCTGCTCCTGTTTCATCGTCTATTCTAGTAATTTCAGTAATTATGAGACCACATCCGCCTTTTGCTCGTTCTTCATAATAAGCAATGATTTCATTGGATGCTTCCCCATTATAGGAAGCCAAATTCGTTCCCATTGCAGGCATTACTATTCTATTTTTTATTTCTAAGCTACCTATATTACCTTTGCTGAAAAGCTTTCCATATTTCATTGTATATTACCCTCCCATAAATTATTGCTGGTCTTTTATATTAATTGAAGTATAACATTGTAGAAAATAGCTTACTATGGATGGAAATCCAAAAACCATTATAGTCATTGTGCGTTATGCACTATAGCACATATTATTAGTAAAATTATATGCAATAAATAAAAATAATCCCTGAAAAATCAGAGATTATAGTGGAATTATTTATTTTTCAACACTCTGTGAATTAATAAGTTTCTTATAAAAATTTATTGATTTGCAAGCGTAATATAGTTTAAAGCTATTATCATTTTCATCTAAATCTAGCCCTATAAGGTCTACAATTTTTTGTAATCTATACCTTAGAGTATTCCGATGTATAAATAATTCTTCTGATGATTTTGTCATATTATGATTGTTTTTCAAATATGTGCATAATGTTTTATACAATTCTGAACTATTTATTTCATCGAACCTTTTTAGTATGTATATTGAATTATTATAAAAGTCTTCTTTTAATATTTGATTTTTTGACATATAAATAAAATTATAAGGCTCAATATCTTCATACTTATATATATATTGTTCTTCGCCAATGATGGTTCCTATTTCTAAGGACCTTATTGCTTGATGATAATAAATACTACAATCTTCTATTGAAGAAAATTCACTACTAATTCCCATTTTTAAATTGTTTTCTACTAAAAAATTTTTAACTAGTTGGGTTTTATTTTCTTTTTCTACAAACTCTTCTCTATCATCTATTATTACAATAGCACCATTATAATAAATTGAATTGCTCATTGGAAAAAGGGTTAATAGTGTAGAACTCAAATACCTGGAATATACGGATTGTTTAAGTTCAAAATTGGATATATCAATTACTAACACAAAAATATGCTTACTAAATACTAAAGTGCAATTTTTCAATCTTTCTTCAATTAGTGTTCGGTTTTTTATGTTATTTTCTAATAGATCATATAATATTTCCTCACTTAGAACATTTTTCGTATTCTTATAGAATTGCTTCTTTCCTAATTCTTTTGATATTATTTCACTTATTAATATCAAATAATTATAGTCATCAGGATCAGTTTGTTTTTCACATTCAAGTAATAAAATATTTCCTATAGTTTTATCGTTTATTTGTATTTTGAATGCGATTTTTTTGATAGGACTTAGAGGGCAAGTGACAACAAAGGGACGTTTTGTTTTTCTTCCTTTTTTTAAAGTTTCTAATTTTGTTAATTCAGCAATAAATTCATAAGAACAATATCCTTTTTTCACATTATCCATCCACAATAAATCAGTAATATTTTCTACTGGTGAACTAGCTAACACTTTGAAACTGAGGTCAATAACAATCAGAGGATTTCCAATTAATTTTGAAGCGATATTTATTATTTTACATAGGCCTTCACCTGAAAGAAAGGCTTCTAATAATGATAGTTTAAATTGATTATATTTTATGTCTCTGCGAAAGAAAGCTTTTACTTCATTAAAAATTTCTAATATATTTTCATTTGGTTTTATCTCAATTATTTTTAAGTTATTGTTAATACATTTTTCTAATATTGTACAATCATCATTTATCAAAATAAAGCATGCATTGGTTAATTTATATATATTACCCTTGAACATAGAAGTGCAACCAACATATATATAATCTTCCAAATAAAGTGTTGTTTCATCAGTAATTAACTCTGTATCAACAAAACTGATTTCGGGTTCAATATCAAAGTAAACTTCTTTGGTTTTTTTAAAAAAATATTCACGTAAGCCATTAAAATCTATACTCATAATTCACCTCAATTCTATTATAGTGCATTTCGCACAACTAAGACAATAGTTTTTGGATTATTTAATATAGCAACAGATTTTTCATCATGATACACTATGCTATATTAATAATAGATTATAAGTGGGGGTAATAAATTATGAAAAATGTAAACGTTCTATCAAATATTAAGGGAAAAGTAGCTATAGTTACGGGTTCAGCAACTGGAATTGGTCAAGCAATCGCAGTAGGCCTAGCAGAAGCGGGGGTAGATATTGCCGGCACATATTCAAGTACATCATATGAAGAAACAAAAGCTCTTGTTGAAGCTGCGGGACAAAAGTTTTTCCCAATACATGCTAATGTAGGAAAACCAGAACAAGTAGGTACTATTATACCTGCAGCTTTAAAAGAATATGGAAAAATTGATATACTAATAAATGGCGCAGGAGTAGAATCACATAATCCTGTTGGGGATACTTACAGCGAAGAAGAATATCAACGCTGTTTGCAAATAAATTTAAATCAAGTTGTTGCACTTACCGCAGAAGCAGGAAAATACTTCATTAAAGCCGGCAATGGTGGAAGAATTTTGAATGTATCTTCAATCGCTGGTTATTTAGGAATGCGTTCTGGAATGTCACCTTATGTAATTACAAAACATGCAATAAGAGGAGTTACTAGATCCTTCGGACTTGAACTAGCTCCTTATGGAGTTACTGTAAATGCAATTGCCCCAGGTCCTATTTTTACTAAAATGACTGCAAACCCACCAATGAAAAAATTAATGATGGATAGAGTAGTTGCTGCAAAATGTCCAGTAGGACGTTGGGGATTCCCTGAAGACTTCAAAGGAATTGCAAATATGCTTTGCTCTGAGGCTGGTGGATTTATTACTGGTCAAACAATTTTAGTTGATGGTGGATATACATTGACTTAAATTTTATGGAATGAGATTTTAATTATATGCAATAAAACATAGGGGGTTGGAATCTCACAAGCAAAGGAGCGGTCTGTCGTAGACTCTTCAAAAGGACTACAAACATTTTCAGAAGAATTATCAAATTCTGTTAACCAATTCGCTGCCTCTGCAGAGGAATTAGCTAGCAGTTCACAAAATATGAATAGTGAGATTAATAGAATACAAGCGCAATTAGCCAGCAGCAGGCTGCTCAAGCTCAAGAATTATCAGCTAGCAGTGATAAACTGCACAATCTATCTCAAAGTTTAACTAAAATAGCAGAAACTCTTTTTTAGTAGATGATATGGATAATCCAATTATCATGCCTCAATCTTTAAGCCCCATAAACTAATGTTTATGAGGCTTTCGTAAAAGAATATATGTTTTTGTTTCGAAAGGCTTATTATTCTTGCTATAAAGTTTTTTATAAACTTATTCAAATAGAGGCATTTACATGCTGGTATTTTCAGTATTATTGTTAATCACACCATCTTATTATATACCATATGCTGCCTAAAATTTGAAAAATGGTGTTTGCAATGGTAAAATAAACAAGAATAACGGTAGTAATAAATACAATAGCGGAGGAAATTAATTATGTTTAATCCTGACTTTTCAGATGCAGTAAGAATAATAGATACGTCAACAAGCGATAATAATACCATATTCGAAGTACTCGAATATAAAAAACCTAGAAGTGGTGGTGTTTTTAATGCTGCTTCGACAAATACTATACCTACACAATATGGTGGGGAAAAACTTCGTCAAGTTAGAATTAATATTAATGGTGGAGGAGTACTTGTACAACCTGGGGAGCTTCAATTTATGAAGGGACCAATCCAAATTGAGATTCAAAAAAATGCACCATCTGCCTCTAAGGGATTTTTCAAGAATGTTGGTACAGGAGAAGCCTCATTTACCTCAAAATATTATGGTAAATATGGTGAAATATATTTAGATCCTTCATATAAGTATTTTTATATTTTAGAATTATCTAATGAAGAGCTTATTTTAGATGATGGAATGTTTTATTGTTGTGAAGACAGCATTGAACTTTCGGTACATACAAATAAAAACATTGCTACAGGTTTAGTAAGCGGAGACGGATTTAGACAACCCAAACTAAGTGGAAGTGGTATCGCAGTTTTAGAGAGTGAGGTTCCCTTTGATGAAGTTCTAATTTATGAGCTAAATAATGAGACATTAAAAATTGATGGTAATTTTTCAATTGTCATAAGAGGTAAAATAGAAACAAAAATAGAAAAATCAAAACGCGAAGGATATCTACAGACCTTCCAAGGAACCGGAGAAGTTTGGATTGCACCTACTAGGAAAAATAGACCAATGAATGTATAATTAATATTTTAATTATCCTCTAAGGCATAACTGGACATGCTTTAGGGGAAATTTTTTTAACTTGCAACTAGCTACTGGACATATGGGTGATAGCTATTTATTTGTAAAAATATTTATACATTATAAGCTATATGTATGGTTTTAAGACATTTTAATGAAAGTGATTGTATACCTTCTCGACGTTTGGATTTATATTATACATATAGCAAGTGCTTGCAAGTTATTGTAAGTAGTAAAATTAATAAATATAAAATTTCTGTAGGTTAATAGCTTATGGTATATTTTCAAATGGAGGTATTAAAAATGAGATTTAATTTTGATCAAACAATTGATGTAGAAAAAACAAATGCTTATATGGTTGGTGCTGGACTTGCATCAATAGCAGCTGCAATATATTTAATTAGAGATGGACATGTTCCAGGAAAAAATATTCATATATATGAAGAATTAAACATCACAGGTGGAAGTATGGATGGAAATGGTAATGCTAAGGATGGTTATGTAATCCGTGGTGGAAGAATGTTTGATAGAGAAGCATATGCTTGTACTTTTGGAATAATGGAAAGCATTCCCTCATTAACTGATCCTAAAGTTTCAATACTTGATGAATTTAATGCTTTTAACAAAAAAATTCATACTCATGCAAAAGCTAGATTAATAGATAATGATGCTAACATATTAGATGTATCGACTTTAGGACTTGACCGTGCAGATAGAATGGCATTAATGGATATAATGATTAATTCTGAAGATTCACTAGGAACAAAATCTATTGAAGATTGTTTTCCAGAAGCATTCTTTAAAACAAATTTCTGGCTTCAGTGGACTACGCTTTTTGCATTTGAGACTTGGCATAGTGCTGTTGAACTTAAGAGATATCTTCATAGGTTTATACAAGAATTACCACGACTTAAAGATTTATCTGGAATACGTCGTACACCTTACAACCAATATGATTCAATGTTATTACCTATGACAGAATGGTTAAAATCACAAGGTGTTAATTTTGAATTAAACACAAGAGTAACTGATTTAGAATTTAAACCATCAGATACCGAAACTACAGTTACAGCATTCAGATGTATAAAAGATGGAAAAGAAACTAGAATAGAAGTGGGAGAGGGAGACCTTGCTTTTGCTACTATCGGTTCATTAACAGCGGGTACAAGTCTTGGATCAATGACTACAGCTCCAGTAATTAACGATAAACATGTAGGCGGAGCATGGGATTTATGGGAAAAAATTGCAGCCGGTCGTCCTGAGTTTGGGAGTCCACAAGTATTTGATGATCGAGTTGAGCAGTCGATGTGGGAGTCTTTCACAGTGACACTTAAAGATCCAACAATGTATAAGAAAATAATAGAATTCTCAGGGAATCAGCCAGGAACTGGGGCTCATATGACATTTAGAGATTCTTCATGGCTTATGACAATAGTTTTGCATAATCAACCACATTTTCTTAATCAATCTGAAGATATAGAAATTATATGGGGCTATTCACTGTTCCCATATGCAAAAGGTGATTTTATAAAGAAGAGAATGGTTGATTGTAGCGGCGCGGAAATATTAGCTGAGGTATTATATCACCTAAACTTTAAGGAAGATATGAAGAAGATTATTGAAACATCTATTTGTATACCATGTATATTACCTTTTACAACAGCACAGTTTTTAACTAGGGCAAAGGGCGATAGACCTCAAAATATTCCAGAAGGTTCAACTAATTTAGCATTACTTGGACAATTCTGTGAAATAAAAGATGATGTAGTATTTACTATGGATTATTCTGTTAGAGGTGCACAAATTGCTGTTTATAAATTCTTAAATCTAAATAAGAGACTTACTCCTATTTATAAAGGTCAACACGATGTTCGTGTACTACTTAATTCTGCACTTGAAATGATGAAGGATGATAACCTAAGTAAAGAATTAATTGCAATAAAATCTTTGCTAAAATAATTTAAAACAATATTAAAGAGTCATAGGCTTATAAAGCCTATGACTCTTTTTTTAGCATTATCCTCTTAATATTTTCAGTACTTCTTCACCATGTTCATCTGGTTTAACTTTCGGATAAGCCTTAATTATAGTGCCATTTTCATCAACAACATAGGTTAAGCGGGTAATTCCCATATATATTTTGCCAAACATCTTTTTTTCCTGCCATGATCCATAAGACTCAATAACTTTATGGTCAGGGTCACTTAATAAGTAAAAAGGCAAATTATGTTTGTCTCTGAATTTTAGATGTGAGCTAGCATTATCTTTACTAATGCCAATTACAATCGCGTTGGCTTCAAGGATATCATCGTACACATCTCTAAAACTACAGGCTTCCTTTGTGCAGCCAGGGGTATCATCCTTGGGGTAAAAGTAAAGAACTATCTTTTTACCTTTGAAATCACTTAAAGTTATATCTTGACCTTGCTCGCTTTTTAATGTGAAGTTAGGTGCTTGTTCTCCTTCTTTTAACATAATTATCATTTCTTTTGTTTAATGATAATATTATATCATTATTTACTAGATAGGTGGCACCCACTTGGCAAGTGGGCATCCTCTTAAAATGAAATATGTAGTAAGGTGAGTCCTTGCAATTACTAAGATCAAGAGATAAAATTAATAAGAGTGTATAACTACATATGAATAAAATGAATACTAAAATAGACCTAGGGGTATATGACCGGGAAAGTTCTAAGCATATATTATAAATTGGTGACAAATACTGGAAAAGAAATTGATGAAATTGTAAATGAAGTAAATAAATTAAGGTTAGGGGGAAGCTAAAGTTGAATAAGAGTGATTTAGATAGTGACAGGTTTATGCTTAAAGGAGCTTTATCTAAAAAAGGCTATGATTGGTGGTGGCACAACTTTACAGGATATAACAAGGAAACTGGAGAGGCAAAGACCTTTTTTATCGAATATTTTGTATGCAATCCTGATTTAGGTGGAAATGAGCCTATCCTAGGGCAACTCCCAGAGAATCAAGCTAAACACATAAAGCCATCATATGCACTTGTTAAGGTAGGTGCATGGGGAAAAAATGCCAAGCAGATTCATAATTTTTATTCAATAACTGATTTTTCTTGCAGCGGTTATGCCATGAATGTGAAAATGGGACAATGCACATTGAGTGAAACATATATGAAAGGGAAATGTGCTATTACAGCTAAGGAACAATTAGAGCATCCAGAATATATGTGTGATGCTGGTGAGATGAGCTGGGAAATCGCTATAAATAAAAAAATTGCATACAATGTTGGATATGGAGCATCTGAATTTTTTCGTGATATGAATGCATTTGAAATGTTTTGGCACGCAGAAGGTATCAAAACAGAGTATCAGGGTGCGGTTGTTTTTGATGGAGTAACCTATGATATTATTCCTGGAAAATCTTATGGGTATGCCGATAAAAACTGGGGCAGTGATTTTACTTCGCCCTGGCTTTGGATTAGCAGTTGTAATATGCAAAGTCTGATCAATGGAAAGATTCTAAACAATTCGGCTATTGGGGTTGGAGGTGGGCGACCTAAGGTGTTAGGTTTATCATTAGGTCGAAAGCTTCTAATAGGAATGTATTATGAAGGGGAGATGTATGAGTATAATTTTTCTGAATTTTGGATAAAATCGAAAGTGGATTTTGAGTTTTGTGAGGGCGAAAAGCTAAACACTTGGAAAGTAAATGCAAGTAATAAAGATTCTATTATGGAACTCACACTAGAATGTCCTAAAGATGAAATGCTATTAATAAACTATGAATCACCTAGTGGACAAAAACTGCACAATAGGTTATGGAATGGAGGTACAGGCTATGGAGAAATTAAACTGTATCAAAAGCAGAGAAAGAAAATGACCTTAATTGATCATATCAAAATAAAAAATGCAGGCTGTGAATACGGAGAATATTAAATAGCTGCAAGAGCTAATTCAAGTACACCTATAGATATTAATTGAATTATAAAATACAGATACTATTTGCAAAGAGTTTTGCATAGCATTATAACTGTAATTTTAAAATTAAAGTAATAAACCACTTTAACTGGATTGAAGTGGTTTTACTTTTTTATGCATTTTTAAAAAAGGGAATAGCATATTCTTGTTAAATTGAGTTAGTAGAATGTTTTACAACTAGAGGGGTCATAAGTATGAATTTCAATAAAAAATACATGATTTTTGGGTCGGCCATTTTAGTGCTGTGCTGGACTTTAAATATTGTTTATTACCAAAATAAAGTTATTAAAGAGCCTTTGTTTATAAATCATTATTATGATATACCACAAGGTATGAATACTTTTGATCTATATTATATTCAAAATCTAAGTTCAAAAAGTGTAATAACCAGTATTATATTTCCTGAAATAGGGAAGCAGCATATGAATTTTACAGATACTGATGTTAATAGCGATAAGCGATATTACATGTTAAAAAACATAAGAATTAATATTTTAAATGGCAATGGAAATGTTATATCAGAGGAATATAAGAATAAGGTTATTACTAAAGCCATTATTGAATTCTCAGATGAGAAAACCATGAATGTAAATTTGGGTAAGATATATCTGTTTAGCGATGAGCTAGTGGCCAGTGATTTTAAATTTTATAGTGCCTCATCATCCAGTGATAATACTGGCAGTTCTAATTTTACAGCGGATAAAGATTTAAAGATTATAGGAATAGATGATAAGTTTAATAAAGAGGTTAAAGATATATTAGAAATTAAAGTTAATAATAAATTACTTTCTGACATTAAGTTTCCTATGAATTTAAAAAAGGGTGAAATAGTTTATATAAATTACGGATTTAATTTTAAGGGAAATCTTATAAAGCAAAACAATGCTTATAGTTTTCCTTTGAATGTTTTAACAGAAGATTTATCTGGTAATAAAGGAAGTACTCCTTGTTTTTTAAATATGCATATGCAATCTCCAAAGTATTTTAATATAGAGGAATTGAAAAATATTGGGGGTGGGGAGTAAAAATGTATGCTAAAGGTTATAAACAATTATTTTGGAGGAGATGAAAAATTTCTAAAAGCAAAAGAAAACATTTTAAAAGAAATTAAGCAGTTAAAGGAAGAAAATTTTGGAATTGTAATTAATACATTGGAACAAGTTATATGTAAAAAATTAGAATTTATTCAAGACGGACATTTTTCAATAGGGTCCTGTAGGCCTTGTAAGGATTATATTATGTACACTACTGAAGAATATGAAGTGGAAAAAGTGGATAATTCATATTTTCTGAAATTGCAAAATAATGTGAAATATATTGTTACTATAAATAATGAGCATCCTGAAAAATATATTAAACCGTCTATAAATGAAAATGGAAATATTATATATAGATTGTGTGCATTAGAGGAGCGAAATGAAGATATACTGCCGATGAACATAAAATTTAAAGATGGTAATAATGAGGAAAATATAAGCATTAATTTAGAGAATACATCAAGAAATTACGTGCATAAGGGAAGTAGTAACAGTTATACATATGAAGAAATTTATAATATACCAGTAATTGATTTAAATTCTTTTGTAACATCTAAAGAGCTTGAAGAGTTTGCTGAAGACGGTAAAAAAGTATCAAAGAAAGACTTGGTTATAATTGATTTAAGAGGTAATTCTGGTGGAAGCGAAGCCTATGCTTTCGATTGGATTAAAAATTTTACAAAACAAGAGTATAAATCACCAGGCTTTAGTTCTACATTACTTACCAAAAATTCAAAAGAAGCATTACTTTACACAGGTAAAAAAATGACTGAATCATCAGAGGACTATGTTAAGCTTGAACAGCAGATTAATGATATGTATAAGAAGGTAAAAAGTGAACCAGAATATATGGGTTGGTCACAAGTAAAACATGAAGAATCAATTCATATTAATAATGAAAAGCTAATTTTTGTTTTAATGAATAAGAGTACAGCTTCGGCAGCTGAAAGCTTTGTAAAGACATTAAGAAGTTGTAGTAACACATTTTTTATAGGTACTAACACAAGTGGAATGAGTAATGTTGGAAATTTAGGGCTATATGTTTTACCAAACTCTAAGATTGATGTTTTTTTTGGAAATACTCCTTTTGTAGATAATGACTTAAAATGGAGAGATGGATTAGGAGTTTTACCTGACTTCTGGGTTGATTCTAAAAATGCTGAATATAGATTACTTAGATTTATAAAGAATTACTCACAAGATAAGTGAGTAATCCCTTTTTTATTAGTCAGTAAATACCCTTTTGGAGATGACTGATGTTTGAGATACATTCGGAAAAAATCACTTTGTAACAACTAATGTAACGGTACTGTTAAATAAATCTTCAAGAACAGCATATATTGGTTGCCAATATATCCCTGTGCTTTCCATAGCAATATGAGTGCACTGCTCTTCTTCAAGCCATGTTCTAAGAGTGTTAAGATTCGGTAAAAGAGTAGAAAAAGTACGGATTTCTTTTGAGGGTGTATCAGCAGTGCTTCCTTTTAATAAACAAGCTACTACGGTTATAGCAAACAGATTGCGGACGTTGCTGTGGACAACATATATACTCGACTGTAGGGAGAATTTGTTCTTTTATTATTATTAGCATTATTTTATGTGCAAGATTATATGCTGTATTTTCTTTTTTTAGGCATAACTGCAGGCATTTTTGAGGAAACAGCTAGATTTATTTGTTTTAAGTTTTTCTTAAAAAATAAATATCAATGGTACAACGGTATAGCCTTTGGTGCTGGTCATGGTGGGATAGAAGCTATAATTTTTATACTCCCTGTTTGCATAAATAATTTAATTTATTCACTATCAATAGATAGTGGTAAGTTTGAAGCTATGTTAACTAAAAGTGGGATATCATCCAATGTCATAGTTCAAATGAAAGCATCTTTAGTTAACACTAAATCCTATTTATTCCTTATCACAGGATTAGAGAGAGTATTTGCTATAATAATTCATATAGCTATGACCTTAATGGTACTTTATGCCGTAAAGTATAGAAAAAATATTTATTTGCTTTATGCAATACTTTTTCATGCTCTATTAGATAGTCCTTTGGGGATAGTGATGCATTTTAGAGTGGATACTATATTTATTGAGCTTTATGTAATGATTATGGCTTTAATATCTATAACAATAATTTTAAAATTCAAAAACAAATTTAAAGCTGAGGAAAAGTTACGACCATCAGTAGAACTAAGATAAATATATAATTAGGGGGAAATATCATGAATAATTAATTTAAAAAACTATTTGTAATTTTATGTTCAGTATTTGTTATTGCTTCTATATTTACCGGGTGCACTAAAAAGCTAACTGAAAAAGAAGTAGAATATGCTGGACCAATAACTGAAAATATTCTTCAGGCAGTGGAAAAAGGTGATTATGCACAATTTTCAAAAGACTTTAGTGATGAATTAAAAAAAGCTATTACAGAGGAAAGTTTTAAAACACTTTGCACTTCCTTTAGTGAAAAAATAGGAAAGTATGAGTCTAAGAAATTTACTGCTGCAGCTGAAAAGAAAAAAGATGAAAAGATATTTAAAACTGTAATATACACTTCAAAATACTCCAAGGAAGAAAAAGATGTTCAGATTACTGCCAGTTTTACAGAAAATGATGGTAAAATACTTGTAGAAGGCATATTTTTCAAATCTCCTAATCTTGCCAAATAAACTAAAGACAGGTGAAAATAATGATTATAAAAATAGATTTTGAAAGTGAAATACCAATATATGTTCAATTAAAAAAACAAATAATTCTTGGTATGGCAAAAGGTGAGTTTTCACAGGGGGAAAGGTTGCCTTCAGTACGTCAAATGGCAGAGGATATCGGTATTAACATGCATACCGTAAATAAAACATATAATGAACTAAAAGCGGAAGGATTTATTTCAATAGATAGAAGAAAAGGTGCTGTAGTAAACAGTTAAATGCTTCAAATCCACAACAATCAAGAGAGAGAAATAAAAGATTTAGATTAAAAATAAAAGATAATATAACAACTCATGGTAAGATGTTAGATCGAAATGATGATAAGTACTGGAGGTTTGGAATTTTTTATATAAATAAGGAAGATCCAACAATTTTTATAGAAAAAAGATTTGGTGTTGGGTGGACAGTTAATTTAGGAATAACTGAAGGTATATTATTAGCAAGTGGTGTTGTAATCACAATATTATTGCTACCATATATATTGAATTAATTAGATGTAATAATATAATAATTTTCATAATATTAATAAAACAATCACATTTAGTGATATAATATATAATATAAAGTTTTTTTATTTAAGAGGAGGAATTATTAATGGATTCAAGCCCAGACCCCGCGCCCAACAATATAATGGCGCAATTTTTACTAATTGGTTTTTTGATACTGATTAATGCATTCTTTGCATCAGCAGAAATGGCATTAGTATCATTAAACAAAAATAAAATTAAACAGCTTGCGCAGGAAGGTAATAGAAAAGCCCAGATATTAGCAAAACTTATCGAGGAACCAACAAAATTTTTATCAACTATTCAAATTGTAATTACAGTTGTTGGGTTTTTTGCTATTGCTACTACCGCTACGGGTATATCTAATAGTTTTGCAGGAATTTTAAATAGTTTAAATATACCTTATAGTAGGCAAACTGCTTTAGTGTTAATAATAATTGGATTAACTTATGTAATGCTTGTGTTTGGTGAATTGTTTCCAAAACGAATAGCGCAGCAAAAATCAGAAGCTATTGCAATGTTTTCAGTAGTTCCTATTCTTTATATATCTAAATTAGTTGTTCCTTTCATTTGGTTACTTTCAGCATCTACTAATTTATTAGTTAAGATTACTGGCCTTAGCAGTAAGAAAATAGAACAAGAAATATCAAAAGAAGAAATTAAATCGCTTATAGGAGTGGGACAAGAACGCGGTACTATAAATGAAACTGCGAAAAAAATGATAAATAATATTATCGAATTTGATGATAAATCAGCTACAGAAGTTATGACTCCAAGAACCGAAGTGTTTTTGATTGATATAAATGATCCAATTGTGCAATTTTTAGACGAACTATTAGATGGAAAGTATTCTAGAGTGCCAGTATATGATGGTGATGTTGATAATATAATAGGAGTACTCCACATGAAAGATTTTATAATAGCGGCTCGTACAAATGGTTTTGAAAATGTAAACATTAAGGAGATATTACATTCTCCATACCTTGTTAATGAGAGTAAAAATATAGATGAATTATTTAGAGAATTAAAGAAAACTAAAAACCATATGGCTGTACTTATAGATGAGTATGGTGGATTTACAGGGATAGTTACCACTAAAGATCTTATAGAAGAAGTTATGGGAAATATTGAGGATGAATATGATTATGACGAACCGGATATAAGAAAAGTTGATAACAACACTTATATAGTTGATGGACTACTTTCAATAGACGATTTAAATGATAATCTAGATTTGAATTTAGTGTCAGAAAATTATAATACAATAGGCGGTTTTTTAGTTAGTCTATTGGGGTGCATTCCAAAGAAAAATGAAAACAAAACTATTCAATATGGTGATGTAACATTTAAAATAGAAGAAGTTAAAGAAAGAAGAATAGGAAAAATTAAAATATGCATATAAATGTTGCTCTGCTTTTAAAAGTAGGGCATTTTTATTTATACATTGGCATAGTTATTGCTTATAAAACAAGTGTATTTGAAAATATGATTATATTCAAAGGAGGAATAAATAAATGATTAAAATACCAGAAAAAATAATGTTTGCAAGTCTACCAACAAAGATAGAAAAATTAGAAAGATTGTCTCAAAAACTTGGTGGACCTAATATCTATATCAAAAGAGACGATGAAACAGGAACAGAAGTGTCAGGTAATAAAATAAGAAAACTTGAATTTTCTGTAAAGGAGGCTCTTGATAAGGGAGCTGATGTACTTATTACTTGTGGAGGAATTCAATCTAATCACTGTAGAGCCACCGTAGCCGTGGCTTCAAGGCTTGGATTGAAATCAGTGATTGTTTTAAGAGGAGATAAAGAAACAGAATTGGATGGTAACTTGTTTATAGATAAGCTTTTGGGGGCGGATATTCATTTTATTACTCCAGAAGAATATAAAAATAATAAAGCTGAAATTATGGAGCAAATTAAGGCGAAATTAGAGAAACAGGGATTTAAACCTTATATTATACCTGAAGGTGCTTCCAATGGAATTGGTGGATTTGGATACTATAATGCTTTGGAGGAAATCATTTGTCAGGAAAAGGAACTAGGGGTGCATTTTGATAGAATCGTAATGGCAGTAGGATCTGGTGGAACTCACTCAGGGCTATTTCTAGGGAGTAAAATACTAGAGTATACTGGTGAAATATATGGGGTCAACGTTTGTGATGACGCGAAGCACTTTAAAAATGAGATTTATAAAATAGTACATGAAAGTATGGAATACTTGGATGTGAAGTTTAATTTTTCAAAAGATGAAATTAATATTATAGATGGATATGTGGGAAGAGGGTATGCACTTAGCAGGCCAGAAGAACTTCACTTTATTCAAGAATTTGCAAAATTAGAGGGAATTATTTTAGATCCTGTGTATACGGGTAAAGCCATGTATGGATTGGTGGAAGAAATTAAAAGGGGAACTTTTAAAGAGTGTGAAAATATTCTATTTATTCATACCGGTGGATTCTTTGGAGTGTTCCCACAGAAACATTTATTCAAGTTTTAAAGAAGTTTAAATAATCTTTGTGGAAGGTAAAGTTTGGATGAATGAGTTTAGTAAAGGTATAGCAATATTTTGCTATACCTTTAGAGTTTTATAATTAGTTAAGCTTTCTTATGTTTCACATAAAACTCATTATAGTTTTTCAGTTCTCTTTTTAAAAGATTTGGAGTATCAAGTTTATAAGGACAGTTATTTTTACAGTGCCCACATTCTATGCAATTATTTATAAGTTCCATCTTTTCTTTAAAGCTATCCTCTAAGAATCCTTCATAGGGAGCTCTTCTAAGAAGAAGTGATATTCTTGCACATGTAGGAATATCAATTCCAGCAGGGCATGGAAGACAATATCCACAAGCACGACAGAAATCTCCAGAAAGCTCAGCACGATCCTTGTTAATAATGGACCACATAGGCTTGTCTAGTAGTGGTGGGTTTTTCTCAAGAGAAATAAATTGGTCTAACTCAGTTTCTCTTTGTATTCCCCATATAGGCACAACATTATCAAATTGTCTTAGAAATGAAAAGGCTGAGGCTGCATTAGTTATTAGACCACCAGAAAGTGCCTTCATTGCAATAAGTCCTACATTTCTTCTTTTGCATTCCTCAATTAACTTTAAATCAATATCAGCAGATAGTGAACTTAAAGGGAACTGTACAGTGTCATATAGTCCAGAAGCAGAAGCATCCATTGCATTTTTTATTTTGTGATTTGTAATTCCTATAAAACGAACAAGTCCTTTTTCCTTAGCTTCAAGAAGACCGGCATAGAGACCTTCTGGGTCTTCAGGATCTGGAAGAATATCTGGGTTATGTAACTGAAGGATATCTATATAATCTGTTTTTAGATTTTTAAGACTTATTTGCAGATGTTCAAGTAGTGTTTTTCTGTCCTTTGCATGGCTTTTTGTAGCAATTAGGATGTTCTTTCTCACATCTGATAAGGAATACCCTATTTTTTCTTCACTATCAGAGTATGCCCTTGCAGTATCAAAGAAGTTTATTCCATTATCATAAGCTTTTCGTAGAATATTTTTGGCTTGTTCAAAAGAAACCCTCTGCACAGGTAATGCTCCAAAGCCACTTCGTGTAACCATTAAATTTGTTCTTCCTAATTTTATTTTATCCATTTGCACACCTCCATATTTTGATATCTACAATTTTTCATAGGTAGTTCTGCGGCATTTAGGGCATAAAGGTAAAAAATCAGAATCAAGCTTTAAATGAACTATTTCACCACAAGTAGTACATTTATAATCGCCTTTTCCAGGTTTTTGTCCTGTAGTATTCATTTTTATCACATCCTTTGTATGAATATTCAATAGTATATTGTAATCATCATATTTGAATTTAAGGGTATAAATCAAACATTATATTAACAATACATAACTTTTTCATTAATAGCAAAACAAATTTAATTAAACTTATGAAATTTATGAAATTTATGAAACTTATGAAACTTGTGATTAAAATTTGTTAAACGTGGACATGCTTAAGAAGAGTTTTAAATCTTGAGGTATAATATTTAAGACTAATTTGTATAATATTACGTCACAGAAATATAGGAGGAAGAAATGTTTAGTAAAAATTATAAGAGTCAAAATAGAACATTTAAAATCGTAACGAATGAAGGTTACTTGCTAGCTGTGCGATGTAAAATAATTGAAAATGCAAAAACAGGAATAAACTATTTAATTAACATTCAAGATTATGCTGGAGGAGTCACAGTATTGTTAGATAACGATGGAAATCCAATGCTCTCACAAGTAAAATTGTATTAGGTGGTTACTTAACTTTGTATGTAACTAAAGTAGATTTAATAAAAAGAGAAAACAAGGAATGATTTAAATAGAGTATTATAAATACCGAGTAGACAGTTTAAAATAACTATCTACTCGGTATTTTTTTATTAGAAATTAAAAAATTAGATTCAATTTGTGTTAGTACAAGTGAAACATGCCACTTGCCACGTGGGTGGCACTATATTAAATCACTGTTTGGACCTTTAATAGATTAGTTGTTCCAGCTGTTCCTACTGGGCCTCCAGCTGTTATTACAACAACATCTCCTTGTTTAACTAATTTAATTTCTAAAGCTTCTTTAACTCCAATTTCAAACATTTCTTCAACAGTTAAAGCTTCTTTAACTAGTAATGGAACTACACCCCAGGAAATACATAACTGTCTTTGAACTCTTGGATTTGATGTAGTTGCTATTATGGGACAATATGATCTGAATCTAGAAATCATTCTAGCGGTTTGTCCAGATTCAGTTGCAGAAATTATTGCAGCTGCCTTTAACTGCTGTGCAATGGCACAAGTGGCATAGCTTATAGCATTGGTAACAGTTTCAACCAGGTTAAATTGCATTGAGAGTTTATTGCTAAAATAAATAGACTTTTCAGCCATTTGAGAAATCCTAACCATAGTTTTTACGCTTTCAACAGGATATTTACCAATAGCACTTTCACCTGAAAGCATAATTGCACTGGTTCCATCATATACAGCATTTGCGACATCGCTAGCTTCAGCTCTAGTAGGTCTTGGATTCTTAATCATTGAGTCTAGCATTTGAGTTGCGGTTATTACTGGTTTACCACTTTGATAGCATTTTTTTATTATCATTTTTTGAACAATTGGAACTTCCTCTGTAGGTATTTCTACCCCTAAATCCCCTCTAGCTACCATAATACCATCTGAAACATTTAGTATTTCATCAAAATTGTTTACCCCTTCTCTATTTTCAATCTTTGAAATTATCATTATATCCTGACCACCATAACTTTTTAATATTTCCCTCATCTCAGTTACATTTGAAGCCTTTCTTACAAAAGAACAAGCTATAAAATCAAATTCATTTTCTATAGCAAACTTTATATCTTCAATATCCTGCGATGTTATTGCAGGCAAATGTGTGTCAGTTTCGGGAACGTTTACTCCTTTGTTATTACTTACAACTCCACCATTTAATATTTTACAATGGATGTCTTTGCCTACCACCTTTTGGACTTCTATTTCTACAAGACCATCGTTTATTAATATTATAGTGCCAGCCTTAACATCTTTATATAAATCCTTGTGAGTAATAGTTGATTTTTCTTCTGTTCCTAAAATATTTTCATTTACAAGTACAAACTCATTTCCATTTTGTAATATTACTTCATCGTTTTCAAATTTACCTAATCTAATTTTAGGACCTTTAATATCAAGCAATAATGCAACTGGGATGTTTAATTTTTCTCTAACTTTTTTTACTCTGTCCAATCTTGCCTTTTGCTCTTCATGAGTACCATGAGAAAAATTTAATCTTGCTACATCCATACCTCCTAGCATTAATTCTTCTAATAAATTCTCATCATCTACTGCTGGTCCTAAGGTACATATTATTTTAGTCATTCTCATTATTTATTAACCCCTTTCATTGGTGTATAATCCGTAAATATATTTTATAAAAATGATTGCTAACACATAAATTTATGCTAATTATAACATAAATTCAAGTAAAAGGTGTGGAGGGAAATGCAATTAATTGATCTTAGTTTATACCTCATACGTATATAATAATTTTAGTTTGACAGAACCATATAAGAAGACTAATATGTAACCGTATACCTACATAAGATGGTCTATTTTCTAGTTAAATACTAAATTTGAAAGAAGGTAAGTGACTTGTTAGATATTAATTTTTTATTAGATTTGGCAATTATTTTAATCAGCACAAAAGTATTGGGTCTTTTGACTAAAAAAATTCAGATGCCACAGGTTGTTGGGGCTTTAATTGCTGGCTTGATACTTGGTCCTACACTTTTAAACGTGGTTCATGAAACAGCATTTATTGATAAAATGGCTGAGCTGGGTGTTATAGGTCTAATGTTTATTGCAGGATTAGAAACAGATGTTAATGAAATGAAAAAATGTGGGAGAGCATCTTTTGTCATTGCACTTTTGGGTGTTTTATTGCCTTTGGGTGGTGGTTTTCTTGTGGCTATTGCTTTTTCAGACACTCCATTAAGTGCCATGACTCAAATGCAATTATTAAAGAATATTTTCATTGGGGTCATTCTTACCGCAACTTCAGTGAGTATAACTGTTGAGACTTTAAGAGAAATGGGAAAACTGAAAACACCAACGGGTACAGCTATATTGGGTGCTGCTGTAATTGATGATGTTATGGGAATAATCGTTTTTACAATCATTTTAGGTTTTGCAGATGAATCTGTTGGTGTAAAGGGTGTATTAGTTAGAATTCTCTTATTTTTTGTGTTTGCAATTATTACAGCTATTGTGTTTAATTATGTATTTAAGCACCTCAGTAATAAATATGCACAAAAGAGAAGAGTACCCATATATGGAATGGTATTTTGTTTGGTATTGTCCTATGTATCAGAAAAATTCTTCGGTATAACAGATATAACAGGTTCTTATTTAGCTGGTATTATTATTTCAAATGTAGGTCAATCTGATTATATATTAGGTAAGTTTGAGGTTCTATCATATATGCTTCTATCACCTATATTTTTTGCAAGTATAGGGATAAAAACACATGTTACTGGTATTTCCAGTAACATTTTGAGCTTTACTGCTGTTTTACTATTAGTATCAATTTTATCAAAGATTATTGGTTGTGGCCTAGGATCTAAACTCACCGGGTTTACGAATAAGGATTCTCTTAAAATTGGTATTGGTATGATTTCAAGAGGTGAGGTAGCCCTTATAATAGCGGGCAAAGGTGAGGTGGCTGGTTTGATGGATAAAGTGTATTTTGTTCCAGTCGTTATTGTAGTCATAACAACGACTCTTTTAACACCTATGCTCTTAAAACTTGCTTATAAAGATGACACCGATACAAATATTAAAAAAATTCCTTTACTTGTTAAGATGTAATTTTGTTTAAACAAATAGTAGACCAACATAAACTTGCAGTTAACAGATGGAAAATATGGAACTAGAATGTGCAAATCTAGAAATAAATTATCTTCTTTGGACAAGGATTTAAAGACTGTTAGAGAATTAAAGGTTAATTTAGATAACTAGGTAAAAAGCTTATGGGAAATAAGCAACAGACAGTAGTCATGGAAGTAAGAAGTCAGGTTGAATTTAAAAAAATAGAACAAGGGCAACTAGGACTAAATTTATCCTAGTATATAAAAGTAGCACCAAAGATTTTCTTTGGTGCTATTTTTGAGTTTAAATGGTATAGCATATTATCAATAGATAATGCTCATAGTATCGAAAAAATCTATATTATAGTACCTAAAACTATAATTGTGTTAAAATAATTATAAAAGTAGGATTATTAATTTTTTACAAAAACTAAATTTAGGTTAATATAAAGGAGAAAAAATGATAATTGATACGCATGTTCATGAAAGTAAATATTCTGCAGATAGCAGTATTTCATTAGAAGAAATATTACAGCGGGCAAAGAAAATAGGGTTAGATGGGATTTGCATTACTGACCATGATACAAATGAACTAAGAAAAGATCGAGGTGTTTCTTTTAAGCAAGATGGAGTTTTAGTCATTGTGGGGGCTGAGATATTAACCTTTCAAGGAGATGTTTTAGTATTTGGTCTTGAGAAACTTCCAAAGGAAATGATAAATGCATCAGAACTACTTGAAATGGTAAATGAAGTAAAAGGAGTGGCTATAAGTGCTCATCCTTTTAGAAATAATAATAGAGGATTAGGTCAGCATATAAGAGAAGTAAGTGAACAAAGCATTGGGGTAGAGGTATTAAATGGTAGTACCACATCTTTTGGTAATCTATATGCTTATGCTTTAGCAATGGAACTAAATTTAGGGTGCTTTGGAGCAAGTGATGCTCATGTAATACAAAATTTGGGCAAATTTGCTACTCGTTTTGAAAACACAATAAGAGATGAACAAGATTTTATAGAAGCGGTAAAAGGTAGAAATTTTCGCCCTGTTGTACATAAATCTAATGGCTTTGAAGACATTAATATATAGTAGATATTACAATTTATAATTTCAAATTTTACATACAATTTTAAATAGAATTAGTAACCTTATATGTTGCTAATTCTATTATATATATTTTCATCTATTATTGGTCAATTTCTATTTCATTATTTATCAAAAGTTCAACTCTATCATCAGTTTCAAAATGACTGTTTTTTATTCCACTTAAATTAACTTGTAATGAATTTCCGTCTCCTTTGACTATGTACTCTGTATGGGAACCCATAAAGGTTTTACTAATTATTTTATAGTTTGCGGTGCTACCATATTTTATATTAATATCTTCCGGTCGAATAAGAATATATTTTTCACCTTTTTTGATTATATTAGATTTTCCTATAAGTGAAGAAATATATGTATTTACCGGATTAAAATATACCTGTTTAGGAGTTCCGATTTGTACAATATTTCCTTTATCCATTATTACAATTTTATCTGATAAACAAAGTGCTTCTTCTTGATCATGTGTTACAAAGATCATTGTTATATTTAATTTTTTTTGCAATTCTTTAAGTTCTTCTCTTAGTTTAACTCTTAAATTAGCATCTAAATTGCTTAAAGGTTCATCTAATAAAAGAATTTTAGGATTTGTTGCCATTGCCCTAGCTAAAGCAACTCTCTGTTGTTGGCCACCGCTTAAGTTACCGACTCTACTTTTTTCATGTCCCAAAAGTCCAACAATTTCAAGATATTGCTTTGCAATTTCTAATGCTTCTTTTTTCTTCTTTTTTCTTGAAAATCTAATTCCATAGCTAACATTTTCAATAACATTCATATGAGGGAACAGGGCATAGCTCTGAAAAACAGTTGAAATAGGTCTTTCTTCAGCAGGGTAATTTGTGATATCTATATTATCTAAAAGAATTTTTCCACTGTCTGCTTTTAAAAATCCCCCTATCATATTTAATGTGGTGGTTTTTCCGCATCCAGAAGGTCCAAGTAATGTTACAAATTCACCTTTGTTAACCTGCAAATTAATATTTTTTGCACCATTATTAGTGTCGTACAATTTTTGTAAATTAATTATCTCTAGAAACATTTATTTACCTCCATTTTTGTTTAGTAAACGAATTGCAATTAGATTTATAGATACAGTTACTAAAATCATGAAACTTGCTAAAACAGATCCTAATCCATATTGACCATTTTGAATAGCTTTAAACATCTCCGTGCTTATCAGGGTTTTTCCACGAGAGATAAGAAATATAACTGCCCCTATTGTAGTCATACATGTTGTAAATATCATAATAAAGCTAGTTTAAAAAACTGGTTTTAATAGTGGAAATATAATATTTGATAAAATTTTAATTTTGGAGGCTCCTAAATCTCGCGCAGCATCTTCTATTTTTAAGTCTATTTTAGTAAAAGCAGCATTTGCAGCTTTATTTGAAACAGATATTTGACGGAACGTAAAATTCAAAATTATAATAATGGCTGTATCTGTCAGCAATAATGGTTTATTGTTAAAAGCAACTATATAACCTAACCCAAAAAAAGTACCAGGAATGATATATGGCAAAGAAGATATAAATTCAAAATATTTCATATAAACTATCTTTCTTCTTCGAGTGAAATAAGATAGTGTGATTCCAATTAGTGATGCTAGAACTGCAGCGGTTACTCCATACAAAATGCTTCTTGTAAAGGAATTGATTTGACCAGGTTTTAAATCTTCAAAATTTGCAGTTGTAAACCTGATTTTTCCAGAGGAAGTATTCGAAATAGTTGATAGAAAAATATTACCATACTTTAGAATCATAACTACAAAAAAAAGCGATGTTATGGTTGCTAAAAAAAGCTTTAAATACTTAGGCATATCAAATTCATATGAACTATTAGAAAAAGATTTATTTCCATCTGACATATTATCTGCCTTAGTCATATTTTTGTTATAAAAATAGAAGGCAATCATTGCGGGTTGAACAAGAAGCACACTTATTGCTGAAGCTTTTCCTAAATTTGCACTTGATATTATTGTCATATATGCCTCGGTTGCAAGAACCTTGAATTTTCCACCTATAATTATAGGAGTTCCAAAATCTGCTAAATTCATGGTGAACAAAATGAATAATACAGACATTATTCCTGATGATGAAGCTGGAATTATAACATTTTTTAATGTTTGTAACGGTGTCGCTCCTAAATCTCTGGATGCTAATATTAGCCTTAAATCCATACTATTAAGAGTATTAATCAGTAAAATTGAGGCAAAAGATATTTGTCCGATTGTTTGTAAAAGAATAACCCCTTGGCAGCCATAGGGATTTACACTAAGCCCAAATATTCCATTAGTAATTAAACCTCTTCGCCCAAATAACATAATTAAAGCTAATGCGGATACAAAAGGTGGAGAAATCATGGTAAGCATCAATGAAAAACTAATGAGTTTCTTCATTTTACCTTTTTTGATGAAAACATAGAGTGCAATACAAAATGCAATCATTACTGTGAATATAGATGAAAGAGTTGAAACTAAAATACTATTTTTTATTAATTGTATATTGTCTTCATTAAGTAAATTTTTATATTGTTGTAAAGAAAAAACACCATTTTTATAGACACTTGTAGCAATTATAGAAAATATAGGAAATAAAATAAACAGAAGTATGCTTACTATTATTGAGAATAAAATTAATTTTTCTAATAGAAAGTCAAATGAGAGAGTTGAAAAACCAACTCTCCCTTTGGGCTTTCTATTATTATTTATTCCCAATAATCTCTTTCCACTTTGATAGTGTAGATTCTCTTGTCTTACCCATTTTTTCAACATCTAATTTCACAAGCTTACTAGTATCTAATTTCTTTAATAAATCTGGAACTACAACATCAGCTCTTGCCATGATTCTTGCATCTGCTTCCTTTAATACGTTTTGACCTTCTTTAGAAAGCATATAATCTACAAATACTTTAGCTGCTCCTAAATTTTTTGTGTTTTTGAATATTGCTATGGGTGCAGGTGTCCATGGAATCAAATCTTGTGGAGAAATTACATCAACAGGACTTTGTTTTTCCATTTTAAAAGAACCACCCGTTAATGCGACAACACCTATTGCAAATTCTCCAGCGGCAACTTTTTCTAGTGGTTCTCCGCCACCTTTTGCGAAGAAAGAAATGTTCTTATTTAATCTTGAAAAATAATCCCAACCTTTTTCTTCTCCCCATGCTTGGTTTAAACCGCTAACCAAAGCATAACTTGTTCCTGAAATAGAGGGATCTGCCATGATGATTTCATCTTTATATTTAGGATTTGCAAGGTCTTCCCATGTTTTTGGAACTTCTAATCCTTTTTTTGTAAGAATATCCTTATTTACAACAAAGCCTATTGGGACAAGAGCTAATCCAGTATAATTACCATTTTTTTCTTTATACTGGGTGTCAATGCCTGCTGCTTCTGGAGAGATATATGATTGTAAATAGCCTAAATCTCTTGCTGCAATATAGCTATCAACACCTCCACCAAACCAAACATCTAAATTAGTTTTTCCGTTTTCAGCCTTAAGCTTTGCTAATTCTGCGCCTGTAGAAATTTCTACATATTCAATCTTAATTCCAGTTTTTTCAGTGAATTTCGCAAATGAATTTTCAGCGCCACCATAAGCTAATGGTATATTTAATGTAACACCATCATATGGATTTTTAGTCTTATCTGTAGCTGCGGTTGAGTCTTCACCCTTAGAACAACCAATAAAAGTCGCAACACTAATTAATAAAAAAATCGAAATAATTATTTTTTTCATAGTAACTCTCCTTGTATTGTAAATTATTTATAGCGAACATTTTAATTATATAGAAAAAATCTATATAAATCCAATTCAAAGTTACTATAGTTGTAGGAATGTGTATTTATATTTCTAATATCAGCTTTACAAAAGACACCTTAAACATTTAGAAAATTATATAGTAATGAAAAATGTTATATGAGTTACTCAAAGTACTCTTTTTAGGGTATAATATATTAGTAAAAGAATAAACTATACTTTGAAAATATTCATTGTGAATATTAATTTATTGTTAAAAGTCTTTTAAAAATGTAAAAAATGTAATGCATATAAAAAATAAATAAGAGGGTGGTAAAACATATGAAAAATGATATGAGTAAAAACATGGAAATAATGAAAAAAGTCATCGACCAGAAAAAAGAAAAATCTTCAAAGCAGAAAAATACTAAGAGACCTGCAATTTACGGAACACAAAGTGCAGGAGCAGGTAACATTAAATAGTCTTTAATGTTAGTAGAAAAGATAGGATGGTGCAAAATGATTTTTGAAAATCATTTAATGCATCATCCTATTTTTTTTAGAAACTCATATTATAATAGTAAATCCCACAAACATCACTGTGAAAAACATTATTCATTCAAAGAAGTTTCTTTGGCAAAAGAAAAATCTTTTACTATACTAAATAAAAATCCTAATAGAGCACCAACTAAGGATGGCACTACCCAAACAAGCCCCTCCTTTGATAAAGGCATAGAACTCAAAAATGACATTTTAAGTCCAACTTGATTTAATGAATCAGATATACTAAAAATAGCAGTAAATAGCATACTGAAAGAATATACGGAGTTATAACCTTTAAATATGTTATGGGTGAAGGCAAGTACAATAAGTACTATTGCCATAGGATATATAGCTGTTAAAACAGGTACAGATATACTTAGTATTTTAGTTAAACCTACATTTGCAAATAGCATACTGAATAGTGTTATTCCAGAAACCCAAACCTTATAGCTAACCTTTGGAATTATCCTTGAGAAGTATTCACTACATGAGGTTATAAGACCAACAGAAGTTGTAAGGCAAGCTAGCCCAAAAACTAAACCTAGTATTATAAGACCATTTGAATTAAAAAGATAAGAAACTACTTTTGTTAATGTTTGCGCTCCATTTTCAGTAGTGCCAAATCTAGTTTGAGCAGCGGCGCCTAGGCATGCAAGCATTAAATATATTAAAGTTAATACAAGACCAGCTATAAGTCCAGCTTTTATTGTGTAGGAGCTTAAAGCTTTTTTATCTGTAATTCCTTGTTTTTTTAAAACTAATGCAATAACTATTCCAAAATTAAGGGCAGCAATGGCATCCATAGTCATATATCCATCTAAAAATCCTTTTAATACAGGAAAGTTACCATAATCCCCTATTGGAGCATTGAAGTTACCAATTGGTTTTACTAAACTACCTATAAATATTATTAATATAAGCATTAAGATAGCAGGGGTTAGTACCTTGCCAAAACGATCTATTAATTTATTAGGAGTCATACTGAGCCAAAACGCTAAACCAAAGAAGCATAATGTATATACAAAAAGAGGCAAAGCTCCACCAGCTGATGCTTTTAAAAACGGTGCTATGCTTGTTTCAAAAGATAAACTAGCAGCACGTGGTATGCCTAAAAATGGTCCTATTGATAAATATATTAATAATGTAAAAATAAGTGCGAAGGGTTTATTAACCCTACTGGCTAAATTTTGAAGGCCATCAGCTTTTGCAACAACAGCTACTGCAAGGATTGGTAGGCCTACTGCAGAGGCAAGAAAGC
Source organism: Clostridium sp. (assembly GCF_050717535.1). Classification (GTDB taxonomy): domain Bacteria; phylum Bacillota; class Clostridia; order Clostridiales; family Clostridiaceae; genus Clostridium_AD. The sequence continues at coordinate 119,721 of NZ_JBOITM010000067.1, forward strand.
CAGATAGCGAGAGTAAAAGATTTGTACCTGACATTTGTCCAAGTACAGGGGGAAAGATTAAGTTTCCAGCTCCAAAAAACATTGAAAATAGCATTAAACTAACTAACATTAAATTTTTTCTTGATAATTTATTCATCGTAATTCCTCCAAAAATATTATTTTTTTTGTTATTGATTATTATATCGCTAATGTCACTGTCCACTAAACCACCTCCTTTTAAAATAAAAAAAGCCCGTCCCTATAAAAGGGACGAGCATTATGCACGTGTTACCACCCAAAATCCACTAAAATTAAAATTCTTAACTTTAATAGCACTTAGCAAGATACCAATTGATATCTGTTCCTTGTAATGGTGGACGGCCATTAAACCTTATTATATTTCAGGTTTACTTCTCAGAGATGATTTTCGGATATAGACTGCACGTTGACTCTCACCAAATGTCAACTCTCTTTTGAACAGATACTAAAACCTACTCTTTCTCGTCATCAAATTTATTATTTATCTTGTAAAAGAATGTAACATATAAAAAAGATATTGTCAATAAATAAACGATTTTATGAAAATATAAATTACCTATTGACACATGGAGGTTACGGTTGTAAACTGTACTTGAGGTTACAACAGTAAACTCAAGGGGGGACTGAATATGAGTTCATTGGTTTCAAAAATAACAGATTCAGAGGTTGAAGTTATTCGAGTATTATGGGAAGCCGGTTGTGAACTTCCAATAGCAGATATTAGAAAAACACTTGAGCAGACCAGTAAATGGGAAGCCTCTACAATAAAAACCTTACTTCGCAGACTCTGTGAAAAAGGTGTAGTTTTAGCCACTAAAAAAGAAGTGTTTTATTATAAACCTTTGGTTACTGAGACAGAATACAATGAATATACCACCCAAAGTTTAATTAATCGGTTATATTCTGGGAGTGCCAAGAAACTTGTGGCATCTCTTTTGGGAAGTGAAAAGCTTGATGATACTGATATTGAAGAGCTACGTGATCTATTTAAGGTAGGTGATAGTGATGAACGCCACAGTTAAGTTATTACTATCGCTTTCTTTGTCAGGTAGTATTCTTGCAGCATTAATATTTGCTGTGAAGCCATTTATGAAGCACAAGCTTTCAAGGTCAATTCAATACTATATTTGGATTGTAGTACTGCTAAGATTGATACTACCATTTTCTTTTGAAACAAGTATTATGAATGAGTTGTTTTATGGCAATCAAACATCAGTGGTAGCAAGTTCTCAAGGTATAAAACAATCAGTGGTGGGGACTGCTACAAAAATATCTAATTCAAATTCACTACCAAATGTTCAAGAAAATGTAGCTAATGGTGTTTATAATGATGATGCTGACCATGGTAAATATTTTCAGGATCTATTTAATCACTATAGTGTGTATCTTTGGCTAATGGGAGTATTAATTACACTCAGTGTTAACTTAACAGGGTATGCTAGATTTTTAAAATACTTGAAGAAATCAAATATTTTAGCTACTAATAGAGAAAACGAAATGCTAGTTACATTATTGAATGGACGACACAGGGTAAAGCTTTTCCGTAATCAATTTTTGAATACACCAATGCTAATCGGAATTGTAAAACCTTCTATTATTATTCCCGATATTAACTTTAATGAAAAGCAATTTAAAAATATTCTGCTTCATGAAATTGTACATCTTAAACGGTTTGATATCGCGGTAAAATGGCTAACGATGATAGCCTCAGCAATTCACTGGTTTAACCCGCTTATGTATTTTATTAAAAAAGAAATTAATAGTTCTTGTGAATTATCTTGTGATGAAGCGGTTATCAAAAATCTTAGTCCTTCAGAAAAACAAGATTATGGTGATACATTGATATCTGTTGTAGCACAATATAAATATCCTAGTGGGATATTGCAAGTAACTATGTGTGAAGAAAAAAAGGGTTTAAAAGAAAGATTGATAGCAATTATGAATCATACTAGAAAATCAAAAAAAGTAATAATTCTCTCTGTAATTTTACTAGGAGGTCTTATATTTGGTGCATTATATTTAGGCGCTGGAGTTGGAGCTGTAAAAAACACTCCCTTTGATATATATATAAATGTAGAAGATCAAGAAGCAAAAATCGCACTCATGGGTACCTATTCATGGAAATATAATGGTGAGAATATTGAGGCAGACTCAGATGATCCTAAAAATTTCAATTATAAATTAGAGAATATTACTTCAGTAAAACCAGGTCAACAATTTGTTATTGGTACACAGAAATTAAAAAAGGATAAAGAATATGATTTTTCAATAGAACAGATTTCTATATATAAAGACGGTAAGTCCATAGAATTATACAAGCCAGTACCACCAAGCTCTGTGCAGGGAGATTCAGGGTTAGGTATGACTGCACCAAAAGATGCGGGTGAATATATTTATACCTTGCGATTAAACTTTAAAGATAGAGGAACAGTTAGCTATGGGTTTGTTGTAAAAGTTGGTATGCCATCATACGATTTAATTGGGATTTCAAAATATAAAACGCAATATTTAGGTGATAACAGCAAGGTTTCTGTTATAGTAAATGCTCTCCCTGTGCCTTATAACTACTTTAAACAACAATTTATATCAATGGTAACAGAAAATAAGCCATACAAGCTTAATGTATTTTATGAAGCGAGAAAGGATGCTTCACATATCATTGAGTGGCCTGTTGCCAAAGATGATAATAATGTAACTTATTTTAATATAAACAGAAATGCATTAGTTTTATTTTGCATGATTGATAATCTTGATGAGGTAACATTTGCATTTCGTGATTCACAATCAGAGGGGAAATTAGATGAATCAAAATATAATTACACCTATTCATTCCTAAGAGATTCCTTTGAAAAGAAATATGGTGACCTTTCTGTTCTTGGTGCGAAATTAGACTTACTTAAAGATGCATTAGAGTAGAATAATAGAAAATAAATGCGCGAAATAAAAGAATATTTCGCGCATTTGCATATTTTTAAATCAAATTGAGTAGCATCGCTGGTGAATGTAAAAGTGGGTATAAAAGCACCAATCTTATACATATTATATATTATAGTATTTTAAAGGGGTTAATTTAATGTATAATTTAAAACCAGAAATTTTTGATTTCAAATCAGTCAAAGGCATTTCAATGAAGCAGCTAGAGGAACATTATAAATTATATTCAGGGTACGTAAAATTACTAAATGAAATTTGGAACACACCTTATATGCCTGCGGATTATGCTGATAGTAATGCAACTATGTCAAGAATGCGTAGCTTAAAACTAGGAGAGACATATTCACTGGATGGTGTAAAGCTTCATAATCTTTATTTTGAAAATATGGTAGGAGGCAATAACATTCCTTATGGACCCGTATTAAATGCTATAGTAAATCAATTTTCTTCTTATGATAATTTCATCTCTTATCTTACAAATGTAGGGTTATCAATGAGGGGTTGGGCAGTTCTTTCAATAGATCTGCTTGATAACAAATTACACATAATAGGAAGTGATCTACATGATACTGGGGCAGTATGGCTCTCTTATCCAATATTAATCATGGATGTTTATGAGCATGCATATTTCATGGACTTTGGAACAAATAAAAGAAAATATATTTCTACATTTGTTGAAAATATAAACTGGGGCATTTTGAATGAAAGATTCCAAAAGTTCGTCTCTTCAATGCAGTTTGGGGATATACATCAACATAGATGTTTTCCAAATATTTTTTTATAACTATGTTGAAATAATTTAGTGGCAAAAGTAGAAGTACAATATACATCTTAAGATGTATAAAAGCTGGAGATATAATTCACCGGCTTTTTTATGCTTGACTTTTATCATATTTAAGTAGTATATATAAATAGAACAAAAGTAAGTAATAATTTTTAGTAGTGTATTAGAAGAATATGGATTATAATATAATTGTATTGTTTAAACTTATATAGTTATACAAAGAATTTTTTTAGACAGAATATAAGGAATATAATATATAAAGTATTGGGGGTTATGTGTATATGAGAAAATTATTATCATTTTTATTAATAGTTATAATGACAGGAACATTATTTGTAGGTTGTACATCAAAAAAGGTGGGTGTAAAGACTGATGACAAACCTTTAGTTATAGGGATGGAACTTGCATATCCGCCTTTTGAAACAAAAGATGCACAGGGAAATCCAAGTGGTATAAGTGTAGATTTGGCCAAAGCTTTGGGTGAATATTTAAAAAGACCTGTAAAAATTGAAAATACTAATTGGGATGGACTTATTCCGTCACTTCAGACTGGAAAGGTGGATATTGTTATATCTTCTATGACCATTACTGATGAACGTAAAAAGGTTGTGGACTTCTCTGATCCATATGCTCACTCCTATCTTGGATTATTAGTAAATAATAAATCCAAGATAAATAAGGTTGAAGACTTAAATCAGGATAATAAAGTTATAGATGTTAAAAAAGGTACAACTGGGTATATATATGCTAATGCTAAATTGACAAAGGCTAAGATAAATGCACTTTCTTCGGAAAATGCGTGTGTTACAGAAATTGTACAAGGAAAAGCAGATGCATTTATTTATGATCAACTAACAATTTATCGTCAGAATCAGTCTAATAAGGAAACTACAAAAGCTATACTAATACCTTTCCAGGATAGTGAAAATTGGGGAATGGCTGTTAATAAGGGAAATTCTGAACTCTTAAATAAAGTAAATATTTTTATAAAAGAATATAAAGCAAAAGGTGGATTTGATAAGCTTACAAACAAATATATGTTAGAGGAAAAGAAAATATTTGACAAGCTTTCATTTCCATGGTTTTTTGATTAAGGAGAAAATATGAAATATACACGTAATGAAAATCCAACAGTTATTAATAAAGTTATAAGTGCTATTTGCGTTTTGCTAATTCTTGTTTGTTTTATGTGGTTATCTCTGAGAATAATTGGTTTAAAATTAGATTTTACAACGCTTCTTCAATATAAACAGCGATTATGGCAAGGATTTTTAATGACAATAGTGATATCTATTGGCAGTTTAATAATAAGTTTATTTATTGGCTCATTAACTGCTATTGCTCAAAGTTCAAAGGTACTAATAATAAATTATCTATGTAAGACTTATATACACTTAATAAGAGGTACACCACTTTTGGTGCAAATTTACTTCTTTTACTATATTATTGGCACCGCTTGGGGAATTAACAATCGATACTTAGCTGGAATTATAATTCTGTCTATATTTGAAGGAGCATATATTTCTGAAATTATACGGGGAGGACTTGAAAGTATTGATAATCAGCAATATGAAATAGCAAAAGCTATTGGACTTACACCTATAAAAACTTTTAAGCTGGTTACTTTCCCAATTTTAATGGCTAGAATATTACCAGCACTTGCGGGTCAATTTTCATCTATAATTAAAGATTCTTCACTACTTTCTGTAATTGCTGTAATTGAACTTACTCAAACAATACAGGAAATATCTGCAGATAACTTTAGGATGTTTGAGAATTATATATTCGTTGGGTTCTTATATTTTATACTTACCTTTAGTGTTTCAATGGTATCAACATGGCTTGAGAGGAGATATAAGCATGAATATAGAGCTAAGAAACATATGTAAAAATTTTGAAAAACAAGTAGTGCTTCAAGATGTATGCTTTGAAGATGACATTAATTCTATTGCCATTATAGGTCCTTCAGGCGGCGGAAAGTCTACCTTGCTTCGAATTATAGGGGGACTACTTCTACCCAGTTCAGGAGAGATGTATATTGATGGTAAGCAAATTAACTTTAATGAAAAAGAGTTGCAAATTCATCGTAAAAATATTGGATTTGTATTTCAGTCTAAGGGACTTTTTGAGCATCTTACAGCTATGGAAAATGTTATGCTTCCACTTATACATACTTTTGGTATAAATAAATCTGAGGCAATAGAAACAGCAAATAAGCTTTTTAGTAGGTTTGGGTTAGCGCAGGAAAAGGATAAATATCCATTCCAACTTTCAGGGGGACAGCAACAGAGGATATCTATAGCAAGAGCTGTGGCTATAAAACCAGAACTTCTATTGCTGGATGAACCAACTTCAGCCCTTGATCCTGAATATACTTCAGAAGTATTAAATATGTTAGGAGAGCTTCAAAATGATGGGCTAAATACTATAATTGTAACTCACGAAATGGGTTTTGCTAAAAATGCATGTGAAAAGGTAATATTTTTAGTGGATAATAAAATAATTGAAAGTGGCAATAGTGCGGAAACCTTTAAGTCTCCAAAATCGGAGCAGTTAACCTCCTTTTTAAATAAGATACTTGTATGGAAGGTATAAAGAGTTTAGCAAAAAAAAGAACTGATTATATTAAATCAGTTCTTTTAGGGGGTTATATTAAATTTATATTTAATTAAAGGGGGACTCTAATTAAAAAAATCAATCACCTTCTATTCACTTATAGTAACAATTCTATGTGTCATTACAGTGACAAAACTAAAAATTAATTGTAAATTGCCTTCAAACTCTAAAATAGAGTTTGAAGTTTTTTTGTATCTGTTACCTCTTCTTGGCCAAATAGAGGCAAGGTCTATTTGCAAATCCTGCACCTATTTCCATAATCAAACCAACAGATATGAAAAATAAATTGGTTGGAATATTTATTATGTACTCGTTATCTACTTTACAATAAACTGCTATACTTAATACCATTGGTACTGATATAAACAATGACTTAATGACTGAACCTAACGTAACCTCATCTCCTCACCTTCAAAACATTATTATTTAGACGTACATTTGTCATTGAACTTGCTATTCTTTGATACTTCCTCATGCCCTCTTGTTTCTAAAGTATTTAAAGTTCTTTTTATTTTGTTTGGATTGCGCCTACAAGCCACTACCCTTTAGGGTAATGGGTAGTTGACTGTTATACACTTGGCATAATAAAACATTTGTAATACTTCATTAGGTCTTATTATAATTTAATGTTCAGAAAACATCAATTTTCAACATCCTTGTTAAACAGAGCATAATTAATAAATTATAGAGAAAAATTGACTCAGATAGTAGCATTATATTGTAGAAGGACAAAGAGTCTATGTTAAAATAAGGTATTTTGTCAACTGGAGAATTACTAATTATTTGAAATAATAAATTAGTACTTATTTACATAAATGTTATCATGTATTAAGGAAGTTGGGAATTAATGTAGAATTATATTATAAGGAAACAATTTAAAAATATTTTAAAATTACACAAGAGCGAGACAAAAGTCTTTTGTGATAATGCAACAAATTGATATTACGATAATGAAGTCAATTTATGAGAGGTGAAATATGGTAAATGACATTCAAGCACATATAAGATGTTGTAGTAAGGAAGCTGCAGAATATGCAATATTGCCTGCTGATCCAGGAAGGGTAGATAGAGTTAAAAATTTTTTAGTAGATCCAATAGATATAGCATATAACAGAGAATTACTTTTTTAGGTGAAAAAAACGAAATTCTTACTGTTCTTGAAGCTATAGTGAAATTAGAAAAAAGAAAATAAGTTTTAGGGGGATTTATTATGAAAAAAAGTAGTATTTGGAATTTTAAATTATCCACGGCATCAATAGTACTTATTCCAGCAGCAGTTGGTATTAATTATATCGGTAAGTTATTTGCAGGAGTTCTAAAGCTTCCTCTTTGGCTTGATGCTATAGGTACAGTACTTGCGAGTATGCTTGCAGGCCCTATTGTAGGGGCTATAGTAGGGGCAACTAATAACATTATATATGGACTAACTATGGATCCAATATCCTTTATTTATGCATTAACAAGTATTGCTATTGGGCTGACAGTTGGTATTATGGCATACCGCGGATGGATTAAAAGTATTGGTAAGGCTATAGTAGTTGGGCTTGTTGCTGCTTGCGTTTCGGCTATTGTATCTACACCAATAAACATAATATTTTGGGGTGGTCAAACCGGAAATATTTGGGGAGATGCTGCATTTGCATCTTTAATTGCGAATCATTTTCCAGTATGGATAGCTTCATTTTTAGATGAACTACTGGTGGATGTACCTGATAAGATAGCAACTGTAGTAGTGGCTTATGGTGTATTTAAAGTATTACCAAGAAAACTTACTATATTATATAGTAATGATAATGAATTAGAGCAATTATAATGAATTATAAGGACTAATATAAATAGGAATTGACAACAAATAAGATTTAGGACCCAGGGTGTCAATTCCTAATTTGATTTTATTCGTACTTTAAGGATGGTGATAAATCTTGAAAGGTTTAAGTTTATATCAAGAAAAGGATACTATAGTACATAAGGTAGATCCTATAAGTAAGATGTTATATATAATTATATCTATAGCAATTCCTATAATTATGCCTTATAAAACCATAGGTTTATTATGCATGAGTTTTAGTATTATTTTACTATTAATAGCTAAGGTATTTAAAAAAGTAATACCACTTATAAGTTTTAGTATGATAATACTGCTTTCAATTATTATTATACAAGGGCTATTTAATGCTGGAAACAAGACATTTGCTTTTCATATAGGAAATATTATTTTCTATAAGGAAGGTCTTTTATTTGCTTTAGAAATATGCATTAGGGTAATAAATATTTTATGTGCTTTTGCAATTTTAGTATTAACAACTAAACCTTCTGATTTGATTGAGTGCTTAGTAAGGAGAGGGTTATCTCCTAAAATAGGTTATGTTTTATCATCGGTGCTTCAAATAATACCTCAAATGACTGCAACTATGGAAACCATTACAGATGCTCAAAGGTCTCGGGGTATGGAAACGGAGGGAAAATTAAGAGTTAGAATAAAAGCATTTTTGCCATTAATAGGACCTGTAGTTATGAATTCATTAATTAATACTAGAGAAAGGGCTATGGCACTAGAGGTTCGAGCATTTAATTCTAAATCTAAGAAAAGCTTTTTAAATGAAGAACAAAATGGTAGTTATAACAAAACAATAAAAATAGTTTTAATACTTTTGTTTTTATTAGCTGTAGTTTGGAGGTTTTTTATATGAAGAAAATAATTGTGGAGAACTTGAAGTATAGATACCCATTAACAAATGAACTGGCCATAAATGGAATATCCTTTGAAGTAGAAAAAGGTGAATTTATAGGTATAGTAGGTAAAAACTTATCTGGTAAATCAACATTATGCCAAGCTCTAGTAGGTCTTGTGCCTCATTTTTATAAAGGTGCTTATGGTGGCAGTGTTATTGTAGATGGCTTTGAGGTTTCAAAAAACGAAATAAGTGAATTGTCTCAAAAAGTTGGAATAGTATTTCAAAACCCGTTCACTCAAGTTACAGGTTCGAAGCTAACAGTTTATGAAGAAATAGCTTTTGGACTTGAAAATATGGGAATTTCAAGAGAAGTGATGAGAAAAAGAATAGATAATTCCCTTAAACTTTTAGATATATATAAATTTAAGGATAGAAATCCATTTGATTTATCAGGAGGCCAAATGCAGAGAATGGCTATAGCAAGCATTATAGCTATGAAACCAGAAATTATCGTACTAGATGAGCCGACTTCACAACTTGATCCTAAGGGTTCCGAAGAAGTATTTAAAGCCATTCAAAATTTAAGTAAAGAGGGAATGACTGTGGTAATGGTAGAACATAAGATGGAGAAAATAGCTAAATATTCTGATAGGGTTATGCTACTAAGCCATGGAGAAATAGTAGATTTTGATATACCAGAAAAAATATTTTCAAGAGAAGACTTAGATGATTATGGAGTGACTGTCCCTGCCTTCACCAAAGTATGTAAAGGGCTTGGAGTAAAGAGTAAAATAACAGGGCTGTACCCAATTACCATAGATGAGGCTTATGATTTGGTGGTGAGTTATAATGAATAAAATAGAAGTAATAAACCTACATTTTTCTTATGATAAAAACGAAGAAATATTAAGCGGAATAAATCTAAGCTTTGATAGTAGGTCTACTGCTATCATCGGACAAAATGGAGCAGGAAAAACTACATTTGTAAAGCTATTAAAGGGCCTTCTTAAACCTGACTCTGGTGATGTAGTGATTAATGGTATAAATACCAAGAAGTCAACTGTAGCAGAACTTGCGAAATACATAGGATTAGTGTTTCAAAATCCTAATGATCAAATATTTAAAAATAAAGTTATGGACGAAGTTATATTTGGGCCATTAAATATAGGGCAAACTCCGCAGAAAGCTAAAGAAAATTCTATAAATGCTCTTAAAACAGTTGGATTATATGAAAAAATAAGTGAAAATCCCTATGATCTTAGTTTATCTGAAAGAAAATTAATAAGTATAGCATCTATTGTGGCTATGGATACTGAAATAATAATTTTTGATGAACCAACTATTGCGCAGGATTATTATGGAAGAGAAAAAATTAAAAGTATAATCAAAGATTTAAGTGCTAAGGGGAAGCTAGTACTTACAATAACACATGATATGGACTTTGTAGCAGAAACCTTTGAAGCAGCAGTAGTCTTTGCTAAAGGGAATGTTTTACTAGATGGAACTACAAGGGAGGTATATTCACATAAAGAAGAACTTGAACATGCTTATTTGGAAGTACCAAACGCAACTCAATTGTGTCAAATGTTAGGGGTGAAAGAAATTTTTTTAACTGCTGAAGAATTTATAGAGTATAAGAAATGCAACAAAAATAAAGGTTAAGAATTAATAGACTAATTAGGTACATGATACCTAAAAAATTATCTCAGGTTTTTGTTAAATATAAATAGGAATACATTAGTTTGTATTTGTAAATAATGAAAAAATAATAGTTAATAAAAATTGGAGGAATAATAATATGAAAAAAGATTTTTACACTGCTGTAGCAGACAGACGTTCATTCTATGCAATTAGTAAAGAAAAGGTAGTAGCAGATGAGGTAATAAAAGAAGTTATTGAACAGGCCCTAAAGAATACACCATCACCATTTAATTCTCAAAGTGCTAGAGTAATTTTATTGTTAGAAAAACATCACGATAAATTATGGGATATTACAAAAGAAAGTTTAAGGAAGATAGTTCCTGCTGATAAGTTTGGTGAAACTGAAGATAAAATAAATTCATTCCGTAATGGATATGGTACAGTTTTATTCTTTGAAGATGCTGCTGTAACAGAATCTCTTCAGAGTCAATTTGCTTTATATGCAGATAACTTTCCAATATGGTCTCAACAATCAAGTGGAATGCACCAATACGTTATATGGACTGCCTTAGAAATTGAGGGGTTTGGTGCATCACTACAACATTATAACGCACTCATTGAGGAAGAAGTAAAAAAAGAATGGAAAGTGCCAAGTAATTGGAAACTTATTGCACAAATGCCATTTGGTAAAGCAACTGCACAGCCAGATGAAAAACAGTTTCAACCATTAGAAGATCGTATTAAAGTATTTAAATAATTGACACTTTAACTAACCAATAAAAATGAAAAGCTTATTTCATAGAGGAATCTATGGGATAAGCTTTTTTTATGTTGCCAATAGTACCTTAATTTAATAATTAGTAAAATTTACATGGGAAAGCATAAAAAAGATGTAATTTATTGTATTTATATAGTGGCTTATTTATGGTACAATTAGGCATTAAATAATATCAAAGAGGTGGATTAGATATGTTATTTGGGCTATTTAAAAACAGGGAAAACAAACCAGTAAAGCACGAAGAATGTTATGAAATAATGCCATATGATGTGCTCATTGCAACGAATTTTAATGATCAAGATAGAAAATATATGAATCCCATTTATACAGTTAAGTATTATTCGAAATTGAAATCTTCAATTAATGAAGCAGTCTTTTGTAAAAATCCAGACAATTTGGGTATTACTTTAAACCAAGCATTTTTAACTGTAGAGGAAATATTAAAACAGAGTATAGAGGACAAATTATTGATTAGTACTATAACTAATCAAAATGGTGAACTGACTTATGACGAAAGAATAGCAATTGACAAACTGGAACTTATAGTAAAACATTGAGGCTATTAAAGAAACCAAAGTTTGAGTCCTTCGAAAAGTGATTTTTTCGGGGGATTTCATCTTGCTATGTTACTAAGTTATGAAGGCTTTGAAAATATGATGAATTATAAATTATTTAAATGTTATATTATAGTGCCAAAAATGGTTAGGTGGAAATAGACGATGAAAAATATTTTTAATATAAAGAAAATGAATAAAGAGAAATTTAAGGAAATATATGATGCTAATTTTAATTATGTTTATTCTTTCGTATTTTTAAGATTGGCTGCAAACAAAGAAGCCACAGAGGATATAGTTCAGGAGACTTTTATAAGTGCAATGAAAGGTATCACTAACTATAAAGGTACAAGCTCCTATAAAACTTGGCTCTGTGGAATAGCAAAAAATAAAGTGTTAAATTATTATAGAAGTACTATCCGGAAGGAGGGTTTTGCGTGTGGTGAAGAACTCAATTACGTAGAAGACATTCAAGATATTGAATTTATCGTCATCAATTTGGAGACTAGAAAAATAATTTTAGAAGCTTTAAGTAATTTGAAGCCTATTTATAAGTATGTTATTATTCTCAAATATGTAGATGATTATAGTGTAAACCACATTGCAAAATACTTATGCAAAACACCAAAGGCTATTGATGGCTTATTACAAAGAGCAAAAATTAGTTTCAGAAAAGAATTTATAAAGATATCAGGAGATGAGTATGATGAATGAAGATGAAATTTTAAAAGAAATGTTTAAATCTATAGATATAGAAATTGAACCGCCAGTTGGAACTAAACAAAGAATATATCAAAGACTTTTTTATGACTCAAAGCAACAATCTCATTTTTATTTATCTTGTCTTTCAAAGAAGGTTTTGAGGTTGGCGATTCAAGCATGGATTTTAATATGTATTTTTATGTCTATTTTCACTCCGATTAGTGCATTGTAATTTTTACGAGGGGGTTAAATAAATGAAATTATTAAAACAGGTTAGCAAAGATTGGTTATTGCCAATAATTGCAGCAATAATTTTAGCAACATTAATAAATAAATTTCTATTTTACAATGTTAAAGTTCCATCAGAATCTATGTATCCTACAATTAAGATAGGAGATAAAATTGTAGTTACAAGAGTTTATAATAAAGGTAAATTAAAAAGAGGTGACATAATCGTCTTTTATTCTTATGAATTAAAAGAGAAATTAATAAAAAGACTGATAGGCCTTCCAGGAGATGTAGTTGATGTAAAAGATACCGGAGAAGTTTTTATTAATGGAAAGAAAATTGAAGAACCCTATGTAGTATACAAGGAAGAGTTAGGTAAACAATTTAAGGTTCCAAAAAATAAATATTTGTTTTTCGGAGATAATAGAGCTGACTCGTGGGATGCTAGAAGATGGGAAAATTCGTATATAGATAGTAAGTATATAAAAGGAAAAGCGCAGTTTATTGTATATCCATTTAAGAGATTCGGGAAATTTGTAATTGGAAATGATGCTCTTAGTGAATAAGGGGTCAGGTTTCTGGGTAAATATAGTAAATGTAGAATAAATACTAAAAACGGACTTAGAAGGGCCTCCATATTTTTTTATGGAGGCCTTCTAAAATTTAGATGATTAGCAATGAAAGTGTAACCTTGACGTAAAGGTTATAGTGACGTATAATATTTTGATGAGGTGAATTATGGATACAACATATTATAAGATAGAAGAAGTTGCTCTTAAAACTGGGCTTACAAAAAGGGCCTTAAGATATTATGAAGACTTGAAACTTATAGAACCTAAAAGAACTGATGCTTCTTATAGATTATATTGTGAAGAAGACATTGAAAATATTAATAGAATAAAGGAGTTAAGAGAAAGTTTAGGCTTCTGCTTAAAGGATGTTAAAGTAATTATGGAACTGGGAAACGACGTTAAAGGGATTTTTAATGGAGATATAAAAGACAATTCTATGATAGATAAATCTATAAATAAAATTAAAGAGCAAATAGCTTTACTTGAAGAAAAAGAGCTTTCTTTAATAAATTCTAAAGAAAAATTTAAAACAGCTTTAATAAAGCTTGAAGAGTTTCGTAAAATCAAATAAGGGGACACGAATTTAAATGGACAATTCAAAACAATTAGGAGAAATGAAAGTATCAAAACTATTAATGAAATTTTCAATACCTGCAATAGTAGGTATGCTAGTAAATGCGCTATATAATGTAGTAGATAGAATTTTTATAGGCAATGGGGTTGGTTCTCTAGGGATAGCTGGTATTACAATTGCGTTCCCGGTTATGCTAGTAATGATGGCATTTTCCATGCTTATCGGTATAGGTGCCAATTCATTAGTTTCAATTAGGTTAGGGCAAAATAGAAAAGAAGAAGCAGAAGGTATTTTTGGTAATGCAGTCAGTTTATTAATTTTGACTTCTTTGATTTTAAGCATAGTAGGTTTAGTAGCTTTGGGACCATTGCTAAAGCTTTTGGGAGCTAGTGAGCAAATATTACCATATGCAAGAGATTATATGCAGATTATTCTATTAGGAGGAGTATTTCAATCCATTGGAATGGGTATGAATAATTTTATAAGATCTGAAGGCAATCCCAAAATAGCTATGTACACCATGTTAATTGGAGCTTTAATCAATACTATTTTAGATCCAGTTTTTATATTTGAGTTTCACTGGGGCATGCAAGGAGCAGCCTTGGCTACTATTATATCCCAAGCAATTTCAGCAATATGGGTAATGAGGTATTTCCTTGTAGGAAATAGCTTGTTAAAAATCCAAAGAAAAAATCTGCAATTAAAACCTGCTGTTATTCAAGGTATTCTTGCTTTAGGTGCTGCACCATTTGCAATGCAAATCGCTGCTAGTATACAAAATTTCATCATGAATACTAGCTTAGCTACTTATGGAGGAGATATTGCCATCTCAGGCATGGGGGTTGTAAATAGCATTATGACCCTTATGGTTATGCCTGTTTTTGGTATTACTCAAGGTGCGCAACCCATTATTGGTTACAATTACGGAGCAAAGAAATATGATAGGGTAAAAGAAACATATAAGTTAGCTGTAATATTTGCAACAAGTATTGTTGTACTTGGATGGATTATCACCAGGTTATTTCCTGAACAATTAGTTTCTATGTTTAATAGTAAAGATACAGAGCTTATTGCCTTTGGAACTATGGCGATTAAGAGATATATGATGTTCTTACCTTTTATTGGATTTCAAATTGTTTCATCAAATTATTTTCAAGCCGTGGGCAAATCAAAACATTCTGCATTACTTGGTCTTTCAAGACAGGTGTTGATACTTATTCCTGCTTTAATCATATTACCAAGATTTTTTGGATTAAAAGGTGTCATATCTGCAGGACCATTAGCTGATATTGTATCATCAATGGTAACTGGAACATTCATTTTCTTCGAAATGAAAAAATTGGATAACCACCATCAATCAACTATTATAAGAGATGTAGAAGAAACAGAAATAAAATTATATTAGGACAATAATTTAGTTGATAAGGATAACATGGTAGAGGAACTTTAACATGAATTACAAATTATCTGAATTTAATTAAAAATATAAAAGACGGACCACTTGCTAATAAATAGTAAGTGGGCTATTTACAATTTATTCCTCATATTTAATTTTCAAATCATCTGTAAAATCATTTATATCATTACACAATAACCATTCAAGTATTCTAACTTCTTCCTTATTTGGAATGAATTCCACATTTGCAGTGAGGAGCTTATTAAATCTATTAATGTTAAAGCTAGTAACTTTATTAATTTGTTCTACAATTGTTTGATTACTTTTTCTATAATTTTTATTAACTCGTTCAACTGCTCTAATAAATAATTGGGATAATTCTCTATCTCGGGTACCTTGTAATTTAAATGGATTATCAAGCTTAGTTGCTATCTCTTTATTACTCACAGTAACTAATTTTTTGTATTTTTCAAATGCAGTATGTTTATCTATCATTTTATTCCTCCCTAGTTTTAAATGAAAATAAATTTAGTTTTTATTAGTTATTATAGATTTTACCCTTGGGATTTAATTGTAATCATATGTTTATAAGAAAATTTTACACTTAATTATAACATTATTACTGTATAATAGATAATAATAAATATTTTTTTAGTTCACTTTACATTTTCTATACGTTGGAATATGATTAAAAAGTAATATTATATAAAAAGAGGTGTCCCATGGAAATACAGCAGGTAAAACGCAGAAAAACTAGAATGGAAGCAAAAAAATCAAAACTAAATAAGCCTATTAATGCTATTATAATTTCTATTTTTATTTTTATTGTTCTATATTTGGGCATATCAATTTATTTTAGCACTCATTTTTATTTTGGTTCTGTAATTAATGGTATCAATGCTTCTGGTAAAACTGTAGATCAGTTAGATAAAGCAGTAGCATCAAAATGTGAAATATATACGTTGGAATTAGAAGAACGAGGAGGTGTGAAGGAACAAATTAAGGCTTCTGACATTGGACTTAAATATAATGCAAAGGATAAAATGCAAGCATTAAAAGATAGCCAGAAATCTTTCAAGTGGATTAGTGCGCTTTTTAATCCTAAAGCATCTGAAATAAATGGAATGGCGACTTATGATGAAAAACTATTAAAAGAACAATTTGATAATCTTTCTTGTTTTGATAGTAAGAAAGTCATTCAGCCTAAGGAAGTTAGCTTTAAATATTCAGATGCTGGATATATGATTGTAAATGAGGTCAAGGGGAATAAAGTAAACAGCAAGCCATTATATGAAAATGTAGTAAATGCAATTCTGAGTGGAGAAACAACAATAAATTTGGAAACGAAAAATTATTATATAAACCCAAGGTATACTTCAAGTTCCAAAGGAGTTATAAATACTAAAGCTTTACTTAATAAATATATAGCTTCAAAAATTACTTATACCTTTAATGGAGGTGAAGAAGTTTTAGATGCGGCTCTAATACATAAATGGCTTAGTGTTGACAAAAATCTTGCAATTATATTTGATGAAAATGAAATAAAAAATTATCTTAGTAACCTTGATAATAATTATGATACATATGGTAAGCAAAGGGAGTTTATAACATCACTAGGAACAATGTTAAAGGTCAGTGGTGGAAATTATGGATGGTTAGTTGAGCGTTCAGGAGAAGTGGCAGATTTAATTGGCACTATAAAAGGTGGACAAACCATAGCAAAAGAACCCCGCTATATTCAAACCGCGTTATCTCATGATATTAATGATATTGGGAATACCTATGTGGAAATTAATATGACAAAACAGCATTTATGGTTTTATAAGAATGGTTCTCTTATTACACAAGGAGATGTTGTTACTGGTAATGTAAGTAGCAATTTTGCAACACCCACAGGTGTTTATAAACTACTATATAAAGAAAAAAATGCTACATTAAAGGGAGAGGGGTATAGTGTGCCTGTCAATGTTTTTATGCCATTTAATGGTGGTATTGGTATACATGATGCAAGCTGGAGAACAGTGTTTGGTGGAGATATATACTTAACAAATGGTTCACATGGTTGTATAAATTCACCACCTAAGTTAGCACAAACAATATTTGATAATATTGAGGCTGATACTCCGGTTATTTGTTATTTGCAATGATTTAATAACAATCTAGCAGGCATTGTATTGTAATAACTGAATTTGATCATAAAAAGGAATCCTGGGCTTTTAAATTAAAAGCTTATGATTCTTTTTTGTTTTTGTGTTATCATTGACATATAAATATCAATGATAACGTATACAGGCTTTCAGAATAAAATGGGGGTAAAAGCAATGAAAATTGAAACTTCTGATTTTAATGTGATTAAAGTAATTAATGATAATATTTTGCTGGTGTATCAAGCCAACACAGAAAAAATTCTTTATGAAAAAGGAATAGGAATTGGGAAGCATCCAGATGATAATATATCTAAAGATTCTTCTATTGAGAAAATATTTTCTATTAAGAATAAAATTAACTATGACAATTTTAATAAAATTGTAAATACTGTTGACGACGAAGTGATTGCGCTCTGTGAGGAAATAATACACATGATATCTAAAGAACTAAATGAAGATTTATATGAAAGAGTTCATTTATCACTAATTCACCATGTAGAGTTTACCTTAAAGAGACTTAAAAAGGGTGAAAATATTGAAAATCCATTTTTAGATGAAATTAAGATCCTTTTTTCAGAAGAATATAAACTAGCTCAAAAGGCTGCAACTATGATTGCTGATAAAACAAAGATTCACTTTTCAGATGGTGAAATTGCATTTATAACATTGCACATACATGCTGCAAGGAATGATGGCGGGTTGTCTAATGCGGTAAGGTATGCATTTGTATCAAATACTATTATAAAAATGATTGAGGATGAATTAGCTATTGAAATAGATGGAAAATCACTTGCGTATGCCAGATTTATTACTCATATTCGATTTACTATTCAAAGAATTTTAAACAATAATTCCCTTCAAAATAAATTATTACATACTATAAAGCATAAGTATTTTGCTTCCTTCAAGTTGGCACAAAAAATTTCGAAATTTGTTGAAGGCGAGTTAAATCTAAAGGTTTCTGAAGATGAAATTGCGTATTTGGCTGTATATATTCAGAAATTTAAAAGGATTAATTGAAAGAAATAGGTTAATTTTCAAGATAAGGTATTTTTGCTACCATTTTAAAAGTTATAATGTAAAAATATGACCATTAGCAAAAAACACTTACAATTTGTTCATATCCCCCGGCTTTTTTATGAGAGTAGCGAATTTGCTAAACCATAAAGTTATAACTAAGATAAAGGGGACATGACAAATTTAAGCAAAAGTTTTTTGTGATTATAGCTTTTGAATTATTTAATCAATCCTTCCGCTACGTTAACTATAAAGTCTTGGACGTTTGTAACTAAGGTCTTAACTTCTAATGTTCCTCTATCAGATAACTTGTTAACAGAGAACTCTTGTATATCTATAGAATATATATAAACTGGTCTGACAACCCCATCTTTTACTGTGTAAGATGGAGTCATATTTCCTGCAGCTATGGTATGAAGTACTGTGGATAAGCATATAAGCATAGTTGCCCCTCGTGTATGTTTTCTCATTGCATTTTGGGATTCATACACATTATCATAAACATTTGGTAAGGTATAGCTATCTCTTATACTACCAGCAAGCACTACGGGAACATTATTTTCGGCGCAAGCTTTTAATATACCATCTTTAACTTTTCCTGAGTTTATAAGCTCCTCGATTGAACCTGAACGTCTAGCCTCATTTATAGTTGCAATGTAGTTATACTGAGCATTCTCATGAGACTCAAAAATTTCTTGTCCTGATACTGTTTTGAACATTGCTTTTTCTAAATCATAAGTAGCAAGGTTATTTCCAGATAAAACAGCTTGAGCATATCCGTTTTCTACCAGTGAGGCAAATGCAGATCTAGATTTGTCATCCAATGCAATTGAAGGTCCTAAAACCCAAACTATTTTTCCGGCATGGTCCTTTTCATATTGCATAATTTCATATAATTCATCGTAATCTTTAGAGAAGGCTGTTTCTCTCGATCTACCACTTCTAAATGCAAAGGTATCAGTATCTGACTCATCAGTAACAAAGCCTTTAGTGTACATATAGATGCCTTCACTTGCATCTTCAGTTCTTCCCATGACAACTTTATCGCCAATTTTTAAATTTCTAAATTCCACAACAGATATTTCATAATTGCTGGTAACAACTGCAACACTGTCCATACGGCTCTCATTAGCTATTACCCAATTTCCTTTAATCTTAAAATATTCAGGATATATTGATAATGCATGATAGTCTTTATGAGTAACTCCTTCTTTAATTACTTCTTCGAGTTTACAGTCTGGAGCATTAATAAGAAAATCTTGCGAGAAATCTGGTGGTGTATACTTTGGTAATTCAAAACTCATTTTAAATCTCCTCCTACTAATAGAATAATGTATGTTAGTGTTTAGATGCAAATAACTTAGAAGTTACATTGACACAAGTTTTTTTGAAGATTAACTACAAAATCTTGAACATTAGTAACTATTGTTTTAACACCTACGTATTCCCTGGCAACTGCTACTTGATTAACTGCATATTCAGCAATATCTACGGAGTAAAAATATACCGGTCTTACGTTTCCATCAATAACTCTATAAGATGATGCTAAGTTTGCAGTTGCTACTGAGTGAAGAACCGTAGCAAGACAAATTATTACTGTTGCTTTATCCGTTTGCTTTTTCATAGCATCTAGACCACAAGATACACTATGATAAACTGGTGGAAGTGGCCCGTCATCCCTTATAGATCCAACAAGAACTATAGGTATATCCTTCTCTATACAGGTTTTCATAAATCCATCTTTTATATTTCCTTCATCAAGTAATGCTTCTATAGAACCTGCGCGTCTAGCCTCATTAATTAAATCTAAATGGTTATAGTGTCCCATTAAGACTGATTCTTGAGTATATATATTTTGACCTAGTGCTGTTCCGAGAAGTCCACCTTCTAAATCATGGGTTGCCATAGCATTTCCAGCCATAAGAGCATTTACATAACCGTTTTCAGCAAGTTCTGATAGTGCAGCTCTAGTATCATAATCAAAAACCACAGCTGGCCCTAAGACCCAAACTATATGTCCATTATTTTGTTTTTCATATTCTAATAATTCATGTAGTTCTTCATAATCCCTTGAAAATGAAGATTCAACAGAGCGACCTAGGCCTACATTTGGTAAGTTATCAAATCCACTAGTATACTTGTAGATACCTTCGCTTCCATCTTCAGATTTTCCTAAAACAACTTTATCATAAACTTTAAGGTTTCTAAATTCCACACTTTCTACAGTGTTGTTATCGCGAACGACAGCGGCGCATTCTATAGACGTTTGGGTTGGAAGTACCCACTCTCCTTTAACTTTAAAATATTCAGGAGATATAGAAGTTATTAAGAAACCTTTAGGAGCAACTCCATCTTTTTTAACTTCACCTGTTTTAACATCTGGTGCATCAACAAGAAAACTCTGCGAGAAATCTGGTGATATGAACTTTGGTAATTGAAAACTCATCTGAAAGTTCCTCCTTTAGTGTAATGTATTTAAACTAATAGTCAGATTATTTTATGAAATACAATTCATTATAACTAATAATTGTATAAAGATAAAGCTTATCTTACTAAACAGTTTGGTGCTGAAGATGTAGCGGCTTCTTTAATAAAAACTATTTTTGACAATAATGCTATTCTAAAAAATAGTTTAGGCCAGAAGTTAAATAAAAGAAGAGTAAATATTGAGTTTGCTAAATCTAGTGCTAACTCTGAAAACTTAAGAATTCTTATTTAAAATTATCTTGTAAAATGATATACTGTAAAATGTGTTTTATAAAGAACTAACAATAAATTAAAGTAATGGAGAGATGAAAATTGAAGCATAAAAGTTTTATTAGTTTGATTGTTTTATTATTGGTATTATCTATGAGTTCAAATGTTTTTGCTGCATATGACAATGGCACTACTAATTTACCAACAATATATGGTAAAGCAGCAATTACTGTAGACGTTGCAACTGGCGAAATAATTTACGCGAAAGATGTGGACAAGCAAATGTATCCAGCGAGTACAACAAAGTTAATGACCGCACTATTGTTGGCTGAGAATACAGAAAAAACTGATGAAATAAAATATACTGAAACTGCAAAAAATCAGCCAGCAGATTCTTTAAATATTAATTTTCATTCAATAGGACTTGATGAAGAAATGTCAAGTGCAGACGTAATGGATGGTCTGTTACTGTATTCAGCAAATGATGCGGCCTATATGATTGCAGACAACTTTGGAGAAGATTCAACAAACTTTATGCAAATGATGAACCATAAGGCAGCCAAATTGAATATGACAGGAACTCATTTTGTAACTCCTAATGGGCTTCATGATGAAGATCATTATACTACATCGTATGATATGAGTATATTGGCTAGAGCCGCATTTTTAAACCCTTGGGTAAAGGAATCAATGAGTAAAAAGGAAAATACCATATCAACATCAAAGGGTACAACATTTAAACTAGAGAATAGCAACAAACTCCTTGGGGTGGATGGTTGTATTGCTGGAAAAACAGGATTTACTACACCTGCTGGGAGATGTCTTGTAGCTTTTTATACGAGAAATGGTAGGCAAGTTATGGGAGTTGTTTTTGGATCATTGATGGATGACAAAGATACTTATGTTTTTAATGATATGAAAAAAATAATTGACTATAGCTATGATTTAAAACCAACAGTATTGTATGCAAATAAATCTATTATAAAAACTGAAATATTAAAATACAAACCTCTTGGTTTTTTTGGACCAGAGAAAACTGTTAGTATACCACTGGTAGTTAAAGAGGATGTTAGCTACTATAACAACGAAGCAAACAAAAAAGATTTGCAGGAAAAAATAAATGTAGCCAGTATTGACCTTTCTAGTCTTAAAGGAAATGATAGTATTGGAACCTTATCATTAAATGAAAAAGGAAAAGTCAAAAATTATAAGCTTTATTCAACGGTGTCTAAAGCAGATTTAGTAAAAAAGGATAGGCCTATATATTTTGTGACTGCTGGAATTTTCATCTTATTTTTAATTGTATTAGCATTTATAATAAGAACAGTTAATTTAAATAAAAGAAAAAAAAGAAGAAGTAGACGTAAACTTTACAGGTAGATAAATTTACAAAAACAAAGGAATGCACATGTTAGTGGCATTCCTTTTGTTTTTGCAAATTTATTATATTTTTTAAAAGGGTTATAGGTGAGTAGATTAGCTTTTTGCAAATATTTCTTGGAACTCAACTGCTTCAAGCTTCTCTCTTATTAAAAGTTCTTCTGCAACTGCATTAAGTTTACTCCTATTTTCAGTAAGAAGTGTCAATGCCTTTGTATATGCTCCATCTATAAGTTTTTTTATTTCTACATCTATTTTGTATAGAGTTTCTTCACTATAACTTTTACTTTTACCCATGTCACGTCCAAGGAATACTTCATCACTACCTGAACCAAAAGAAATTGGCCCAAGAGTATCACTCATACCATAATCCATTATCATTTTTCTTGCGATTGTTGTTGCTCTTTCGATATCATTGCTTGCGCCAGTACTTATATCTCCAATAACTAGTTTTTCCGCAACTCTACCACCTAATAGTCCTACAATTTCTTCTTCAAGTCTTGACTTAGACATATATGATCTGTCCTCATCTGGAAGACGCATAGTATATCCGCCAGCCATTCCTCTTGGAACTATACTTATCTGGTGAACAGGATCTGACTTTGGAAGCAAATTCATTACAATTGCATGGCCTGCTTCATGATATGCTGTAAGTCTTCTATCAGCCTCAACTATCACTCTGCTTTTCTTTTCAGGTCCAGCAATTATTCTTGTAACTGCTTCTTCAAGTTCTTCCATTCCAATAAGCTTTTTATCTTTTCGTACAGCGAGTAGTGCGGATTCATTCATTAAGTTTTCGATGTCCGCACCTGTAAATCCAGGAGTTCTCCTAGCAAGTACACTAAGTTTAACGTCTGGTTCAAGATGTTTATTTTTTGAATGAACTGCCAAAATTTCTTCTCTACCCTTGACATCAGGAACACCAACAAGTATTTGTCTGTCAAATCTACCTGGTCTTAGTAATGCTGGATCAAGTACATCTGCTCTATTTGTAGCTGCAATCATTATTATTCCTTCATTTTCTCCAAAACCATCCATCTCAACTAGCAGTTGGTTTAATGTCTGTTCTCGTTCATCATTTCCGCCGCCGACACCTGCACCTCTTTGTCTACCAACAGCATCAATCTCATCTATAAAAATTATACAAGGTGAGCTCTTTTTTGCTTGATCAAATAAATCTCTTACTCTAGAAGCTCCAACTCCTACAAACATTTCTACAAAATCTGAACCTGAGATGCTGAAAAATGGGACTCCAGCTTCTCCTGAAATAGCTCTTGCAAGAAGTGTTTTACCAGTTCCTGGAGGTCCTATAAGCAAAACTCCCTTTGGTATACGAGCGCCCATGTCTATATATCTTTTAGGCTGTTTTAAAAAATCTACTATCTCTGCAAGTTCAGCTTTTTCTTCATCTGCTCCTGCAACATCATCAAAACTAACTTTTTTATTGTTAATAGGATCTACAAGTTTTGCCTTGCTTTTACCAAATTTCATTACACCGCCACTTCCACCAGCGCCCTTGGATTGTTTTAGGAATATAAACCCAAAGCCAACAAGCATTAATATGAATAGTAAATTAGGCAGAAAGTTTAACCACATTACCATATTTGATGGTGCTAGGTATGTTTCTTGAACAGGTGGATTCTTTGGATTGTCTTTTATAAACTGAAATAGTCTAGCCGATGGAACAACTGTTTTATAGGCAGTTCCATTTTTTAAAGTTCCAGAAACTGACATCTGATCATCTTCCACCACGAAGTTTTTGATAGTGTTATTTGTCCAATTGGTCTGAAATTGATTAAAATTAATATTTGTTGAAGTCTGATCTGGTTTAGCAACCATGAATACTGCAATAATAATGAAAATTATAGTCCAAACAGCAATACTTGATTTCTTTTTCATCAGAAATCACCTCTCTTTCTCAATATGTACTTATTTTTTTGAACGTTCTTAGTCTATCACTTATTATATACTTAAGCCTACTAAAATTCTATTAATTTCTATCATAAATATATAACATTAAATTCTTACCATTAATAAATGAAAGTATATCATAGCTGTTAATAAAACACAACAGTTTCAAAACTATTATGTTCAGTTATGTTGAAAATATGTTTGAATTGTGTTATATTTATGAAAAATGGAGAATGGAGGTTTGGGGATGGAGATAATAAATGAATCCAATTTCATTGAGAATCTTGAAGGAAAAGTCCCAGGCAAGATTGGAAGACCCGTAGATAAACTGCGTGATCTCGCTATTCTAAAAGCTGCACTGGAGCTAGTAGCAGAATTGGGTTATGATTCGGTAACTATGGATTCCATTGCATTAAGAGCCCATGCGGGGAAAGCTACCTTATACCGCAGATGGAAATCTAAACCCTACCTTATAGCTGAAGCCATAGGATTTATGATGCCTTGTGAGCAGAAGGTTGATACTCATCGTTGTGGGGACAATCTAAGAGATTATTTGTGTGAATTATTTAGCATATATTTCGGGATAAGAGACGAGGTAAGGCAAAAGGTAATGCTGTCCATAGCAACAGCAATAAATAGGGATAAATTATTATCCGAAGCAATTCAATTGAATTGTTTAACGGATCAAACATGTGTATTTAGTGATGCCATAGAATGCGCCATTAATAAGAAATTAAACAAAGAACAGTTGAAACTTCTCGCTGATGTGGGGCCAGCGTTATTATTTTATCAACTTTTAATTACTGGAAAACCCATTAAAATCAGCTATGTAGAACATATTGTTGATCATTTAATAATTCCACTCATAGAACTGAATAAAAAATAAGGCACGTTATCTTGAAAACCAGCGTAATTGCCAAGTTTTCCATAGTTTTATGTGGATATTTTCTTAAAAAAAAGCTTTGGATATGTGATTTTAGCATTTATGTTTACAAACATATCATATAAAATTATCCCGTTGTTGTTTGCAACGGGATAATTTTATATTTTAGAATTTTGATTATGGTCTTTCCAAATTTTATTAGATGTAATTTCCCAATTATCAGCTGCATTTTCACATTTTGCACATAGATCATGGACATCTTCTGGATTTTGTAAATCTGTTGATTTTGCATTAGATTTGTCAACTATATCGGCCAGTCTACCTTTATTATCAAGAAGAGGGCATGGACGCAAGAAATTTTCACTAAATGGTTGATTTTTTTTGTATTGCATGAATAACGGTCTTTGGAATGCCTCTATCAATGAATGTTCATACACATTAGAATCTGAATAATGAATAAAGGCACATGGTTCAATATCACCATTAGCATTAATGTGTAAATACCTACAGCCACCTGCAATACATCCATCTACAAATTCTCCATCATTCCAGAAATCCATAGTAAAGATAGGCTTAGTTTTACGGAAATCTCGTATTTGATTATACATATATTCTCTTTGATTTGAATTTGCCATAAGTTCAGGTACTGCGTCTATGCCAACAGGCATATATGTGAAAAACCAGGCAAATTTTGCACCTTTTTGGATCATATCATCAAAATATTCTTCACTACCGATTACTTGAGTATTCTTGCTAGTATAACAGCAGGATATACCAAAGGGTAGTTTTTTATTTTTCAGTATTTCCATAGCATTTATTACAGCTTTATAGGTTCCCTTTCCTCGTCTGAAATCAGTTTCTTTTTCAAATCCTTCTACACTTATTGCTGGAACAAGGTTTTTTACCTTTAACATTTCTTCAGCAAAATCGTCATCTATTAAAGTACCATTTGTAAATGCCAAAAATACACAATCATTATGTTTTTCACAAAGCTTAATAATATCTTTTTTCCTCATTAAAGGTTCGCCACCAGAATATATATACATATAAACTCCTAGTTTTTTACCTTGATCAATTATATCATCTAATGTCTCATAACTCATAGAAAGCTTATTCCCATAGTCTGCTGCCCAGCAACCAGTGCATTTAAGATTGCATGCAGAAGTTGGATCCATTAGTATAGCCCAAGGCACATTACAATTATACTCTTGTCTTGATTGCTTTTCTCGTTCTAAACCTATCATTG
Source organism: Clostridium sp. (assembly GCF_050717535.1). GTDB lineage: Bacteria > Bacillota > Clostridia > Clostridiales > Clostridiaceae > Clostridium_AD. Next base: position 146,474 of record NZ_JBOITM010000067.1, read on the forward strand.
ATGCATTGACAATAAAGTTTTCAAATAAAGTTTTTCGCACATTCTCATCGATGTCTGAATAAACATTTTCAATAAGCCTATGCCAGTTTCCATCCTTATCCTCAATTACTTCTTTTACATTTTCAAGTTTAGAAGATACATGGCCATTTTTATCAAATTTTTCAATCCAATCTATTAATTTTGGAACATTCTTGTCTGGATCAGAATCTAAATAATTAAGAATCTTTTTTAACCCGAATGATTTAAATTGTTCTTTAATGTTACTGTTTATCATATTAATAACCACCTTAGCAAATATTTTTCAACTATTTTTATCGTTAATATAATTATAAAATAGATTTTTATTTTTAAAACTGGTCAAAAAAAAGTAATGTCTTAAATTTTACCATATATTTTTTTTTGTAACATTTTTAGACAACTGCTTAAATTGTCGCTTTACAGTTTTACATATATGTTCTATTGTTTACTTATATTAAGAGAAATGAAGGGAATATATATGATAGATACTCGTATAACTATCAAAATGATTGAAACTGCTATAAATAAGGGCATTAGAGATATAGAATGTAACCCAAAACGTGGAGTCAGAAATTTAGTTGACTTAGCTAATCACTTTACTATGGGTCCCTTTCAAAAAGATGTTTTAAATATAATGGAAGTTATGTTAAGTAATTCAAATAGTCCTTATTATAATATGGTATCTGAACTAGTTAATAATGTAGATCATAATACAATTAAAACCTTTGGAATTAATATAGGATATAATAGTTGGAATAACGGATCAAAAAAAATCCGTGAAGGGAAAAAACTTCATGGATATAATATTCCATGGACTATAATCTTTAATTTTAAAAATCAAATAGGGGATAAAATAAGCCCTGACGAGATTATTAATATTATAAAACAAGGGAAAAGAATAGGTATTTATAGTTATATGTTTTTTATGGATAGTATGGATGGATTTTCAGATATCGTTAGGAAAAATATTGATTGTGCCTTTATTTTATATGTACCCCACTATAAACTTACAGAGGAAAAAATGATTAAAATAAAATCATATGATAACATTATTTTTTCAATTTTATATGATAGGCATACTGATATACAAGAGTTTAAAAAAACAATTCAATTATTGCATAATAATAAATGCTTATTTGGAATTCATAGTTACTATGATGATGGGAATGCTAAAGATATTTTAAACAATAAATGGGTAAATGTACTTAAAGACTTTAGATGTGTTTTTGGATTTCTTATACAATCTAATAAATGTAGCATCAAAAATGCAGCGTTAATGCACGAATATGTTTTAAATTCTAAAACTAATCAAGAGCATTCATCTTTTTTAATAGATTTATATAAAGATATTGCTAGAATAAATAAAATTATATCTATAGAATCATGCTGCCTTAGTATTAAGAAAAATGGAGAGGTATGTTTTTGTGGTTGTAGTAACCAGGTAGCCTTTAATATTAAAGAAATGTCATTGGTGGAGATTTTGTCAAAATCAAAAGAAGATTAAATTATTTAAAATAATTTAATCTTCTTTTGTATCTTCAATTACCTTAATTGCTATTCCTTTTATGGCACATCTTGTTAAATCTACAAATTTTTCAGGTGAAATATCCTTATCTTCAACAAGCCAACGTGTAATTGCAACCCGAGTTGCATCTGAAAAGTAGACAGATAAAAACTCCTTATTTTCGTGATCCTCAAATATATTTCCAAAATTAATTAACATAAATGGTTCTATTACTTCCATAAAAAAATCTGAAAAAGAATTTTGACCTGTTACACTTAATGCATTACAATAAAATACCTTGTTTTCATAAAAGTAGTCACAAATATTTTTAAGTAAATCCCAAATATCAGAAGAAGAAGTTTTTTGCATTGCTGAAACAAAATCAGTGTAAAATATCCAATTAACCAAATCATATTTATCTTTAAAGTGATAATAGAAACTTTTTCTGTTCATCATGCGGCTATTAGTAATATCACTTATGGTGATTTTGTGCAGTGGTTTTTCTTCCATAAGATCCTTCATAGCATCTGCCAAGGCCAGTTTTGTTATTTGAGAATTTGACATAGAAATCCCACCTTCATAATATACACAAACATGATAGCATTTTCCCATTATTTAGTCTATATGATATATAGTTTTATAATACTTTATCATTTTTTGTTATAAATATCAAGTGGAAAATCTCTTGAGCCCTATTCACGCAGCCTGCGTATCAATTCTAAACCTTTAGCATACAAAAGTAACTGCAATAACAAAGCACAGCTGTGATAGCCTGTGCTTTGTTATTTTTAACATGCTTTTATAAAAACATGCTTATCTTATCAAACATATGTTTATTTGCTTTTATTTTTCCTTCATTGCCTACTACGCAGCAATAATTTTGGCCCATTCCCAATTTAATCATGTTGGCATAGAATTTTATATCTTCCACACTTGTATTTAAAATCTCATCTCTTTCCCTTTGAATGTCTTCATTAGTTATATTACAAATATAGTTTTCAACTGACTTTTCACCTTTTTTATCAGGTGTTAATGGCTTGTATACTCTTCCCACTGTTCCGATTATAAAATTTTCCATATCTTTTTCCGTAAAATCTGCATTTTCTAAAAACTTGTATGCCTCATTATATGTGATTACAGTTTTGGTGAGGTTTGGATCACGGAAAGATACAAAAGCTAAATTACCATCTTTATTCATATCCATAAAGCACCCATAAGCACCACCTTGAAGACGGACTCTGGGATAAAGATATTCATTATCCAATATATTTTGCATAACTCTCATTTTTCCTGAGTACTTGTAACCAAGTTTTGCAAAATTGAATCCCTTAGCCACAAATTGTACATTACTAGCGGTGATTAATCCTTCTATTTCACTTGATGGTTGCCATTTAATAGTAGGAATTTCAGCCTTAGCAGTTTTAAGATTATCCAAAATAATATTAATATTTGAGACCAATTTTTCACTTTCATTATCTTCACCTACTATTGAAATAATTAAATTGTTTTTACTGAAAATAGCTTTATATACTTTTATAAGATTAAATTCAATTTTATCGCAGATGGTATCAAAGTTCTTTTCTAAGTTGCATATAAACCCGTAATATAATATACCGCTAAGGGTATCCCTGTATCTATCGGCAAAAGAGAATTTAGAAAATACCCTAGTAATTGCAATTGTATGTCCTGCATTTATGATTTCCATTTGAAGCTTGGATTTAATTTCTTGAATAACCTGTTTAAGTCTACTCATATTATCAAACTTAGTGGAGACTATTATTTCATTAATTAATTGAAGAACGTCAGGAATATTTTCTGAAATTACCTTTGATTTAATAATAAATTTATGTTTATAGGCTTCCACATTATCTTTTTTAGTATAAATTTTATTTTCGAAAGTTATTCCACCAGTCTTCTTATAAATTTCAGTGATAAGCTGTGAATATGATCTTTTTTCTGTATCAAGCTCGCCTAAAATATTGCTTAGAAGTCCTAAATAAGGAATATACTTTTCCTTAATAAAACTTGCATCAAATAATAAATTTATATATGCTATTTTATTTGTATACATATTACTATTAAGAATAGTTACACCTTTTGCTTTCACTACTGTTTGTGGAAAATCTTCTGCTTTTGTGCATACTTCACCTATAGGCAATTTAGGAACGGTATCTTTAGCTTCTTGTGTATCTACACTAACTTGAGCCTCTTTTAATTTTATGTTTCTAGCGTTTAGTTCTTGAAGTTCTGTGGCTGAAAGAGAAGCTTTGTAACTTTGAAGTTTTTTGTCTAAAGCTCTTGTTTTACATTCCGATAGTCCTTTTTTAGGGTTTAGAACCACCAGTGAGCAATGAGAATTTTTAAGCATATATTTTTCAACGAAACTTTCAAAATAATTATTGGATATAGAAGTTTTTATTTTATTTAGGGTTTCTTCGTACTTTAGATGAGTAAGAGCATTGCCATCATAAAGCCAACTGTTTAGTACTCTTTCATTATATTGAAGTCCCTTATTAGCAATTCGCCATGGATCTGCTTCACGTAGCTGAAATTCAACTGAATTTATAGCTGCTTCTAATAGGTTTTTATCAATACCATTTTTTACAAGAGTTTTAAGAGTATCAAAAATAACGCTTTTAAATTTCTCTTTTTTACTTTCGTCTGTATTTTTAACTGCTATTACAAATATATCCTGTTTAGTTGGGTCCATATTCATATCATCGATTGTAAGTAAACATTCTCCTAATCCTTCTTTAAGTAAAGCTGCTTTAATAGGGGATGCTGAGGATTCAATAAACATATTGTAAAGTATTTTCATAGTTAAGTATTCTTCACCATTACTTGTTTCTTCACAGGCAAAGCTTAAAGCTAAGAAGGTTTTATTTTTTTCATCCTCTTCTTCACTAATAGAATACTCAGATGTTTGCTCTACCATACTCTCAAAGGATTCAACATTTTCTATATGTGATGGTATTTCTATTCTATCAAATTCCATAAGATATTCATGGTTTATAAATTCAAGACACTTATGTAAATCTTGATTTCCATATAAAAATATATAACTATTAGACGGATGATAAAATTTGCTGTGAAATTTTTCAAAATTTTCTTGAGTAAGCTCTGGTATCACTTCTGGGTCTCCACCTGAAACAAAAGCATAAGTAGTATTTGGAAATAATGAGCTATATATATTGCTGCAAACAACTTCCTCTGGTGAAGATAGCGCACCCAACATTTCACTATATACTACCCCTTTATAAGTTAACTTATTTGTTTCTGGATCAATTTCATGTCTCCATCCTTCTTGACGTAGTATTTCATGATTTTTATATATATTAGGGTGTAAAACTGCATCTAAATATACATTCATTAAATTCATAAAATCCTTATGATTTCTGCTTGAAACTGGATAAATAGTTTTGTCTGTATAAGTCATAGCATTTAAAAATGTTTTCAAAGAACTTTTAGAAGTATCACTAACTGGATCTTTGCTTTTGAATTTTCTTGATCCACAAAGCACAGAATGCTCTAAAATGTGTGCTACTCCTGTACTATCTGTGGGTGTTGTCCTAAATCCAATTGAAAACAATTTATTATCATCATTATTTTCTAAATGTATTAGTCTTGCACCACTTTTAATATGCTCGAATATTCTAGCTACAGATTGAATTTCATTAATCGTACTTTGCTCTACCAACTTAAAACCGTAATACATTTCATTAATTTTAAATTCCATTTAAATCTCCCCCAACTTTAGTGTAATTGTTTAGCCTAACATATTTAGGCTTTAGAAATCACATACTAACATTTATATTAATAATACACTCAAACTTCGCACAAGTAAAACTCGCATAAAACCTTGATATATAAACGTTTAAAAGCATTAATAAGTATAAAAATCCTCTTAAAAATGATATAATGTAAGTAACAACAAATACATAAACATCACG
>NZ_JBOITM010000068.1:0-147403 GCF_050717535.1 Clostridium sp.
TTGCTATGCTCATTTTTATTAATTTACATTTTAAACAACAATAAATAAGCAATTCTAATGAACCTACGGTTTAAAACACTTTTTTTTAGGCTTTGTTAAATTAGCGATTAGTTTCCGAATTTACTCATTATAGCACTACAACCATCTAGTTTAAATAGAGGCTGAATTTACTTTAAAAGCCAATATATAATAGAAAAACAACCTTGTAATTTATTAAGTTACAAGGTTGTTTTTCTTTAAATAATAAATTATTCTGCGCATTCCACTATTCTAAAATTCGACTTTCTTCTTCTTCTTCTTGTTCCTTCAATTTGTATTCATAAGCAAGATAAAGTTCTTCTAATTTAGTGTTGAAATATTTAGGAATTATTTTAACTTGAGTTAGATTACCCAGCTTATTTAAATCTTCAAAAAACGATTTAATTCTGTTTTCTATTACTTCTATATTACTAAATTTCACCTTTTCAATAATAGAATCACACTCATCATTAAATATCCTCAGAACTAGTTTAATCATATCCTCAGTCATATCCTCCACCAGTTCATTGCCTTCTTTTATACTACCATTAACAATCCATTGCTTAAATTCTATAGCTTCTTTAGATTTAATCATGTCCTTTTGTTTCTCTCTTATATCCTGAAGCATTGTAGCACCTTTTACTGAATTCAATAAATTATATTGAGGCTTATAAATACCAAAATCTTGCATTGAAACCTCATCATCTATGTTTACTATTTGAGACTTTAAGTTTTCTATGCAATCTTTCAATTTATTATATTCTAAGTCAAGATTTTCAATGGATTTTGTTTTTGTTTGAATTATAATTTCATACTCATCCGATTTATCTTGAAATTCATCAGCATTCAGTCTAGTTTGATCCTCATATTCTTTGGTCTTGAGTTCAATAAAATCATCATATTCTATTTTTTTATCTTCAAGATCTTTTGCCTTTATTACTACTAAATTATCATACTCTTCAGTTTTGCTTTGAATTAATTCATCGTACTCTGCAGATTTATCTTCAAGATTTTTTCCTTTTAGTCCGATTAAATTATCATATTCACTACTTTTAATCTCAATTAATTCCTCAAATTCTCTTGATTTGTCATCAAGTTCTTTACCTTTTAGCCCTATTAAATTATCATATTCATTTGATTTCTCTTCAAATTCTCTAGTTTGATACTCAGCTTGCTCCTTATATTCTATGTTAAGTTCTTCTATTGCTTTCCGTTTTGTTTCAATTAGATTATCGTATCCTTCTAGCTCCACTTCAAGATCTTTAGTTTTAGCTAAAATTTGGCTAAGGGCCATCTGAGATGGAGTTAGTTTTATATGTTTTAATCTTTTATTTTCCTCAACTAACCTTTCAAAATCAAGTTTATATTGCTTCGCGTTTAAAACATCCTTAATAGATGTAAGTATTGCCATTGAAACCACTCCTCATAAATTTAATAGCTTACATTATACCATAAAATTTCAGATCATAAATATGGTAATGCCATCCAAAAACTAATTGCTAAACAATCTAAGATCATTGATAAATGATTCAACCGCCTCTTGCTTTGTAGCCCAGGATGTTACTAAACGAATAGAAGAATTATCCTCATCAATTTTTTGCCATATATAAAAAGCATACTTTTCTTGTAGCTTTTTAATTGTTTCATTAGGCAATATTGGGAATATTTGATTTGTTGGTGACAGGATCAAAAATTTGTATCCACATGCACTAATACCTTTAGTTAACTGCTGTGCCATATCGTTAGCATGTTTTGCCAATTCTAGAAATAGATTATCTTTGAAAAGCTCCAAAAACTGTATACCAATTAACCTTCCCTTTGCAAGTAATCCACCCTTCTGCTTAATAAGAAATCTGAAATCTTCCTTAAGCGAATCTTTACGAATAACAAGAGCTTCTCCTAATAATGCACCATTTTTAGTTCCACCAATATAAAAAGCATCAGTTAATTTTGTCAAGTCTGAAAGCTCAATATCATTATCTTTTGAGCATAGTGCAGATCCAAGTCTGGCACCATCCATATATAAAATAAGGTTATTTTTCTTGCAACATTCACTTAAATCTTCCAATTCTTGTTTTTTATAGACTGAGCCTATTTCTGTAGGATTTGAAATATAAACCATCTTAGGCTTTACCATATGCTCATCAGTATGCTCTTCTAATGCCATTTTTATATGAATAGGCTTAAGCTTCCCATCATCTACTTTAATTGAAATAATTTTATGACCAGTGGCTTCAATAGCTCCAGTTTCATGAACTAATACATGACCTGTATTTGCAGAAATAACCGCTTCATGTGGTCTTAAAAAGGCAGAAATGACGGTAAGATTTGTTTGAGTTCCACCACAAAACAAATGAATATCAACATCATTACAGTTTAATTTATCCTTCAACAATGCAATTGCAGCTAGACAATACGAATCTTCTCCATACCCATCTGTCTGCTCCATATTTGATTTCATTAATGCTTTTAATATATTAGGATGAGCTCCCTCGCTATAATCATTTTTAAAACTATACATTAGCTTTATGCTCCTTTCGTTATGTTAGCATTTATACTTCTCAAATTTTCTATAATAATCTTTTTCTATGTAGCTTACAATGTTATTATACAACTTTTAAACAATGAACAACATAAAAAGTACTATTCTCTTAACTGAACAGTACTTTTCATTCTATTACTTTATATAATTATAGCAATCGGCTATTATTTTTTATTCATTAATCCTGCAAATTTTTTAATATTCTCTTCATGTATACTTAAAACATCCGTATTAATATTAACTCTAACGGGCAAGATAGTTTTCGCATTTTTTATTTTTTTCATATTCATAATTTAAAATAATATATTAGGTTTTAAAAAGTACGTTTAAGCAACATTTTTTTTGTCCTTTGTAGTTTCATGTTGTTGTTCAAAAAGTTTATGTCCAGAAATCTTATTTATTAACACTGCAATTGCTCCATCACCAGTTATGTTACAAGCAGTACCAAAGCTATCTTGAGCTAGGTATAGAGCTATCATTAGGGATGTTAATTGCTCATTAAATCCAAGCATGCCTTGAAGTAGTCCAAGTGCTGCCATTACAGCTCCACCAGGAACACCCGGTGCAGCAACCATTGTAACTCCTAAGGCCAAAATAAATCCAAAGAAAGTTCCGAAACTATAATTCATTCCATTTAACATCATTATTGCAATGGAACAACTTACTATACTTATAGTACTGCCTGAAAGATGTATAGTTGCACAAAGTGGAACCACAAAGTCAGCCACTCCTTCACTCACTCCATTTTTTTTAGTTTGAGCAAGTGTAACTGGAATAGTTGCTGCAGAGGATTGAGTTCCTATAGCTGTTAAATATGCAGGAATCATTGTTTTAATTAATTTGAATGGATTAACACCAGCTATTGTTCCAGCAATTAAATACTGAAGAACAATTACTGTAAAGTGAAGTATAAGTACTAATACAAATACTTTTGAGAATACTTTTAATATAGAAGCAACTTGTCCAGCATAAGTCATATTAGCAAAAGTTCCCATAATATATATAGGAAGTAATGGAATTACTATACCAGTAATCAGTTTAGTAATAATATCTTGAAATTCTTTCATAACACCCTTTATTACAGTAGATTTTATCACAGCAATTCCTATACCTAATGTAAATGCAAGAACTAATGCTGTCATTACATCCATTATTGGCGGTATTTTAACATTAATAAATGCTTTAGCGAGCTCTCCTTTACCAAAACCTGCTCCTAGTGATCCAGGTTCTAAAAATATTGGAAGAATAGTATCATTAGCAAAAAATGCTAGTGTTCCGGCAAGTACACTAGATGCATATGCTATTCCAGCTGTTATAGCTAGAATCTTACCAGCTCCAGCACCAAGATCCCCTATACCAGGCGCCACAAATCCTATAATTATAAGTGGTATAGCAAATCCTAAAAATTGCCCGAATAATCCATTAAATGTTGCAAAAAGCCTTATCCCTGTTTCAGGAAGTATACTTCCTAAAATGATACCTAAGATAATAGCTATAATAAGTCTAGGAAGTAACCCTATTTTTTTCATTTTTATTCCTCCTTGTAAAATCTAGTTATAAGCTTTAATAAGAAACCATATATAAATATATCCAATAATTTCTTTACTTATCTTTTTTACCTGTGAAGACGTTTTCTATTACCCAAAAATAATATTCTTAAATGTTGCGTAACCTATAGTAACATTATATAACCCTTTGATGGTTTTATCAATGTTAATAAACACAACCAGTACTCATTAAGCTGATTCACCTTAATAATTCTCCATATATTTCATGGTTGCACTGGCTTTTAGAATAAACTATAATGTGAACAGAGGTGGTTCAAAATGCAGGAATTAAATGTACGTATACGTTTAGCAGAAAGTGAGCTAAAATTACTAGAACATCTTACAAAGATAAAGGGTTATTCGGGCATAAGTCAATTTTTAGCTGAAATTATTAGAAATGAAATTAAAACTATTAGTGAGGATGAAAAAAATATGATATTACAAAATAATCTTACTGAGGATGATATACTAAATTTAATTAAAGCAAACATAAATCATATTAGTGGTAATTTTCAATTTGCAGACCTTTTAACAGAGTTTTGGAGTAATGTATCTTTATCACAACGCAAGAAGATTGGTAGACTTTTTAGACGTATGGTAGATAATAACGAATTCTTAGGTGTTAAATTTTTAGGACCTAATTCTTCCGGTATTGCTCTATACAAGAAAGATAGTAATATAAAAAAAGAGCACCCTCTATCATTGTCCTAGAATAGAGTTGCTCTTTTTAATATTAAAATCATAGGAATCACTTCAATACCATTATACTTACACCTTAACACTTTCCCCTAAATAAGCCTTCTTTACATCCTCATTACACAATAGGTCTTTTCCACTTCCCTTAATAGTAATTCGCCCCGTTTCAATTACATACCCTATATCTGCAATTTTTAGAGCAGCATTGGCATTTTGTTCAATTAGAAGAATAGTTACACCTTGCTTATTAATCTCTTTAATAATATTAAAAACGTCCTTAATAATTAATGGCGCTAGCCCCAAAGAAGGTTCATCCATCATTAGTAACTTTGGCCTTGACATTAATGCTCTTCCTATTGCAAGCATTTGTTGTTCTCCACCTGATAGTGTCCCTCCTTGTTGCCAAATTCTTTCCTTTAATCTAGGGAAAAGAGTATATACCCATTCCATATCTTCTTTAATTTCCTTTTCATCTTTTCTTGAAAATGCGCCTAATTTTAGGTTCTCAAGTACTGTAAGATCTCCAAAAATTCTTCTTCCCTCTGGAACCAACGTAATTCCATGTCTTACTATATTTTGAGGTTTAATCAACATCAAATCACTATCTAAATATTGAATCTTTCCACTTTTAGGTTTAACTAATCCTACTATAGAACGAAGCATAGTGCTTTTTCCAGCGCCATTGGCACCTACTAAAGTTACAATTTTACCTTCTTCAACTTCAATACTTGATCCTCTTAAAGCTTGAATCCCACCATAAGAAACTACTAGATCATCAATTTTAAGCATCATCTTCACTCACCCCCAAATATGCTTGTATAACCCTTTCGTTATTTTGGATATCATAAGGAGTTCCTTCTGCTATAGTCACACCATAGTCAAGGACGTAGATTCTATCAGATATTCCCATTACAACCTGCATGTGATGTTCTATCATAAATATAGTTAAGTTAAACTCATCTCTAATCTGTTTAATAAAACGTGTTAAATCTTCCGTTTCTTTTGGATTCATACCTGCTGCTGGTTCATCTAGAAGCAAAACTTCTGGGCTGGTCGCCATTGCTCTAGCAATTTCTAATCTTCTTTGCTTTCCATAAGGAAGAGAGTGTGCCTTATCATCCTTTTGATCTAATAAGCCTACTTTTTCAAGCAAGTTAAGAGACTTTTCCATCATTGTCTTTTCTTCTCTCTTGTATTTTGGGAGTCTACCAATTGCTTCCATAAAATTCGATTTGATATTTAAATGATTTGCAATTAGAACATTGTCAAGCACCGTTAAATCTTTAAATAATCTTATATTTTGAAAAGTTCTAGCAATTCCTGTTTTAGTAATTAAATCTGGCCTCATTCCAGTAATATCTCTATTATTAAAATTAATTTTCCCTTCAGTTGGCTTGTACACACCAGTAACCATATTAAAAACTGTAGTTTTTCCAGCACCATTGGGGCCAATTAATGCCACAATTTCTCCTTTATTTAAAGTAAGGTTAAAATCTTTTACTGCAGTTACTCCTCCAAATTGCATCTTTACATCTTCTATTTTTAATACCGTGTTTAATCCTTCTTTTACTTCTGACATTATTTATCGCCTCCTTTTTCAGATGGCTTTCTGCTAAATATACCAATTATTTTGTCAAAGCTAAACTCTTTGGTACCCATAAGCCCATGCCTAAAAAAGATGACTACCAGCATCAAGAGTGCTGAAAATACTACCATTCTAAGACCAGGGATTCCTTGAATTGTTATAAATCCAAAATTCATGGACTCATCGAGAAATCTTAATGCCTCTCCTGCAATTGTTACAATGAAAGCAGCAATAATTGATCCTGTGATACTGCCCATACCACCAAGTACGATAATAAGAAGTATATTAAAGGTTAAGATGAACCTAAACATAAGTGGGTCTATTGTACCTAACAAATTTCCTAAAAGTCCACCACCTATGCCTGCAAAAAATGCACCAATTGTAAATGCCAATACCTTATGTTTAAACAAATTTATTCCCATACTTTCTGCTGCTATCTCATCTTCTCTTATTGCTTTTAGTGCTCTTCCATAGGAACTATTTATGAGAGAAGCGATGATTATAACCGTAACAGCAGCCGTTCCAAAAGTCCACCATATGTTTGTGGTGTTTGGAATTCCTTTGAGTCCTAAGGCTCCATTTGTTAATGTTTGTGTATTGGTAAACACAACCCTTATAATTTCTGAAAACCCTAAGGTTGCAATGGCCAAATAATCTCCTTTTAATCTAAGCACTGGTGTTGCAATCATGTATCCCACAAAAGCTGAAACAAATCCTGCAATAATCAATGCTGGGAAAAATGGCAGTGTTAAATTTGCTAGTGGTTTAATTATAGGTGCTAAGAAAAAATTTTGAGCCTTCATGTTTGCTGACATTGTGAGCAGTGCCGTAGTATATGCTCCCACTGCCATAAAACCAGCATGTCCTAGTGAAAAGAGTCCTGTAAAACCATTTACCAAATTCATACTTAGTGCAAGTATTACATAAATAGCACATAAATTTAATATTCTCGTATTATAAGCATCCAAATTTTTGTCTATAAAAAATAATACTACTATTAAAATCAGCATAGAAATTATAGTTAAAATAATATTTCTCTTTTTCATATTCTACACCTTCTCCGATATTTTTTCGCCCATAATACCTGTTGGCTTAAGTAGTAATATAACAATAAGCATTATAAAAGCAAAGGCATCTCTATATCCTGATAGATTTTGAAAAAATGCAACAAGCATAATTTCACCTATGCCTAGAATAAAGCCTCCAATAACAGCACCTTTAATGTTTCCTATTCCTCCAATAACTGCCGCTATAAAGCATTTTAATCCCGGCATAACACCCATAAGTGGAAGAAGAGATGGAAACTTAAGTGCCCACAATAATGCTCCCACCGATGCAAGCATAGATCCAATTCCAAAAGTAAATGAAATCGTTTTATTTACATCTATCCCCATAAGTCCAGCTGTTTCATAATCTTTTGAAACAGCTCTCATAGCCATTCCACTCTTTGTATGATTAATCAAATATAATAGTAAATATAATAAAACAAATGTAACTACAGGGATAACAAAAGTCAATCTTTGTACAGATACGTTTCCAATTTGAACCATTTTATCAAAAATATCTGGTGTTGGAAATGCTTTTGGTATTCCTCCAAACAAAACAATAGCTACATTTTCTAAAAGAAAAGAGGCTCCAATTGCAGAAATCATAATTGAAATTTTAGGTGCTCCTCTAAGAGGTCTGTATGCCGCTTTTTCAATTAACATCCCCAGTGCACCCGTCAAAATTATTGCTATTATAAAAGAAAAATACCAAGGTAACATAAAGGTAGTTACTCCATAAAAAGCAAAGTATGTTGCCATCATAAAAATATCACCATGGGCAAAATTGATAAGCCTTAATATTCCATAAACCATTGTATATCCAATTGCAATCAGTGCATACAAACTACCAAGAGAAATCCCGTTAGTTAGATGTTGCAAGAATGTATCTAAAGTCATATGTCCTCCCCCTTGTACTATTATTAAGAACAATACGCTTCACACCATTTTGATGGAAGCGTATTGTTTTCCGTGCTACTATTTAACAGGCTCTATAACTTCTTTAAATGTGAATTTTCCATCTTTAATTTCTTTAATTACAGCACTTTTTACTGCGTTTCTATTTTCATCAAAATTAATAACTCCAGCTGCTCCTTGGAAGTCTTTAGTTTTGGCAAGTTCATCTCTTAGTTTAACCGAATCTGCTGATCCAACTCTTTTAATTGCATCTAAAAGTATGATATATGCATCATACCCAAGAGCCGTTACTGCTGCAGGTTCTTTTCCGTTATAATCTTTTCTATACTCAGCTAGAAATTTTTCTGATTCTTTTGTAATTGGCTTTTCAGTAGCAAAAAAGGTTGAGAATGTGGCTCCTTCTACTGCTTCTTTTCCTGTTGTTATAAATGCTGGTGTTTCCCAAGTATCTCCTCCGATAAATGGTGTGGTTATTCCTAATTGTCTTGCCTGTCTTATTACTAAGGCAGATTCAGTAAAGTTACCAGGTGCAAAAATAGCATCGGGGTTTTTAGCTTTTAAGTTTGTAAGCTGCGCAGTGAAATCTTGATCTCCAGTATTGTAATTTGTTACTGCAACAATACAATCAGGATCTCCTGTTAATTTTTTAAAGGAATCTGTAAAATATTTTGCAAGTCCAATTGCATAATCATTAGATACTTCTTGAACAATAGCTACCTTTTTAGCTTTCAATGTGTTGAAAGCATAATTCGCCATAACAGTTCCTTGGAAAGGATCTATAAAACATACTCTAAAGTAATATTCATTGCCTAATGTCACAAGTGGATTTGTACAAGATGTTCCCATTGTAGGAATTTTCGCTTTTTTAACAACATCTCCTGCTGCCATGGAAAGGGAACTTCCCCAACTTCCAATTATCGCAGTAACATTTTCTTTATCAACCAATCTTGATGCTGCACTTGCTGCTTCCACTTTATCTGACTTATTATCTACGAGTACAAGTTCGACTTTCTTTCCTAACACTTCTGGATAAAGTTTGTTTGCCAGCTTTATGCCTTCAATTTCTAGTGCCCCGCCAGCTGCATTTGCTCCAGTCATAGGCTCAAAAACTCCTATTTTAATTACATCACTACTAGCTGTTCCAGTTTCTGGTGCTTTTTTTCCGCAACCACTTAACCCCATTGTAGATATCATGAGAGTCGCAAGCAAAATTGATACTTTCTTTTTCATTATTTTCCCCCCTACTTTTTATTTAAAAACAAAAATTATAAATACATAGAAAATAAATTAAAAGCTTGAATTTATTTTCCCTACTATTTTTTTATTATACTATATTTTTTTATCTACTACAATATTTTTATGAAATTTGTATTTATATTTTAGTCATATTTCAGAATATTATAACTGATAACATTTTCAATTTTACAAATCGCATTGCCTTAAGTAGCTATTTATAGCATTTAATGTTGAACTATGTAAATTGATATTTCTATAATTTTTGATTCTTATATATAATTTTATTGCAGTTTTAATGATTTTTGTCTAAATATAGGAGGTTTTATATCGACAATTTCATCATTACTTAAATACATATAATATTCTGATTAAAAATTCAACTTATGATACATATAATTTGTTGCTTAGCAGTATAAACTAAATACTAAAAACTATTTCAATTTATACTCTATTGCTCCTTATAATAAAATAAACAACTGCATATAAATAAATATATGAAAAATAGAACCAGCAGACCAATATATCCACTAACTCTATTTTTATATAATAATATAGATTTTCATTTATAATATAGTTCTATTCTACGATTAAAGTTTTACATATTTTTATAATATTTTAAAGCTTCCATCTCTGCATCAATTATTTTATCGCAAAAAATATCAAACTCCTCATCAACTATTTGTAATTCAGGATGAGATAATATATATTTAATAGATTGTTTGACCCCTTGATCAAATCTAACTGTAGCAACAAAACCAGGAACTAGTCTTTTTATTTTACTATTATCAAAAACTACACTATTAGCCTTATCGCCTATTAATCCCCCCTCATAATCAGCTTGACATTTCACTAAGAAATCCGTAGCAATATGTATCTTTTTAACTTCAATATTGAGTGCTTCTCCAATACAATCATATATGTTATTCCAAGTTATAGCTTCATCTGAGGTTATATGAATAGCTTCTCCTATTGCTGCATGATTCCCCATTATTCCCAAAAACGCCTTTGCAAAATCCGAATTATGAGTTACTGTCCAAAGGGAAGTGCCATCACCTTGAATTATAACTGGTTTTCCTTTTATTATTCTATCAATAACCTGCCATGGACCATTTTTACCTTGCACCGCTAGTGGTAGACTGCTCTCACCATAGGTATGACTTGGTCGAATTATGGTTACGGGAAAATTGTTTTTCCTATATTCCTCCATTAATCTTTCTTCACAAGCTATTTTATCACGAGAATACTGCCAATAAGGATTAGAAAGTGGTGTACTTTCAGTAATTTTATAATATGACAAAGGCTTCTGATAAGCAGAAGCCGAACTAATACAAATAAACTGTCTTGTTTTCCCACTAAAAAGTCTAATGTCCCTTTGAATCTGTGAGGGTTTAAACGCAATAAAATCAGTAACCACATCAAATTTCATATCTTTAATAAGTTGAGTAACCAAAAGTTCATCATTAATATCAGCAGTTAAAACTTTTGCCCCCTCTGGAACATTGCTAACATTATTTCCCCGATTTAATAAATAAAGTTCCCACCCCTTTTCAACTGCAAGTTTAGATATTGCAGTGCTAATAGTTCCCGTTCCACCAATAAATAAAGCTTTCATTAAATCCCTCCATTCTGAAATTATCTATTTTTGAGGCTAATATTTCTTAGGCTCTATCATAATATACCATAATTACTATGAATTACAAAAATATTTTTCAAACTTAAAATGTATTAATACAATGCCCAGATGGTATCAATAAAATTATTATGGGAATTATATATGTTTGAGGTATAAATTATAGTTGCAATAATAAAAAATAAGATTCAATCTCCATATTTTATGTTTAAACTCCTAAGATTAAGAATATTCATAATGCCAATGCTTATGTGAGATTTCAAATAATAAAAATAGATTTATTTAATACATAGTTTTGATAACTATGTATTGTATTGTTTATATTTGTGTGATATATTGTTAATATAGATTAAATGAATTATACATGAAAATTTGTGATATTAATAATTAATTCTATGGAGGTATATTATGATAATAAAAGATAGTTACATTCTTATAGCATTTGGTGACTCTATTACAAAGGGAATTATTTACGATGAAGAAAGATCTAAATACGCACCTTTAAAAGAAAACTTTACAACAATTATAGGAAATAAAATAAAAGGTCAAGTATATAATGCAGGCAAATTTGGAAGCACCATCATGAGGGGTGTTAGCAAGATGTATAATGATGTGATAAAAAAATCACCTGATATAGTTTTAATAGAGTTTGGTGGTAATGACTGCGATTATAACTGGGAAGACATCGCTAAAAATCCTGACGATGAGTATAAACCAAATACTGATATTTCTACTTATCGTGAAACACTGTGTGCAATGATTGACACATTTAAAAATAATCACATATTACCAGTGCTTATGACACTACCACCACTAGATCCACTAAAATATTTCAATTGGATAACTAAAGAAGATTCTTTTGCAGAAAAAAATATCTTACATTGGCTTGGTACAAAAGATGCTCTTTTCAACTGGCATAGCTCATATAATAAAATCATTACAGAAGTAGCTAATGAAACTGGTACTTTGCTTATAGATGTAAGGTCGGAGTTTACAAAACATAGCGATTACAGCCAGTTTTTATGTAAAGACGGAATACATCCAAATATGGGTGGACAATCATTAATAGCAACTGTTATATTAAGATATATAAATGAAAACTTTAATTTTTTATTACAATCATAATTAATTTAAGGCTATGTTACCATTATCTTAATGGTAACATAGCCTTATTTGCATATAAGTAATTTAATGAAACTTAAAGTTATGGTTTCATCATCTATCTTCCCTATAATATGGTGTTCCCAAATTTTTAGGTGGAGCATTCCTTTTAGATTTTTTCATAGACACAATTACAAGAATAGCTATGGTAACTAAATATGGAAGCATATCTACTAGATATTGAGAAATAATGTGAATCCCAGCTCCCTGAAGCCTAAAGCCTATTATATCAAGTCCCCCAAATAAAAATGCTCCAAATATTGCTTTATAGGGATTCCATGCAGAAAATATAACAAGTGCTATGGCAATCCATCCTCTACCTGCCACAACATTTTCTTGCCAGTTAGGGATATATACAAGCGAAAGGTAAGCCCCTCCAAGTCCACACAATGCTCCTCCAATTAGAATATGAACATACTTATATAATGTAATATTTATACTTGCTGCATCTGCTGAGCCTGGGTTTTCTCCTATTGCTCTTAGATTTAGCCCTTTGCTTGTATTGTATAGATATACACCAATAACCACTGCTAATATATACCCAAGATACACAAAGGCATCATGTTTAAAAAATATTGGTCCAATAACAGGAATATCACTTATTACAGGAATAAAGTAAGGTTTAAAAAAGTTTTTCACTGCTGCAGGGGCAGTTTGCCCAACTAACTGCTTGCCTATTAAGGTTGAAAACCCACTTCCAAAGGTAGCCAAGGCCAGGCCTGTAACTACTTGATTTGCTCTTAAAGATATTGTTAAAAAAGCAAATATTAAGCCACCAAATGCTCCAGCAACCATCGCTCCTAGGAGTGCCGCAAAAACATTTTCAGTGCTTAGTCCTACCAAAAAACCTATTACAGCACCCATGAGCATCATACCTTCCACTCCGAGATTAAGGTTGCCAGCTTTCTCTATTAATATTTCGCCAAGAGTTGCAAAAAGAAGAGGAGTTCCTGCAACTATTGCTGCAGCTAAAAACGTTGTCATTCCATTCATTCTGCGCCACCTCCTTTGCTAGAAATTTTAAACCTAATAAAAAACTCACTACCAAGTACAAAAAACAAAATAACAGATTGTAATAAAAGTGCCGTAGCACCCGGTATTCCATAGGAGGTTTGAATGAAGGACCCTCCTTGCTGAAGAGCCGCAAATAATATTGAAATGACCAGAATAACTGGTGCATTTAAATACCCAAGCCATGCAACTATTATAGCTGTATATCCTACTCCTCCAGATACACTTTCGCCAAGTGTATTGCTTATACCTGAAGCTTGAATCATCCCAACAAGTCCACATAAGCCCCCACTTAAAAGTATAGAAATAATTATAGTTTTCTTTATATCAACCCCAGAATAAAGTGCTGTTTTTTCGCTTTCTCCTAGTACCGAAATTTCATAACCCCTTTTAGTATAATTCATGAAAATATATATGAATACAACTAAAATCAGTGCAAATATCCATCCAATGTGCACTTTGAAAAGCTCTGGAAGTATAGCATTATCAGTAAAGCTCGCTATTTTTGCAAATCCCTTTGCATTAGGGTCCTTTAATGGCCCATGCTGAAGGAATACTATCCATTTAATAGCAACATAATTCATCATCAGAGTGACTATGGTTTCATTTGTACCCCACTTTGCTTTAAAAACAGCAGGGATTAGTGCCCACAAGCTTCCACCGATTATACCCGCAATCATCATTATTATTAATAGTGCAGGTCTTGGCATTTGTGGAAATTTAAGTGCAAATAGGGAAGCTGCAAAGGCTCCCATAAGGATTTGACCTTCAGCACCAATATTCCAAAAATGCATTTTAAAAGCTACTGCAACCCCTAATGCAGCTATACAAAGAGGAATCGCTAGTTTAATAGTTTCTCTAATAGAATAAGAGGACCCAAAAGCTCCATTTAGCATTGATGTATAAATATCTAAAGGGTTCTTTTTCATCAGTATAAAAACTATGCTAAATACCAAAAGTGCAAGTATTACTGAAGAAATTCTAATGGTTGTACTTTTTCCTTTGCTTATTTCAGCTCTTTTTATAAACCTTAGCATCCACTACACCTCCTATGCTTCCTGCAGCTTATTTTTATGACCGGTCATAAGTAAACCGATTTCTTCTTTTGTAGCATTGACTCCTTGCAAAATTCCGGTGATTTCACCACTACAAATCACCATTACCCTATCGCAAAGTTGAATTAAAACATCTAAATCCTCTCCAATAAAAAGTACTCCTACCCCCTTGGCCTTCTGCTGA
This sequence comes from Clostridium sp., assembly GCF_050717535.1. GTDB lineage: Bacteria > Bacillota > Clostridia > Clostridiales > Clostridiaceae > Clostridium_AD. The sequence continues at coordinate 14,627 of NZ_JBOITM010000068.1, forward strand.
TTTATTAGGTTATATATAGTATAACAAGTATTTATATCTAGTCCTCTTACTGGATAAGCCATTATAAGAAGTTTAGGATCTGCAGCAAGTTCCCTTCCTAATAGTATCTTTTGAATATTTCCTCCTGATAAATTTTTAATAGGATAATAAATTCCTGGAGTTTTTATTTCAAGTGTTTCAATAATTTCTAATGCTCTATTTATAGCAGGTTTTTTATCTATAAAAAGTCCCTGTTGACATTGATATTCCTTTAGCATTAAGTTATCTACCATGTCCATAGAACCAACTAGGCCCATACCAAGCCTATCTTCAGGAATAAAACTCATACTAATACCTTTTTTTATTATATCTCTCGTGTTCTTTCCTACAATATTTTCTCCCTTGAAATTTATTTCTCCTTCTTTTACTGGTTGCATTCCTATTAGTGATTCACATAATTCTTTTTGACCACTGTTTACTATACCTGCCATTCCAAGGATTTCTCCTGCGCCTATACTAAATGATATTTTTTTTAATCTTTCTATTCCCTCTTCATCACATACTCTAAGATTTTTAACATCTAAAATATTTTCTGTGCCTTCGTATTTTAATTTTTTAATAGATAAATCTACAGGATGTCCCACCATTAGCTCAGCCAATTTTTTAGGATCGGTATCTTTTCTATTCAGGGTAATAATGGTTTCACCCTTTCTTAGAACAGTTATCTTATCTGAAATCTCCATAACCTCGTCCATTTTATGGCTTATGAATATTATGGCACAGCCCTGCTCCTTCATCTTATTGATTATTTTAAATAGCTTTTTCGTTTCCAGAGGGGTGAACACTGTAGTGGGCTCATCCAACACAAGTATTTCTGCGCCTCTATACATGACCTTGAGTATTTCTAGTATTTGTTTTTCTCCCACTGTCATATCATATACTCTTTTATTTACATCAACCTCAAGACCATACTTATCAGATAGTTCTGTTATGTCTTTTATTACTTTGTTCTTATTTATAAAAAAGCCAGTCTTTTGACCAATCATTATATTTTCCAAACTAGTCATTACTTCTACCAGTTTAAAGTGCTGATGAATCATTCCAATTTTTGACTTAATAGCATCTTTTGGTGCAGAAAACTTTACTTCTTTTCCACTAACAAAAATAGAACCTCTGTCAGGAATATAAATTCCTGACAGAATGTTCATTAGTGTACTTTTTCCTGCTCCATTTTCTCCTAGCAATGCATGGATTTCGCCGCTATTTATTTCTAAATTAATATTATGATTGGCAACTACTCTACCAAAAACTTTGGTTATTCCCTTCATTGATATGTGTGTGTGTGGAACAGTACTCATAATATCACCCTTTTCTAATTTACTTTAGCTTCTATTTTACATTACCTTCTACTTTACATTACCTTCTACTCCCTTAACAAACCAATCAAAGAGAAGCATATCTTTATCTGACATAACTTCGCCTTCTTTAATTTTTAAAACACCAGTATTATCATATATAGGTCCAACAAACACTTTGTTTTTACCCGAAATTATATCAGCTTTAGCACTATCTACTGCAGCTTGTGCATCAGGTGGTGCATTTTTAGTTAAAGGAGCTAAGTATATTATACTTTTAGCATTATCTGCATCCATTGCTCCCCAATAACTTTCTGATTTCCAAGTCCCAGCAATAATTTTACTTACTTGATCTACATAATATGGTCCCCAATTCCAAATTGGAGCTGTCATGTAAGCGTTTGGTGCAGCCTTACTCATATCTGAGTTATAACCTATAGACCAAACTCCCTTTTCCTCTGCAGCTATTTGTGGTCCGGTTGTATCCTGATGCTGTGCAATAACATCTACCCCTGCGTCTAAAAGTGCCTTTGCTGCTTCTTTTTCTTTTGCAGGATCATACCAAGTATTAGTCCATATAGTTTTCACAACTGCTTCTTTGTTAACCGATTGTACTCCAAGTGCAAATGCATTTATACCTCTAACACATTCAGGAATGTTCATAGCTGCAACATACCCGATTTTATTTGTTTTAGTTTTCATACCTGCCACAATACCTGAAAGATATCTAACCTGATAGTCTCTTCCAAAGTAATTTGACATATTAGTTTCTTGCATGTAACCTGAACAATGCATGTATTTTATTTCAGGATGTTTCTTTGCAGATTTGTCCATTCCCTCCATGAATCCAAAACTTGTTCCTACAATTACTGTGGCACCATTGTTAATCATTTCTTCGCAAGTCTTATCAACCTCTGCAGCATCTTCTTTTACACTTTCCTTAAATACTGTTTCTACCTTTCCTGCAAGTTCCTTTTCAAGATATAGCCTTCCTTGATCATGAGCAAAAGTATACCCACCATCACCAATAGGTCCTACATAAATAAAACCTACCTTTACTTTTTTACTAGTATCAGGGGTAACTGTATTTCCTTCATCTTTTTTTGAACAACCTGTTAGAATTCCTCCTAGCACTAGTATTAGTGTAAGCATTAAACCAATAACTTTTTTCATAAAACGCTCCCCTATTCTTATAAATTTTATATTAAGACATAACATCTTTAATATACCCAACTGCAACAAAAAATATAAACTTTCCAAATTGAAATTTCAAAATGGAAAGTTTATATAAAAACCTATTAAAATATAGGGTTACACTTAAAAAGTAATCCTATAACTTTATAACTTATATATAATCACCCATAGTCAGGCTATTTATGGTAGCCCGAGAGAAATATTTAGACCATATTACTAAACATATATAGGTTTACAGGAACATATATTATTTTTTAAATATTGCAAATATTTTGTATATAAGAGTATATTACAGTAAAAGTCATAAAATGTATATAGTTTTTGATATTTATTTTGTCCTTAATGTTTTCATTATAAGACTAATTTCTTCTCTAACTCCTTCTTCACCTACTTCCTTAAGCCTTTTAATATAGTATTCAACGTCTATAGATGCCATTATCTCTTTTCTGTTAGAACTTGACTCTATATTTAAAAGTAGACTTTTTCTAAAATCTCCTAGTATATTTGTAATTGTACTGTAACTATCATCAAATTGAAGTTCTAATTTTTTTCTTAGTAATTTGCTATAAAATGGACATTTACCATTAGTTGATACGGTTATTGTTAAATCTCCCCTTTTAACTTTTGCAGGTACTATAAATTTACTGCATTCTAGATCATCTACAACATTAACAAGAATGTCTTTTTGCGCGCAATCTTTAGCTACCTGAAGATTAACCCCTTTATCATTAGTTGCTGCAATAACTATAAAAGCATCTTTTATATATTTCTTTTTGTAATCATCCTCAATGTATATAATGCGTTTATCCGAGGTTTCAATCAAGTGCTTTATTTCTTCATTAATTTTTGTGGAAATTAATGTTATTTTACCACCATATTCCATAAGATCTCTAATTTTCCTAAATGCAACATTTCCTCCACCAACAACTAGACATTTATCATTTTTAATATTAATCATCATTGGATAGTATTTAGTCATAGCATTCTCCTCCTAGAGACATCTTCTTTATAATATTTTTAATGCCCACTAGTCAGCATTTTATATAGACTAGTGAGCATATTGACTATTTTTTTATAAACACCACAAATTTATTATTAAACTTCTTTAAGCCACTTGCATGCATCTATTGCATAATAAGTAATTATAATATGCGCACCTGCCCTCTTTATTGATGTTAACATTTCCATTGCAACACTTTTCTCATTTATAAGTCCCTTTTCGGCTGCAGCCTTTACCATTGCAAATTCACCACTTACACTATATGCTGCTATTGGTACATCAAATCTATCCCTTGCCCATCTTATTACATCTAGATATGAAATTGCTGGTTTAACCATAACAATATCAGCACCCTCTTTTATATCATCCTCAATCTCACACATTGCCTCTCTTGCATTTGCTGGGTCCATTTGATAAGTCTTTCTATCGCCAGATTTTGGTGCTGAATGAGCTGCTTCTCTAAATGGGCCATAAAATGCTGATGAGTATTTAGCACTATAAGACATAATTGATACATTTTTAAAATTATTTTCATCTAATACGGCTCTAATAGCTGAAACCCTACCATCCATCATATCAGAAGGTGCAACCATATCCGCTCCAGCTTTTGCATGAGATATAGCAATTTTGCCTAAATAATCAAGTGTTTCATCATTATCAATTACATCATCCTTTATTATTCCGCAATGTCCATGACTTGTAAATTGGCACATACATATATCTGTAATTACTAATATATCCTTATTTAACTCTTTTATTTTTCTAACAGCCCTTTGAACTATTCCATCATCTATCCATGCAGAAGTTCCAATTTCATCCTTTTCATCTGGAAGACCAAATAAAAGAATGCCTCTAATTCCAGCTTTTTCTACCTCATCTATAATTTCATAAAGTCTATCCACTGAATAATGGTAATTTCCTGGCATTGATGAAATTTCTTCTTTTATATTTTCGCCCTCTACTGCAAATATTGGGAATATAAAGTCCTTTGGTGTTAATATTGTCTCTCTTACTAAATCTCTAATTGCGGTATTTGCTCTTAATCTTCTTCTTCTGCTAATCATGTTTTTCTCCTTTTAATTGCAATAAATTTTTAATTATTCCATTACAAGAATATTCATCGCATACACTATATTTAATATTATTTTTACTAAGTTCTTTCCCAGTTATAGGACCAATAGCTAAACATTCTTTTTCTTTAATTCTATTTATTCCTAGCATTGATATCATATTTTTAACCGTTGATGGACTTGTAAAAATAACAATATCAACATTATCAAATACACCATCATTTTGAAGTGTGCCCTGTCCTATTTCATAAATTGGAACCTCATCCACAGAGCAATTAAGTTTTCTAAGTTCCTCTCCCAGATATTTCCTAGCAATCTTCGAACCTGGAATTAGTATCTTATCACCAGGTTTCACATGCATTTCCAGTTCTGCTAGAAGAGATTCTGAAACAAATTGCTCTGCAATAATCAGTGGACTTATTCCCATATTCTTTATTGCCTGGGCTGTTGCAGGGCCTATTGCACAAAATTCTCCACCTATTTTCCTAATATCAAATTCATTGTCCCTTAAATATTTGAAAAATAAATTAACTGCATTTACACTAGTAAAGACCAAATAATTATATGAAGGAATTTTTTTAATATAATCTAATAAACACTTTGAGGTATCTACTATTACAATTGAATTTATAGTGGTTACCTGTGCACCTAAATCAAGTAACTTTTCATTTATTTCATTACACTGTTCTTTTGAACGCGTTATACAAATATTCTTTCCAAATAGTGGCTTTCTTTCATACCAATTAAGGTTATCTCCTAGTTCCACGACTCTTCCAACCACAATAATGCAAGGTGATTTTAATCCTGATACCAATACCTTACTGTATATATTACTAAGGGTTCCCACAATTTTTTTCTGTTTTGAGGTTGAACCACTCATAATAACAGCGCAAGGACATTCTGAATCCTTGTTATTATCAATAAGTGATTTTGTTATAACCTCTATATTTTTAAGTCCCATTAGAAATATCAATGTACCACTTAATGTAGCTACACTTTTCCAATTAATGTCTAGTTTCTCTGCACTTTGACCAGTAAACACATGAAAACTCTGTGATATACCTCTATGAGTTACTGGAATTCCAGCATAGTTTAAAACAGCTATGGCTGAGGTGATTCCTGGAATTACTTCAAAATCTATTTTCTCTTTTTCAAGTCTTAGAGCCTCTTCTCCACCTCTTCCAAATACATAAGGATCTCCTCCCTTTATTCTGCAAACGGTGTTTCCCGACAATGCTAGGGTTACAAGCATATCATTTATTTCTTCCTGTGTTTTATAATGACAACCTGGCTCCTTACCACAGTAATATATTTTACAATCTTCATTTAAATACTTTAAAAGACTATTATTTGCAAGTCTATCATACAAGACTGCATCACATTTTTCAAGAATTCTCTTACCCTTAAGGGTTAAAAGCTCCTCATCGCCAGGGCCTGCACCAATCAAATATACCTTTGACATAAAAAACACCTTCTTTAATCATTTATTATTTTCTCACCAAGTAATGTTCCAAGCCTTATGTAATCATACATGCTTCCTAATATGTCTTTTTTTATAAATCTTCCATTTAACTCAAATACACCAACGATGTACATGTCGTTATTTTGAATCCTAGCATATGCCCCAATTGGAGCATGACAACCTCCATTTAGCCTTCTCATAAAGCTTCTCTCTGCATCCACGCATATCCTGGTTTCGTGGTGCTCTATGCTTTTTAATATATCAGTATACTTACTTGTCTTTAATGCTTCAATGCCAAGGGCACCTTGACCAATTGCAGGTACAAACTCATCTACATCAAGATACTCCGTTATAATACACTCCATTCCACACCTTTTTAACCCAGCTGCTGCCAGTATAATTCCATCCAAGTTCTCTGTTTCAATTTTTTCCACCCTGGTTTGAACATTACCCCTTATGGGTACCATCACCGCATCCGGTCTTAAATTCATAATCTGCGTGGAACGTCTCTTACTACTTGTCCCAATTCTGGCACCCCTCGGTAAGTTCTCTATAGTTGTACCATTCATAGATACATATACATCTCTGACATCCTCTCGAATTGGAATTGATACTATTTCAAACCCCTCAGGCATAGCGTAAGGTACGTCCTTCATGCTATGAACCGCTGCTTCCGCACGTCCCTCTAGCATTGCAATTTCAATCTCCTTTGTAAAAACACCCTTGCCACCTATCTTATCAAGGCTTACATCAAGTATTCTATCTCCCTTTGTATTCATTAATAGTATCTCGCAATTTAGGTTGTGTTTTTCCCGTATCATTCTCATAACGATATCCGTTTGAATTTGTGCTAGCTTACTTTTTCTAGAAGCTATTATTATTCCCAAATCATGACCCTCCATCTCGAAACATATGTTTAAATGTTATATTAGTTAAATCATAAAATCATTGTAAGTAATTTAACCATATCATTTATCCCATTCTCAAATTCTCGTCCAATTACTATAGGTGTAGCATTAGATTTAATACAAGCTTCAATTTTCTCTGGTGTTCCACCCACACTTCCACTATCCTTCATAACAACATAGTTTACATCATATTCTTTTATTATATTGATGTTAAGTTCTGTTGAAAACGGGCCTAACATTCCAATAATATCCTTCATTTTAATATTGTTATCTACACATTCCTGAATACTAAATATTGTAGGAAGGACTCTATATATAAATCTATTATTATCTTTTACCTTCTCGAAATCTTTTATATTCTTAATTCCCGTTGTAAATAAAACAGAACCCTTAACACCTTTTAAATAATCAGTACATTCTGAAATGGACTTAACTAAAACAACATTTTCAAATTCCGTTTTCGGTCTTACAAATCTTATATATTTTATTTTAGTCTGCATGCAAGCAAGCCTTGCATTTTTACTTACCTCAATTGCGTAAGGGTGGGACATATCAATTACAGTTTTGATATTTCGTATTTTAATAAACTTTAACATTTCATCATAATTCATCCTAAAAACCACAACATTCTCATCTTCATCATCTATTACCTCACTGCCACTATAAGTTGCAACAGAAATAACATACTTAAGCTTCCCTTTTATTTTAGATAATAAAGTATTACTTTCCGTGGTTCCCCCAATAATCCATATCAAAGATTATACCCCCTAGGAGTTATAATTTTCCCATCTTTTATATAAGTTTTGCTATTACCAATAAGTACAACTGTCATCATATCTATAAATTCAAAATCCACAGTGTCAAGAGTTAATATTTTCCTGTCATTACCTTCTCTACCTGCATTTTTAACAAGTCCCACCGGAACTTCTCCACCCCTATGCGCTCTTATTATTTCAATTGCTCTCTTTATCTGGATTTTTCTTCCTCTGCTCTTTGGGTTATATATTGCTATCACGAAATCAGCACCTGCTGCCGCCTCGAGTCTTTTTTCAATAACCTCCCAAGGTGTAAGCAAATCACTTAGGCTTATTGTGCAAAAATCATGCATAATAGGGGCTCCTAGTTCTGCTGCAGCGCAAAAAGCAGCACTAACTCCAGGAATTACCTCAACATCTATATCGCCAGCTAGTTCAAGTATCAAACCCGCCATACCATAAAGACCGGGATCTCCAGTACTTATAATGCAAGTATCAACCCCATTTTCAACCTCTTGTATTGCCAATTTACATCTTTCTATTTCACCCTTCATACCTGTTGACATAATTCTCTTACCTGCTATTATATCTTTCACAAGTTCTATATAAAATTTGTATCCAACTATAACCTCACATTTTTCTATTGCATTTGCTGCCTTATATGTAAGATTATCTAGGCCACCAGGACCAATACCAACTACGTAAAGCTTAGCCATTATACTCCTCCTTTAGAAATAGCAATTGTTATCCCATTTATTGCAGTTCGACGGACTATTAATTCTCCACCAGAGATATATGCACAAGGTTCAGACACTGATGATACTCCAATTGTGCTTTCAACAAATGCACTTTTATTAAATTTGTCCTGAACCTTCACAATATCTGACCTTGAAATTATCACCAGTTCACAATCTAAAATTTTACAGGCATCTATTATTCCTATTTCATCTTGTTTTACGTCAACTGTTGCAATTGCTCTTATACACTTTATAGACAAATCATTATTCTTAAAAACTTCCTTAAGTCCGTTAATTATCTCATCCATGCTTTTACCTCGTCTACAACCTAATCCAACTACAATATTTTTAGGCCTTAAAATACAACTAGGTTTATCATAATTAATACTCAGTTTTGATGAAATAAATATCGCTGCTGATTCATGTTTTTCTACAATATTTTCATATCCTATTTTAGCTTCAATTTCAGATTCGATTTTTATATCTTCTCCTTCTATCATCATAGAAGTTATTTTTTTTGCATCGCCTAAACTCTCAATAAAAAGATTATTTCTTTTTGCAAAGATATCAACGGCTTCTATGCCTCTACCATCCGAGGCTGTTGTAATTATTGCTTGATTTTTAAGAAAGCCTGCTATATTCTCTGCAAGCTCATTTGCCCCTCCAATATGCCCAGACAAAAGGCTTATTGAGTATCTACCCAGGTCATCCACCACAACTATTGCAGGATCAACACGCTTGTTTTTTATAAAGGGTGCTGATATTCTAATTGCAATTCCTGTAGAAGAGATAAAAACAATTCCCTCATAATTACTAAAAATATTATTTAGATTGCTTTTATAATTCACCTTTGAAAACATATGTACCTCATAATTTGAGCAGCATTTTATTCTCGCGGCGATAGCTTCTCCACTACTTGTAAACGCAAGGCAGGCAATTTTCATTTTACTCCCTTACGAAAGCCATGGGTAAACTGTGGGTGGTATAATAATGAGCGTTCATATTCTCCTTCAATAAAATCTCCTACTAAAATTTGTGAAAAATTACCTATACCCGCGACTTTTACTTTTTCAGCAATATTATTAAGTCTTCCCATAATAATTTTTTGTTCTGGCCAAGTAGCTTTATAAACAACCGCAACAGGAACATCATCTCTGCCATAACCCTTTGTAAGTTTCACAACTACATTTTCAATATCTTGAACTGATAGGAAAATAGCCATAGAACATTTATGAGCTGCAAGTTTTTCTAAATCTTCCTCAGGTGGTACTGGAGTTCTTCCTTCCATCCTAGTAATTATTACAGTTTGGCTTACATTTGGAAGGGTAAATTCCTTCTTAATGGCTGCAGCACTTGCTGTAAAGGAACTTACTCCAGGTATAACACTGTACTCCATTTGATGTTTATTAAGTTCATCCATTTGCTCTCTTATTGCTCCATAAATTGATGGATCTCCAGTATGAAGTCTTACAATTATTTTATCTGGACTTTGGTTTTGCTCATTTACCATTACTGAAATAACTTCTTCAAGGGTCATTGAAGCACTATTGTATTTTTTAAAATCACTTTTGCAAAATTTTAAATGTTCATCCCATACAAGGGAGCCTGCATATATAACTACATCTGCAGCTTCTAAAATTCTTCGTCCCTTTACTGTTATTAGATCAACATCACCGGGTCCTGCACCTATAAAATAAATCATTTGCTTTTCCTCCTTGCGTATATCAAAGACATATAATCATTGTCGCTAAGTATTTCTGATTTTTCATATATTACCTTTTCATTTTCCTGCGTGCATCGTTTAACACAAACATATTCAAAACCATGTTTCGTTAGTTTGTCCATTATATCTAATTTGTTTTTTATTATCTTAAGCACACAAACAGTATCGACTCTCTTTAAAATTTCCTCGTCTAGCATTCCATCTGCTAGGTAAAAACTTTCATCTCTTAATGTCAGTGGCAATGAAAGTCTTGCTGCTACAGCATTAAATGAGGTTATTCCTGGGATAGTTTCTACATCTAATTCTATTTTTTTAAGCTGACACATCAAATATAAATAAGTACTGTAGGTCATTGGATCACCAAGGGTTAGGAATACTCCCACCTCATCATCACCTAAAATTTCATTTATTTTAATTGCCGCATTTATATATCTTTCTTCATTATCCTCACCCATAGGGAACTCAAGTTCTATAACCTTCTTGTCCACTATATAATCGCTAACTATTTTTGCTGCAAGACTATGTCCCTTGCTACTTGGAACAAATACATAATCACAACTTCGGATTAACTTATAACCCTTTAGTGTAATGAGTTCACAGTCTCCTGGTCCCACTCCTATACCATAAATCTTTCTCATATTTTTCTCCCCTTAACTATATATACAGGATTTTGGCCCTTCATAAGTCCGAGCCTATCCATAACTGCACATTGAATAAGCCTAACCTCAATATCTTCATATCCTAATTCTTTTAATAAGTTTTTAAATTGGATCATGTTATCAGGAATAATAAAGTTCCCAGCAATAATTCCACATTTACCTTGCTTTTTACTCAGGGCAGTAACAATTTCATTAAGTTTTCCACCGCTTCCACCAATAAAACATTTATTAAAAGCTTCTATATCATCAAATGCCTCTGGTGCATTTCCACCAACGATATTTACAGATGCATTAAACTTTTCAGAGTTTTTAAAAATAAGCTCTAGTCCTTCTGGCTCTCTCTCAACAGCAAATACCTTTGCCCCAAGAAGCGCCGCCTGGATAGATATTGAGCCACTTCCAGCACCAACATCTAAAAATACATCATCAGCTGATATATCAAGCATTGCAATGGTGAGAACTCTAACTTCAAATTTAGTCATTGGGATTTTTCCACGTATAAAATCCTCATCCCTAAGCCATTTCATTTTCAATCACCACCACTGAAATGTTTCCTACTATTTCTATTTCATCGCCAATTTTATTACACAAAATAACTTCATCATCATAAGACAGGTTATACCCCGTGTACATTTTCCCAACTACCCCCAGAGTACATAACTGCTTTGATATAAAATTAGGGTTGTTTTTGCTATCAGTAAGTATTACTGATAGTTTGCTTTTAATAACCGTTTGGAGACTTTCATCCCTTCCATGAAGACTTATAAGTAATGCATCCTGCCAACTCTTTTTTAGTTTTGTCATCATATACTGGAAAGAAGAAATTCCAGGTATTACTTCGCCTACTACAACACCCTTCTTTATTAAGTAATCTATAATGCCAAAATAGCAAGGATCTCCTGATGCAAGTACTACTGTAGTCACTTTATCATCTAGGTTTTCTATTATCTCTTGTACTTTATTTACTTCAATAACATCATTTACTATAATTTTTGCAGTGCTAGCTATTCTTCCAAATGCAATAACTTTATCCGCAGATTTTATTGTATTTATTGCTTCCATTGTAAGATAATTTATATTTCCCGGTCCCATTCCAACAATTTTAATCATAATTTTCCTCCAAGTATTCCATAATCCATTGAATAGATAATTACATGAATATTACTTTCAATATCATCATCCTTAAGATATCTTTTGATTCTCGAAGTGCAGCCAGCTATCATTTCATTTATAACAACAGGATAATTGTTATCTATTATAAGCTTAAGCGCTTCCTCCGAGGTTTTACATTCATTAACACAATTTATTAACTCAATGGGGGCACTGTTTAATGCAAGATAATAAACAAAGGCTTCAATTCTGACATCACAAATTTTACTATGGGTATTAAATGCTCCTATAGATAACTTGCATAATTTTCCAATATGGCCTACCAAGGTTATCTTATTGAAACCCTTTTTCTTGGAATAAAGTAGCATATCTCCTATAAAATTTGATATTTTTATTTTAGCTCCATTAAGATTTAAGTCCTCCACAACCTTTTCACCATAATTACCAAGGAATAGTACTATTTCCCTTTGTCCTTTGTCATAAGCATCATCAATTTCTATATAAATACTTTTTTTAAGCGCCTCATCAGACATTGGTTCAACTATTCCCTTTGTTCCAACTATGGAAATGCCACCGATTATTCCAAGATTAGAGTTAAATGTTTTCTTAGAAATTTCCTTTCCTTCGGGTGCATATATTAAAACATTAAACCCACAATTTGATACTTTTAATAATTCATCTGTAATCATTTTTCTTGGAACAGGATTTATTGCCGCCGTTCCACTTTTTCCCCAAAAGCCGCTTCTTGTTATTACGCCTATACCCTCTCCGCCATCAATAATAATCTTAGAATCTTCTCTTTTGCTCACTTTTGCATATATTTTCATTTTGTCTGTAGAATCAGGATCATCTCCTGCATCCTTAACAATGCAGCAAGAGACCTGATCTTCTTCTATATGAATATCTAAAATCTCTAAATTAAGAATTATTCCAGCTGGTGTATCTATAGTTATGTTTTCTATTGTTTTTCTACTGAGTAGCATTTTCGCTGCAGCTTTTGCTGCTCCAGCTGCACAACTACCGGTTGTATAACCACATCTAAGCCTTTTTCCATATTTCACTATATAGTTATCATTCATCTCGGTTGCCATCAAGGGCCATATAGAGCAATGCATTTACTATAGAGGCAGCTACATTACTTCCACCCTTTGTACCTACAGTTGTTATTGATGGTATATCAAATTTTCTAATATATTCCTTAGATTCTGCAGCTCCAACAAAACCAACAGGGACTCCAATAATAAGTTTTGGTGACACCTTATTTTTATCTATTAGCTCACCAATTCTATATAACGCGGTAGGAGCATTTCCTATTACAAAAATATCAACCGCTTCACTTGCAGCATAATCCATAGATGCCATAGATCTTGTTATTCCATTAAGCTTTGCATTTTTAAATATTTCTGCATCTCCAATAAAACATTCTACGGTGCAGTTTAACTTTTCAATTGCTCTTTTGTTTATTCCAGAAAGCACCATAGTTGTATCGGTTACAATTCTACACCCACTCTTTATTGCCTTGATGCCTTCATCTATTGCTCCTGATTTTATGATAACAATATTTTTGTAATCAAAATCTCCAGTAGTATGTATTGTTCTTTCAACAACTTTAAGCTCCATGGGAGTAAGTCCATGTTCCCCTAGTTCTGCTTCAATTATCTCCATGCTTTTATTTTCTATTTCCATTGGTTTTTTTAAATACATGTTAATTCTCCTTCCGCATTTTCCTTCAGGATATCAGCAATTATATTATTGTACCCAATTGGTTTTGCCATTGATATTTTAAGGTCTCCATATTTAGATTTAACTTCTTTCAAAATTTCAGGAATATCTTCCTTAATATGAATTCCGCAAAAAAGGAAATATGGAACAACTACTATATCGCGAGTCCCATTTTTATACATAAGATCGATTGTATCAGGTATATTGGGTTCACATAATTCCATAAAACAACCATCTACATTACCATCTACTTTTGACTTGAAATTTTCTAGCATGCTATTAAAAACTTCAAAAGCCTCTTTTGACCTGCTTCCATGTCCAACAACTAATATACTTTTCATTTTTTACTCCTCTCAAATGAATTTACAATTTTTTAAATTACAATAAACTTTTTATCTTAAATGTAGAAAAATATTACAAAACGCTAAAAAATATTATTCAGTTTTATTCTCGTTATTTTCTTTTTTTGTTCTCTCTACAAATCTTCCTAGAAAAAAGAATAGAATACCTACTCCAATACCTGTCTGTAGACAAAAGAGCAAACTTTCAATTTCGCCTGGTAATTCTCCACCAATCCAAGTTTCCATAACAGGTGTAGCCCAAGGCTTGTAATCGGTACCTGTAATCTCAGAAACAACTTTGCTCCCTGCATCATCAGAACCACCGAATTCAGCACCCTTTAATGTAAACAATGGTATAAGAGCAATCAATGCAGCAATAATTAATAAAATAATAACCTTTTTTTTAGTCTTTTTCATTAATTTTCACCTCCAGTTAGAAATCCAATATCTGTCAATTCGGATTTTGCATATGTTTCAAGACCCATAATGATTACAACAGTCAAAATACCTTCGATAATTGCCAGTGGAAGTTGTGTTGGTGCAAATACTGCAAGAAATTTTACTGCAGATGCTACAATACCACCACTTGCAGACGGATATGCAAGCGCAAGTTCAAAACTTGTTACACAATAGGTTAATAAGTCACCGATTGATGCTGCCAAAAAAATACCTACGTATTTATTAACTTTCAACTTCTGACATAATTTATAGATTGCATAAGAAACCAAGGGACCCGCAATAGCCATAGAAAATGTATTCGCCCCAAGAGTTGTAAGTCCCCCATGAGCAAGAAGGGTTGCTTGGAAAATCAACACAATGATTCCAAGTATGCTCACTGCACTTGGTCCGAATAAGATTGCACCAAGCCCAGTACCAGTCATATGTGAGCAACTTCCTGTTACTGACGGAATTTTTAAAGATGATAGCACGAAAATGAATGCACCTGCCATAGCAAGAATAGTGATAGATTTACGATTATTAGTCAATGTTTTCTTTATTGATAAGTAACCTGCTACTAAGAATGGAACGCATATAACACCCCATATTATACAAAATTTTAGTGGAAGATATCCTTCCATGATGTGCATTGCGTTTGCTACTGGTGTTATTCCAAAAATCAATGCAAAAGCTATCGCAATAGAGACAATTCTTCTTTCCTTAAGATTCATTTTTTTTTCTCCTTTATTATTTCTAATTTATATTAATCTAAGCTAAAACGCTTAGAAAAACTAACTATTTTACAAACATTTCTTTGAATTCTTTCATGCTTTTAGGATAGACCTTAGTATCATCCAGCATATGTTTTTCTACAAGCAATTCATAAACCTTCAGCATGGTTGGTTGTTCCAGGTTTGACTGTTTTAAAACTTCAGTGTTTTGGAAAATTTCTATTGGTGTTCCATCTGCAATAATTTTTCCCTGGCAGAATACAAGGATTCTCTTAGCCCATCTGTATGCAAAATCTACATCGTGGGTGGAAATAAGCATTGTCTTACCCTCCAAAGCAAGCTTGTCCAAAACTTCTTCTAGCATAAGTGCATTTAAAGGGTCCAGTGATGCAGTTGGTTCATCAAAAATAATGATTTCAGATTTCATAGCGATTATTCCCGCAATGGTGACACACTTTTTTTCACCCCCACTCAAATAGTGTGGCGGACGATCTTTGAAATCTGAGATGTTCATGTAAGCAAGCGCTTCATCCACCCGCTTTAGTACTTCCTCTTTTGGAAGCTTTAAATTCATGGGCCCAAATCCAACTTCTGCCCTAACTGTAGATGCAATTATTTGATCATCTGCATCCTGAAATACGATTCCGATATTTTTTCGAAGCCCTTTTAGATTTTTTTTGTTAACGGCAGTACCTCGGTAAAAAATTTCCCCCTGTTCTGGTATAAATACACCATTTATGTTTAAGAAAAATGTGGATTTTCCTGATCCATTGGAACCAATGACAGCAATTTTCTCACCTTCATAGATATCTACACTTACGCCGTCTAGTGCCGCCTTTCCATTACCGTAGATGTAGTGTAGATCTTTTACATTTAATATTGGCTTTTCCATAGTATCCCCTTTCTATCTTGTAAAGTACCAGAGTAGAATCAAAATAATTATAAATACTAATGCAAAAGCAATCTGTGTTA
This sequence comes from Clostridium sp., assembly GCF_050717535.1. Taxonomy (GTDB): domain Bacteria; phylum Bacillota; class Clostridia; order Clostridiales; family Clostridiaceae; genus Clostridium_AD. The sequence continues at coordinate 30,783 of NZ_JBOITM010000068.1, forward strand.
TTTCTACCTTTTTATTTTCTTCCAAAAATATAAGATCTCCATCATAGCATCTGGATTCCATGGCATCATAATAAGTATTTGCCTTTTTTAGCGAAATAACCAACATATTGCTTGCAATACTTCCAAATGTGTAACAGGAAGTTTTAAAATCACAGTAGCCCTGACGTGATTCTGCTGAGTTTTTCATTTTAGCATAAACATCCATTAAAATGAAAATGTAACGATAAATGAGGTTCATCAGTTCTACAATAAGCTTTGGAACATGTGCGGCTCGAAGCACATGAATAATCTCGGAAGATGGAGTCGACAGTGTCATCATCTGCAAGGAACTGATAGCTGCAAAAACCTTTAGAATTAAAAATACCACTTCCTTAAGTTTTGTCTGAGAAGTAAAGACATAGCAGAATCCCAGATATAGCTTATACTGACCCATGGGCTGCTTTGAAAAATCAATGGCAATGGTAACTGTGCCAAGTAGGATAAAGACCATTGGAATGGCCAGTATTGACAAATATTCATTTACTGGAAGCTCTCCTTTTACAATGGTCAAGTAGGCCATTACAATAATGACCACAACAGATACATAGGGGTTTTCAAGTGAAATACAAAGTATCAGTATTAAAACAGAAAAAGATACCTTAAAAGCAGCATTCCAGTGTCTGATTTTGGAAGTATATGCATAAAAATCTATTGAAAACCCTTCTCCATGGTTATGTCCGATTCTATGGTGATGGTGACGCGTTCCATCACAATTAGTTTGCCCATCTGCATGTTCCCATTTGAAAAAAACGAAAGCCATCAGAACCGCGGCACATAAAATAATAATTTTCCCCACGTCACACCTCCTTTGAATGTTCACCTAATGTAAAGATTCCAAAAGGCTTTAGTACCAAAAAACAAAAATACCCAACCTACAAAAGGTCGAGCAAAAGATTTTATAAAAAATAAAATGCCTTCACATCCCATGTGAAGGCAATATAATGCAAAATGAGCATATATAATTGCCATCCCGTCCCTCCGTAGGATAAAGCTGTATATCATCTAGGCAGGTCTCCTGGCTTTCGGGTCACTCTCCTCCAACCTTCCCAGCATAAGCCAGTGGTATAGATTCGTATCCGTGTACAGTAGCGGGGGCTGCAGTGGAATTAGACCACTTTCCCTATTAAACCTTTAAAAGGTACCATAAACAATTTATTATTAAGTTATTATCATTATTATAAAGTATATTTTTGTTAATTGCAATACCAACTTTCAAAATGTCTCACTGTCTTAAAGTGTATTATAACTAGAATTCTATACCCTCTCTAGAGGTCACTCCCTCATTAAAATAATGCTTTATGTCCTTCATCTCGGTTACAAGATTTGCTTTATCTATTAAAGCTTTAGGCACATCTCTTCCTGTTAAAATCAATTCTATATTACTAGGTTTATTATCTATTAATTCTAGTAATTGTTCTTCACTTATTAATCCATTATTTAATGCTCCCATTACCTCATCCATGATAAGTATATCACATTTTTCTTCTCTAAGCGCCTGCATGCAAAATTCATATGCCTTTTGTATTTCTTCTTTCAATTCAATTTTTTCTTCAGCATTTAAGGTCCAAAAGAAACCTCTTTTCTTTTCAAACCTAAATATATTAAAAAAAGGAGCCAATTTTTTAGCACTTTCGATTTCTCCGGTTTTACTTCCTTTTAAAAACTGTACCATAAATACATTGTATCCATTACCTGCTGCTCTAACAGCTAGTCCTACAGCTGCCGTGGTTTTGCCCTTACCATTTCCTGTATAAATTTGTACATATCCATTTTTTAATTTTCCCATTTATTCATTTCTCCTTTATATATCTAGTGTACAAGATACTTCACTAAATCTATTTTATCACATATGTTTTAAATAAACACTTGGTCTTCTATAACTTAAAAAATCTAACTTATGATTAAAGTCCTTTTGAAACGAAATAGCATAGCTCTCAACAGTATCCGTGTCTATTGAAGATTTTACACTGTTCCCATACCCATTAATAATTTGTAATCCACCATAGAGATTAGTACAAATAAAACACAAGTTATATTCATAGGATCTTGTTAATATATATTTCGACCAATTTTTCAGCCTCTTTGGAGGCGCATAAGGTGTATTAAAAGGTGCTATAATAATTTCTGCGCCCATAGATTTTTGAATCAAACTCATTTCTTGAATGTGGGTGTCAATACAAATTTGAATACCAAAAGTATATTCCTTATAATGAAACACATCTATTGTATCACCTGGGTTAAATATCTTTCGCTCATTATGACCCAAATGAACTTTTCGGTAAATATAATCCTCCTGACTAGGAAAAACAACTCTTTGAACAATATAAAACTTATTATCTTCCTTTAAAATATGCCCAAAAGAAATGGCAAGATCATATTTCTTTGAAAGCATTCGAATGCTTTCAATGACTTTTTCTACTTCAGACTCCTTTTCATTTTCAAATCCATTTTTCTTAAGATTATACAAGTCCAAATTATTATTTAGAAACAACTCCCCAAAACATATCAAGTCCATATATGCATTTTTTCTTACAACTTCTTCTATTATCCTATACCGATAATTAATACCTTCCTCTAAAGGAACGTAAGATACTGCCCCAACAATAATTTCACCCCTAAACATTTTACTCCTTCTCCATAATTTTACTTTGAAGTTCTTTTAACCCCACTAAGTATCTCATAGTTGCACTAGAAATTAATTTTTCATCGATAATAATTATATTATTATCTTTTATTGCTTTAATTTCAGAATAGCCTGGCCTTTTTTTTATTTCATCAATGGATACTAATTTATTCATAGCACCCTTTTGTGCAATATAAAATTCGATTGCATTTGATTTTGATAAAAGTGATTCTTCACCATACTCAACAATAGTTGAAGAACCATCAACTTTAACATCTTTAGCGATGTTTTCTAATCCAACAATTGTTAATGCCCTTCCAGCAAAGGAATTGGGTGTTACAGTTTTAAATTTTTCGCTTGCACTTTCAAAATATGCAACTTTTTTGTTATCAATTTTCTCCGCATTTTTTTGAACCTCTGCTACTCCCACATTAAATTGCGCTATTAATGCTTTTGCCTCCGTTTCTTTACCCACTAGCATACCCAGCCTTGTTATATAACTTGAAAACTGATCAAATTCACTACAGTAGAGATTTACAACTATAATGCCTGCATCTTGAATTGCTTTAATATAGTCAGGATGTTGCTGTGCTATCACACTGCGAATCAAAACAACATCTGGTTTTGCAGCAATCACAAGTTCTGGATCATCATTCACACTATATTGAGTCTTTGAAAGCACTGCTTTTGGATAAGTATCACTAGTTCCAACACCAATAATTTCACTATCGAGTCCTAGTGAGTATAAATTCTCAGTATGAACAGAATAAAGAGAAATTATTTTTTTAGCTGGTTTAGTGAGCATAATTTTATTGCCGCTATCATCTACAAATTTTATTTCTGAATTTGTCACTGCGGCTTTATTGGATTTATTAGTATCCGTAGCATTACCAGTTCCTTTATTTACTGCACACCCTGTTAAAAATAAAAATGTTACTATCATTAAAGCCAAAATCCTTTTCATAATTGCCTCCATTTATTTATTCTGAAATTAATATATGATTAATAAAGTCCCCTTGAACTTTAAAAACCTCTTTTAAAGTAGTTCTATTTAGAACTTCTTCACTCTTACCAAAAGCATAAACTCCCTTTTTATCTAAAATCAACAATTCATCACAAAATTTTCTAGCAAAAAAAAGGTCGTGAATCACAATGATAACAAGTTTCCCTTTGTTAACTTCCTTCCTTAATTGCTCAAAAAATTTTATTTTATAGAAGATATCAGCATTTGAAAGCCCTTCGTCTACTAAAATCACATCACTCTCTTGAGCTAGAATTTTTGCAAACACTGCGCGCTGAACTTCTCCGCCGCTTAAAGTTGTAAGAGGCTTATCTGCAAAGTCATCCAAATCATTTTCTATTATTTTTTCACAAACTATTTGTTCCATTTCAATATTGGTTTCTCTATCATGACAATAGCGCCCCATGCCTACTAGCTCCCTAACTGTATATGGAAATTTAATAGATGTATTTTGCCGCATATATGAAAGTTTCCTGGCCATTTCCTTGTTGGAATACTTATAAACAGGCTGTCCACTAAGATAAATTTCCCCTGAATCCATTTTTAAATCTCTTGCAATTACATTTAATAGAGTAGATTTTCCAGTACCATTTGGTCCAACAATTCCATAGAGCACTCCGGGACTAAATTGGGCATTAATATCTTTTAGGATTCTACGTTTACCATAACTCAAATTTATGTCCTTAAGCTTTAACAAAAAATCACCTCTTTTTCGCAATGAAAATATAGATAAAAAATGGTCCACCTACCATTGTAGTAAGTACTCCTACAGGAATTTCATGTTGTAGCATTGTTCGAGTTAAGGTGTCTGCAAGCAATAAAAACAGCGCACCCACAAGAGCGCTCATCGGCAATACTTTGCGATTATCTGCTCCGATAAAAATACGACACAAATGAGGAACTATAAGTCCAACGAATCCTATAATGCCACATAGAGAAACAGAAAACGCAGTCAAAGTCACAGCTATTAGCATCAATAAACGATATAAAAAATCATATGAAATTCCAACAGAATTTGCTTCACGTCTACCTAGGGTAATAATGTTAAGCTGTCCCATAAAGCCATATGCAATTACAAAACATATTAACGTTACTATTCCCAAAACAATTACACTATTAATTGGCTTAGATGATAAATTCCCCATGAGCCAATACACCATACTGGCTACATCTTCATCTGCCAAACTTTTTAGGAGAGTTAATCCTGCTGAAAAAATACTACCTACAATAATCCCTGCTATAATAACATTTGTTGATTCCAAGTCTCCTTTTACCTTTGATAACCATAAGACGATACCAATGACAAGAAAACTAAATAATATTGCAAAAATTTGTATGGGCATATTTATCCCCAGGGTAAGATTCACATATATTGCAAGGCAAGCTCCAAAAGCACCACCAGATGCAATACCTAAAGTGTAAGCATCTGCAAGAGGATTTTGTAATAATCCTTGTAAAATAACACCACTTGTTGCTAGTGCACTACCTACAAATATTGCCACTAAAACACGTGGTAATCGGATATTATAAAAAATAGTGTGGGCCGTCTTTGGGTCTAAATTTATCAAATTAACTTTACCAGCTCCAACCGCAAATATAGCAAGTCCAATAACACATATCAAAAGCATTATATTAATCACTTTATATTTCATAAATCAATTTTTTCACCTAACTTTCTAATTTGAATGATAAATTTATGCATAAGAAAACAAAAAAAATAAAAAACCACACCTAAAGGATGTGGAATAATGCAATTAACTTTTTCACCTATTGGATAACCCAATATTATTGTCAAATTACGTATTTTCATCCTCCCTCCGAAGACTAAAATTTCACGCATTAGGCAGGTTTACTGGCTTTAGCATCATCTTACTCTCCAACCTTCTCAGTTTCCCAATGGTTTTCTGGATTTCATCCTCTAATACAGTAGCGGTGGGCTGCAGTGGGTTTTAACCACTTTCCCTTTTAACCCTTGTTTCAGGGCACCTAAAACTAATATTCAATTTTTATACTCACAATGTTTATTTTATCACCAAAGAAATATTAAAGCAATGTTTAATTATTCATTTTGCATTATATGTAGATTACATTATAAACAATTTATAACATTGACATTGTTTTAGAAAACTTGCTTTTGCTACTATTTTAAATTTCTCTTATTCCTTGGTAATATGCTCCTTTTGCTGATGATATATCTTCATCATAGAGCTTTATTTTAATAGCATTTCTAATAAATTCATTATTAAATTCGTCTTTTACAATCTGAATCTTAGTTATTATACTTCCTTTTATTGCAACTTTGATTGTGCCTTTAACCCCTAATAATTTAATTGCCCTAATAGTATTTTTAGATAAATCCACACCTGCATCTTTTAATATCTGAATACAAGTACTATCTCCATTTTGACACATTTTTAATATTACAGGAACTAAGGCTGCAATCTCGCCTTTATTTGAATTATAAACAAATTGTAATAGCTGTTTTCTATCATCACAATTTGTTGCCCTAAACATTTCTTTAGTTAACGTGCTATCTGGAAGTCCTAAATCATGCTCTAAGAAAACCTCTCTAATTGCCTCCATGGCTATAAAATATCCACTACCTTGGTCTCCAATTAAATGACCCCAGCCTCCAACCCTTACTTCCACGCCCTTATATTTTCCAATTGTAATAGAACCAGTACCGGCAATAGTCATTATGCCATCATTCCCTTTAAGCAAGGCGCTTAATGCTATTTCGCCATCATTAATAACTTTTATAGGGCAATTAAATCTCCCTTTTAGATACTGCTGGATTATTATCTTATTATCACCAGCCTCGCATCCAGCTAGTCCTAAACATAAGTATACACAATCATCTAATTTTAATTTTTTTATACATTCTAATATAGATAATTCTATATTTTTAAGGGCTATATCTTTATCTATAAGTATATTGCCAAGGCCAGCATAACCTCTTGCAATTTCACTACCATCTAAATCATAAGCTATAGATTCTGTCTTGGTTCCTCCGCCATCAACACCTATTATATATTGCATTTCGCACCTCGCTTTTTATAAATTTTTGTTGGATTATATGCCTTTATTTACGCTGCATCTCAAGTGATGATTTACCTATTGGAGTAATATTACCTAATATAACTTTTGCTTTTGCACCAGTGGCTGTTGGGATGTTAGAAAAGCTATTATTTAATGTCTCATTGCCAAGTATTGCAAAGGCAATTGCCTCCTTAGCATCAGACGAATATCCTAAGTCTTCTTGAGTTAAAACACTAATTTGAGGGAGTTCACCTTTAATAAGCTCCACTAAGTATGAATTATATGCCCCGCCTCCACTAATAATCATTTCATCTATATCTAATTTAGGAAAAATATATGTTTTATAACTATGGGCAATTGATTTAGCTGTAAAAACAGTTGCTGTAGCTATAATAGTTTCACTACTTAAATTTCTATATTTTCTTAAGATATCCTCTGTAAATTGCTTCCCAAATTCTTCACGTCCTGTAGTCTTAGGGGGAGATTTAATTAAGAATGGATGGCTCATTAAATCATTTAACATGCCTTTATCAACTTCGCCACTTCTAGCTATATCTCCATTAAAATCATACTTCACCTTGAATAATTTTTCGCAAATCTCATCTATTATCATATTTCCCGGACCAGTATCAAAAGCAATAACATCATTAATATCAGCATTTTTAGGTATTACCGTTACATTACCCACACCACCTATATTTTGAAGTAGTCTGTTTTTATCTGGACTTCTATATAATATAAATTCACTATAGGAAACTAATGGTGCCCCTTGCCCACCAGCAGCCATATCCATGACCCTAAAATTAGATATAACTGTAGTGTTTGTTTCATAAGCTATTACACTTGGTTCTCCTATTTGAAGAGTGGAGCTCATAAAAGTATGATGTGCTTTTGGTATATGAAAAATAGTTTGTCCATGACTTGCAATGAAATCTAATCTTTCCATAGGAAAATCATATTTTTTACATACCGCTTTAACTGCATCACTAAATAAATAACCAAGCTTAAAATTCAAACTACATATAAGTATTGAAGAGGAATCCTCTATACTACAGGCTACTTTTATTTCATCTTTAATGTCTTCAGGCATTTTCATATTTACATAGCCAATTAAATTAATTACAGTGCCTGTGTAATTGCCATTTATCTGGACCAAAGCAGCATCTATACCATCAAGTGAAGTCCCTGACATTAATCCAACTGCAAACAAATTGCCACCTCCGTTATTTTAATTTACTTTTACAGGTAATCTTCCACTAGTTCCTATTTCACCTTTTAATACCTTAACCAAACTGCTAATTGAAAGTTTAGTGTATTCGTAAGTACAAATGATTGTTGATACTTTATCTATATAACCCGAAATATCATAGGGGTTTCTTAGTGCAACTAAAACAATATCTTTTCCTGTAGCTATTAATCTATCTAATAATCTCTTTTGTGATTCATCTAAGTTCATATTGTAGCTTCCAAAAATTATAGTTTTTTTGTTTATTACCTTTGATATTATATAATCCTCATCTATTTCCTTTATATCATAATTAATATACTCAGCACCTATCTCATTTTCTAAAACACTACCTAAATTCGATTTTTCTATTTCTTCATCTGCAATAGATGTAGCCTGAGAAATTGGTGTTATTGAAATTAGGTCTTGATTCTTTAAAGGAAGTAATGATTTTACATCTTTTATCAATGTTATGCTTTTTTCACTTATAGCCATAGCTAATTTCGAATGTCTTTTAAGCTCTTCCTCATATATTTTGCAGTTCAATTTTCTCCAATTATATAAGTCGTACTTTTCTTTAAAATATAGAATCTTTTCAACTTTAGAATCTAAATCTTCATTAGATATAATCCCATCACCAATAGCTTTTTTAATAGCATTAAATGCCCGAATTTGAAGCTCTTTTGTATGAGATATGCACAATATATCGGCTCCTGCATTCAATGCTCTTATTACAGCATCCTCTATATCATAGTTTTCATTTATAGCTTTCATTTCCATGCAGTCTGTGATTACAAGGCCCTTAAAGTTTAGCTTTTCCTTTAATAACCCAGTTAAAATAGTCTTAGATAGTGTAGCTGGCAAATTGTTTTTTTCAAGAGCGGAGAATAGAATATGAGATGTCATGATTCCATCTATACCACTTTTTATAGCTTCAATAAATGGCACAAGTTCTACTTTTTTAAGCTGTGATAAATCACTTGATATTACTGGTATTCCTAAGTGAGAATCTACATTAGTATTACCATGACCAGGAAAATGTTTCCCACAACTCAATATTTTTTCGGATTGAAGTCCTTTAAATAAATACTTCCCATACTGAGCTACGCGTTCTGGAATATCTCCATAGGATCTGACACCAATAACTGGATTTTCAGAATTATTATTTACATCCAGTACAGGTGCAAAATTTATATTTACTCCCACATCATGTAGTTCCTCCCCTATGGCAGCCCCTAGTTCAAAAGCTTCCTCAAAGGGAATTCCAGCCGCAACAGCCATATTTCCTGGAAAACATGTTGCTTTATTAAAAAGTCTTGTAACCATACCACCTTCTTGATCAATACCTATAAACGCAGGAACGCTATTATGCTTCTCCATTAATTTTTGAATACTATTATTTAGTTCTGCAAGTTGCAATGAATCTTTAATATTCCTTTGAAATACAATGACATTTCCAACATGGCAATCACTAATTAACTCTTTAAAATCATCATTTAATTTTTGACTAGGAAAACCTACCAGGAGTAATTGACCTATTTTTTGATCTATGGTTAATTCACTCAACTTTGTACTCATATCTATCTCCTTTATATAATTCCCTACTATCTAATCTTCTTTTATATAATTTTCTTCAATATAATTTTCTTCAATATAATTCATACATTTTTTTTTCTTCTATGTACTCTTCTAAATTTACATCCATTTTCTCTAATAATTCATTTAAGCCGCCCATATTGTTCACAACTTTATCCGTTCCTGTTATCAAATTTATAAATGGCTGAGCTCCATTTGCCAAAGGTGGAATAAACACAAACTCACCACTGTGCATATTTTTTATCTCTAATAAAATATCTAATGCTAAAACAAAGGGATTAAATTCATCTCTTTGAGTTACATGAATTTGTATACCACTGCAAAGAATATTTGCATGTTTTGAAAAAGTAGGTGTAAAGTACACTTCTCTAAACATAACACCACTATATTTTTTAAAATTCATAATTGATACTAATTTTATATTATCAAGCCAAGGTGCCCCTATAATTTCAAAAGGCTTTGTTGTTCCCCTTCCTTCAGATAAATTAGTTCCTTCAAAAATGCAGGTTCCACTATAAATAAACGCAGTATCAATTGTAGGAATATTGGGTGATGGCTGAACCCATACTAAATCAGTGTCGTCATAATACAAGTCTCTATTCCATCCTGTGCAAGGCACAACTGTTAAATCTGCATTTATTTTAAACTTTGAGTTTATATATAGTGCAAACTCACCTATGGTTAATCCATAACGAGTAGGAATAGGGTATTTGCCAACAAATGATTCAAACCCATTTTCTAAAATATTACCCTGGACTATCTTACCACCCAATGGATTTATTCTATCAAGAACTACTATAGGTTTACTATTTTCATTACAAGCCTCCATTGCATAGGTAAGTGTATATAAGAAAGTATAAAACCTTGCTCCTACATCTTGTATATCAAATACCAGTAAATCAATTTTGCACAACATTTCCTTTGTTATCTTCTTTTTATCACCATATAGGCTATAAACTGGTATTCCCGTAGCAAGATCTAGGTAATCATCCACTTTTACTCCTGCTTGTATATCTCCACGGACTCCATGCTCAGGAGAAAATAGAGCTACTAAATTATACTTTTCATGTAGAATATCTATTGTTGATATTAGTTTTTTATTAACACCGGTGGGTCCTGTAATTAATCCCAACCTTTTCCCACTAAAAATTTCTGCATATTCTTCCAAATTATCTATTCCGTTATTCACCACTGTTTTCATTGAGTTCTCCCTCTTTAAAGATGATCTTTAATTAGTTTCATGGTTTCCTCTGGAACAGAAAAACATTCAGCATGGCCGGTGCCAGATTCAATTCCACGAACACGACTTAGATGAGTATAATATTCAAGATATGGGAAGGACTTGCTACCAGTAACAAACCAATGCGTAGCCACTGCCTTTTTCCATAACTCAAAGCCTGGGGTTATATCTACATATACATATGGTTTAAAGTCAACCGCATCCTCCCAGTTCTCTGCAAAATATAGCTTTGAAGCAAAAAATTTAGAACTTTTACGAAGAAAAAATTCATTACTGGCATAGAATCTGGCGTCAATGACTATTTTATTGGTAGTCATGTGGTCTTTGTGCATACTATTCTTAAAATGTGTAATAATCACATTAGGCTTGACCTCTCGAATAACATCACAAACCTCAAATCTAACCTTATCATTATCTGGAAGTTCTCCGTCAGGATAATCTAATACAATAGCCTTTCCACCTAGCATTTTAGCAAAGGTTTCTGCTTCTGTAACCTTTTGCCTACGGTAATCTGCCAGGTTCATATTTTCTGGAGCACCTTTTTCACCTGCCGTAAGTGCCAATGTAACTATGTTATCACCTTTTAACGCATGGGTTGCAAGTATTCCACCGGCTGTAAGTTCCATATCCCCTACATGTCCTCCGATAGCAAGAATAGTTATTTTTTCATAATTCATTTTCATTTGAAAGCTCCTTTCGCATTACTGCAAACTCTTTAACAGGAACAAATCCTGCACTTTTATATATTTTAATCGCTGGATTAGTAAGTCCTGTATACAGCGACATATATTCAACATTAATATTTTTAAGGGCTTCGCAGAGTTTAAAAAATAAAATGCTGCCTAGTCCATGCCCCTCATGCTCTGGCTGAACCCCTATCCCAGTAAAATATCCACGACCTGTTTCTTGTCTTATGACAGGGCCCGCAAACCCAACAACCTTTCTGCTTATAGCAGCAACTACAACAGGTGTTCCATTTTTTGTGCATTTATCAATTTCTTGTTGCCACAGTGGATTGTTAAATTCCTTCAACATTTCAGTTACTCCAAAATGTTTATCACCGTCAAACAAGTTGACCTCATAATTGAGGTTTAATAATTCCCTCTCCTTTTGAAAAGTATCTTCTGGCAGTTTGAAACTATCAAGATTAAGGTACATTGCACATTCACGGGTACGTTCTATGTAATTGGCCTCTAGCAAGAACTTGTAAAAATAACTCCCTACAGGAGCACCTGGAGCATTATTATGTTGATGTTTCTGGGTACTCGGAATATACCATGGAAGCATCATAGGGTTAAAGAAAAGTACTTCAGATTGCTTTTTTCCTTGCTTTTTAAAGGAAGTTTCTAATGCATTTGTTAGCCTTAAGAAATTGCTTATAGTCTGAATTTCCGCTGATAAAATAATACAAGTTATGTATCCTGAAGTCTCACCAAGGGGTAAATCATCCCCAGTGCAACCACAAGCAAAACCAACTACACCATTGTTATAAAGTATAAAAGTATTTTCTACCTTGAAATATGGACTACTTTTAAAAATGTTTTCAAAACTTTTATGGTTTAGTTCCACGTATCCATCTTTTACAGCTTCAGTATTCCACAGTTTTATTATGCCATCTGTATATTTATCATCAAAATTAACAATCATAATACATTTTCCCTTTCATTATTAAAGTAACCCCTCATAGATACCAGGTATGGATCCCTCTATTACTTCTGCTTGCACAGCTTTTTCATAAAATTCTAAAGGCCCCGCACCTCCAATTATTGCATACCCATACCCCATTTCTTTCATGGCTTCCAGGCATTTAATAAGAAGGGATTTTCCTATTCCTTGTCCCCTAAACTCATTATCCACACCAGTAGGTCCAAAAAAATCTCTGCAAGTTGCTTCATAGCAACCAAACCCAAGAATCTTTTTATCTTTAATAGCTATATAACAGGAAACAGGCTTGTTTGAAAATGCTACCTCACATTCACTAGCCCAATGTTCAGAAAACTTATCCTTAACCCATGAAATAACATGATGCTTCTCTGGTGGTAAAGCCCTTCTTATAGTAACCCCCTTATCAAAAAGTTCTTTTAAATTATTATCAGGTTTTAAATTGTATAATTTAACTAGCATATCTGGCATAGTTTTCCTCCTATTTTAAAATATATTTTTGAAATTAGTTTATTATCTTCTACCATAGAAAGTTGAGCTATTAGCCTTTAACTGCTCCTACTGTTACACCCTCTAAGAAATACTTCTGAAGGCAGAAGAAAAGTATAAACATTGGCAAAGCAGAAATCGTTGCTCCAGCCATCATCGGTGCAAAATAAGTGGTGTTTGCAAAACGGAAATTTTTTAGTCCAACTTGAATTGTCTGCATGTCCATTGTTTTTGTAACCAGGAATGGCCAAAAGAAAGAATTCCAGTTATCCATAAATGTAAGTATAGCCATTACAGCTAAAACAGTTTTTGAAAGTGGAAGTATAATTTTCACGAAGATTTGGAATTGATTGCAACCATCAATCTTTGCGCTTTCAATAATTTCTGTTGGTAGCGTTGTCATAAATTGTTTTGCTAGAAATATATTAAATACACCACATAACCCCGGTAAAATTAGGGCTGAATATGTATTTGACATTTTAAAAGTATTTACAACAAGAATATAAAGTGGTATCTGAGTAACTTGATATGGTACCATCATTGAACAAAGAAGCATAGAAAATACAAATTTACTTCCAGGAAATTTTATTTTAGCAAAGGCATATCCAGCCATACCCGCAAATATTACATTAGATACAGTTATTGTTGAGGCTACTACTAGAGAATTTATAAGCCATCTATAAGAGTATTTACTAAAATTGAAGAAAAACTTATAGGAATCAAGAGTTAACTTTTGTGGTAATAGAGAGTAACTCATAGCTCCAGCTTCAACGGGATCTGCAAAAGATGAAATAACCATAAAGTATATAGGAAAAAGTGTAATGCCTGCAAAAATAAATAGCATAACTATTGAAATTACTCTGCCAATTTTTGCACTTTTCTTATTTTTTGCGTAACCACTATATAAAGACATTTAGAAAGACCTCCTTTTTTTACTTAATATTCAATATCATCGCCTAAAAATTTAAACTGAAATACAGAAATTATTGCAATTATAACTGCTAATACCAATGATTGTGCTGCAGCTACACCAAAGTTAGAGTATTTGAATGCATTGTTAAATATTAATAGACCAACCATTGTAGTTGCATTATCTGGTCCACCTCCGGTCATCATATAGGCACTCATAAATACTTGGAAAGATCCAATTATACCTGTAACCAGTAAAAAAAGTATTGTTGGCTTTAAAAGAGGAACTATTATATATCTGATTTTCTCCAAAAACGTTGCTCCATCTAAGTCTGCAGCTTCAAAATAGCTGTCGGGTATACCAAGTAAGGCAGCAATAAAGATAATGATGCTAGTTCCATGACTTGAAAGCCAAGACATAAGAAGTAGTGAGAACATTGCCGTTTTGCTTGAACCAAGCCAATTTTGATTAGATATTCCTAAAAAACTTATTAATTTATTAAATAAACCCGCTGGAAGTGGGTCATAAATCCATAACCAAACCACGGATAATGCAACTCCTGAAGCCACTGCTGGTAAATAGTAGATTGCCTTAAACATAGTCTGCATCCATTTCCTAAGTGGAAATATTAAAAGTGCAATAGTAAAAGAAAAGACTAGTGCAACAGGAACAGCAAATACAGTATAAATCAGAGTATTAAATATTGCTTTAGCAAATAATTTATCATGTAACAGCCCTGCATAATTGTCTATTCCAACCCAGACTGAGCCTAAAGGCTTAAATTTCTGAAAGCTGATAATAAACGCACTAATTACTGGATATAGGGTAAACATGCTGAATGTTATAAGTGCTACTATAATAAAGACATATCCCCAAACATAATCTCCTTTTAGTTTGTTCTTTTTCCTATTTTCAATTACCACTGATTTATCTTTAACCTTCATAAAATCTCCTCCTGTAAGTCCTATTCTAGTACAATTAACAACCTAATGTGTTTATAGTACTATTTTTAAAAATATACCCCGCCCAGTCTTTAGTGAGCGGGATATATTATAAACTATACTTAGTCTTTAACAACACCACTTTCACCAAATGTCTCTATGGCAGCAGCCTTAACTGCATCATACATTTGCTGAGGAGTGATTTCATTCGCAAGTAGGGCTTGAAGTTTTGGAATTATAACTTCATCCTCAAGTTTAATTGACTTAGCACCAAGCTCTGATGTGATGTCTGGTCGCGCAATAACTGCTTGCTTGATTAGTGTCTCTACTGCAGCAGCATTATCTGCATTTCTGATTGTAGACATACTCTTTGCAGCTTCTCTTGAACTTTTTGTAATCTGTGCTACAAATAAATCATTATTAGTCTGTGCTGCAACTGAACCTGATGCTAGGAAATAAGCAGCTTTAACAACATTTGCAACATGCTCTGGGGTTGGATCTGTTTTACCACGGAAGGTTACATATCCATCTACGGCAGCTGCAGCTTGTTGCTTTTCGCCAAGGAAGGTTGGAACTGGGAGAACTATATAATCAACCTTTATGCTGTTTTTTACAGCACTGCTATCCTTATCAGTAATTTTCTTATTGTTTGCATTCGCGGAATTTTCAAACACTGCAAGTCCCTTCCCTGTAATCATAGTTTGTCCAGTAAGGAACATATTCCAACGTTTACCTGCATCTACTGAACTTAATTCTTTAGGCATTGAACCATCATCTATAAGAGTCCTTATACCCTTAAGAACTTCTAAGTAATTTTTACTTGTGTAAGCATATTTTAAATCCTTTGTAAATGGAGAAGGCATTCCTGCTTCTTTAACGAGTACTCCTAAATAATCCTTAGAGGCAACCCCTGATGCGGCAAATACAAAGCCATAACGAGAGGTAGCACTACCTTTCTTTACAACACCCTTTTTAATAGCTTCTCTGAACTGGTCAAAAGTCCACCCATTTTTTTGAACTGATTTCCAATCAATACCAGCTGTTTCCAAAAATTGTTTATTTCCACCTAAACAGTGAATTTCCATGTAAGCGGGAAAGCCATAAAGACCCTTACCATTTTTCATATATCCAAGAGGGCCAGCATCAAAATCACTAAGCATTTCAGGCTTGGCCTCTTTGCTGATATCCATAATCAGACCAGAATCCACATATTTGGATACTCCTTCTGAACCGATGAATGCTATATCTGGAGGACTACCTGCATTAACTTGAACATCTAATTTCTGAGTCATATCTTCCCAACTAGCTGGTTCAATTTTTAAAGTTAGATTTGGATACTTTGTGTTAAAATCTTTAGTCATTTGATCAAAATTCTTTTGGTAAGTAGGCGATACTGGTGGAAGCAATGCGGTAATCGTGTCCTTTGCCATTGTGTCTTTAGCTTTAGTATCACCCTCTGCTGCTTTTTTACCACAACCTACAAATGTTGAAGATATAATTGTCATTGTTAATAACATTCCAATAATACATGTGGTTCTTTTCATAATAATACCCCCTAATTTAATAATTTTATTTTTACCTTACATTATAAGAATATATATACATATATAAGTAAAATAAATTTCATTTTCATTGAGACTAGGCTGTTGCAGCCTTTATTGAGTCTTTAAGCTTTCCGTCATGCTTCTCTAAAATAGACTTAGCACCATTTACGTTTAACCCAGTTTTAATCATCATTATGGCAAGCTTTGCATTTCGGTTTGACAGTTCTAGATACTGCAATGCTGTTATATCATCAACTCCTGTTGCCAGACACACTATATGTCTTGCACGTTCATAAAGCTTTTTATTTGTTGCTTTTAAATCTACCATAAGGTTTCCATATACTTTTCCAAGTTTAACCATAGTACATGTAGTCAGCATATTAAGTACTAATTTTTGTGAAGTACCAGATTTCATACGGGTGGATCCTATTATAACCTCAGCCCCAACAATTGGAGCTATACAGACATCGCATATTTTTGAAAGTTTAGAATTATTGTTATTCACAAGTCCAATGGTAGCTGCACCTATTTCATTTGATTCTTTAATTGCGGCAAGGACAAAAGCTGCTCCACCACTTGCAGTTATTCCAACTACAACATCTTTACTAGTAATTTTACAATCATGTACAAGTTTTACTCCTGCCTCGCTGTCATCTTCACATCCTTCCGATGATGTTCTTAAAGCGGAATCACCCCCAGCAATATATGCTTGTACAAGTTGAGGGTCTGTTCCAAAAGTTGGAGGACACTCGGAGGCATCCAATACTCCTAGCCTTCCTGATGTTCCTGCACCAATGTAGAACATTCTTCCTCCACTTTTCAAGGAGTTATAGATAATATCAACCCCTAGTGAAATATTTGGAATTTGCTTTTTTACTGCTTCATGTATTATAGAATCTTGTTCATTGATAAGAATTAACATTTCTTCAGTATTACATTCATCGATGTTTTGAGTATCCTTATTTACTTCCTCCGTTGTTAATTCTGATAGATAATTATCCATCTTAAAACCTCCAACGAAATTATATTTATTTGTAAAATATAATTTCGGTATTTTATTTCATGCCTGGTGTAATAATATAAACCATTATATAAGTTGATACTTAAAATATAAGGGCCCTTAGTGCAAATCGTTTATTTTCGATGTTTAGCATTGAGAATATTATGAGTTTTGCTGAGATATTTCTTCACGTTACTATATTCTGCACTTGCAACACCCGCAAAAAGTATGTCTATTACATTAAGCATTGCGATTCTTGATCCCATAGCACCACTTCTCATAGTAATTTCTGGTGTTGAAATAAATAACACTACATCAGCTTTTTTAGCGAGCTCACTCTTATTGTAGCGGGTTATTGCTATAACCGGTGTACCAGAAGCCTTTGCAATATCCAATGCTTCCAAAATTTCAGTAGTACTTCCAGAATTAGATATAATCACTGCCACATCACTCTTATTAAGAAGTACACTAGCAGTTAATTGACTATGCCCATCCATATAAGCATGACACATTTTGTTAATACGCATAAATTTTTGCTGGGCATCCATACATACTAGCCCTGAAGCACCTACACCATAAAAATCAATCTTCTGTGTTTTTCTTAAAAGTTCTACCGCCCTCGCAATTTCATCACGATTAATAACACTTAAGGTATCTTGAATTGATTTGCAATTATTCATTGAAATATTATTAATAATCACCTGCAAATCATCACCAGGCATTATATCCGTATACTGTTCTGCTTGAGCCTCATCTGTTGCCCCCAGTGACCCTGAAATACTTACTATTAAATCCCTATAGCCACCATATCCCATGGTTTTGCAAAATCTTATAACAGAAGCATCACTTGTTTTACTTTTTGTAGCTAACATTTTAATAGAAAGACGAGGAACTTCAGAAGCATTTTCAAGGATATAATCAGCTATCATTTTTTCTACAGGGGTAATATTATCCTTCATCTCACGAAGTTTTAGTAATATATTGTCGTTAACAGGCATATCTACCCCTCCTAAGTAATCATTTGCACTTGATGTTTACTAATAATACATTATTTTAATGTTCTGTTAATTGAAAACCTTTACAAGTATCTTGTACATATTATAACTCATATGGAACAATATTTCAATAATAATTTTAAATAATGGAATAAAATTTTACTGGTCCTTGTTATTTCCTATATATAGAATGTATAAGATATATTGACAATTAATGAAATTATAAATATCATTAAATTAGATAATAACTATGCTTTATTTAAAGCATAATATTTTTGTACTGTTAGCTTAATATTAGGTATTAAATAATTATTCCAGGGGGGATGTCAATGGGTAGAAATTTATTAAACATAACCGATAAAAAATTCAGTGACGATATCAAAAGAATCTTTATGCTTTCATGGCCTATTATGATAGGAATGATACTTCAAAGTCTTTTAGGAACAGTTGATACATATTTTATTGCCAAACTGGGTACAAATGAAGCAGCAGCAGCTGCACTTTCTAATTCTGCATCAAGTGTAATTTTTGTTATATCCACTCTTGTAACCGCTGGAACTATAGCACTTGTTTCAAGAAGTTATGGAGAGGGAGATATGGATTTAGTTAGAAAGTTTAGTGGACAATCATTTACTCTCTCACTTATCTTGGGACTTATACTTAGCATAATATGTTTCTTAAATTCAGAAGCCATAATCAAACTTATTTTTAACCCAGAACCAACCGTAGCAGTTCTCACAGAAAAATATTTATCTATCATCTTTATTGGAACAATATTTGTATTTTTAAATTCAGTATTAAGGACAATATTACAAGCACTAGGAGATACAATAACTCCACTTATAATTTTTGGAATATCTAATGTGATAAATGCAATACTTGATCCGCTTTTTATGTTCACATTTCACTTTGGAATAAAAGGTGCAGCTATTGCAACCGTTATATCCATGATCTTTTCATGCATTGCAATTATCATTGTTATTAATAGGAAAATATATGGTTCTAGTCTAACTCAATTTATATTAAATATGAAGTTAAAACTAGAAGACAGTATGAGAATATTAAAAATAGGAGGTTTTGCATGTTTGCAGCAGCTTGCAAGACCTATTACTGGAATATTTATGTTCAGCCTCGTGTATGCAGTTGGAGGTAGAGAAGGTACTGCAGCCTTTGGAATAGGTGGACAACTATTTAACTATACCTTTATTTTCCTTGTTGGCCTTTCAACTGCCATTTCAATAATGGTTGGGCAAGGTCTTGGACGGGGTGATATAGATGGTTGTGATAAGATTATAAAAGAAGGATTAAAACTTGCAGCTTTTAATATGATTTTATTTTCAATACCCTATTTAATTTTTCCCGCTGGGATAATGAGGTTTTTTATTAATGATCCATTAGTAATAAAAACTGGAGCGGAATACCTAAGAATAGTATATATCGGTCTTATTTTCGTAGTATACCCAACAATTTATGGTGGTGTTTTTCAAGGGTCAGGAGATACGTTTCCTCCAATGATCTCATCTTTAGTTGCAAATGTAGTTTTAAAGCTACCTATTGCATATGTATTTGCAATAACATTTAATATGGGAACAAATGGTGTATGGGCTGCGGTAGCTTTATCTGTTGTAATTGAGGCAGTTATTATAATAGTATATTTTAAAACTAATAGATGGAAGGAGAAAATTATATGATAGTAAAAACTAAACCATCAGAGTTAATTATGGAGTACTTAAACAAAAATAAGATTATAAATTCAAATATAATAGGAATTATAGAAAATGAGCATGAAGCTGAAATATATGTAGATAATGAAGAAGTGTCTCGTGGAGTTCTTGTAAGATTTGAATATTTTAATTATATATATACGGAGGAGGATGAGTTTTTAGATGAAGTACTTGAAACACTATTTAAAGACAATTTCTATGGTTTTTCAGGTGTATACAGACCACTTGCACAGAAGATAAGAGAAAGATATTTAGTTGTCTGGGAAAGTAGATGTTCATTACACTACCTTCCAACAGAAAATTTAGATTTATGTCTTATAAAAAACCCTGTAAAGTCTATTTGTATAAAAGATGCAGAAATGGTTGATAAGTTTTACACTTATAGACATCCGGGAAGCCTTGATCAAATAAAAAAAGATATATCTAATAGACCTTCCTCGGCCATATATGCTAATGGAGATATTGCCTCCTGGGTACTTATTCATAATGATAATTCCATGGGGATAATGTTCACAAAGGAGGAGTATAGGAAAAAGAACTATGCTGTAGATACTTCATTAGATCTTGCATTAAAAATTATTGAGCTAGGGAAAATACCCTTTCTTCAAATAAATGAAGCAAATAATATGTCACCAGGTCTTGCTGCAAAATGTGGCTTTGTAAAATATGGTTATGCAGATTGGTTTGGTATAATCGAGGGAACACCCAAAAGTCTAATAGATACAAACAACCAAGACAGAAATAATCACCTTAAAGCCCTTGAAGGATTTAAATATTCAGATGACAAAGAGCTTAATTGTATGTACCTTCCACCCTACATTTTTAATAGTGAATATGAAAAAATAGAGGGATTTACTATTGAAAAAGTAATTGATGATAATATGATAACTAAATGGTGTGAAACCTTTGTATCATCCCTTGAAATGGAAGAAAATCAAAAGGATATTTTTAGGGATATAGTTTATAAAACTGTATCAAATACTGAAAATGGCTATACCCTTTATAGCGGCATTTTAAATGGCGAGATAGTTTCTACAACCGCATTCAGTAAATTGGATAATGATTGCTTAGGATTGTATTTTTGGAGTGTTAAGCCTTCAATGAGAAGAAGAGGAATTGCACGAGCTACAGTAATTGAAGCATTAAAAACTGTCACAAAAAGCGATGATATAGAGTTTATATTACTTCAAAGTACTGCTAATTATCAGGATATGTTTGAAAAAATGGGCTTTGTTCACAGTCATTATATGAATAACGATGGGGAGAACTAGACCATATTAACAGCGTAATTAGGATTTTAGAAAGGAGTATTTAAAATGAAACTAATTGAAAAGAAACTTATACCCTATTCAATTATTTTAGTAGTAGTGTTTTATTTTATTCCAATTTCTAGAAAAGTTGACACAAGAGTAGAACTTATGATTACTTTGCTTATTTTTTTAAATCCCCTTGCATGTTTGGGAACTGGAGCAATTTTTGGTCTAAAGCACGGCTTTGAACCATACTTTCTGCTGCTTATAACCTTGCTATTCATTCCCTCTGTTTTTATTTTTTATAACTCTTCCGCCATTCTTTATTTTGTACTATATTTGTTCTTTTCTGCCGCGGGACTTGGAATTGGTTGTGGCCTTCGTAAGTTTAGAAAAGCATAAAAATACATTATATTTTAATATAGCATTATTACATTAGGGTTTTTCAAGCTCAAGAGGGTGGTTTTTAAAAAGTTAAACATCTTTCCGTTAGTCTTTAGCATTTTACTTTTGTTAGTAGCATATCTAGTAACCGTAACCATAAATCAATTAATATTTTGAACTCACGTTAACGTAATTGATTATATATATTTTTTCCAATATAATGAACATAAAAGATATATGAGAAGAGGTGCAATTAATATATGAACTATAATATAGAATTACTAAGGCAAGAAAATTATAAGCCAACATTTTGGTCCGGAGGTATGGCTACAGAACTTACAACATATCCGATAAATTCTGATTATGCTAGTAAAAACTTTTTATGGAGGCTGGGAGTCGCTAAAATTGATATACCAGAATCTACTTTTAGTAGTCTACCAAAAGTTTCGCGTAAATTCATGGTTATAGAAGGAATAATAACTCTAGACCATGACAATAAGTACAAGAAACTACTTAACTCCTTTGAGCAAGACGACTTTATGGGCGATTGGAAAACTAAAAGTTATGGTAAAGCTTCTGTTTTTAATTTAATGACAAAAGAAAATTATAATGGTGAATTACTTCATCTTAATATTAGTCCACGCAAACAGCTTAAATTCGAATATAAAACTCCATTAAATAAAGATTTAGCAGCAATTTGTTTTTACACTGTAAATGGTGGGTTTAACTCTACTATTAATGATAAAGTTTTTAAAACTGTTAAGAATGATTTAATTTTAATTAACTGTGTAAATTCAAGCTATACTAATGAATTTATGCTTTTAAACAATACTTCAGAAATTACTAATATAATAGTAAGCATAATTTATCGAAATTAGCTTATCTAACTCTAAATTACTTTTTCATATAATCCTATCGTTTACTCTATTTTGTTAGTTTCGTCAACTATAGTATTAAAATTTTTGATGGGGTTTTTTATGTCTTAAATTATTCCATCGAACTCACATTTCTTATAGCTATAAAAAGACTTTCTTCAATATTAAGAAATACAGCCACCATCAATAACTAATGTTGATACAGTAACTAAACAAGATTCATTTGATAGAAGATCCATTAACGACATTGCCTCCGCCACTTATAAGCATTTGTTAAATCACATTATTTATACTTAAAAATACTCCCATTACATAATGTTATAAGACTGTAAGGTGCATTCCTAAGTATCGCTTTTATTTTAATTTACTATATCTATCCTTCCTTATACTCCATCCAATTAGAGCAGATAGTAAACTAAAAATAATAATAACAATAACCAATAATAAGATATGTTCACATCCATACATGATACTATTATTATCTTTCGAGAGAATAACCAAGATTGACATTCCATAACCGGCAGTATAAATAGCACCAGTTTTAATAATATACGTTAAAATGCCCTTTTTTTTCGTTCTTTTCCAAGCTTTAATGAAATTATTATCATCAGAATAAAATAACTTTGTTAATTTATTTGGTTTCATTTCATATTCAGTAATGAGAATCCGGAAAGTTGCACTCATAATTATAATTATTGTTGTAGAAATAATAAGAACCAATATTACCAACATCCTCATAATAATACCCCTTTTTAAAATTTTTGACTTATATTATTAACTTCTCACCTATCTTAATTTTACAATATTCAACCATTAGAATATTGTTGTTGTACATTACTACCATTTTAGCCTTGGTGGTGTGTTTAGTCCTAACCTATATATAGATTATAAGTCATAAATTTACACATTACTATATAAAAATAGTTCATTTGCCAATGCTGACGAAAACATTTTATTATGTGAAGCTTCTTTTATTTCCGTCTTTAATTAAGACTGCTTAACCGAATTTTATCAACATGAATAAATTTAATATTAGTATTTTTTAAATAGTTAAGAATTTGGTCTTTAGATCCCGAAACACAATAATTTTTTGTAGTAAGCACAGAAATTTTCTCTGCATCATTCAAACAATTTTGAAGAAACTCTTTAGAATTAGTAAACTCTATACTGCCACTACTAAGCCCCAAGTCTTTCCAAATATAATCAGTATTTAGTAATTCTTGAAGATTAGAAATATATATTTTTTTCAGTTCTTCTTCTGTCATACCTCTTCGGTCATCAGTATCCTTAAATAAACAACTTAAATTCATACTGATGCCACCTTGAAATTTTAAATTAGGCTGATTTACTTGTAGCCACTCCAGTGTTATTTTTTCCTTACGGATTTCCGATACAGGTCTTGGATTAATTTCTCCAACGGAAAGATATATCATAGCTGATTTAGGCAATTTTTCTAGTTCTTTCTTTGTGCTCGGTGATTGTCTTACTTCAAATTGCCCCAACATCTTAGTAACCATATTATTTGTATCCTCTTTTACCTTACAATTCCCCTTAAACATCTCAATTTTCACATTTTGCCTGCCTATCGAAATAGGTCCTGTATGATCTAGTATCTGCATATTAAACATATATCTAGAGAACCCAACCTTTTCTATCTGAAGACTAGCCACCTCATTATATGGATACATAACCTCAAAATATGCCCTGAGAGAAGAAAGCACCTTTGGGTCAGGTTCTTTATTAAGCTTTTCAGGATTTGTATAAGCCATATTCATTAATGGGCTGATCATGATAAATACTGCTGCAAGTACAGCAAGAATAGCAAGTGTTGTACGAAAAACTATTTTTCTTATCTTCTTATTAATAATTTTTTCAATATCAGATGCTAAGTCCCTACTTTCCGGCATCTCCTCAATTAAACCATGCAGCTCCTTATCCAACTCTTCTTCGGTCATATTCTCATTATCTTTCATCATTTTTCCTCCTTTAAACTTTCGATAAGTTTCTTTTTTGCTCTAGATCGAAGCTTCCTAACATATGCCTGAGTTATTCCATGTGTAGATGCCATTTCAGCATCCGTAAGCTCAAAATAAATACTTTCAATAAGAATATCTTTCTGCAGTCCAGACAATTTCTGAATTGAATTAAATAACCTACGTTTTTCTTCCTTTTTAAGAATATCTGATACAATTATATCTGGATTTGTCAGTATATTTTGTTCATCATAAACGGTATCGTTATTTAATACTTCTCTTTTTCGTTTTCTACAAACATTAAGAAATTCATGCTTCAAAACAATAATAAGCCATGTTTTTATACTTCCAGTGCTCTTATAGCTTAAAAAAGCCTTTACAAAGGTTTCCTGTAGGAGGTCTTCAGCATCCTGTGTGCTATGTGTCAATGATAATGCATATAGGTAAAGTGGTTTGAAATACAACTGATATATTTTCTTCCATTCATCTTGTTCCATCCTGGGCCCCCTTTCGTATAAATAACACTTAACTTATTACTTTGTGACACCTCATAAATCAAAATTCCCACAAACTAATAAGTCTGAGGGAACATCAAGGGATTGAACTGCCATTATAAACATTTGATTGCAAAGTTTTCTTCAGTGTGAATTAGGTCATAGCAAATATAATATTCCTTCTTATTATAAATAAATAGCTAAATCTATAACGTTTTATACTCCCAGTGTCTTATTTTACAATATTCCTTAAATCCGATACTATTGTATGCATTTTTGCCCATATCCGAGGCTTGTAAAACACTATACTTACAACCCAAGTTCTTAGCATCTCTTAATGCCGTTTTTGCAATCAAAGTTCCAAAACCTTTTCTCCTAAATTTATTCGCTGTACTGACTAAATAAATTCCTGCAATTGCATCTTTAATATAAAGCATTAAAGTAGCCACAATTTTATCTTTGTAATAGCATCCATAGAATCTAATATCATTTTCATTCAGAAACATTTTATATATATGCGAATTTCTTTTCTTTTTGAATGCTTCTTCAGTTATTAATATCCAATCTTCAAGTTCATTAGCACTTTTTATAGTTCTAATTTTACCTATGCTGTCATTGCTTCCAAATTTGAATGAAGCTAAGTCAATAGCCATCCCAGACTGTTGATAAAACATATCGAAATTGAGACTCTTTAAATAATCTTCCGAAATTATTGGTTGGTTATATGAATTTATTAATAAGTGCTTCGGAGCTATTTCAAGTTCTATATTTTTACGTAATAGCATGATTACTTCTTTAATATTAGCTAATGGAATATTCATATCAAAAACTTTATTATACCCTTCAAAATATGAATTCTTAGCCCATGAATAGTTATCCTGTTTTACAACTTCTCCACAAGATATATTTGCAGCTTTAATACATAAATTGATTAGGTTCTTTTCAATAATAAGTGCGAAATTGTTAGTTTTACACATAAATCTCCTTTCTATTTCTAATGACATATGCTTTCTTTAGTAATATTTGCAGCAGTTTATGACTAACTTTAAGCATGTTATATTTTAGTTGTTAATCTCTATTTATCTAATAATTTTCCCATTATTACTGTATTATAATAGTTTCCATCTTTATGAATACGGTCCTTTATTAATAATCCTTCTTCTACAAATCCATATCTCTTATATAACTGAATTGCTTTTGTATTTGTTTGTACCACAGTTAATGAAATTTTTTCGATTTTCACAGTAGCTGCCCACATAATAACTTTTTCTAGTAGCTTTTTACCAATTCCATAACCCCAGTAATCCTTTGATATACATAATCCAAACTCTGCTTTATGTCTAAATCTACTTAGTTTCATTCCTTCTAAGCGGGTAAATCCAACAATTTTACTTTCTACTTCTGCAACTAAAAATATAGTTTTTTCCGCTATTGCATCTTCATAAATAAGTTTTTCGAAATCTTTTGGTGTTAATAAATCTTCTCCAGATTCCCTATCAAGATTTTCTGTTTCTCCATCAATTTTAACTCTTAATTTAGATAATTCAATTGCATCATATTTCGTTGGACAACGAAGTGTCCATATTAGATTTTTGCCCTCTATTCTCTTGTTTTCAATAATCATATATTACCTCCAACAGAATTATTTAAATAAGTCCGTATCTTATTACTACGATGTCATATCCCCATTATCTTCTAAGTATATGTGCTTGCAACATTTTTCATATAGCTGGCTAGCTTTAATCTTATTCCAGCTGGAATACCCCTACTACTGGGCCATCTGACTACAGTCTGTACTAACATTTCAAGAAGAAGCCGCTTCTTGTTGCACTCCCATTAGCCTAATTAGAAGTTTGAATTTTTACAGTAACATCACTATGCCCAGTTTGTTCACTAACACAAATTAGATTTATAAATCTATCCAAAATCGTTCAACAACACAATTCTCATCTTTCATTACTACTTCATTTTCTTTTTTTCCACCTTGCGCTAATATAGTTTTCTGAGAAGCAAAATTATCATTATCACAAGTTAGCAAAACTCTACTAATATGTAATATGTCCTTACAATAACTCAATGCTTGTCTTAATTCTTCTTTTGCATATCCTTTGTTTCTTTCAGACTTTCTTACAGAATATCCTATATGTCCACCATATTGTAAAAGGTAATCATTTAAAAAATGCCTTATTTGTATCATTCCTACAATACAATTATCACTTTTCCTAATTGCTAATAATTGCGTTGCTGTAACTTTTTTCCATCTACTTCTTCTGTTTCATTCAATAATGATTTTTCAATATATTCTTGTGGTGAATTCATATTTCTTAAGAATCCTGTTCCATCCATTGATTCATTATTATAAATAAACTCATCTTTATATGAAAATATGTCATCACCATAGTCTATTGACACTTTCTTTAATACTAAATCTTTCATAAAATCACCTCTACAAATTATTATTTTCTTTATTAAATTGGAATTAAGAAAGATACCAACTGTAATTGAGATTGCATTTTAATTTTTTACTCTCCTTTTACTATTTTCTGTAATCCTTTCTGATGAATGGCTCTTCAATACTTTCAGAAATAAGTAATTTGTATTTCTGGGGCTGGCGGTATGCGTTGCCATGTACTTCACGACTTCTATACTCTCTGATTTCATCAATAGGAAAATCGGCTATATAAATTCCCTCTTGTACACCAGCTTCAATAGTAAGCGTATCTCTTGAACCAAAGCCAGAA
The DNA here is from genome assembly GCF_050717535.1 of Clostridium sp. GTDB lineage: Bacteria > Bacillota > Clostridia > Clostridiales > Clostridiaceae > Clostridium_AD. The sequence continues at coordinate 58,548 of NZ_JBOITM010000068.1, forward strand.
GGTCTGTACGCAATCCCATCAGATTACGACATATGAAACCATGACATTAATTTTTATCCTTTCTCCAATCATATTTACCGTTTGGTAGATCTATTTTATGACCATTAATTATAACAATATCATCATCCTCCCAAGTAATATCTGATTTATCAATTTTATAATCCCAGTAAATATTCTTTACCTTATTATTTTTAGTGTTTATTATTAATTCACCTCTAACTGCATAAGCCACTGTTGCCCCACCATTGCAAAGATATGTTTTAATAGTATAAGTTCCATTTGATGATGTAGATTGGCATAAATAGTCCCCTGCTGGCAATCTCGTCATACTATAAAACAATGTATGTATAAGGCCAAAAATTCCTATTGCAATAATAATTAATATTGTTGCTACAACCAATATTATTTTCTTTATATTTATAACCGACACACTCCTCAATATTAAATTTTTTTATAAGCCACAATATGCTTGTATTTATATATTTGATATTTAAAAATTATTAAGAAATCATTGGGAAGTAACTTGTAAAAGGCTTCTTTTATTTTCTCTGTACATAATCCATATGCAGTTAATAATAATCTTTTTATAATAAACATCCTCCATTCTTATCATTTTAGTTTGTATCAACATACCTTGAATAACAAAAATCATTCTCATTAGTTAATCATATCAATTACACACTTTGCATTTTCTTCAGTAATATCAAACTGCGCATTTGTTCTAACTTAATGAGAATTAATTTCTTCATTCTTCAAATTTAAATCAAACTCGCACAAGATATCATATAAGCATTGAGAATATCCATCCTTTGGCATCATATTGTCATCAAACCATAATCTCCAGCCAGAAGACATAACAACTGCCATTTTCTTTGTCTTATTCTTTTCGTTTATAAACCAAAGATATTGGACCATCATCGAAACCTAAACTTCTATAGAATTCCTCATTTTTAATGCTTCCCCTTAACATGTATGTAACTTGTTTGCTACTATCTAATATCTTATTTATTAAAATTTTGCCAATACCGTTTCTTCTGTATCTCGAATCAACCACTACATTATTTATTTGTCCATTAAATACATAATCAGTTGTACACCGAGCAAATCCAATCATTATTTTTCCGTCCCATGCAGTAACTACAATTTGAGAATTTTGTACCATTGCTTTTAATCTATTAATATCATTAGTTTTATCATTCCATCCTACCTAATTAAAAAAAGTCTGTAATTTATCATAATCAACTATTTTATCTATAAAATACATAATCATAATATAACTCACTCCCTTCAATTGTTTTTTCAGCTTCTATTTAACTTTTATATAACAACCTTTATAATAAAATCTTAGAAATCTTCATCATATTTTTATACACAATTCACCTTCTGCTTCTCTACTAAACCTATCAATAAATGAATGTACAAAAGAAACTTTGTCATCAAAAGTTTCATGCGATACCTTATAATTAAGTAAATCTCTACATTTTTGAGCTTCAGAGTCAAATTCCTTGTTATAAAATTCAACTGAATTTTGCATTGGCTCGTCTTTATGAGCATAATACTGAAAATTCATCCAGATTTCTACAGCACCAAAATGGTCAAGTATATACAATTACATATAATATTTTCAATATAAATCTTAACTTCCTTTAATTATCTAATGTATATACCGCAATATTTTAGTAATTATCTTATATAGAAGAACAAGAGGTAAATCACTTACCTCTTGTTCTTCTATATTTAAGCACATAAAAAACTTCATCTTCTGTTTCTAGTCCATTAATCCTCTGCTTAAATCCAAAACTAGAATATAACCTAGCTGCTACTATACTTTTGGGATGGAAACTCAACCATATTTCATTAAAATCATTTTCATTTCTAATCTTATTTAATAACTCAGCAATGGAAACTACATTTGGGTGCGGTAAATATTGCTTTTGCTCATCTTTGATTTTTAAGTTAACACATTCTCTCCAATTATTTTCATCTATTTTCTTCAAAAATATGTTCATTGTGATCTACCTCACTTTTTATTTGTTTTTATTACCTTTTTTAACTTAATGGCTCATTAACATATGTATTCATACAAAAAATGAAACATTAAATGGTTCATCAGTCATTGCTCAGGTTGATTATTTATTCTGAATAACATCCCACAAAGTTTATTGCAAAAAATACTCAAGGGCTTCATAGCTTACAACAGATCTTAACGACTGAATACGTTTAATTTCATCATCATCAAACCCCGCTACACCATTTTGCAGCAAAAAAGTATTATAACCCCTCTCAATAGCACCATTATAAGTAAAGAGGACACAATGCTCTGCAGCAAATCCACTTATAACAATACAATCTACACCTTCACTCTTTAGAATTGTATCCAGCTCTGTTTTCCAAAAGGCATTGCTATAGGTTTTATGTACTAAAATATCATTGTCTGATATTACTAATTCTTCCACACTTTTAAAGCCCTCAGTCTCTGGTCCCCCTGCTTCTAAGTCCTGTATGATTACGACAGGCTGGTTTTTCACACGAAAATATTCACTAATTTCATTAATATATTCTACTGCTTTTTTAAAGGATGACTTACAAGACGTGGCTTCTTTACAATTTTTTTGCATATCTATTACTAAAAGCGCTACTTTTGACATAATATTTTCCTTTTATCACGATTGTCTAAAACTTCCTTATTAATACTCACATATTAAACTATAAAATTATCATTCATTTTATACCCTCTGTTATATCCTCACAATATTATATCAATGAAATTTAAATACACACAATGTAAAGAATGCTTATAATTATTTTTTCCAAACTCTAGCTGATTTAATAACTTTATTTTCATTTATAAAATCGACATATCTACAGCTATTAATTAACAGTTCTTTATAAAACATGGGTTTTAAGATACATCAGGCATTTCGGACAATAATAAATTAATTTCATTTTTTCAGCTATTAATTGTAAGAATAATGGGAAGCTGTAGAATATATAAAAAATGCAGAATTATTCCATTACTTTAGTAATTCTAACAGTTGTTTGTGTCGTCCGTTAAGAAGAATCCTAACTAACTAGCTAATTTATTGAGAAAATCTTTAACTTCTATTAAGATTTTTTTGCTATTTTCAAATGTTAATAAATCAAGCATATCCTTATAATTTAACCATCTAAATTCTTCAATCTCTTCCTGCTGGATATTTACAGACTGCTCTGATGTTATTCCGATGAAAAAAATCACTTCTTTTAATGTGCTTTCAGTCAATTGATATTCTATTTTTGTTCTAAATTCATCAAGCAATGTAATACTTAATCCCGTTTCTTCAAGAACTTCTCTTCTTGCGGTTTCTTTTTCATTTTCATCTTTTTCTTCCATGTGCCCTTTTGGAAAGCTCCAATGTCCATTTGCTTTGCTTTTTACCGCTAAAAATGAAAACTCTTCACCTAGTTTTCTATATATCACAGCTCCACATGATTTTTCCATATTCATTATTTTCCTCCTAGTTTAATTACAATTTCAGTTTGTAATCCTTATTTCGTCCTATTCTACTGGAACGTCATATACCCATTTTCCTATAACTTTCATTTTTTGAACTTCTAATTATAGACACAACGTGTACACCTTATCTAATTTCTTTAGGAATTCATAATATACAAAATTTGCTTATCTTAGCTTATAATTACGGGTGATGCAACTTTTGAATGTTACATAATAAGTTATATAGTTTTAACCATAATTAAACATGGATTTTTATCTCCCCATATTTCTTTTATCTCCTCTAAAGGACAGAATCCAACATTTTTATAAAACTCTCTCGTTTCTTCAATACCAAACCATTCTGGTAATTTTCTCAAAATAGAATTTGTAATATTTGATTTTTGTTCATTATCCAATAACTTATTAATCTGAATCACACCAATATCCCCCCAACTAATTCGCCTTATATTACTGAAGCATCACAAAATCTGAATATTGTGTTATAAATTTTCTGTAGATTAAGCTTATTTTTAGAGATTAATGGTTATTTAGTTGATATAAATAAACCACATTCCTTTTGAATGTTGATTGCACCGTATTTTTTTCTTATATCTTCAAAATAATCGAATAATCCATCAATATCTTTTTCTGAATAACTTGCTATAGATATAGTAGATCTTATCCAATCAACTAAATCTTGTGTTTCTGTAATTGATAATGAATCTTCAAAATCCATCCTTTTCACCTCTGAAAAATGACCACTTAGTATTTCATATCCATTTTGGAGATTAAAAGAAAATTTTTGTGTGAATGCTTTTGTATCTGGATTAAAGTGCTTTAGGGCATTATGTAAAAAAGGTCTCATTCCACCATTTCCATTAGTAGTTGAATAGAATTTTCCGCCAGTCTTAAGCACACGTTTCACTTCGGATAATGCTTTTGACAAGTCAGGAATATGGTATAGCATATGATTAGCAATAATAATGTCAAAGGTTTCATCTGGAAAAGTAATATTTTGTATATCAATTTGTTGAAATGAAACATTATTATAGTTAGAATAATTTGTTCTAACTATATCTACCATACCTTTAGAAAAATCTGATAGGGTCAAACTACAACATTTAGGTAGATTTTTAATTTGATTTTGCCACTGTCCACCATTACCACAACCAAGTTCTAATATGTGGCAGTTCTCAGAAAACTCGTATTTATCAAATAACCAAGGCACAAGTCCTTGTTTATTTGTGCTATGTTTTAAATGCAATTTAGTTCTTGCGGACAAATTTTTATCATCAGAATATTGCTGTTTTACATTTTCGGTTTTATCCATAGTAGACATTTTGGTTACCTCCCATAATACAAATAATTTTGCTTCTTTATTTACTTTAACAAATATGACATAGGTGTAAATCTAATACCATTAACAGTAATCTCTTCGTCTGTATTAAAAAAGCCAAGATGATGATAAAATTCTATTGCATAATTCACCTGCCTAATAAAATATATTACCACGCATAACAATGCCATTGTGCCAGGACTATATACCTAATTGATTATGCATGTTTTTACATCTGTCATACCATAAAATTTCATATTCATTTGGTTCAATTACTCTGTCTTTTAGATCTTCTATTGAATTAATTCCTTCTGTATTACACCAGTCAACGCAAATCTGATATGCATTCCAACTTAATTCATCCTCATCCCAGTACACTTTTATCGTTTTGACTCCTTTTATGTATGCCGCATATGCCCTCGTATGTCCATCAGTATATATAATTTTTCCGTTTAACTTTTTTATAGGTATAGCATCATAGCTTTCATAATCAGTTGGAGTAAACCATTTTAATATATTTTTCAACTTTTGCGAGTTTATATATAGTTGACTTGGTTGAATATCTTTTATATTCATCAAAATACCTTTTGACATTTGGTAACCCCCATAAATTTATTAGCTATGTATTTATTTTAGATGAAATGTTTTTTTATACATAAGTGTATTGAGTTCAGGATAGGTTAGATTCTTTGGTAATCCAAAAGAAGATAGTGGACTAAAGGATATTCTTAATGTCAATATTTTTATTCTTTTGAAACAATATGTTCAACACTATCCCTCAAATTAATTAGCTTATCTGCAAAAAAACTTGGATATGCAACATAATCTTTTAACTTATCAATTGGTAACCAATGCATATATTCACGTACACCTTGTGAATAGCTATTACTATCCAACTCTTTTGTACCTCTTGATTTCATTAGAAAATAAAATGAAATTTCATGGCATTTCATGCCGTCAAGTGTACCTGAGCCTTCAAAAAAATTTTCGTGAATAAATGCCAGTCTGTCAACTTCATATTCAATTCCCGTTTCTTCAAATACTTCTCGCTTAACTGCATCTTCTGCTTTTTCTCCCAAATGTACTCCACCACCTATAGAATAATAGTAAGGATCCACTTCGTTTTTGGCGAAAAGAACATGTCCATCTTCAATAATTATTGCTGCAGCCCGATATCGGAACCATCCATTTCCATTTTCAAATCCACAATCCATTACACACACTCCCATCTTATTTATTACATATTACAAGTTAGATATAATTCCTTGACTGAGATATCTATATTTAGACCCGTACGTTCAGAGTTTTGTCAGCCCACCATTGGATATTCTTACCATATATATTTTACAAACTCCCGACCTATATCATCCTCGACTACCTCTAGCCCTCATTTCCTCAGCTAATCTATTAAGGGCTGACCTCAGACGACTTCACCGAACTTAACTTACTTATAGCTTCGCTATTCTGGTATCAGAGAAAGCCCTCTAAGACGTTGCCCTATCATTTGACTTTTCAAGTTATCAATTTTCTCAAACTTACGGTTAATGGTTAATCATTTTAATTAGTAACGTGTCGCACACACCTTATAAACGTAATGTTTTCTTCATAACATTTACTATAATACCATTATTCAACAAATAAACTTAATTTCCTCTAAATTTTATTTCTTATTTCTAATCTTTCACCTAATTCAATCATCCTGTTTTGATTAGGCTGAGCATTAACATGCTTTTTATGGTACAGATTATTTTAAATATAATATGTGTTTTTACTTTTATGGTTAGTTCTATCATCTAGCACTAGATAAATAATTAATAATTTAATAAATCACATCATCTCTAAATGCATCATTTCTTGTGCAGTTTTATCTAAACAGATACATTTACTTATAAATCTTATTGCCTCACCAATAGGCAAACAATAGTTCATACCTGGAAATTTTTCTCCAAACTTCCAATGATAATAGTTTAAAGCTCTATAGTATGCTTCCATTTCATTATCTAATTGCTTATCCATTTTCTATCCTTTCTTACCTTAATTTTGTGTTTCGTTTGTTTTTTCTATAATATAATTTTTTATATAAACACACTTTAATTCATTACATAATTTGGAACGATGGTTCTTACTAATTTGTTATGCTTCATTTATAATTTAGTATTTTCTAGTTTAATTTTAAAGTTAATTATTAAACTTTTTATCCTTGCATTCACTGAGATTTACTATATCAGCTTGTGCATGATTTACAATACCGTTGCACACAAATGGCTTTAATTGTATCTTTCCAACAGTGTATAATAATTAAGCAGTTATTGCAAAACTTGTAGTAACATATTATAAAATCATGCCTCTATAATTACTCAAGTTGTTTTTTTTGAAAAATATTTTTCATTTAATCTCTCCTTATGGTAGTATTTTTATGTTTTAGTTATGTCCATTTATAATGTCAAATAGGTGTCAACTTGATGTATTTTTTATTAATTTTGGTATATTTATAATTGAATAAATAAATCAAGTTAGCCTCTTACAATATTTGTACGGAAAGCCCACTCCTTCAGGTGTGGGATGGATAGCAATTGCAGATACTCAACATAACCAGTATAAATAATAATATGTGTTAAAAACATGCAAAAACAATCTAGCGAGGGAAAGCGAGGTGAACATTCAGTGGCAAAAAAAGAATCTAAGCAAAGATTCGTTTTGAAACTAAACCTTAAAATTGAATATTTTGAAGAAGACATATTGGATAAAAGATTTGAAATAGGCAGAAAGATTTATAATTCAGTTTTAGCTAAAGCCTTAAATAGGTACAATGAGATGATTAAGAGTAGAAATATGAATTAATAGATTGTAACCAATAGTCGTATAAAAAAACATTATTTTTTTGCTAAATATAACTCTATCGTGTCATATATAGTTAAAACATTACCATTTTAAAGAATAGCATTTTCAATTTCACTGTATAATAATTGCTTTGTAGATGCTACCATATTTCTATGATCTGAATATGTATTTAATAGTGAAATATAACCTGAAGAGTTAAATACTCGTGTTTGGTGATATAACTTTACTTCTAAGTCTCTAAACCCATATGATTGAATAGTTTTTGATGTTTCATTGTATCTTGCCGTATCATTTTCTATGAATTTAGCATTTGAAGGTCTATATTTTTGGTATACACTTTGAATTTTTTGATGCAATAAATCATCTTTTCGGTTCACAAATGGTTTATTCCAAAACAATGCTAATGTTCCATTATTCTTTAATACCTTTAATGCCTTTGGATAACCTATATCTTCGGGAATCCAATGAAATGCTGTTGCAGAATAAAGAATATCAATACTACTATCATTACACTCAAACTCCTCAAATGAAGTATTGTATACACTAAAATTTTTATATTCTTCAAATTTTTCTTTTGAATATTCTGCAAGATTTTTTCCGATTTCAATGGCTGTTACATCACATCCTTTCATAAGATACCTGTCAAATAGTTAACTGTTCTTTACCTTGCAAAATAATATCAGCCAAAATTTCTGCATTTTTATAATAATAAGTAAAAGCTTCATCTCTTTCAATAGATTCATCAATTAATTCTTCTTCTATAAACTCAATACACTCATTTAGGCCTGAAAGTATAACATCCCATATAAACTGTTTGTAATCAGGTTTATATAACAATTTATCGTATACGCCTTTTAGGAAAATCTTTCGATATTCATCCGTCATATAAAAAGAAAATGGGAAAAACTTTTCTGAACCATGTGCTATTAAGCGTGCAACATCTAAAGAATATGGCATAATACCTGCAAAAGCCCAGAATATCTAAATTTTTTTATTAATTCTTTAGTTTGTTATGACGAACTTTATGAAAGATGTAAACTAATCGTGACTCTCAACAACAATAAATGGTATCATCATCTCCTGCTTGGTCATTCCTGCATGATTTGACAGGAACTGCTTGGATTTATGATTGTAGGCAATTCCTTGCTTTCCAATGGCAACTGCCAAAAAATCACCAATAAACTCCTCAAATTTTCTATGAGCTTGACCATCTCCAAATAATTTTTTTTCTAAGACTTCCTCTTTGGAAAATAATAAAAAGCCCTTGCCAAATGCTTTGTAAAATTCCTCTTTAAACTGCTTTCTATACTCCTCTTTTACATAAAAACACGTGGCTCTACTTTCAATAGAAATTGGTCTTACTAGCATCTTTAAAAGCTGAGGATGATCGCTAACAAAACTATAGTTCAAATTAATATGCCCATGGTCTGCGGTTACAATAACGATAGTATCTTTTAGCACCTGGCACATTTTTTCTATTCCATCATTTAGTTCTTTCACCCATGAAGCTACTTCACTACTATAGCAGCCATATTCATGCATAGCAGCATCAGGTTGTGGAGTGTATGTATAAATATATTTGTTTCCAGCAAGGCTGCAAAGTCTTTCTATCTCTTCAAACATTTCAATATGTGATGAAACTTTATTGGTGCCAAAGGGTGACACACTGTAAGCTTTAGCATTACCAGTTTCATTGATAATATCATATATGCTTTTATAAGGGATTATTTTTCCAGCCACATTATAATCAGCAGCTTTTTCATCACTATCTCTCAGTGTATTAATAAAAGCATTAACAATCTTATCTATTTCGCTAAAATATAAACTCCAGCCAAGCCATCCATGTTCCATAGGCGTCAATCCACTTTCAATAGAAGTTGTTGCTGCAGTTGTGGTGGGTGGAAAGACTGTAGATATTTCTGACACAAAATGCCTTCTCAAAAAACTCCCTTTATCAAGATGGTTTTCTAATGCATCCACACCTAGGCCATCTAACAACATGACCACAACATTCTTATAATTTTTCTTTAAATAATTATCAAATATTCTTAAGGTTTCATGATGATTTTCTGCTCCATAATATTTCAGTACTGAGCTAGCCAAATTCACAATAGAATTATTGTAGTCTGGATATTTTATGTCCATAAAGTGCCTCCAATAGTCTTCTTTAGATTTCACATATTGTTCTAACTGCTTCCCAATGTTTCATTTTAATGCCCCCTTAAATAATAAAAAAAATTCCTTTAAAGCTAAAAAAAGAAAAATTATGGCTATACATGCAAAACTATATTTAAAAATCAAGAGATGTGATTCTACAATAGCATTTATATAAGGGATTCTAATGATAATAGCAGAAAAGGAAATAGCTAAACCTAACAACATGTAAATTTTTTTATTTTTAACGTATTCAAGAATAAAAAAAATAGTAAAAATTACTGGAATAAATAACCTCACAATAGTTCACCCCCTCCACATGAGTTGTTGAGTAATTCGTGTTCGATGATATTTCCATCAGAAATTACATCTACGAAACAACAATAAATAAATTATACCATTTTATACAACAGTTAACTATTATTTAGAACATTTAAGTAGAAAATGTTAGTGATATCCCTTATATATAATCCATAATAACAGTGCAAGAGATTTTGTACTATTATATTTACTATAATTGCTATTAAAATAAGTCTGAAAAAATAATAAACTCCAAGCTCTTAGAATTATTCTAAGAACTTGGAGTTATTCCTTATTGATGGAAACTAACTTTATTTAAATGAACTAATAATGGGTTGTTCTTTAAATACTCCAATTCCTTTTTCAAATCACGAAGGAATAAAAATATCATGTCACGACTAACACCATGACGAATTAAAATACGTTGTACGGTTAAATTCTGGCGATTACTTGGTAGTGGATAGGATGCAATTTGCCAACCATGCATTCTTAACCGATCAGAAAGTTCATAAAGTGAAAACCCAGTTGCAGCTTCATCCTTTAGAGAGTAACAAACCGCTGGTATACCACCATGCCCATCATATAATATATCAAATAAATCTATTTTTCGAAGTTCTTCACCTAAATACTGCGCAGTGTCAGCACAAGCATTGTTAATTGCAGTATAGCCCTCATTTCCCAATTGCAAAAACTTGTAATACTGAGATATGATTTGACCCGCTGGTCGTGAAAAATTCAGTGCAAATGTTGGCATTTCTCCTCCTAAATAATCCACATTAAAGATTAAATCCTCAGGCAAGTCCTTTAAAGTCCTCCAAACAATCCAGCCAACACCAAGTGGTGCCATTCCAAATTTGTGACCTGAGGCATTAATAGATTTGACCCTAGGAATACAAAAGTCCCATTTAATATTTTTCTGTATAAATGGTGCAATGAATGCTCCGCTAGCAGCATCTACATGAATTGGAATATCATAACCTGTTTCTTTCTCAATTGCATCTAAGGCTTTAGCCAGCTCCTGCACCGGTTCATAGATACAGGTAAATGTGCTACCCAAAGTTGCCACTACTCCAATTGTGTTCTCATCGCAGTATTGCACTAGTTGATTCGGTTTCATACCGAGCTCACCCGGCATTAATGGGACTTCTCTTATTTCAACATCAAAATACCGTGCAAATTTATGCCAACATATTTGTACAGGTCCACATACAATATTAGGATTATTGGTAGATTTGCCCTCATCTTCGCGCCGTTTGCGCCATCTCCATTTAAGTGCTAAACCACCAAGCATGGCTGCTTCACTAGATCCAACTGTGGAACACCCAATGGTGTCTAGTTTTCCAGGTGAGTGCCAGAGATTTGCCAATATATTCACACATCTATGTTCAATTTCAGCAGTTTGTGGGTATTCATCCTTATCTATCATATTTTTATTAATTGACAAATCCATAAGACTACGAACTTCATCTTCAATGTATGTAGTACAAAAGGTTGCTAGGTTTTGACGAGCATTTCCATCCATAAATAGTTCATCATGGATTAGTTGCCGAATCACGCCCGGATCAGAAATTTTATCAGGTAACTCATCTTTCGGAAGCTGAGCATGAGCTATTGAATTAGTGTAAAGATTTTTACCATCATCATCTCTGTTTTTACTATTAAATATTGCCATATTTAATTCCACCTTTCTTGTCCATAATATTGTAATAATTATATTTTTAGATTTCTATATCTATTATAGGCCGCCATTATTTCTTGCTTCCTAATCATGGCTAAACTTCCACTGCCACCTTTTAAGCTATCTATAGATAATAACCCATTTTCTTATAATGATGCAATGTAATATTTATCTCGCCATTATCCTATACATATCATTAGTTTAACTATTTAATCTTTAATTAATACATCTTCACAAAAACATTTAGCTATTAGTTTGCATGTGTATGATTAAATATCATAATCTTTCATTTTATTATATAAAGTTTGTCTTTTAACTCCTAAAATTTCAGCAGCCTTAGTTTTATTCCCACCCACATTCTTTAGTGTATAAATAATTAATATTTTTTCATATTCTTTTAATGTTATTTCAGTTTTTCCCTTTAATTCATGAAAATCATTATCCCTACTTATTTCGATTGGCAAATGACTTTTCATTAACACTTTTTCATTTTTTTTTGCTATAACTACCGATCTTTCTATGGCATTTTTTAATTCTCTAACATTACCATTCCATGTATAATTTAATAATATATGCATTGTCTCCATATCAATTTCTTTAAGATTTTTATCGTATTCTTTTGAAAATTCGTCTAAAAATATTTTTGAAAGCATTGGAATATCTTCATATCTTTCTCGTAATGGCGGTATCTGAATTTTCACTACATTAATCCTATAATAAAGATCTTCTCTAAAATTCCCGTTTTCAAGTTCTTTAGATAAATCTTTATTAGTAGCCGCAATAATTCTAACATCCAAATCTATGAGATCAGATGCACCGATTCTTTCCAATTGCTTTTCTTGAAGTACTCTCAAAAACTTAACTTGCATATTTAAATGAAGCTCAGCAAGCTCATCTAAAAATATTGTTCCACCTTGGGCCTGTTCGAATTTACCTATTTTTTTACAGCTTGCACCCGTAAAAGAGCCTTTTTCATGTCCGAAAAGTTCACTTTCTATTAAATTTTCAGGAATGGCAGCACAATTAATAACCACAAATCTTTTATCTCTGCGATCACTTTTATTATGTATAAGCTTTGCTAGTACTTCTTTTCCCACCCCAGTCTCACCAACCAATAATACTGTGGCTTTGCATTTTGCAATTACATCAATGGTTGAAAATATTTCTTTCATTTTTTTACTATAAGATATAATACTATCATATTGATATTTTTTTTTATAAGTATATTTTATTGGGGCTTGTGAACATTGGTCTGGTTTTTTCATAGATTAAATCCCCTCTTTGCTCAATCAATTTATAGAATACTATTTTCTTAATATTATTTCACCAGGTAGTTCTCCCGTATGCCGCTGATCATTTACTACTATTATTCCATTCACAATTACGGCTTTTATTCCGATAGGATACTGATGTGGGTTTTTCAGAGTAGCCCTATCAAGTATAGTATCCTTATTAAACAAGGTAATGTCAGCTTTAAAGCCTACACCTAAAAATCCTCTATCCTTTATATTCATCTTTATTGCAGGTAATAAAGTCATCTTACTTATGGCATCCTCTAAGGCCATTATTTGTTTCTCTCTTACATATCTGCCCAATATTCGTGGATAAGTCCCGTAATATCTTGGATGTACTTTTACATCTTTATAATCTCCATAAGGCGATACGGCTAGTCCATCGGTACAAAATATTGACATCGATTGTTTCATTACATCAATTAAATCTGTTTCTATCATTGCAGAAAAAATTATTTTTATTACACCATCTTCTTCTATAAGCAATTTAATAACTGCTTCCGGTGGTTTTAAATTTAATATATCTGAAATTTTTTCTATATTCATTCCCTCGTATATTTTATTTTCTGGTCTTTTCATAGACACAATTCTAATCCTATCCCATGATGAACCAATCATAGGATTTCCCCAACTACTATTTACATCAAGCATATCGTTTATAACATTTTCCTTGATATCTTCCTGTTTTAGAAAATTTGCAATTCTTTTAGGGCTAAATTGTCTAATCCATGCAGGAAGTACATCACTTAACACACTTTCATAGAAGGTATAAGGATATACATCATAGTCAACATCTATACCCCTCTGTTTTGCTTTGTTTATGATACTTATTGCTTCCTTTACCTTGCCCCAGTTTTGTGGGTGAGCCGCCTTCAAATGTGATATTTGAAGTTTAACACCTGATTTTTCGCTTATTTCTAATACTTCATTTATAGATTGAATTAAATGAAGACCCTCTTCCCTCATATGTATAGAGCAGATTCCATTGTATTTATTTACTACCTTAGCCATATTAACCAGTTCTTCCATTGTTGCAAGTGAATCAGGACTATTATCTAACCCTAAAGACAATCCATGTATTCCGTTGGATAATTCCTTTTCAAGAATAAACTCCATTTTTTCCATTTCCATGTCTGAAGGTTTTCTTTTTTCAAAACCCATAACTGAAACTCTAATCGATCCATACCCTACAAGAGAGGCTATATTTACTGATATCTTTTTTTTATTTAATATGTTAATAAAATCGCCTTGAGTTTTCCAATTTAAATAATTTGATTCATCTTTGTTCTGATCATATGAACAGATATATTGTTTTAAATCATCAAGATGATTTTCGGAAATTGGCCCCAATGTTCGACCGCCCTGCCCTACAATTTCTGTCGTTATTCCTTGCATTATTTTACTTTCAGATCTCGGATTGGAAAAAAGAGAAAAATCAGAATGTGAATCTATGTCTATAAATCCAGGACTAACAATATATCCCTGTGCATCAATTACATTGTTGCATGGTTCTTCTATATCATCACATATTTTTTTTATGTATCCATCTTTGATCGCTATATCAGCAACATATGAACTTTTACCCGAACCATCTATTACCTCACCTTTTTTAATAATCAAATCATACATTTCTTTTTTCCTCCTATATAATTAATATATAATATTCTGTTTTACTTTGATTTCTTATATTTTAACATATGCATATTTAGGTTTCAATTTAGTACAATTTTTATAATTACATAAGTGTAAAAAAATTTTACACTTTCTAACTAATATTAATATTATAACCGTCCATTTATTTTACAGATTCAATTATTTTTTTGCGTTTTATTTATATTTATAAATTTTATATGTCTTTATGCCTTACATTTTCCATAAATAAAGGGTTTTATAGAAATAATTAGTATATAATTTAAGATATTACCTTTTGGCATATTAATTGCTATGTATATTAGTGAAAAATATATTATGAAACCCTTTGCAAAGGAAAGAACTTTAAAAAAAGATCAAAAGGAAAAATAGAAGGAGGACTTACAATGAAAAAATTTAAAATGCCATCTGCATTTACAATATCCTTTTATATTATTATTGCAGTAGCTATATTAACGTGGATTATTCCATCTGGTGCTTACAATTATATTGATCCTAATGCATCTAAACTCCAGCCGATTGGTGGAACATATCATAGTGTGGCTGCAAACTTTCAAGGATTATGGGAAGTTATTAACGCACCCATAAAGGGTTTTAAAGATGCCGTGTCCATTGAATTATTTGTTCTTGTAATCGGAGGATTTTTAGCCGTAATTACTAAAACAGGTGCAATTGATGCCGGTGTATCGAATGCTCTTGTTAAATTTAAAGGTAAAGAACATAAAATCATTCCAATTTTAATGATTTTGTTTGCAGTTGGTGGAACGACATTTGGTATGTGTGAAGAATCACTTCCTTTTTACCCTATGTTAATCCCAATATTTATTGCAGCAGGTTATGATGTGATAGTTCCAGTTTCTATAATTATGTTAGGAGCAGGAATTGGTTGCCTTGGGTCAACCGTAAATCCATTTTCTATAGGTATTGCATCAGGTTTTGCGGAAATTTCAATTGCAGATGGTCTGTTATTGAGAATAGTAATTTTAGTTGTTACTCTGTTTATATCTATTATTTTCGTAATGAGGTATGCTGAAAAAGTAAAAAAAGATCCGTCAAAATCCATTGCTTATGATATGAAAGAAGACAATGAAAAATTCTTTTTATCTGGAAAGACAGATGAAAAAATTGAATTAACACCAAAAAGAAAAAAAGTACTAGTTGTATTCTCCCTAGCATTTATAACCATGATTGTTGGAGTTATTCCATGGGGAAGTAAATTTGGCATTAAAATATTTGAAAATTTCAACAAATTTATAACAGGTATACCCATAATAGGGAGAATTATTGGTAGACCCGTTGTCCTCGGTGACTGGGGATTTGGTGAAATGGCACTAGTTTTTTTAGTATTTTCAGTAATAGCTGCAATGATATATAAATTTAGCGAAGAAGAATTTATTAAAACATTTGTTGATGGGGCAAGAAGCTTATTAGGTGTTGCATTAATTATAGGTGTATGCCGAGGAATTACAGTAGTTATGAATGATGGAAATATGACTGCTACAGTGCTTCATGTTGGAGAGGAAGGGTTGAAAAATTTAAGTCCTGTAATCTTTACTAATCTAGCATTCTTATTTTATATACCATTATCATTTTTAGTACCCTCAACCACAGGGCTTGCAACACTTTCTATGCCAATTATGGCACCTCTCGCGCAATTTGCTCATGTAAATACACATATTGTTATAACCGCATTTGCTACTGCAAGCGGAATTGTAAATTTAATAACACCTACAAGTGCTGTGGTAATGAGCATTGTACTATTATCTAGAATAAGTTATGTTAAACTAATGAAATTCATTTGGAAACTTGTATTGTTAATATCTGTAGTATGTATGGTAATAATGAGTATAGCGTCTATATTATAATAGAATAGAAAGGATGGGACATAATGGATTACATTAAAATACACGAAAATGGAATTGTTGTGGATGCTCACAGTGATATTCCCTTAGATCTTTTATATACTAGAAAAAACGGAGAGCATAGTAGTAATTTAACTAATAAACATCTACCAATTTTACAAGCTGGTGGAATTAACGTGGTTTTTATGGAGATTTATGCTAAATTGCATCCTGAAGGTTCGTTAAAGCAAGCTATGTTAGAAGTTGGAGACTTATATGAAGAAATAAAAGAAAATGAAAAACTGAAATTAATACGTACAAAAAACGATTTCAAGAAAATAGCAACAGATGGTACTCTAAACATAGTACTTTCTATGGAAGGGTTAGAACCGCTTGGAAGTGATTTAACATTGTTAAATGTATTTTATGAACTTGGAATTAGAAGTGCATCTCTTACTTGGAATAATCGCAATTATTTTGCTTCTGGAGTAAGTGAAATAGGCGGGCTTAGTAACTTAGGCAAAAAAGCAATAAAAATGATGGAGGAGCTTGGAATAATAGTAGATGTTTCTCATCTTAATGAAGAAGGTTTTTGGGATATTATAAATATTGCTACTAAACCTATTATAGCATCTCATTCTAATGCAAAGTCTTTATACAATTGTGATAGAAATCTTTCTGATGAACAAATAAGAGCCATTGTAAAAACTGGTGGTGTTATTGGAATAGTATGTTATTTTACTGAAGAGGAAGAAAAAATGTCTCTTGAAAGCTATATGAAACACTTAGAATACATGATAAAAATTGCAGGAGAAGATCATGTTGGGCTTGGTTTAGACTTCAATGGCTATCTTGGGGATATATATGTTCCAGGTATCGAAGATGCAAGTAAAATTCCTTCAATTACTAATGAACTTTGTAAAAGAGGATATAGTGAATCGACTATTTATAAAATTCTTGGTGGAAATTTTTTGAGGGTCTTGAATTCAGTATTAAAATAATTTTTGAAAAAAATTAAACTAATATAATTAAATGTAAAAATCACAGCAAGTAAAACTTTCTGTGATTTTTATAAAATCAAAATATTATGTATACTTTTTTATATTTTTAGGTTTCTGTATCTATTATAAGCTGCCATTATCTCTTGCTTTCTTGGCATGGATAAACTACCGCTTCCACCTTTTAATTTTTCCAATGATAGCAACCCATTCTTGTCTATTTCACAAATTATATTATCCACCATAGTCTCAAAACCTAGATTTTCATTCATAATATTTAATTCTGCCCATTTCATAATTGAGCCAATAGTATTTAATTGTTCATTATCAACTATTTGCTCCACACCTCTTAAATTTATCTCCTCTTTATTTATATTTATTGTGTCTATCCCTATAGTTTTTATTTTAATTCCTTTTTCCCCAAGAGCAATAGTTCCAGCTTTAACTACTCTATTAAATGCAATCTCTATTTTTAAGTTTCTATCAGCAATTCTTTTTATAATATGACCAAGACTTAACTTTTTAGCTTTTTCTGTCACATCCACAGCCACATAATTATCCATTTGTATTACAGTATCTGCTATATCAAAAAAATCTCCACAGCTTCCTACTACTATTATTGTTGAAATACTCTTTTGCTCATATAGTGGCTTTACTATTTCTATAAAGGGTGTGATTGGCTCTTTTTCTGAGCAAACTAATTTTTGCATTAAATCGTCTTTCATCATAAAGTTAGTAGCGGATGTATCTTCATCTATTAAAAATGCTTTAGCTCCACTTTCTATTCCCTCAATGATACTGGCCGCCTGTGACGTGCTTCCACTTGCGTTTTCTGTAGAAAACTCAACAGTATCCTTTCCGCCCGGTAAATTGCTTATGAATAGTGATATATCTGTTTTAGTTACACACCTACTATCTTCCGCTCTTACTTTCAAAGCAGATTCATCTGTTATAACAAACTCCCTACCATCGCCTTCAATATGATTATAAACTCCAAGCTCTAGCGCTTTTAATAATGTAGATTTACCATGATATCCTCCACCCACTATAAGTGTTATACCTTTTTTAATTCCCATACCACAAATTGCGCCGCGGCTCTCAGTATTAAACTCCACTTCTAATTCCTTTGGTGAAACAAATACCTTGCCCTGTCTTAATACTTTTGAAGATATACCACTTTCTCTAGGCAATATTGACCCATTGGCTACAAATGCAACTAGTCCTCTACTCGATAATTCATTTCTTATGTATTCCTGATCTTCCACAAGCTTTACTCTGCTCATTAATTTCTGACTATTAATATTTTTATATAGTAAAGTTTTCTCTATAATGCTAGGTATGACCTTGTATAAAATTTTCTCAAGCTCTTTTGATAAAACACTTCTTCCCCTCGCTGGAAACCCCACATAAAATCTTGCTTCTATTTTATCTTCATCTATAATTATTGAAGTTCTATTCAATATTTCCTGTGGACATTTACTTATAGCTATGAGTCCACTTTTCCCAGATCCAAAGCCTCTTTCAGCGCATTTATTTATATTAGAATAAAATTTTCTTGTTAAGTAATCTGCTACAGCAATATTTTTGTTTCTATTATCAAACAATTCCTTTGGAAATTTTGCAATGTTTTGATTTACTATTACTCTAATCCTTGATGGTGATGCAAACGGATCACCTTGGACATGATCTATGCTAAGTGTATAAGTTTCAAAATCATATTGCCCCTCTAAATCCTTATAAATCCTATAACTTTTTCCTTCAATTCTGTCTAAATCGGTCTTTAATGTTTGTGAATTCTTCATGTAAAACTCCTCTTGTATTTTTTAAAATAAGTATTAATTACTAACATATAAAAATGCCAGTTAAGACTCACCTTAACCGGCTATTATTATATATCAACTTTCATGTTTTATTGACTTTCTGATGTCTTGTTGTAGTCCTTGTAATTTGGTGAGTCTTCACCAACTAATTTATCTAATTTCCAATTGTATCCCTTAGCATCATCATAAACCAGGAAATATACTGCCACAAAAGAAACTGTTTTATCTGCTTTGTCCTTCTTATCTTTTTTTGCATCTTTGGAAGTAATACTTCCATAAACATATTTTATATTTTCAAAACCTTTCTTAGAAAACGTATCCTTAGTCTTATAGGTATTCAATTCTTCAGGTGTTATTTTATGATTATTAGACCACCAAAAAAGTAAATTGCTTCCTTCAATTTCCCCGTTAGCTATAGTGGATTTTATCACTGAATCAGGCACATTATTTATTTTGCCACTATCAATGGTAGTTTTTGATCCATCTAATAAGGATATCTGTCTTAAAGATATTGAAAAAGTATAATAAGTTGATAATCCTAAGTTTAGTTCTCCCGCTGCATTTTCTCTCTTAGCGGTAACATTTAATGTTCCCTTTTGCGCATCATACTCTTTACCGGATACAACAATACTCTTGGTAAAGCTATCCTTTACGGTAAACCCTTTGCCTCCAAAAAAACCTGAATAAGATAATGTTTCTTCATAGCCTCGTTTTTTTATTGGTTCAATAACTTTTTCATCAGAAAAAGTTGGTGATAATATTAATTTGAAATTTTCAGTGCTATTTTCTAGGATACTTACAATGTTCCAGATTTCATTTTCAAATACAAGCTTACACTTTATTTTTCCATTTGCAGCAAGAAGTCCACTATCTATGGATGCTTGAACTAGGATTTCTTCTTTTCTATTTCCTAAATCTGGTGTTCTTGAACTAATAACAAGCTTTTTAACATCTTGTCCACCTAAGGTTACTGGTGTATCTGCAATATTTATATTCAATTTCTTTAATCCAGCCAAGAACTTCTTTTCATCCATGCCCACCACGGGTTTTATTGCAGTGACCCCTTCAAGTCCAATTTGGTCACTAACCTTCCATTGATTATTACCTTCGGATGTATATACTATTGATACCAATGTAATTGCTTCAATAGAACCGTTATTCAATGTTAATGATACTTTTATATCATCCTTCTTCTTATCTGTATGCCTACTGCTACTGATGATAGTGAAGCCTTTCATATTATCTTTACTTATTTTTATGCTTGTCCCTTTGGGAAGAGTTATTACTTTTCCTATTAAGTCGCCTTTTATTCTAACTTCATCTACTGGCTTAACAATGAGTAATGAATATGCAAACACTCCTCCTGCAATCACAACTAACAGTGCTATTATAGGTATAAGCACTTTCAGATTCAGAACTGGTTTTTTAAAAGACGCAAAAAATTTTTCGCTGCTTCCTTTAATATTCATAAAGGGTTTTTTTAGAGAACTAAAAAACTTGCCTTTATTAAACTTTTTTATATCTTCTTCTGTTATTGCAGGCATGGGTAGAGTATCCTGCTTTTTTTCCACTGTGCCAGCATCAACTATATTTTCCCTTTCTTCATTATTAATTTTATCGGAAATCTGTTCAGCTTCCAAATCAATTGTGTCTTGAATTTTCCATCCGCAATAGGGGCAAAATTTTAATCCATCGATATTTGTAAATTCATTTTTACAGCTGTTGCAAATCATTTGTTCCCTCCAAACATTTATAAAAAACTATAAAATAAATAATATTTTGTATTCAATATATTATAGCCTTTTTACTTATTATATTCAAACATATTTACGTTGCTAATTGTAAGGACAAACAAAAATGCTAAACAGCAATTTCAAAATGCAATCACTACAATTTTAAATTATAAGAAATAACTAAAAAAAGGGAGAGCACATCGCCGGCTTCTCCTTTTATATTTTTAAATACTAATTTTCTTCATATGATACTGGCACATTATTTATTCCAAGTTCTTGTGCTGCCGCATATTGATCATATCCTGATACTATTATAAGGCTTCCTTTTTTAACAACTATAGGTGTGCTAAATTTATTGTTATTTTTCATATAATTTATAGC
The DNA here is from genome assembly GCF_050717535.1 of Clostridium sp. Classification (GTDB taxonomy): domain Bacteria; phylum Bacillota; class Clostridia; order Clostridiales; family Clostridiaceae; genus Clostridium_AD. The sequence goes on from NZ_JBOITM010000068.1 coordinate 80,047, forward strand.
TTTGTTTTTTGAACGTTTTATTGACAAATCTTCATTTTCATTTACTAGCTTTGAGATATCCATTATTTCATCAGTTCCAGTTGGCATTTCACAATTTAGATCTATTTGTCCATTATCATCCTTTAACAAATGGAATAATTTAATTGATGCTGCTTCCACTGAAATAAAAGGTGTTCCTTTGCTATTTACACATGCTTTTAATTCACCTTTGATCACAAAGTAATTTACATCCTTCATACCTACTACTGCATCTCTCCAATAATCTTTTTTTACAATTACCCTATAAATTGACTCCATATTATCATAAGTACCTATTTTAAATAGTAAATTGATATCACCATTGCCTAACTTAGTTGTTTTTACAGGTAACCCTTTAATTATAATTTCACTTTTGTTCATAATTGAATTCTCCTTTATATGTGCATATTTTTTGGCTTAGTTTAATATATTAAATAGTTTTTTTGAAAAATTCCATGCATCTCAAATTCTAAAAATAAAACACCTAGAAAGCATATATTGCCTTCTAGGTGTTTTTAACTTTTATAATTTAACTTCTTATTAGTTGTCATAGAAATAGATTTAACTAGTCTTATGTTAGTTGATATTAGATATTTTTCACATGTGGAAATTTCATAATTATAAGCTAACACAGACTTCACCCCATTCGTAAATTTTAAAACATTTATTTATAAAATATTCTTGTTCATAAGTTCATTATAACATTTTGCGCAGAAAATAACAATTCAAAGTATCTATTCTATAAATAAGATATAATAAGTTCCATTTTACCAAAGGGTAATTCTATTGGAAGCATATATGTAGAAGAAATTGTCTTTTCAAAAGACACTGACTGAGGATCCATATCTAATTCAATTCCTATATTAGACATTGCTACAAGATACAATCCATTGTTTAAATTTAAAAATTCACCTACTGAATCTTTAGCCAGTTCATCCACACTTGTTAATTCTTCCTCAGCATATCGAGAAGCAATTTTCACAAACACTTCCTCTTCTGCGTTAATATAAGTTTGTAAATTAATTGAGTTTTTTATTCTTTGGCTTACTACCCATTTTGTTTTGCATTCTTCAATTTTCACTATTTTATTTGTATAAACATCTGAATCAATAAAACGAATTATATTTCGCATAAATAGTGCAATATAGTGTTTTATTTCATCTCCATATTTATCCCCTTCTAAGTTTACATAAATATTTATTATTTCGTCTACATCATCTCTTTGTAGCGCATCAAATTGGTGTTCAGAGATATTATACTTTTTCTTATACTCATAAAGCGCTCCTTCAAACATTTCAAGAGACATATAGTTTTTATCTATTAGTGCTTGTGCCAGTAAGAGATGGCCAAAACTTTGAGAACTTAGTAATTCCTCTACTTGCTCCACTTTCATATAGCCTCGATCTACAGCTATCTCTCCAAATCGCTTATCAACCTTTGCTTGCATTTGATGTACCTCGCTGGACTGTTGCGCATTCATATATCCCGCATTTATAGCTAAAACTCCTAGCTTTAATCTAACTGAATGTTGGTATTCCAGTGCTTCCTTTAATTGCAACACAGTTAGGTATTTTTCATTTAATAAATATTGACCGAAATATTGGCTAAACATAGCTTCACGCTCCTTGTCTATTTTAAATTAAGAAGAATCTTATTAATTTGTTCAACTTCCCAAGGCTTTTGGACAAATTCAAAAGCTCCTACTTTTATTGCCTCTTTTATGTGTTCCTTTGTTCCAGCTGAAGAAGCCATTACTACTTTTGCATTTTTATCAAATTCTAATATCTCTTTAACTGCCTGGATTCCATTTTTAATAGGCATAATGATATCCATAAATACCAAAGCTGGATTACTCTCTTTGTATATGTCTATTGCTTCTTGCCCATTAGTAGCTTCTAAAATATCATTACAACCACAACTTTTTAATACCTCTTTTAGCTTTTTCCTAATTAACATAGAATCATCACATACTAATATTTTAATAGAATTTTCAATCATCAAATTTCCTCCTCATATAATTCTATAATGCAATTTTTTTGCTTCTATACATAATTTCGGCATATTTTAGAAAACTCCTTTTTTTACTTTTTATCAATATAAGAAAATTAAAAATATATATTCATTTTTATAGATATATCATGCTAAAACACTTTAAATATACCATATTATATACTATACTAAAGTGGGTGCAAACTACGAATATTTTCATGGGGGAATGATGCATATGTTTATTTATTTTCTAATTTATTTTGCTAAAATAATTGAGGTTTCTCTTGCAACTGTTAGGACCGTACTAATAACTAGAGGCGAAAAATTTTTTGGTTCTATTATTGGCTTTTTCGAAGTAATTATATGGTTATATTTAATAACTACAGTGCTTATTGGAATAAATCAAGAACCATTTAAAATGGTGGCCTATGCATTAGGATTTGCTTGTGGAAATTATATCGGTTGCATTTTAGAAGATAAGCTAGCATTGGGATTAATCACCTTAAATGTAATAGTATCCGCTAAAGACGGTCCCACATTAGCTAGAACCTTGAGAGCAGAAAATATTGGTGTTACTATTATGGATGCTGAAGGGCTAAAAGAATCTAAAAAAATGCTTGTATTACACGTTAAAAGAAAAAGAAAATCTATAGTTTTAAAATTAATAAATAATTCAAATATTAATGCAGTAATTTCCCTAATGGATACCAAAACTATATATGGGGGTTATGGTATTAGAAAATAAACAAGGGGGATGTAAAAAAATAAATTTTACATCCCCCTTGTTCCATTCTCTTTATGTACAAATTTTAAAACATATTTTCATTTCTTAAAAAAGCTTTGTTCCGACGTTCATTTTTGGCTTTATAAAGTTCTTCATCTGCAATTAAATACATGTCCTGATAGCTATTAAAGGTCGAGCTATTTCCGTATACGCCCCCTATACTAATAGTTACCGTATAGCACTCATCATTCCAAATATACTTAATACCAAGTTTTTCTATCGAACTACGAAGCCTCTCTTCGAGGACTAATACATCCTTATATTCAGTGTCTTTAATAAAGCATACGAATTCTTCTCCGCCAAATCTTCCAACTATTCCATATTTGCTTCCCAAAACGCTTGTTAAACATGTTGCGATTTTTTTAAGGCAGGTATCACCTTCCGGATGTCCATAGCAATCATTATAACGTTTAAAATAATCAATATCTATCATTAAAAGTGCTAATTTTATTGGTTTTATTTTACTTTCCGCCCACACCTTTGAGATGTAAATCTTTACACCTCTCCTGTTAGGTATATTAGTAAGTTCATCGGAAATTGCCTCTACACTTAAATTTCTATTTGCTTTTTCCATTTTATCAAGCAGTTTGTTTTGATTTCCAATATCCTTCTCCAATTGCTTATTTAATTTTGTGATTTTTTCAGCTTCCTCTCCACTAAATAATTTACTAAGCTCAATTTTTATTATCTCAAGCTTTTGTGAAATCGCTGTGGTTTGGATTTCCTCTTCCATCATATGAAACCTTTTATAAAATTTAAGGGATAGTCTAAAATCTTCCTTTCTTTCATAAAATTCAGTTATAATCTTATATATCTGACTCAATTCTTTTCTAGCATTTATTTTTTTTCCATAATTAATTGCTTTATGCATATAGACTAAGAAGAGTTTTTCGTTTTCAAATATTTCAAGTTCTGCAAGATTTATTAGTACATCTATTATAAAAAATTTATTTTCTATCCTCTCTAATTGAGCAAGCGACCTATTATAGCATTCTCTTGCTTTATCATATTCCTTCTGGATAAAATAAATTTTTCCTATGCTATTTTCTACTTCTGATAGGGCAGTAATATCATTATGTTCAATTAGAATGTCATAACTTTTTTTATAACATTCAAAGCTATAAGAATAATCTTTTTTTCTAAAATAAATCCCACCCATATTTTCTAATATAACTGCTGTGTTAGTAACATAATTATATTTCTCACATAAATTTAAAGCACTGTTATATGAAATTAATGCCTCATCAAGATTTCCCACCTCTTTATAAACTTCACCAATATTGTTCAATATTCTACTCTTTATAAGATTGTCTTCCGTTTTTTCTAATAAATGCAATGCTTTTAGAAAATTTTCAAGCGCTGGCTCATACATAGCATTATAAAAATATACAACTCCTATAAGGTTTAAAGTTGCCGCTAAGTCTAAGGGTTTATCATAAATTTCAAATATCTTAAAGGCATCAAATGCATAATTAAAACAGTCATTGAGTTTTGTCATTGATCTACAAGCAAGTGCCATGGAAAATAATGCATAAGCCTCTTCCAGCCTCAACTTATTGGCCTTTGCTATATCATAGGCTTCTTTACTCATATCAAAAGCAAGATTGGGTTGCTTAAAGGAAATCAATTTTGCCTCTTTAATTTTATTCATAACTACTTGTATAGTATCCATTATAGAAATCCCCCCTAGAATACATAATTGTTCACCCTTTTGTGGTAGCCTTTTATTTAATTATTACCTAAAATCCATTTAGCAGTTAAAATAGCCTTGTCCTTTTGCTTTGTATTAACCGGAATACATAAAATCATACCATCACTTTTTACTCCAAACTCAGTAAGTATTTTACTATCTTGAAGGTCAATTCCATAAACTCCTTTATCAGATGCTCTTTCTAATTCTTCAGCCTTTAAATGTGATAAATTGATACCTTGTACATTATCAAGCTTTAAACACATACCCTGCTTTTGAAATGCCACATAATCACTTTTGCTCATTATTAACAAATCTATTAAATTTGCACTTAATTCCGCTTGGAATTTTTGCATATATTGTGTTGCTGACTGTGTTTTACCATCAGTTAACCTGTCTACTGGCATAATTTCTATCCGAGCACTTTGTTTCTCAGTTCCATTTTTTATAACTATAGGTGTAAGAGTTTTTTCGAATTTTTCAATTTTATCTACGTCAAAGTTACTTCCAATTATAGTCAAATTAAACTCGTAATTAATCTTTGTAATTTGACCATGAATAAAACCGATAATACTAAGCAAAACAATTATAGTCACTATTATATGTATCTTATAATAATCCCAAATATATTGAATTTTTTTCTTTCTAGTCAGCCCTTTAATATCCACCATTATGTCCGCCCCTTTTAATTGTATATATATATATTTAGTTTACCATAAAAATATGAAATAATAAATATTGTATATTCGAAATAATTGTTTAATAATAATCTTTATTGTTTACAATGGTATAAAAATATAGTATTATATAAATAAAGGAAAATATAATAAGATTTACTTGAAAGGGAGAGATTAAATTGAAAATAGAAAAACTACTTAAGTCTAGAACCTTAGGTTCATCAATAAATGTAAAAAACCCTATAGTTATGGCACCTATGACTACTTTTTCAGGAAACAACGACGGAACAATATCTGAGGCAGAATTACTTTATTATAAAGCAAGATCCAAGGGTGTAGGTATGGTTATTACTGCAACAACCTATGTAAGTGAATCAGGCAAAGGTTTTCCAGGCCAATTTGCCGCCTACGATAATAAATTTTTACCAAGTCTAAAAAAATTAGCCCAGACCATAAAAGGAGAAGGCGCATTGGCTATCCTACAAATGTTCCACGGTGGCAGAATGGCAATTCCTGCTGAAATACCAGGTGGACAAACTATTAGTGCCAGCGCAGTAGCACCAGAAAGACCAGGTGCAATGACACCTAGAGAAATGACAGAAATAGAAATTCAAGATACAATTAAAGCCTTTGGTAAAACGGCAAAACTAGCAATAGCTGCAGGTTTTGATGGTGTAGAGATTCATGGTGCTAACACCTATTTATTACAACAATTTGTTTCTCCTCACTCAAATCGAAGAAGTGATTTTTGGGGAGGAAATGTAGAAAAAAGAATGAATTTTCCATTGGCTGTTATAGCTGAAGTAAAAAAAGTGGTAAAAGAAGAAGTTGGAGATTCCTTTATAATTGGCTATAGATTTTCACCAGAAGAAACAGAGAACCCAGGAATAACTTTAAGTGATACCCTTTTATTTATAGATGTATTAGCAGATCAAGGACTAAGTTATTTGCATGCCTCCATAATGGATTTTTGGCAAAGTTCAATGCGTGATACAACTACCACAAGCCCTATAATTTGCAAGATGCTTGACCAAATCCATGGTAGAGTTCCTTTCATTGGTGTTGGGTCTATCCATACACCCGGCGATGCTATAAAGGTACTTGATAGTGGCGCAGAATTTGTAGCCCTTGGCAGGGAGATAATAATGGAACCTGATTGGGTTGAAAAAGTTCAAAATGGAAAAATTTCAGAAATACGTACTACATTAAGCAAAACCAGTAGAGCCTCTTTAGACATACCAGAACCACTTTGGAATGCAATAATAAATACACCGGGTTGGTTCCCACTAACAGAATAGTTCTGTTATAGCTATAAAATTTATAATAAACTTTATAGCTATAACAAAAATGCCAGATATGTTATTAAAACATATCTGGCATTTTTTTTTTGAGACTTTTGCATAAAACTACTAAACCTCACAACCTAAAATATTGTTCTAAACTGTGAAATATGAGTAATTACAAACTCCATACCTCCCATACCCATTGCAAAGAATGATACCATTATTACAAGGATTATTGCGCCGAAATCATATTTCATTATCTCTTCTTTGTTTATGATATAGGCTACAATAATTTCAATGCCTAGTATAATTAAAACCAGTGGCCACATAGATGCTATTAATGAATAATTAATACTTGGATTTATTAATCGTAATAAAAACATTATACCAAATATAACTAAAACTATTCCCGTTGTAAATGTCCCTACTCTTCGTCCCTTAATCATTCATATCACACTCTCTTTTTTTACCTACAATAAGCTTTGCACCCACAACAATTATTACAACACCTATGATTATCTGAGGAGCCATTCTTGTTATATTATGAATTGCGTTATATGCTTCATCAGAAATATATCCAGTTAAGCTATTTATAGTGTTAATCCATATTAAGTAAATACCAAGGATTACTAGTGTTATTCCTGAAATCAATCTATGTTTTTTTAATATACCCCAATCTATTTTTCCTAATTCATCAAGTGAAAACAAATAATTATCCTCCAGTAATAAAAATTCTTCATCCGTGGAATAACGTTTATTCATACAATCAAAGAATGAATAAAACCAGATTAATGGTAAAACAAAGAGCAGTGGTCCTATAGAAAGCCAACTAGAAAGAAATATTAAAAAGAAGAATGCTGCCATAAACGATAGACCCATCTTCATAAAACCCATATACATATGACCCGCTCCAGGTAACATTGAAAAACAAAAGGTTAAAAATTTACTTTTTTCCTTTATCATTATTAAAAACCTCCAAATTAATTATTTTTTGTGAGAAATCATTAAGACTTTCATTAATTGTGTTAATAGTACTTATACTCATTGGGTTAACTCTTAATGTGTTGGTTTCTGTATTAGCTAGAAAATTTAACCCATTGGAAAAAACAATAATTAATGCTACACTCGCTGCCATTACTACCCTAAGAGAATAAAAGACAAATTGAGTATTGTTTTCTTTTTTCTTTTTTACCTTGCAGAATATTTCCTGCTCAAATCCTAGTGGCGCCTCTACAAGCTCATTATCATTGAAACTATTAGCTAGTGCATCCGCACAACCTTCACAATTGCAAATATGTTCCGTTAATAAAATTAATTCATTGTTATTTAGTGAACCCTCTTTAAGCGCATTTATTGACGTTTTGGTTAAGTGACCATATTCTTTAAATAATGTAGTACTCACACTAACTCCTCCTTCCACAAAACTTTCAACAGTTTTTTGGATCTATACAAATGAGTTTGTAATGTTTTCAAACTTTGACCTGTATCTTTTGCCATATCAGAAAGCTTAATATCTTTACAAAAATAGTTTATGGCCACCGCCCTATAAGGCTCTTTTAGTTTGTCACATAAACCATATATCTTTTCCCTACTATGTTTTTTTAAAAGTGTATCCTCAGGTAAGTCTCCCGTGTCCATTATCCCATCAAAATCTTCATTTGATAGGCTATGAATTGCTCTTGCAGGACTTTTAAGAAAATCTTTGCATTTATTTGCAGCAATTTTAGTAAGCCATGCTTTAAAATTCACACCGTCAAATTTATCAAAACTAGTATACGCAGATAAAAATGTCTGTTGTGCCAAATCTTCTGCATCAAAATAATTTTTTGTAAAAGATAGACAAATAGTAATGATTAAACGTTCATATTGTTTTATATAGTTTGCAAACTGATCCTTTTGGATAACCATCACCCCCTTTGTCCTTACACTTAATATAACGATTCTAACTATAAAAACACTTCATCCTTATAAAAATTTATGTTTCACGAGGTAATTATTCCTCATATGTAGCATTACAATAGATGATATTAGAATGATTTAATAAAGCCTCTGCACTACTTTATAAAGTAATGCAAAGGCTTTTAATTATATCTTTTTTACTACTCTTGGATTAAGTTTATAGCACTTTTCCAAAAAAATTTCGTCTGGTACAAACATTAATTGCATTTTGTTGTTTCCTTCCATGATCATTGCAACAAATACTTTTTCCTTTGAAGTATTTGGATAGCACTTTACTATAGAATTAGGTTTATTAGAATAATCTTTTACAAAATCACTACCCTCTGGTGCTAGTAAACCCACCTCTCTAATATTGAAAGTAACTATTTTAATTCTTTTTTTCAATTCGATTATTTTATCTATTTTGATTTCGCCTTGTACAAATTGATACTCATACTCTATAAATAGTTTTTTCTTGAAAAAAAAACTCCCTACAGCCAAACACAATAGCACTATAGCAAAAATAAAATTTATGCTAAAAGCTAATAACCCCATTATTGCAAATATAAATGTTGTTGCATTTATTGTTTTATAAGCAGCTGTTTTATATGTTGTTACTAGTTGTTCATAAACATTATCCATAGTATTACCCCCTCGTCTTTGTACATTATACCATATTTTGAAACTTTCATTTTACAAATAGCCATAAATAGCCATTAAAATTTCATCTACTATTTAGCCTTTTGTCTGGAATGAACTATAATGAATTTTCAACTTGAAGACTTGCAAGGCTCTTTTACAATTGATCTTAACTTTGTTTACTAATAATACTTTTTTCTTTAAGTCCTTTTATGCTTTTGTAAAGAAAAAATGCAGTAAGTGCCGTCGCAATAATATCTGCACAGGGTTGTGAAAGCCATAAGCCATCCAACTCAAAAAATAATGGAAGAATAAGAATAAGTGGGATTAATACTATTACTTGTCTTAATATACTTAAAATCATTGAAATTTTCGCCTCATTTATTGCTTGAAAATAGCTTGCTCCTAAAATTTGAAACCCCAAAATAGGTAAAAAAATCAAATCAATTCTAAGTCCACGGGCGCCCAAATTTATTAGTGCAGGATTATTACCTACAAACACAGCAATAAGCGGTTTCGCAAATAGTTGCACAACAATAAATCCAATTGTAACAATGCAAGTACCAAAAGTTATAGCGAGCTTTAGAACTTTTAAAACTCTAGAGTACAATTTAGCCCCATAATTATATCCTATTATAGGCTGAATTCCTTGACTTATACCAAATATAGGCATAAAAACAAGCATTGATATGCTATTTAATATTCCCATAGCAGCTATTGCAAGATCCCCCCCATAAGTGTAAAGCCCTTTATTATATAAAATAATTACAAAGCTTGAAGCAATTTGCATAGAGAAAGGTGCCATGCCAATAGCGAAAATTTCCTTAATAATGTGTTTATTTAGCTTTAAATTTACCTTTTTTATCTTAAGAATACTTCCACTATTCTTAAAAGCAAAGTATTTTAATACCCAAAACGTATTAAAAGCTTGAGAAATTATAGTTGCTATTGCAGCACCTTCAATTCCTAAATTAAAACCAAATATTAATATTGGATCTAATATAATATTAATAATTGCGCCAAATACCATTGTAAGCATTGCCATTTTGGGATTACCCTCAGCTCTAATAATATTGTTGATACCAAAGCCTATATTTTGAAAAACGGATCCCATAAGTATAATTTGTATATATGCTTTTGCATAGGGTATACTACTTTCACTTGCTCCGAATAATATTAAAAGTTTGTTTAAAAACAAAATTCCAAGTATTCCAATTACTAATGATATTATTGTTATAAGTATTAGTGCATTCCCTAAAATATCATCTGCGGTCTTTTGGTCTTTTTCTCCTAGTTTTATTGATATAACTGCGCTAGCTCCTATACCTACAAGCATTCCAAAAGCCATTATAATAACTGATATAGGAAAAGTGATAGCAAGTCCTGAAAGAGCATAGGATCCTACTCCATTTATGTGACCTATGTAAATTCGATCTACAATGTTGTATAATGCGCTTACTATCATACCTGTTATAGCAGGTATAGAAAACTTTAAAAGTAGTTTTCCAATACTTTCTGTTCCTAATTCTTTTGTTTGATTCATATAAAAATTTCCTCCATGTCAAAAATTAAATCATCTATTTTATAGTATATCATAAATTTTTATATATTTAGTTCACCTATAAAACTAAAATCACTAAAAATATGATATAATAATTCTTTATTGAGTTGACTATCTTAAACTAAATTTAATATATCTAGTTTATTTAAATGTAGATAGCATCATCATATACATAAAAATTGTTAGGAGTGACAAATTATGAAAAGTACAATATTAACACCTAGCGGAGTTGAAAAATTAGAGGAAGAATTAGAACTACGCACAGGAGAAAAAAGGAAAGAAATAACAGCAGCAATCAAAGAAGCAAAGGGTCATGGTGATTTAAGTGAAAATGCAGAATACGATGCAGCTAAAGATGACGAAGCTACTAATAATGATAGAATAATTAAGATTCAAGAGTTGCTTCGTAGCGCTACAGTAGTAGACGACTATAGCAATGATGATCATTTAGGTCTTGGTGGCCAGGCTGATATTAAATTCCTTGATACCGATGACATTGAGAAGGTATGCCTAGTATCTACAGTAGAGACCGACCCAGATATAATGAATATAAGTATTGAATCTCCCCTAGGAATGGCAATATATAAAAAGTCCCTTGGAGAAACATGCACTGTTTTGGCTCCAGAGGGTAGTTATGAAGTAATTATTGAAAAAATTTACTAATAGTATAAAACTTAGCAAAAAGAACAAGCGAGAGTAATCTCTGCTTGTTTTTTTCAATTTAACTTTATTTAACTTTAGACTCATTCCATTCTTTTGCATAATCTTCTAATACTTTATAAAGAATTTTTCCAATTTTAGAATAAGATTCATCGCTTAGATTGGCAAGTGATATTCTGATAGCCCATTCTGGCCCGTGGAATCCACTACTACCTAATAACACTATGGAAGATTGCTCCGCTAGACGTATGAGAATGTCTACTGGTTTATAATTTTGTCGTAAATATTGCGCAAATTCGTCATTATAATTTTTGCCTGCCCACTCCAGTAAATCAAATTGAGTATAGTAAGAAGCATCCAAGGGTTGTAACTGCAAATCTAATCCCAATCCTTCGAACAAAAGTCTTTTACGGTTACGACAAATATCCTTTGTTAACTGTTTATATCTATTTTCTTCATCTGTTATAGCAAATAACGAAAAAAATGCCATTTGAACTTGTTGTGGTGTAGATAACCCTGCGGTATGATTAAGTGCTACCTGACGGCTATCTGCTACTATTCTATTGATAAATGGAATACTATCAGGATTAGTAGAAATTCCACCGTATCTTCTTCTTGCTCTTTCCTTTTTATCCTCATCTTGCTCTCTTAATAATTTATCAAATACATTGTCTTCATAGAGTGAAATAGTTCCAAGACGCCACCCTGTTACACCAAAATATTTTGAATAAGAATATACTCCAATTGTATTATAGGGTAAATCTGTCATTAATGAACGAAAATCGTCTACAAAAGTACCATAAACATCATCCGAAATAATCATTAAATCAGGATTGTTATTTTTGACAATATTTTTTAATTGTTTAACAGTTTCTGATTTTATAGCAACAGAACCTGGATTACTTGGATTAACTATAAATAATGCCTTTATATTTGAATCACTTATTTTATCAATTTCACTGGAAGAGTATTGCCATGTATGTCTACCATCCTCAGTTGTTTCGTCAGCCAAGACCTCAACAACTTCAAAATTATAACGTGGTAAATGAGGTATCTCAAGATAAGGTGTAAAAATCGGTGCCATAAGTGCAATCTTATCTCCCTTTAACAATATATTGTTTGCAATTAATGTATCAAAAATATAGCACATTGCTGCCGTTGCACCTTCAACCGCAAATGTCTTAAACTTTCCTGGAAATATGCCATTGTAACATAACTCCTGAATAAGATAATCATTGACTACAATTTCAACATGTTCTAACATTCTATCTGGTTTTGGATAATTATCACCAATAATTCCATCTACTAATTCATAAATCCAGTCATCCGAATTAAATTCCTTTACTGTTATGCCATAATTAATCATTTTAATAAGGAGCTCAATTCCTGGGGAATCTTTATATTTTTTTGTAAAGTCTACAAAATGCTCTGTAATTCCTTCTTTTTTTGGCATTCCAGCTAAATCGCCTTGACTCCAAGCCCTACGACTTTCCCCCACCGCGAATTGACCAAAGGTGAAAAAGGCTTCTCTTGGAGATGCTGCAATCCAGTTGGGATTTCCTCTGCCTGCATCCAAAAGTGCCTGTGTACTATTTTTCTTTGATTCCTCAGCAAGATTGATTAATTTATCCTTAAGTTCAAAAGGACTTATTTCACCATAAACTTCTTCTATTTCTTTACGTTGAAGACTTAATTTATCCAATTTTAATACCCCCTAGTCTATAATAAACTACTGTTTAATCTTATTTATTATGCCTAAATAATATCTTTTTAAACCGGTTTAGATATATATATAGTATATAAAGAAAGAAACTAGTAGAAAATACAAAAGCCACCTTATAAGGTGACTTTTGTAGTATAAATATTAATTTATATTGCTGAAACTTCAATTGCTTGAAGTCCCTTAGGTCCTTCTTCTGTTTCAAACTGAACTTTTTGACCTTCGTCAAAACTCTTTCTTGCATCTTGAATTGCAGATACGTGAACAAAAATATCTTTTTCACCTTCTACTTCAATAAATCCAAATCCTTTTTCTGCGTTAAACCATTTTACTGTTCCGATTTTCATTATTATCCTCCAAATACAAAACACCATTTTGTAAGATGCATTAATTTTGCATCAACAATGTTCCATTAACAATATACCATAACTTTCAAAAAATATCAATTCTATATGTCTATGTTTTTATTGCAGATTCTTAACTACTATTTTAAATCACTTATAAAATTAGGAAGATCAAAGCATGATTTTGCAATCTTATTTGTTAAATAACGAGTTTCAGCAGGCAATCTATTTACATCCATATCACTAGGGTCATAAACATCTGAAGCCATTGTAAAACTCCATAATCCACCTGGATATGTTGGAACAAAAGCTATATAGGTTTTTACAATTTTAAAATTATTCTTTAATATTCTTCTTGTATTCTCAATTATATTACGATGTATCATTGGAGATTCACTTTGACAAACCATTACTCCATCAGTTTTTAATGTGTTTTTCACATTTTTATAAAATTCTTCTCCAAACAAATCCTTAGCAGGACCCTCAGGATCTGGTGAATCCACCATAATTATATCATATTTAATATCAGTGGTTTTTACATATTCAACACCATCTCCGAATTTAAAATTGACTCTATCGTCAAAATCAGAGCCGCCACTTATTTCCGGTAGATATTTTATACATTCTTTTGTAACTACTTCGTCTAGTTCCACCATATCAATTGTTTCAAGGTCCTTGTATTTTGATAGTTCTCTTACCGCTCCACAGTCTCCTCCACCAATTACCAACACATCTTTTGGATTTTTATGAGTAAGTACTGGAATATGAGTAATCATTTCATTATATATAAAACCGTCTGCAGAAGTAGTCTGCATTACCCCATCAAGCACAAGACAAGGTCCAAATGCCGCAGAATCAATAAGTGCTACCTCTTGGTATGGAGATTTAGAGTAAGAAAAACATTTATTAACTTTATAAGTGATTTTTAAATTTTTCTTTTCAACTTCAACTTCCTCAAACCACAGTTCATTATCTATTTCTTTAAAGTACTTTGGCAGTTCATTCATTTTCATAATAATTCCTCCATTATAATAAATATACCTATCCGTTATATCTCAAAAAGATAGCACTCCAAGTATATCATAAATACTTGAAAATTCAATAAATCCAAAACTATTTTCTGATAACCCATTTGTAACATCTAAAATACGTATTATTAACTAATTCTGACCAAAATCATAACATATACTTTACAATGGTCTGCTAGAATAATTGAGACAGATACATTTCAGATAAATATTTTATACATAAGTGACTTTGACAGTTTTAGTTTTATTAATCTAATAATTTATTAGAAAGGTGAGGATTAAAATGAAAAAAGAACAATTGCTATATAACATAATTTTTCCAGAAGATCAGGACCCGAGTTATATTAATTATGGCTATTTCATAGGGAGGAACAGAACAAGCATATATAAATTAAAAGCTAGCCTTAATGAAAGTCAACTAAACGCAACAATAATTAGCGATGGTAATAATGAAAGTGCTTTTTTTGCTAAGGTTTTTCAAAATGAAGTAGAAAGATTCCTAAAAATAGTAGATGAATTTAATTTTCAACAAATCAATATAAATAGTCACTATCTCAGTGAAATAAAGTACATGTTTGGAGAAGAAGTAATTTATAACAGAAAAAAAGCATACAAGGCACCCCAGTATCACTATTCACAAAAATACACTAATGGAATAAAAGATTGGAAAATACCATACATAATAACATCAGATACAATAAAGGAACATAAACCAACCTTAAAGAAAGCAATCTAATTTATATAAATTTCTAAAACTCAAATTAACAGGAGGCGGAATATGCTGATTACATGTTTACCAGAAGAAATCTTGCTGGAGGTACTAGAACGAACATGTAAATATACAATAGATAATGAAGTTTTTGAAGAAGCAAAAAAAATATATGATAAAAAGATTTTAGAAAGATCTAAAGCGAAAAAAAAAGAAAGCAAATCATAGCTTTCTTTTTTTTTGCTTTTAACTTTCCAAGTTCCCCACTAAACCCTTCTGCGTCTTAAGCCAATAATTCCTTCACAAGAGGATTTATCTTTCTGCTATCATACTTTCCTTTTAATTTAGGAATAACAGCCTTCATAGTCTTTCCCATATCACTATTTCCCTTAAATGCATTTTCTGCAATAACTTCACTGATAATTGCCTTTGCTTCCTCGTCAGTAAATTGTTTTGGCATATAACCTAAGAACATTTCGATAGCAATTTCTGTCTCAGCTATAATTTCTTCATTGCTCGCTTGCTTTGCATAACTAAGAGTTTCATTTAATTGTTTAATTGTTTTTTCAATAATACCAATTAACTCATCATCTGTAATTTCTTTTTTAGAATCCATTTCTTTGTTTTTAACATCAGCCATTAAAGTTCTTAGTGCAGTGAGTCTTACCTTATCCCTAGCCTTCATATATTTAATAATATCATCTTTTAATGTTTGTTTTAACATATGTATATACCTCCTAAATTTTTCAATACTTTTCAGCAAGTTATCTTGTTATCTTGCCAAAATTATACTGATATATACACATTATACACTTATTAAGATAATCTTGTATGCAGTCCCATATTGTGAATATCAAAATCGGTTGTTCTTTAATGCTTATAAAAAAATCAAATCTATGCCTTTCTCTTCCATAAACTTAATATACTCCTCTTTACAATTACAAGGTTTCACACAAGTGCAAAATTCATTACCTATAGTTTTCATCAAATCTTTTCTATTATCCTCATAATTTATTTTATCTTTTTTTAATCCTTCTAATAATATATAAATAATAAACATTGTAGCTGCAAGACCTAAAAATATAATCAAATCAAATGTTTTTATAGCAGTTTGTAGACTTTTATTTTCAAAAACAGCTGTTGCATAAGATATGTATCTATCGTTAAACAAGAGCATATAAACCCCAAGCAAGCAAGCTATTCCTGTAAGTAAGGGCAATGAAGCTTTCTTGTTATCTAACTTTTGTTTTAATTCGCATAACTTGTCACTTTTCTTTTTCGTTGAATAACTAAGTTTTAATTCCATCTAAACACACCCTCATATAATTATTTCATTACTCAATTAAATTATGATTTTATATTGTAATTTATTACTTTTAAAAAAATAACATACATTTTTAGTAAATTATGTTACAATGTATTAAGTGTTAATATAATTATAGTAGGTTAAAATAATGGATAAATATTTTTTAATAACTAGAAAAAGAAGGAGTCTTTATAATGGATGATGTGGTTACAAAATATTATTCTGACGGTAGTAGATATGTAGGTGAATTTAAAAATCAAAAACCCTATGGTGTTGGTACTTTTTATTTTAATAGTGGAGATAAATATATAGGTAAATTTAAATATAATGGTCCAAATGGAATGGGTACTGCCTATAATTCCGATGGATCCGTATATTATGAAGGTGAATGGAAAAATGGGAAACCTAAATAATATTCTAACTATTCAAAAAAATTTTTGAAGGCTAATACCTTCTTTTTTTTCTTTTAAATCTAATATTTTTCTCCACTACTACTTATGCGAGAATTCCTTCACATTGATAGTATTTTACAATCTACAGTATTTTACAATATTATAAAATAGGCTTTTTAAAATAAAAACAGTATGATAGAATTAGACAGAATACATTTTGTATTAATATCAATATATATATAGTTATTATTGTGTATATTTCAACAAAGGGAGAGATTTTATTGATAACTTATATTAATAGTGAAGTTCATGAATTTAAAGACATAGAAAAGGCTTTTGTGAATAAAACAACCAATGCTGACAAAGTGTTTTGGCTTAATATTAATAATCCAACTGATGATGATTTTGTTTTTTTAAAAGATAAATTTAATTTTCATCATCTTTCTATTGACGACTGTATTCGAAGGAGTAAGAGGAGTAAAATAAGTGACTATAAGCATTATCATTTTTTAAATATAGCCACTTCAGATAGCCATCCAAATAATACATTCTCTTACAACAACATATATATATTTCTTAGCTCAAATTATATTATAACAATACATTATGGTGAAAATAAATTATTAAATAAGATTGTTAATGACATAGCCAACGGCTTAGACATTGTTTCTAAAGGAAGTGATTTTGTTTTATATCATATTCTTGATGAAGCCATAGACCAATTATTTATTATAACAGACAAAGTTGAAGAAAGAATTAATAGTTTAGAGGAAGAAACCATGAACAACCCTGTTCAAAGTACCCTTAATAATATTATGAATGTAAAAAAAAGTGTTATTAAGCTACGGCGTGTTGTTTCTCCTTTGCGGGAAGTATTAAATACTCTTTTGAGACATGATGATATTATAACTGAGAAATATAGATTGTATTTCTCTGATATATATGACCATATACTACGAATATATGATTTAATTGAATCTGACCATGAAATGGTTACATCTTGTTTAGAACTTTATTCTTCACAATTATCTAATTCCATGAACAGTGTAATGAAGTTTTTAACTATAATCTCTACAATAATGATGCCCCTCACAATTATAACTGGAATTTATGGTATGAATTTTGTAAACATGCCCGAATTACGTGCTAAATATAGTTATTTCATAGTTATATTTATAATGATTTTTAGTTCACTATTCGAAATCTTATTTTTTAAAAAGAAAAAGTGGTTATAATATAAAAATAAACACCAAATGAATGGTGTTTATTTTGTTATCATATGAATCTGTCTATTAAAAACCCATATTGAATGATACCTTTTGTTTTAAGTCTAGGACATGTTATGTATTTCCAGAAGCTATCTGTCATTTCTGCTTTAATAAGGGGAGTTACAAAACTTTCTCTCCTTTTCTCAAGTACATCCTTATCTTCAGCACTAAATCCACATAGATTGAATCCAATATCACTTACACTTGATGAAATATAAATTGTTCCAAATTCATCAGTTATAGAAACTGAATCACAACCTAATTCATTTTTAAGATTATCTAGATCACTTTGCTTGAGCTCACTGTCAATATCGATTTTTTGAAGGTGGCTACCAATTTTTAACAAGGATTCTACATTAATTGTTCTCTCAGAAATTTTTTCTTGAAGATATGAGCTTTCTCCAAATGCTTCATTAGCTAAAGTATCCATACCTATAAGTGAATTGCTCACTTCATGTGAAGATGCACTTATTTGCTGGCTAACAGCTGAAGTCCTTTCTGTAATACGTGCAAGACCTTCTATAAACTCCTTTACTTGCTGGTTATTTTCACATAGAATTTTATTTGTTTTCTTAACTTCTTTAAATTCTTTTGAAACTGTATCAATAATTTCATATATAGCAGACAATGCTGAAATAGTATCCCTAGTAATATTAGTTCCTATTTCTGTTTTTGCCTGGACTTCATTCATCATTTTTCGTGATAAGATTATGTCATCTTGAATACCCTTTGTGACATAAATAATATTAGTTCCTGCCTCTTTAGCTTGATATGCAAGCTTTTTAACCTCATCTGCAACTACAGCAAACCCTCTACCGCTTTCACCTGCTCTAGCTGCTTCTATTGCGGCATTAAGCGCAAGTAAATTAGTTTGATCAGCAATTTCTAAAATTGAATCAACTATGTTATTTATTCCAGAAGATTTTTTTTCTAATCCATCAGAAATTTCCACAACATTGTCTACTGATGTTTTTATCTGGAGCATTTGATTATTCATTGAATTAGATGCTTTATTACAGTTTTCAACCTGTAAATTAGCCTTTTGACTGACTTGCAAGGCCTTATCAACTTCTTCACTTTGAACATTCACAGAAGAAACTATTTTATCAAGCAAATCAGATATTTCTATTACTTTTTCTTGTTGATCTCCCATGTCACTGGCTACATCACTTATGGCCAGTGTTATTTCTCCAGAGGCTTTCTTAAGCTCAGAAGATATTGTAACTAGTCTTTTCATAACTTTAATAACTTGGCAAGAAGAAACTAACATCGATCTATTTAGCTTCGACATAAATTCAACTAGGTCTTTTACTATAGACGGTGTTTTTTCTGTCAATATCAGCGGATCATTTTTCGCAGCTTTCACTAAATTCATTTCTGTATTTGTGTTGTATTCCTTTGAATCCGCAGAAAATCCTGAAAATATTACTATTCTATAAATAATGAAATCAGCTATTAACCATAAGAACAAAAATAAGCTTCCTAAGAGTGTATTTAGAAAAAACATACTAATAGTATCTACTGCAATAATACAGTTCAAAATAATTATTATTTTCTTTAGCATATTTGACTCTCCTTTGATGTTTTCTATAGAAACTCGATTATAAATCATTTCTATTTCTACATTATATTATTAAGTAAAGTAATTCGATGCAAAACGTACTTTTCCTTTAATACATTTTAATATCCAATTAGATATATTTGCAATCAATAAGATGCCACTTGCCACGTTAGTGGCAAGTGGCATCTTATTGTTATTACTATGTTAACACAAAAGGCATCTCAAATAACTGCAAGATAGAACTGATAGCTGAAATTGCTAAATGAAGCCACCGCTTTTTAAAATAAGAATAAAGCAGAAAATTGTAAAAGATGATAAAATCGTAGTGGTTGCAACCAACTGCCCTGCTAGCTCATCATTCGATTTCACATTCTGTGCCATAACAAAGCTTGATACCGCTATAGGTGATGCAAAAATGGAAAGCAAAACTCCTAGTTCAAACCCTCTGAACCCAATTAAAATCGCCGAAAAAATGATAATTGCGGGTATAATAATTAACTTAAATATAGAAACCCAAGCAATATATTTAATATTTTTTAGAGCATCACTAATCGCAAATTCCCCTCCTAAAATAATAAGTGCAAAAGGAGTTGCTATCTTTGAAATATCTGTAATGGTCTTTTCAAGAACACTTGGAATTTTGAGTCCTATAGTAGCCATTATTATTCCGATAACACAGGCAATAATTAGTGGGTTTTTAACTACATCTATAAGAGTCTTTTTTATTGACCATACCTCATTATTTCCTTTGTTTGCATATGTTGTTAGCACTACAACGGCTAAAAAGTTATATAATGGAACCACAAAAACAGCAAGCATAGAAGTTATTCCCATATCTGCTTGTCCAAATAAATTCATACAAATGGGCACTCCAAACAATATGTAGTTGCTCCTGAAAAGCGCCTGGATCAATACTCCTCTATTGGCATTTTGCTTCTCAATTCTTGGGATAATTAAGATTAATAAAATCACAGTTATAAGAATTGAAGATACTACAAAAACAATGAGTTTTAGGTTGAAACTGCTCTGTATATCACTTAAATAAATATTATTAAACAACAATAAAGGTAAAAAAAGCTTAAAAGTTAATTTATTTGCTGTTTTAAAAAAGCTCTCATCACATACCTTAAAATATTTTAATCCCCAACCCACACCCATCATTATTAGAAGCGGTAAAACTACATTAAGTGAAAAAACAAAATTTTGCATCTTTACTCCCTTTTGGAATTATTTTATTGTAATTAAAATCTTATCTACATTATTATTAGAATCTATTATCACTTCTTTTAAAGTCAAATCTGACATTATTGCTTCTCTAATAATACCTTCAACCTCCTGCTTCCTGTCCATATAAAAGGCTTGCCTATTGTAATTTACCATTGAGTAATTTTGACTATTCTCTAGTAATCTTTTCTCAAATAGAGTAAGTGTATCAAATGCTTTAATCTCTATTATATTCCCGCTAATAAATACCTTTATATCTTTAGGACCTTTCCCGGTATTTGTTTTAATGAACCTTGCAAGCAAATCTTTTATTTTATTTTCCATTTCTGTTTTTGATGTTTTACTAAGAATAGAATTATCATTTATAATTGTTTCATCCTGTCTTTGCTTAAATACTTTAACTGCTGCATTTAACATTGCTTCCATAAGTTCATCATTTTTTATAGGTTTTAAAACATAGTTATCTATTCCTACATTAACTACTGAAAGTATTGTTTCAACATCAGAAAAAGCTGTAGTAATAATTATTGCACAGTTTTTGTTTGTTTTTCTTATTTCTTTTGCCATTTCCATTCCATCCATTTCTGGCATCTTAAGATCAGTAATAACTATGTCTGGTTTAAATTCCTTGAACTTATTTAATCCATCTTGCCCATTTTCTGCTAAAAACAATTTACCAACTCTTCTTTTTAAAAATATTCCTAGTTGTTCTCTATGAAATTCTTCATCTTCCACATATAAGACTTTCAAATTAGCTAATAAATTTTCTTCTTGTTTAATAAACATCTTTATCAATCTCCTTTACCGGTATAGATATACTAAAACAAGCTCCCTCATCTGTATTATTAAATTTTATATTTCCATTAAAATTCTTTTTAATGATCATTTTTGACATATACAATCCAAGACCTGTGCCCTGTTTCTTCCGCTTTGTAGTAAAATATGGTTCAAATATTTCTTTTGCTATATGTTCATCTATTCCACCAGCATTATCTTTTATTTTTACCGTATTATAAAACCCATCGCTGCTTATTTCAACTCCAATTTTTTTATTTTTAATATTACATTCTGATAATGCATCAATTGCATTATTAATTATATTGAAAATCACTTGAGAATATTGATTTAAATATCCATATGCCTTAAGATTATCTGTATTTTCTATGCTAACTTCTATTTTATAAAATTTAAAATTATCTTCTATTAATTCCATAGTTGAGGAAATACTATCATATATAGAAAAATTTTCTTTGTCCATCTTCGGTTTAAAAAAGTATCTAAAATCATCTATAGTTTGAGACATTTTATCAATAAGTCTTCTTGATTTACCTATTAAATTACCTAAAACTTCTTCATCTACATCATTATATTTATGCATATCTTCTATATTTGTTATAATAAGCCCTAATATACTTAATGGTTGCCTCCATTGATGAGCGATATTTCCAATCATTTCTCCCATAGCAACAAATTTTGATTGATAAATCATTAGTGCTTCTTTTCTCTTATTCTCATCCATTTCATTTTTAAACATCTTTTCAAGTTTCATGTTTATTTTTTCTAACTTTATAATCATTTCCTGATTTCCATTTCCTACTATTGTAATATCATTCTTATTAATTGATTCGAAAAATTCTTTATATTCACCCTCAAGAGTAATCTGAGATGCTACCTGATTTATTATACTTCTAAACCTCTCTTCACTTCTAATTAAAGCCGCCTCTTCAATTTTTCTATTTGTGATATCCCTAGAAATCAATACTAATTTTTCTTCGTTTTGTAGCTTGAATAATCGTGTATTTATCTCCACGGGTATAGTTTTACCATTTTTTGTTTTAAGAACAGTTTCAAATAATATTGTTTCTTTATTATTTAATCTCTTTTTAATCTCTTGAATCCTCTCATTTCCAAGTCCTATATCTATGTCATAATACTCCATGTTACATATTTCTTGTTTAGAGTATCCAAGTATCGTACATCCCCTATCATTAATTTCAAGAAATTCTCCAAATACCCTATCATTCATATTTAAAATAAAAATACAATCGCTGCCACTACTAAATAAAACTTCATATTTTTCTCTATTTCTAATGAGTTCAACTTCAAGTAATTTTCTTTCTTCTATATCTCCTTTTAACTCTTCATTAAGATTCTCAACTTCTTTTACATATTTAGCCTCTACTTCAAGTCTACTTTCATTTTCCTTAAGTTTATAAATATATCGTATGGCAAATATAAAAATCAATATCACAGCTCCAGATAATAAAAGTATATTATACAAATTATTACTAATGATACTTACAACATCACTATAATCCAAGGTAACTGTTACTATCCAAAAATTATCCCCTATAAAAGCTGGGGAATACGCACTGATTTTTTTAATTCTACTATAGCTTTTGTCTCCTGGCCATATAGAATGATATATATTTACACCCTTTCCTCCTTTTTTTTGTTCCTCAACAATTTTGTCCAGTTCTGACCAATCATATCCTGGAAATTCACCTTGTCTTGCATCAATAACATTTTTGCCTACACCCTCATTGTTTGGGTGCATTAAAAGTATTCCATTTTTATCTTTTACAGAAACATATCCCTTATCTCCAACTTTTATAGGTTGGACAATTTTTTTATATAAGGTATTTATACTTATCTTACTTCTTATAATTCCTTCAAATTCATTGTTATAAAAAATGGGTTGTAATAAACATATAGTAGGTCCATTTTGTTTATCAAATTCTATTTTTCCTACAGAAGTTTTATTTTCTTTTATTACTTCGCTTACACCTGCGTATGTAGAAATATTTTTACCTACACCTTCTTTGTCATTAATCATTAAAGGCTTTTTTTCTAAAACTACACCTTGTTTATTTAATATTTCTACTGATTGAACACTTTCTTGCTGAGTTGTATAGTATATATCTAGAATATCTGTACTAAAATCAGCATTTGTACTTTTTATTAGTGCATCAACCTTTTCTTGAAATACATAATTTTGAGCTATAATTTCTATGTTTAATCTTTGTTCATTCATATAAGTCTCTAAGCTTCTTGCAGTCATTTCTGAAATTGTCAATAAATTCTCTTGCTGATTATAGATTATAGAATCTCTAAAATTTTTATAATTTGTCCATACTAAAATTAATATAAACCCTAATAAAATTAGAATAGAAAATATAATTACTGTATATTTACTTGATTTTTTTCTTTTGAATTTGACAAATTTATTTTTCATAAAAATAAATTCCCCCCTATAAGTGCATGTACTTAATTGATAATAATATCTTCGTTATTATATCATAAATATACATAAATTTATGGTTTAATCATATTTGTCTTAACTTTTAAATTGCTTATAAATTATTTTTAATATGGCTAAAAGGTTAGCAGTATATAACATGCTAACCTTTTGTATATTTGATTTAATTTAATTTTATCAAAAATATTAAAAAATTATGTTTACAGCAGAAAAAGAAGATATGGCTACTAACCAAACATAGCTAGCAATACTCCTGCAGCAACGGCTGAGCCTATAACTCCTGCTACATTAGGACCCATTGCATGCATAAGAAGATAGTTTGATGGATTCGCCTTTCTACCCTCTACCTGGGAAACTCTGGCTGCCATTGGAACGGCTGATACACCTGCTGAACCAATTAAAGGATTTACCTTTCCACCTGACATAACGCACATTAATTTTCCGAGAAGTAACCCTCCTACAGTGCTAAATGTAAAAGCAATAAGTCCCAAAACTATAATTTTTAAGGTTTCAGCTCTTAAGAATGTTTCTGCTGCTGCAGTAGCTCCTACAGTAGTCCCAAGGAAAATCGTAACTACATTAATCATACCATTCTGCGCAGTACTCGAAAGTCTTTCAACAACACCAGATTCTTTAAATAAGTTACCAAGCATTAGCATTCCTATAAGTGGTGCTACTGTAGGAAGCAACAGAACTGATACTATTGTTACAACTACCGGAAATACTATTTTTTCAAGCTTAGACACTTCTCTAAGTTGCTCCATTTTAATTTCTCTTTCCTTCTTAGTAGTAAGCAGTCTCATTATAGGTGGTTGTATAAGTGGTATAAGTGCCATATAAGAATAAGCTGCTATTGCAATTGCTGGTAGCAACTCTGGTGCAAGTCTTGTTGTCACATATATTGCTGTTGGGCCATCTGCTCCTCCAATAATAGCTATTGAAGCTGCAGCTTTAGATGCGAATCCTAATGCAGTTGCAATAACAAAGGCAATTGCAACACCAAATTGCGCTGCGGCTCCTAAAAATAAACTTGATGGCCTAGCAATAAGTGGACCAAAATCGGTCATAGCACCAATTCCTAAGAATATAAGTGAAGGATAAATACCTAACTTAACACCCATATATAAATAGTAAAGTAGTCCACCAGGCTCCGTAGAGTTTGCACGGGGCGGGCTCATAATTCCAGTAGAAGGTAAATTAGCCAGAAGAACTCCGAAGGCTATAGGTAAAAGTAAAAGTGGTTCAAATTTCTTTCCTATTGCCAAATATATAAGGACACAGGCCACACAGATCATTACTAATTGCTGCCATGTTATTGTTGCAAAACCAGATTCACTAAATATTTGACTTATTGTATCTGTAAACGAAATAGACATAAATATTCCTCCCTACTATTGAATCACTGCAAGTACATCATTTGTAGAAACTAATGCACCTTTTGTCACCAAAATCTTTGTAACTACTCCATCTTTAGTTGCTGTTATCTCATTTTCCATTTTCATTGCTTCAAGTATAAATAAAACATCGCCATCTTTAACCCTAGATCCTTGGGTTACTTTTATATCTAAAATTGCACCAGGCATTGGAGCTTTTAATGATTCTCCTGCTCCATTTGTACCTACCACAGGTTGTGTTATTGCAACAGGATTTTCTAATTTAGAACCACCTACTTGCTGAACTGTTCCAATAGCAATTTCATCAGTCCCTACTATTGTAGCTTTTCCTCTTTCAACCTCAACTTCGTAGCTATTATTATTAATCGTAACAATATATTTCATTTATGTTTTGCCTCCTATCGAAAATAATGTAATTATTAATTAATTAACTTAATGGATTTAAATTGAAGCTCACATAAAGATATTTCTAATTCATCGCTTAAAATTGCCATAATAATTGCAGTAGTTTTTTCATCCACACCTATGAGTTTTAATTCACCAGTTGATACTTCAATATTATTTTGAGATGAATCTATGTCACTCGCAACTTCTTCTTTGCTCTTTTGATTCTTTTTATTATTATCAATAAAACTAAAAACAAATGCCTGTGCCTTCAAAAGAAAACTTAATGCAACGAGGCAACTAAATACTACACTCATAAGAATTAGAGCTACTAACAAACTATTAGCTATTGACATATTAACCCTCCTTTACACCTTCATGATAGTATAACTAACCTTGACTTCCTTCATCTCATCTTTATTCTTAAAGAACTTCTCGGCAATTTGCGGAAAGAGAATATATGAAAGCACATCTTCATCCGTATTAGCTATATCCTTTATTTCATTTTTTACTTTTTCAAAAACAGGCACTAGTGTATCTGCAAACCTAGTTGTAATTGGCTTTTCATCCCCTAGAATCTTTTTTATAAGCACAGGATCAACTTCACCTGGTGCCAAACCATATTCACCTCTTACATAGGCCTTAACTTCTTTTGATATGCTTTTATATCTTTCACCTAATAATACATTAGTAGCAGCTTGAACCCCTACCATCTGACTCATTGGTGTTACCAGTGGTGGATAACCTAAATCTTTTCTAACTCTTGGTGTCTCTGCTAAAACCTCATCAAGTCTATCCAGTGAATTTTGTTGTTTAAGTTGTGAAATAAGATTAGACAGCATTCCGCCTGGAATTTGGTAAACAAGAGCATCAGTTTCCGTTCCAAGCACAAGTGGATCAAGTATCCCAGATTTTATAAATCCATCCTTAACTGGTTTAAAGAAGTCATTTATATCTTTTAATACATTTTCATTGAGTCCAGTTGCGTATTTTAATTGCTTTAATCCATAATTCATAGATTCCGTAGGTGGTTGAGAAGTTCCACCAGAGAATGAGGATATAGCTGTATCTATTCCATCACAGCCTGCTTCTATTGCTTTAAGGTAAGTCATTGGAGCAAGTCCTGTGGTTGAATGTGTATGAAGGAATATAGGAATGTTTACTACTCCTTTTAAAGCTTTTATAAGATCATAAGCTTCCCTTGGACCCATAATTCCAGCCATATCTTTAATACAAATCGAATTCGCACCCATTTTTTCTAGTTTCTTTCCGAGTTCTATATACTTCTCAAGATTATGTATAGGACTTGTAGTATAAGAAATGCATCCTTGTGCATGCCCACCACATTTTAGTGTTTCATCAATTGACACTTCAATATTTCTAAAATCGTTTAAGGCATCAAATATTCTTATAATATCTATTCCATTTTTTATAGATAATTGAATGAATTTTCTAACAACGTCATCTGGATAATGCTTGTATCCTAATAAATTTTGACCTCTTAAAAGCATTTGAAGTTTCGTATTTTTTAATTTAGATTTGATCTTTCTAAGTCTTTCCCATGGATCCTCATTTAAAAATCGAAGGCATGAATCAAAGGTTGCCCCACCCCAACACTCAATAGAATAGTATCCTGCATTATCCATCTTTTCTAGTATGCCTTCAAACTCATCATAATGCATTCTCGTTGCAACGAGAGATTGTTGCCCATCTCTGAGCACGGTTTCAGTAATATTTATTTTCATGTTTTATCACCTCTTTTTAACAATAAGCTAACTCATTACTAAAAACGAGTTAGCTTATTGTTAAATACTATGTTACTGTGCAATGGTTATCTTTTTCTTTCCATATTTTGATTTAATTATTGGATATACAATTGAAACTATTGTAACAAGTATTAAAACTATTGCTACTCCTGAACTGAAAAATATCTTAATGCTTCCATTAGATATTTTAATGGCTTGTCTATAGGATTGCTCCATGGTTCCACCAACTATACAACCCAGCACTAATGGTGCCGATGGTAAATCAACTTTACTCATCACATAACCTAAGATTCCGAACATGGTTAATAAATAAAAGTCAATTACACTGTTGCTTATAGCATAGCATCCTACGAAAGCAAGGCCAAGTACTAGAGGGTAAAGTATCTTTGCTGGAATAGATAAAACTCTTACAAGAACGCCTGCAAGCGGAATATTTATAACTGCTAATATAATGTTTCCTATAAACATACTTGCAATAAGACCCCATGCTATATCAGGATGCTGTGAAAATAAAAGCGGTCCTGGTTGAATGCCGAGCATTAATAATGCTCCCATCATAACTGCAGTTGTTCCTGAACCTGGAATACCAAGTGTAAGCATTGGTATTAATGCTCCAACTGACGCAGCATTATTTGCAGCTTCTGGTGCTGCTAAGCCTTCAATAGCACCTTGACCAAATTCTTCTGGATGTTTAGAGAAATTCCTTTCGTTGTTATATGCCATTAATGAGGCCATTGTTCCACCTGCACCTGGAAGTGCTCCAATGAAGAATCCAAGGGGTGTACTTCTTAATATAGGCCATTTACATCTTTTCCATTCTTCCTTTGTAATCCAAATTTTCTTGAATTTTGTTTGAGCTTTAATTGTTCCATCTTGAAGAGATTTAAAGCTTTTAAAAACTTCGCCTAAAGCATAAATACCAATTATAGCTACTAGAAAATCTATTCCTGTTTGTAGCTCTAATATCCCAAAAGTGAATCTTGGTACACCAGATTGTGCATCTATACCAACAGTTGTTATCATTAATCCAATAATTGTTGCAATAAATCCTTTTAACATATTCTTTTCAGACATCGATGCTGTCATAGCAAGTGCTGCTATCATCAGAAGGAAATATTCCGCTGGTCCAAATTTCAATGCAAAATCTGCAATAGGATTAGCAACGAAAACCATGAATACTGCTGAGATTGTCCCCCCGATAAATGATGCTATAGCCGAAATTGCAAGTGCAGATTCTGCTCTACCATGCATAGCCATAGGATAACCATCAAAAGTTGCAGCAAGTGCCGCTCCGTCCCCTGGGGTATTGATTAAAATTGAGCTTCTTGAACCGCCAAACATAGCTCCATAATAAACTCCACACATTGTAATTAAGGCAGCTGTTGGACCCATAGAAAAAGTTAGTGGAAGCAATACTGCAACCCCTGTTGCAGGTCCAAGTCCTGGAAGCATACCAACTATAGTACCTAGAACTCCACCTATAGTAACCATAAGTATATGATATGGTGTACTGGCTATCATAAAACCATTAATTAAATTTGTAAATACGTCACCCATTATTTAACCTCCTATTAAATATTTAAAAATGGTAATGGTGGAAGAATAATTCCTAAAAATGTTGAAAACAGAATATAAATAACGATACTAAAACATATACTCACTATTGTATTTTTCAACATTTCTTTTTTATTAGTCAAATACAACATAAATTCTATAAATATGAAAGTCGATATTACGAAGCCCAAAGTATTAAAAATTATTCCATAAACAATACATGCAACAGTGGTTATTGCAATAAGTTTTGAATTCGATTTTTCTTTTTCACTCATATTCTTCATTTCTTTTATTGACTGTTTTGTCTTTTCCAAGTCACTTCTAAAAAAAAGTAAAATTCCTAAAACCACCAAAATTCCACCCAATAAAAACGGAAAATATGAAGGAGAGAGTGGTTTTCCAATTGTTGATCTTGGTACATTATAAGATGCTATAAGGTATATTACTCCACCTAAAGCAACAACAATTCCAACTAAAGCATCAAAATCCATCTTAATCTTACTCTTACTTTCACTATTATCCTTACTCTTACTATCCAAAATAATATCCTCCTTCTAATTTTAAATTTGATAAGGAATTATAGTTCCTTATCAAATTTAAAGTTATATTTTTTTTATTTTAACATTCCAATTTCTTGTAATATTGCTTTATATTCAGTGTTAGTCTTTTCTAGGAACTTATTGAAATCCGCTGTATTTAAATAAGTCTCATCCCATCCATTTTGCTTACAAGCTGCATGCCATTCTGGAGTTTCTACCATCTTAGCTAAAGTATCCTGCCAATATTTAACGGCATAATCTGGCATCCCTGGTGCTCCAAATAATCCTCTCCAGTTTGTAAATGTTGCATTAATTCCTGATTCTTTACATGTTGGTATCTTTGCAACGGCGCCTGTTCCTATTCTCTTATCAGCTGACTGCGCTAATACTGTTATTTTTCCACTTTCTGCGAGTTGCGCAACGTCGGAAATCCCTGTTGTCAAAAGATCAATATGGTTTCCCATTAATTGAGCAGCAGCCCCACCATCTTGGAAACTTATAAAATCTATATCTTTTAAGTTTGTTACTCCTGCTGCTTTTGCCATTATTAAGAATTGAATATGATCCATACTTCCTGCTGCAGAGTTTCCTCCTATTTTAACACTTTTAGGATCTTTCTTTAGTGCATCCATTACTTCATTAATTGTTTTATATTTTGAACCAATATTTACAGCAAAAGCTGCATAATCTGAAATAAGTCCTGCAAGTGGTGTAGTATCTTTATAACTAAATTTTGTTGAACCACTTAAGTTAATAAGTAAAATTGGTGGTGAATATACAGATATTTGATTATCTGCTCCTTTTTTTGATTGCATGTATGATAGGTTTACTCCGCCACCGCCACCTGCTTTATTAGTTATTGGCATTGGTACTGATACAAGCTTTGTATCTCCTAATGTTTTCGCTACAGTTCGAATTGTTAAATCCCAACCACCACCTGCTCCACTTGGTGCTATAAATTCCATCGCTTTTGTAGGGTAGGTAGGTGCTTTTGCTTCTCCAGTAGTAGTTTTTGATCCACAACCTGATAAAACCGTTGTAAGTGCTAATGTTCCAACTAAAAGCATTTTTGTTAAATTGTTCTTCTTCACAGAAATTCCCCCTCTTATTTTTAATATAATTTAATTACCTGGTTTATATTTAAGTGAAGGGATTAAGTCTCTATTTTAAAACAATTATTTAGGCAAAACAAAAAGATCAGCAGAAAAAACCTCACAGTTTTTTATACTGACCTTATAAAGCTTAACTTAAATAGTTATCTTTAATCCCTGTCATCATAGATATTAAATTTTGTAAATATATTTTATTACGAAACCCTTTGCATCTTAAAATAACCTATAAATTTATATTTATCTTAAGCTTATTGATTTCATATGATATATCGCCATGTAAATGATACCATCTTATAATGTAAATGATACCATACTCATAAGGTTATGTCAATATACTCTTTTTTTTAGAAATAGCAGTTATTTTTGTTTTACTTTTCTTATAACATCCATTATAGTCCCATCTCTATATTCAACTATTCCTACAATTTCTTCATCAAATTCTGGTTTTTCTGGAATACCTGTAAAGCTCTCGGCTAAATTTTTCAATTCTTTTATAGTCATAATAGGAAGGTTGGATTTACTTAATTTTTCTATTATATCTGTTCTTCTTGGGTTTATTGCTATTCCTCTTTCTGTTACAACTACATCAACAGTTTCTCCTGGTGTCACAACTGTAGTAACTTCATCAACAACTATAGGAATTCTTTTTCTCATGAGTGGTGCCACTACAACTGTAAATTTTGCTCCAGCTGCTGTATCTGGGTGTCCACCTTGAGCTCCCATAATTATTCCCGTTGAACCTGTCATAACATTAACATTAAAATTAATATCTATTTCAGTAGCTGATAATATCATTACATCTAGTTGATGTGCAACGCATCCTTTATTATGTGGATTAGCATATGTGGATGCGGACATTTCTATATGATTATGATTTCTTTTAAGAGAACTTCCCGCTTCGCAGTCAAATGTCTGTGTATCAAATAGCGCCTTAAATAATCCTGATTCAAGCATATTTACCATATATGAACTTATCCCACCTGAAGCAAAGGAACCTACAATATTATTTTCTTCCATATATTCTTTTACAAATTTAACTACAGCTAATGCTGAACCACCGCTCCCAGCTTGAAATGAGAAACCATTTTTAATATATCCACAATCTATTATTGCCCTTGCTGCATTTTCCGCTATTGTAAGTTCCAGTGGATTTTTAGTAACTCTAGTTGCACCCGATGAGATTAGTGAAGGATTACCTATTTCATCCATTACAACAACATAATCCACTAATGTTTGAGATATACTTATAGGATATAGCGGATATTCTACTAAATTATCTGTTATTGCTACTACCTTATCTGCATACTCAGCATCAACCATAGCATATCCTATAGCTCCAAAGGCTGATTTTCCATCTACTCCATTCATATTTCCCATTTTATCACAAGCAGAAGCTCCTAAAAATGCTACATCAATTTTTACATCTCCAGCTTCTATAGCTCTTGCCCTTCCACCGTGTGTTCTAAATATTACAGGTTTTCCCAAAATATTTTTAGTAGATATTTCTTTAGCAAGTTTGCCTCTAAGACCACTAGTTTGAAGGCCTGTTATTACACCATTTTTTATATGTTCAATTAGTGGTTCATGAACTTTATTAAGGGAAGAAGCACAAATTGTAATGTTTTTTATACCCATTTTTGCTATCTGATCTACTACTGCATTTAATATGTAGTCTCCTTCTCTTAAATGATGATGAAAAGATATAGTCATTCCGTCTTTAAGACCAGTCTTTTCAATGGCCTCCCTAATATTGGTTAGTATTTTATTATAACCGGGTGTACTATATGCTTTACTTGGAGCATATTTTTTTCCTTCAGGTCTTGTTGCAAAAGGTCCCCTATAGGGTTTTAGCACTCCTACACCGTCTATGTATTTAGGTATTTTTCTGCCTACTGCATTTTCTATAAATTCCATTATTTTATTCCTCCTCCTTATATACTCCTGCACCTTTTGCGAGAGCTACTATTCTCTCAGCCTTTGCAACCACTGGGTAATCTACCATCTTACCATTAACAGTTATTACTCCTAAATTCATTTTTTCAGCTTCATTAGCCGCATGGATAATCTCTAAAGACTTTTCCACTTCATCTTTTGAAGGTGTAAAAATTCTATGTACCTCTTTAACTTGAGACGGATGTATACAAGACTTACCCGAGAATCCTAAATTTTTTGCTTCCTTTGTTTCTGCTATAAACCCCTCCATATCCGATACATCTGCCCATACGGTATCTATAGAATCTACTCCTGCTGCTGATGCTGCGATAACTACTCTTGTTCTTGCGTAAAACAATTCTCTTCCAGCTTTTGTTCTGTCTGTTCCAAGAGATCTTGTAAAATCCTCTGCACCTATCGATATTGCTACGATTCTATCACTAGATTTAGCTATTTCATATGCATTTTCTACTCCCTTTGGAGTTTCAATAGCACATTGAATTTTAACTGTCCCAATTTCTATGCCATTCTCTTTTTCAACTTCTTCTATAAGTCTTTCTAATTTTTGAACATCCTCACTACATTCGCACATAGGAAGTCTAATATTTTTAAGACCTGCTTTTACAAGTTCACGCACATCAGTTTCGCCAAATGGTGTATATAGTGCATTAATTCTAGCAAAAACTTCAATTTTTCCATAATCCACGACTTTTAATGCTTCGCATAATAAATCTCTTGCAGAATCCTTTTCAGCATAAACAACTGCATCCTCTAAATCAAATATTATACAATCAGGCTTATATATTTGAGCTGTAAAGAGCATTTTAGGATTACTTGCAGGACAAAACATCATAGTTCTTCTTAATTTCTTCATTATTTCACGCCCCCTATTGCTCTTTTAATAGCTGTTTTAACCCTAGCTCTTATTACAAAGTCTAAAGCTCCTTGATCTTTTAAAGTAACATATGCATTTGCAACATTCATTTCGCAAAGTACTTTCTTAACTGATTTTTCTATTTGTTTTCCAAATAGTTGTTTGACTTTGCTTTCTATATCAATTTTTATGCCCTCTGATGTGTCAATATCAACTTGTACTAAAACATCGTCAGATTTCTCTCTACCTGCTTGTCCTATCATAATTTACATCCTCCTCCAAAAAGTTATTATATAAAATAAGGTTTATACAACAAAACAAAAAAAAGGCCAACACAAAAACATAAATGTTTTTTGTGCTGACCTTCTAAAGCTAAACGCATTGGTTTTCTTTATTCACTGTCAACGAATATTTTATTATTTGTAAATCTTCCAAAAGCAGCCTATTCAAAAAATATCTGCTCAAAGCTATATGTAATCGTTTATCCCATTTTCAAATATATCTTATCATATTAATATATATTGGTCAAGCGCCATGCAATTTTTTAATTGTCCTTTTAATGTAAAATGTATAATAATATAGAAATATCTTGTCCAAAAATAAAACTTAGTGTATTATTATGATATTCTATATATTGGAACAAATTGAACTAATAATTTTTAGGGGAGTGAATATCAGTGAAATGGATTAATAACTTAAAAATAATTCAAAAATTATTATCAGCATTTATCTTAGTTGCATTGTTTATAGGTATTGTGGGGTTTATCGGACTGTTTAATATGAGTAATATTAATAAAAACCTTAAAAACATCTATAATATTGATATGAAACGTGTTACTAGCATTGGTGACATAAATGCAAATTTACTTCAGCTAAGATGCGATTTATTGTTAATCCTTGATCCTTCAAATAAAAAGGATATACAAACCAACAAAGACGATATTAAAGGTCTTATAATCATTAACGATGCGCTCATTTTAGATTATAAAACAACTATAACTACTGAGTTAGATAAGCAACAATTTTCCGAGTTTGAAAAATTAATGACAAGCTATCGATTTTCTAGTGATGATTTAATTAAAAAAGTTGATGAAGGAGATTATAACAGCGCGAAGAACCTTTTACCTGCTGTTTCTAAATTAAGAACTGATATGGAAACGGTTTTACAAAAAGAATCAAAACTTACTGCTGATACGGCAAAAGTCGATTATGAAAATAGTCAATTTTCATATAATAATGCATATTCTCAAATTATAGGAATAATTGCTATTGGATTATTTATTGCTATTATATTAGGTTTAATAATTTCACTTACAATTTCTAGGCAGATAAAAAAAGTTTTAATAGTAGCGGAGGCTCTTGGAGAAAATGATTTATCGAAAACCGTTGCTATGAATACTAATGATGAAATAGGTATTCTAGCAAAAGCTCTGAACAAAGCTATAACAAACTTAAAAGCCTTAATCGGAGAAATAGCAAACAGTTCTACTGATATTAGCGCTACTAGTGAAGAATTATCTGCTACAACAGAAGAAATATCTGCTAAAATGGAGATTGTTAATGAATCAGTGAAACAAGTATCCTTGGGTGCAGAGCATTTAAGTGTCACAACAGAAGAAGTAAATGCAACCACAGAAGGTATTGCAAATAATGTGGCTGAGGTTACGGAGAAAGCAAATAAAGGAAATATGATTGCAAAAAATATAGAATTTAAGGCAAATGAAGTGAAAAAGAGTGCTGAAACTAGTTCTAGTACAACAAACACCTTATATTTGGAGAAACAAGAAAATATATTAAAAGCGATTTCAGATGGCAAAGTTGTAAGTGAAGTTAAGCTAATGGCCGATGAGATTGGAAATATAGCAAGCCAGACAAATCTTCTAGCACTTAATGCAGCTATTGAAGCAGCAAGGGCTGGAGAACAAGGCAAGGGATTTGCCGTGGTGGCTGATGAGGTTAGAAAATTAGCCGAAAAATCCTCCACTACAGTTCAAAGAATTCAAGAAATAACTGGAAAAGTTCAACAAGCATTTCAAAATCTTTCTAGCAACGCGCAAGATGTACTGAGCTTTATTGATAATAAGGTTCAACCTGATTACACATTATTTGTAGTTACAGGTAAACAATATGGTGAGGATGCACTCGCATTTAATACACTGTCCTCAGATATTGGAGCTTCAATGAATATAGTAAATGAAACTGTATCACAAATTAAAAAGGCAATTGAAAATGTATCAGCTACAGCCGAGGAATCAGTTGCTAGCTCGGAGGAAATATTGGCGAGTGTTAATGAATCTGTTCTGGCAATCCAAGAAATAACAAAAGCTTCTCAGAGCCAAGCCATATCCGCGGAGAAACTAAACGCTATGGTTCAAAAATTTAAGTTGTAATATAATATCAAGTTCCTCATAAAAGACTAACTAAAAATTTATAATAATTTTCAGTTAGTCTTTTTTATTAATGGATTAGCTGATTTAGCTCTGCAATTTTTCATTATTTATTAAATTAATGAATTAAAACTTTATACATTTTCATAGTATTTTACAAAATAAAAATCTCTCATTTCATTTAAATTGATCATTTATTGCCAATCTTCAGCTTCTCTCCCTATTCCAAAATAGTTAACCTTATAACTTGAATTATCATATTCAAATTTAACTTGATTTTGTATCATTTCTTCAACTTTATCATTTTCTACCATATTTTCTGCATAATCCATTTTATCGTTTAAATTTAACATTTTTATTTCCTCCTTTTATTTTAGAACTAATTGTTGAATTGATTTTCCAGGTGGCACAATTGGATATACCCCTTCGTCCTTATCTATTAAACAATCTATAACTATTGGTTTCATTCCCATTTTTACAGATTTCAGTACATTTTTTAATTCTTTTTTACTAGTAACTTTAAAACCTTCAATGCCATAAGCCTCTGCAAGTTTTACATAATTTACTTCATCCTCAATATCCGTTTCGCAGTATCTTCCGTTACTAAACATTCTTTGCCACTGTCTTACCATTCCTAAGGTATGATTATTCATAATCACAATTACTATAGGAAGCTTATACTTTGAAATGGTCTGAAGCTCATTGCAGCTCATTCTAAAACTTCCATCTCCAGTTATTAATAGTACCCTCTTATCTAGATTTCCCATTTGACTCCCAATAGCGGCACCTATTCCAAACCCCATAGTTCCAAGGCCACCAGAGGTGATAAATGTTCTTGGTTTAATAAAATTCCAGGACTGTGCGGTCCACATTTGATGTTGCCCTACATCTGTTGTAACAATAATATCTTCATCAAGAGCTTCATTTAAACATTGAAATACATTTTCATGTGTAAAACTATTTTCTACCTTAGTAGTATTTTTCAAACTTGCTATACCTATATCCTTTAAGGCTTTTATTTCATCATGCCAAGCCTTTCTATCCTTTTGATTTATATAAGATAATAGTGTTTCTAAAATTGCATTCATGTCTCCAACTAAAGATAAATCCACTGTCTTATTTTTATCTATCTCTGTTTCATCAATGTCAATTTGTATGATTTTTGCTTTTGGCGCAAATTCATCTGCTTTTCCAATTACTCTATCACTAAATCGTGCACCAATGGCTATAATTAAATCACTATTGGTAACTGCTAAATTTGTTTCTCTAGAGCCGTGCATTCCTACAAGTCCCAGTGACAATGTATGCCCTCTTGGTATTGTACCTAATCCCATCAGTGTATTGGCCACAGGAATATCTCCTGTTTCTGCGAACTTACATAACGTTATTGAGCCATTAGCTGTTTTTATTCCACCACCAGCATAAATTATAGGTTTTTTTGCACATTGAATCAATTTAGCTGCTTCTTGTATTTTTTTCATATCTATGAGAAAAGTGGTCTTTTGTCTTTTATCTTCATTTATCATAGGTGAGTATTCTGCTTCACTTGTGAAAACATCCTTTGGAATATCTATAAGCACAGGGCCTGGTCTCCCACTTTGTGCTATTTCAAAAGCTTTTCTTATTGTATCTGCTAACTTATTTTCATCCTTTACAATAAAGCTATGCTTTGTTATAGATAATGTAATCCCCATTATATCTATTTCCTGAAAAGAATCACGTCCAAGAAGACTCCGCGGAACCTGCCCTGTAAAGACAACCATTGGTATTGAATCCATATAAGCAGTTGCAATTCCAGTAATAGTATTGGTTGCTCCAGGTCCTGAGGTTACAATGCAAACTCCAACCTTTCCTGTTGCTCTGGCATACCCATCCGCTGCATGAACTGCTGCCTGTTCATGAGCTGTTCTAATATGTGTAAAATATTCTTGTTCATCATAAAGTGCATCATATAGTGGAATTACAGATCCACCAGGATATCCAAAAATAATATTTGCGTTCTGCTCTTTCAAACATTCTAATAGAATTTTAGATCCCCTAAGTAGCATTTTATCACCCCCTTTTTCAGCACATTTTATTTACCTCTATATTATATTTCCTGTCTCCAACCTTATTTGCAAACCGCACCTGAGGCAGCTGAAGAAACCATTTTTGCATATCTACCAATATATCCTTTGTAGTTATGCACTTTTATTTTTACAACTTTCTTTCTTTCTTCAAGTTCTTCCACTCCTACAAGTAGTTCAAGTTTTCCAGCAGGTATGTCTATTTCTATTGTATCTCCATCTTTTATAAGTCCAATAGGTCCACCTTCATAAGCTTCAGGAGAGACATGCCCTATTGCAGCTCCTTTTGTTCCTCCTGAGAATCTACCATCCGTAATAAGGGATACATATTTATCCAGTCCCATTCCCACTAGTGCAGAAGTTGGAGTAAGCATTTCTCTCATGCCGGGTCCCCCTTTAGGCCCTTCATATCGAATAACCACCGTTTCCCCTCTGCCTATTTTCCCACCTAAAATAGCTTCTACTGCAGCCTCTTCTCCATCAAAAACCCTTGCTATGGCTTTTGTTTTAAGCATTTCTTTTGCTACTGCAACTCTCTTTACCACTGCACCATCTGGGGCTAAATTTCCTCTAAGAATAGCTATACCACCGGTTTCACTGTAAGGTGTGCCAATAGAAGCTATTACCTCGCACCCCACTTTTTCTGCCTTTTCTATAAGTTCTCCTTGAGTCTGATTAGTTACAGTTAATGCATCTAAGTGGATTAAATTTTTCTTACTTAGTTCGTGCATTACAGCCATTACTCCACCAGCTTCATATAAATCTTCTATATGATAAGGTCCTGAAGGACTTAATTTACAGAGTGTTGGTGTCTTTGCACTAATTTCGTTAATTTTGTCTAAGTCCATCTTCATATCCAATTCATGTGCTATAGCCGTTAAGTGAAGTACCGTATTAGTAGAACATCCCAGTGCCATATCCACTGTCAGTGCATTTTCAAAAGCACTTTCACTTAGAATATGCGAAGGTAATATATTTTCCTTCACT
This sequence comes from Clostridium sp., assembly GCF_050717535.1. GTDB lineage: Bacteria > Bacillota > Clostridia > Clostridiales > Clostridiaceae > Clostridium_AD. Next base: position 119,092 of record NZ_JBOITM010000068.1, read on the forward strand.
AACTCCATAATTTTTATTCCAGTAGCCTTTGCTATCCTCTTTCTTTCTGCATATACCGCAGGAATAGTTCCATTCCCAGGCAATGCCATTCCTAATACTTCCGTCATACAATTCATGGAATTTGCTGTGAACATTCCAGAACAAGAACCACAAGTTGGGCAAGCTTTATTTTCTAATTCCCCTAATTCTTCCTGCGTCATTTTCCCACTACATACTGCGCCCACACCTTCAAAAACCGTAATCAAATCTATTTTTTTGCCATTCATTTTACCTGCAAGCATCGGGCCACCGCTAACTATAATTGACGGAATATTTAACCTTGCTGCTGCCATGAGCATTGCCGGCACAACTTTATCACAACTTGGAATTAAAACCAATCCATCGAGGCCATGGGCTTTTGCCATAACTTCAATACTGTCTGCAATAAGTTCCCTACTCACAAGTGAATATTTCATCCCTTCATGATTCATGGCAAGTCCATCACAAACTGCTATAGTTGGAAACTCAAGTGGGGTTCCTCCACCAATAAGAACTCCTTTTTTTACTGCTTCTGCAATCTCTCTTAGCCCGATATGTCCTGGAACAATTTCATTAAAAGAATTTACAACACCAATAAATGGTCTTTCTATTTCTATATCACTTAAACCTAAAGCTTTTAATAAGGATCTATGAGGAGCTTTAGAAATTCCTTCTTTTATCATTTTGCTATTCAAGATTATCTCCCCCTATTTTTTAATCCAAGACATCATGCTTCTTAATTCTTTACCTACCCCTACTATTGGATGTTCTAATTCTCTTCTTTTTATAGCATTAAAGTTTGGCCTGTTAATTTGGTTTTCTACTAACCAATCCCTTGCAAATTCTCCATTTTGTATTTCGGAAAGTACCTTAGCCATTTCCTTTCGTGTATCTTCATTTATAATTCTTTTACCTACCATGTAATCCCCATATTCAGCAGTATCACTGACACTATATCTCATATTTTCAAATCCACCTTCATATAGTAAATCCACAATAAGTTTAAGTTCATGGAGACATTCAAAATAAGCGATTTCTTTCTGGTATCCTGCGTTTGTAAGTGTATCAAAACCTGCTTTAATAAGTTCTGTAACCCCTCCACATAAAACTGCCTGTTCACCAAATAAATCTGTTTCAGTTTCCTCCTGAAAAGTTGTTTCAAGTACACCAGCCCTTGTAGCACCAATTCCTTTTGCATAAGCAAGTGCAAGTTCTTTCCCATTTCCACTATAATCTTGGTATACCGCAATAAGTGCGGGTACTCCTTTTCCCTCTTGGTACACTCTTCTTACTAAATGTCCTGGTCCCTTTGGTGCTACCATAAATACATCTATATTTGCTGGTGGTGTAATTTGACTAAAGTGAATATTAAACCCATGTGCAAAAACCAATGCATCACCCGCTTTTAAATATGGCTCTATACTCTCCTTATAAATTTTACTTTGTAATTCATCTGGAGCAAGTACCATTATTACATCACTGCACTTCGCCGCATCGCAAACTTCTAAAACCTCAAGACCTGCTTCCCTTGCCTTATTCCATGATTTACTGCCACTATATAAACCAACAACTACATCTAGTCCACTTTCTTTTAAATTTAGTGCATGAGCATGCCCTTGACTTCCATACCCTACTATTGCAATCTTCTTGCCTTTCAATAAACCTAGATCTGCTTCACCATCGTAATACATTTTAGCCATTTAATTTTCCCCCTTAAATTCTTGAATTTCATATACACTTATAATTTTTCTAAGCTGCATCATTGCTTGTTCTATTCCCAAATTCGCAACTTCTTCTATTGTTATCCTTAAATCTGAATATCCATTAATTTCGCCTTCTGTCATAATGAGTTCTCTAATTTGAAATTCTTTTCTTCTTAAAGTATTGGTAACTCTTACTAGCGAATCTATACCATGTTCTACCTTAGCACTTACCGTTCTATACATTACAACATCTCCTTTTTTGCAAATAAAAAAATCTTCCATTCCTATAAACACACATCTAAATATGTTTATAGGGACGAAAGATTCGTGGTACCACCCTAGTTCGTAATCTATTAATATAAATCACCTCCTATTTTTGGTCAAAAGAAATAAATAAACTTTGAAATCAATTTCCATAACCATAGCCCTATATCGGGGGCAGCCGTCTTCGTTTACTTAATGCGAAACTATTTGTTCTTTTGTGATTAATATTGCAAGTTAAAATATGTTTTTGCAATTCATCTTCAAAATAGTTTCAAATTCAACTCAGCAGCTCAAGAGTGATTATTACATATCAGTATCAACACCAACTCTCATCAACCGTTGGTTCTCTGTAGTTTAACTGTGATATTTTTCTCTCCATCATCGCTTTACTTATTATATTATTTTTTATTATATACACATCTATGCAATCTGTCAACCTTAAAATTTCTTATTTTTGAATTTTCTATTTTCCCATTTTTCCCCTTATATTCTTGTTTTACATATTAATCTAAATTTGAACACTTGTCAAATAATTATTCATATTTTTATTATTTCTTATTAGTATATGAATTTAATTTAAAAATAGAACTCTTTACACTTTTAAATAAACTTAATTTATATTTCCTAATTTATTATATGGTTTTATATGGTAATGAATTAAATATATAGTATAATAGTATATATTATTAATATTCTAATAACTGTATTTTGTTCATTTCACTTTGTCATTTAAACGTATACAAAAAGTATAATAAGAAAGGTAGGTGAAAATCCTGCAATGTGGCTAATCATTAACCCGTTATGCCACCAATCCATTTAACGAATAGATTGCTAGAATTGTTTTTTTACAATTTTAGGTAGCAGGCATTATTTTGAGAATTATTTTATTAGGTGCTCCTGGAGCTGGAAAAGGTACTCAAGCAAAACTAATATGTGAGAAATATAACATAACCCATCTATCAACTGGAGATATTTTTAGAATGAATATTAAAAACAAAACGGCCCTTGGGATACAAGCAAAAGAATATATTGATAAAGGGCAGTTAGTCCCTGATGCTTTAACCATTCAAGTAGTGGAAGATAGACTACTAAAAGAGGATTGTAAAAACGGTTTTCTACTAGATGGATTCCCAAGAACAGTTTTTCAAGCAGAACAACTGCATAAATTTCTCCAAAGTATTAATAATACCTTGGATATTGTACTTCTAATCGATGTTCCTAACGAATTTATACTTGAAAGAAATGTAGGAAGGAGAATATGTTCTTCCTGTGGACGGAGTTATCATATAAAATTTAATCCACCTGAAAAATTAGGTGTCTGTGACTTTTGCGGTGAAAATTTGATTCAAAGAGATGACGATAATGAAGAAACCGTTAAGGAAAGACTTGCTGTTTATAATAAGCAGACCCATCCTCTAATAGATTATTATTGGACTAATCACTGTTTATCTACAGTTGATGGTAGAGATGATATACTTACAGTTTCAAAAAATGTTTTTTCAGCATTAGATACTTAAAATATAAAAAAGTCTTCTCAATTTAGTATTCAATTGAGAAGATTTTTTTATATTTTATATTAACTTGTCTTGTATTAATATTTTTAAATCCCTGCTCTCCGAGAAATATGAGTCTAAGGCTAATGACTTTTCCGTATACTTTAGGGCTTTTTTAATTTGGTTTAAATTGTAGGCGCAAACTCCAATTCTATAATAAATTTCAGCACTAGCACCATATAATTCACGTGAATATTCAAAGAATCTTAGAGCTTCACTATCGCATGCCATATAACTAAACATGAGGCCTATATAGTATGCTAAATCCCCTTCTTCACCAATAGGAAAATAGTGATCCCAAACTTTATTCATTACCATAATCAATTCTTCAAAGGGGAAATTCTCCTCGGTATCTATTCTTTCAAGTAATATGTTATAACACTCCCTAAAAGTTCTTGCATCCCAAACTGTAAACCGAATAAAAGTTAGTATCTGTCTTGTTTCTAAAGAGTCACACTGAGACACTACTGCTTTTTTCAAAATATAAAAATCATCAGGTCCTATACTTTCAATAATTTCATTATAGGCCATTGTGGTTTCTACAAAATCATGGGGACCGCTTGATAATAAAAATAGAGACATATTTATATTTTCATGGTCATAGATACTATGTATTGCTTTTCCACCAAGATTTTTAAAATATTGTTCCAAGCAGTGAAAGTTAACAGTCATAGAAATACAACCGTGTTTTGATAAAAATGGATGAGAGTTTTCAAGCATTGCTTTTTCATTTTTATAACCTTTATCTGCAGAAATTAAAACTATATCATCATTAAATAATCTTTTCAATCTTGAAATACAACGCATTGCCATTATCGGCAGTGAAAAAGATGTATCCTCCAAATGATTTTTATAGTGTAAAAGTATCTTATTAATATTATCATCTTCATAATAATTATCACCTTGGATTTGCTTGTCTGTATAGTAATAATCTAGTCCAGCCAATATGGATTTGTCCTCAGGGTAAATCTTAACTTCTGGAGAAGTTATTGTAATTAAGCCTTCAAAAATTTCTCCCTTGTTTACATAAAAAGTATCTTGAGGGAGGCTGTCAAAAGTATAATTAGCGATTAAAATCAAAGGATTTTTTAGACTTCCTCTCGCTAAAATCTCACCACTATTTCTTAAATGAAGCTCCTCTGATTTAGTTATATCAAAGGTCGCACAATCAAGTATTCCTAAGTCAAAATAAGGCTTTAAAAAACTATGATTCTGCCAATATTCAATATTCTTCTCAGAAAAATCAGTTACAATATATTTAAATTTCAACCCTTTCAGAGAAGAATTCTCAATTATGTGCAAAAATCTTCTAAGAAAGGTGTATGTAAATCGACCTACCCCAGAAGCAAGTTCCATTATGTATATAGTAGAATTTTTATCTATATCAGTCCTTGCAGCATAGTCTCGCATATACCCAAATATAATTTTAGCATATAGGTTTGCTATATAGGGATTGGTTGTTATATATTGAGGTACAATTCCCAAAGTCCAAGCTTCTGGACCCTGTTTTGCAAAGAAATCATTCTGTAATTTCCATACCATAGATTGTGATAATCGCTTTCCCTCTTCCAGTATAGTTGCAGTTTTTTCCTCTGCTACCATCTTAATATTTTTATGCATATTATATTGTTTAGTTTCTTCTGACAAAACAAGTCCCCCTCTAAATATAAAAATAAAATCGTTTTCAGCAAATAAATACACGTCAAAATTATTATACTATTAGTACTGAATTATGTACAGGAAACATCATTTCAAATGTCTTAGCTGAATTGCTTTCAAAGAATGTACACTATTATCTTTAATGATTTGTTTCCGTGCCTTACGAGCAGAACCCAGTAACATAACTGACGTATAGATAGCAATTACAACTACTAACCATTTAACAATTGATAGTGGTAGTGATTTAACAATGTATGCAGAAATCAATACTCCAACACATCCAAACAACGTAATAGCTATAGATGCTTTTCTATCATATGCTTCATTTTTTACAAATTGAATAGATCCTGCTGGCATAAGAAAAGCACAAGAGCCCATCATTATTGGAAAGGCAGCAAGAGGGTTCATTCCAAGTGCACAAATTAATGCCATGCAAGGAGCATAAAGACCAACACCAAGCTGCATTAAAGCTCCAAATATAAAATTACAACCAATTGCTATTGCAAGCTTAATTCCTGTAAGACCACTAGCTGTTCCACCAATTGGCATAAGGTTAAGTAGTCCTGAAAGCATCATAATAGCTACCACAATTAGTGCTAGTCCCATTCCAATTCTTACTTTCCTTATATTAAATTTTGCAACAATATCCGCTCCTATTATTGCACCTAAAACTGCAGCCATTATCATTGAAATCATTGTTATTTTATCGACTTTTATCACCGTTAAAAAAATAATTGCCTCCAAAACTGTAGGGATTGTACATGCCACATTTAAAGTTCCAGGGAGTGTTCTATCATCCGTTAATTCAAAGAATCTAACTATGGACGTTATAATAGCAAAGCTTCCTACCCCTAAAGCATCAAACAAATTCGCTATAAACCCTATTCCACCAAAAGTAATAAAATTTTTGCTATCAATTTTTCCATCATCTGCGGCTTTGAGAAAATCGGAAAAATATATAAAAGCAAAGTATGAAGCAAACAAAATAAGTACCCCCAATAATATGTTAACCATAAAATCCCTCCTACTTATATTAAATTAAATATAATGCATTAGCTTATATAACGTTCTTAATATAAATATATACAAATATTAAAATTTTATGAATATTGTAGTATTCTACAAGCCAAATATAGAAATATTTGTTTTATTGCTTATTCTGGACGTTGTAAAGAACAAAAAAATAACCTTATTATAAAAGCTTTAGCCAGGTGGACTCTTTCGCTAATCCACTGGGCTAAAGTTTCTATAATTTAAGGTTTAAATATTTTATTTACTGTTAAAAAATTTACACAAATTAGTTTATTACCTTATGCATAATATTAATATATTGGCCTACAGTATTCTAGATATTTAGGATTCTTACCCTTTGTAATAGTCATATAAATATCCTTTATATTTTGTGTAACTTGTCCAGTTTTACCCGAACCAATTATTCTTCTATCAATATAAATTATTGGAGTAACCTCCATGTCCGTACCACTAAAGAATACTTCATCCGCCCCATAAATTTCGGCTCTAGAAATACTTCTTTCAACTGTATCAATCCCAAATTCTTCTTTAGCTATTTTCATTACAGTATCTCTTGTTATTCCCTCTAATATATCATCACTTGGAGGTGGTGTTTGGGAGTACAATATATTGCAAGTCTATTATCCTCATCAAGAAGTGTTGGACTTAATCCATTTTAACCTTTGTGAGGTAAAAGTAGGCCAATTAATTATGGCAAATCTTGACTTAGTTTTAGGTAATGATATAACAACACCAGTAGCTATAAATAGTTCAACAAAATGGGTATAGAACATGCTCTATTACCAGCAACCATTATGTCACCATAATTAACTTTAATAACAAAATCCTTATCAATATCTTCCATGCAATGAGTGCCAGCCTAAAATCATCATCTATGCCTTTGACCCAAAAATAGCTACATTTTGATTATCCAAAACAAATTTATTATCTTCCCATTTTAGTGTATTCAAAATATAACCCAGTGAATCAGCATTATATCTTCCAGCTATCTTTTGATATGCCAAAAGCTCATATACTTTATTTGAATCGAAATCCACAGGATATAAACCACTTAAAGGATTAACAAATCCACTGATTGGGCTTTTTAGCCTTCCGTCATCATAATATATTTCATTTAAATAATCAGTTCCCTTATTAGATATATCTATAATGTATTTTTGATTGTTTTTCACACTGACAACCTGAACCTTATAGTTGTCTTTATAAGTAACATTGTATTCATATTGCTGGTTATATAAATTAAAATCAAACAATAATTGTACTGTGTTATTAATAAATGAGTAAATGTAGTAGTACATAATCCCACCACTACCACCGGTGTTAATACCTATTAAGATATCATCTACAGTATTTCCTGTAAAATCCCCCAAAATCAGAGTAGGGTTATATCCAGCATTTTCGCTAAGTACTATACTATTAACTCCACCTGTCCTACCATCTTGTATTACAAGTGTTATATTTTGAATAAATGGGCTGTCTGGCATCTTTATACCTGTTAAATATATATTGTCAGGTATTCTATTTCCGTTTACGTCTCCCTGTGCATAGGCTACAATGCTAGAATTTATCATATCAGCTCTAAAATAACTATTATACATAACTGCTCCTTTTTATTACATGCTTTATATAATAACTTATGAGCTAAAAAGTAAACTGTTCCAACAAAAAAATCTTCGCTATATACAAATATTCTTTTTCTTATAAATGTTCTCTTAAGACGTAATAATTCCATCTGCTATTTCAATTATTCTGTCTGTCTTTTTTGCTATTCTTTCATCGTGAGTTATTATTATAAAAGTAGTTCCAAGACTTTTATTTATATCTCTAAATATATTGTAGATATTCTCTGACGCATTAGAATCCAAATTTCCTGTAGGCTCATCTGCCAGTATTATCTTAGGACTATTCATAAGTGCCCTAGCAATGGCAACCCTTTGCTGCTCTCCTCCTGACAAATCATACACTTTATTCTTTTTAACGTTTGGAAGTCTCACTAGTTCAAGAAGTTCTTTTGCTTTTTCACGGGCTTTTCTAGAACAAAATGATTTTTTTATAGTTTGTGGCATTAGCACATTTTCAATAGCATTAAACTCTGGTAATAAATAATGAAATTGAAATACGAAACCTATTTCCTTATTTCTAATTGAAGCTAAGGCCCTTCTACTCATTTTGTCTATTATTTTACCATCCAATTGCACTTGTCCACTCGTAGGCTTATCTAACATGCCTATTATATTTAATAAGGTAGTCTTACCACTTCCTGATGCTCCTATAATAGAATTAAAGGAACCCTTATCAATAGTTAAATTTATGTTATCTAATACCTGTGTTTTCACTTTTTTCCCATAAATTTTATTAATATTTTTTAATTCTATAATACTATCCATTTTTTATGACCTCCACAGGTGTTAATTTAAAGGATTTTATAGATGGGAAAAATGCTGCGAGTGTTGCTGCTATTATATCAATAATAGACAATTTAATTATAAAACTATAATTAATAACTATAGTAACTAAAGGCAACCCCCCACCTGTTGCACTTGTAAATTTATTAAAGCCTCTTATATATAAATAAGTTAATCCCACACCTATACAAGTACCAACTACACCTAATATAAAAGCTTGAATTATGAATACAAAGCCAGCAGAACCATCTTTTATTCCCATTGCCTTTAAAATACCTATTTCCTTGTATTTCTGAACTACACTTATACTCATTATGCTTATAATACTTAAAACAGCTGCAATCATTACACTAAGTTGAATTATTACACTGCATACTTTTTCACCCATTATGGCACTTACTAACATCTTGTTTTGAACTTTCCAATTTTCTATCTTTAAATTCTTATCCGAAAGCCCTTTTTCTATTTTTCCTGCAATAATATCTGCATTATAAGGATCACTTGTAGATAATTCCAATGATGTTGCCGCATCACCAAAACCCGCTAAATCTTGAGCATATTTTAAATCTATAATAACTAGTGTTTTATTAACCTTCATTGTATTAAAATCATAAAGTCCTACCACTTTTAGGACCTTTTTCTTTCTATCTGCAGTTATTATATAAATATCATCATTTATCTTTAAGCCTAATTTTTCACTAAGCTCTTTTCCAATCAATGCTTCTCCAGTATTTTTAATTGCTCTTCCCTTATAAATTTTATCTTTTATATTATATAGGCTATCCAAATCTTTAGAAACAAAACCTCTAACTTGTATTGGTTCATACATATGATTGAAATTAATAGATGCATTGTACTCCACTACTGGTGCCACTGATGTTACTTTATTATCCAGTTTCTTAATTTTATCTTGCACTTTATGATAATTTTCTATTGTCTTATTCTTAGGATAGATTGTTATATGCGTTGAATTACCAACGACTTTATCCAATAGTGAGGTTTCAAGTCCCATACTTAGTAGCCCGACGAATATTTGTACTGATATACCTATGGCAATTCCTAAAATTATTACTAATGTTTGAATTTTACTATTTATTAAAAATCTCCAGGCTATTTTTAATGCTGTAAACATACTATCTAGCCTCCGCCATGTTCCTTATTTTTAGAATTTTATAATAATTTAATGATTATTCCGAAAAAAATATAAACTGTTAGTGTTAATTCTATCATAAAACGACATTTTATTTTATAAACAAACAATTAATTCACTGCATAAAGTTTCAAATTCATTAGAATATACAGTCCATATTAAGTGTGCTTTATAAGTTTATATAAATTGTATTTAATGGTATAATATTGATTAGAAATAAGGGGTATTAGTTAAATTATACGTAGTAATTGAGAGGTGTATTTATGAAGTATTTTACATTAGACCTATGGCGAGGGAGTAATAGTGATTCCGAGAAAATTATAGATGAATCAATCGCTGAATGGAATAAAAATGCTAAAGCCTATAATGAGGTTTTTGAGTCAATACAAAATAGATTTTCTAAAAAATTTTTAAAGTCGTATTTATGTAATGAACGTTTTCATGATTATACTATTAAAAACATCAAAATAAATAATAAAGATAAACGGGGAGAAAACCCCATGTCAATTGATATATTTATTACATATAGTCTTATTACATGGAAAATCACTTATAAAAATGTAGTAAAATTTAGTATTAACTATGAACAATGGGAAGGTGAGGGTACTTGTATAGGCTTTGATGATTGGGGATATGATGAATTTATTCCAGTAAATGAAGATATTTTATCTCATGAAATTCTTTTTGTTTCAGGAGCTACCATTTTAATATATTTCAAAAACAAAAAAATTCTATTATCTAAAGTAAACGATGATTAAGAGATAATACTCTTGAAACAAGAAAATTCAAATCAATTATTATTTTTTCATTAATATTTGAATTTGTCCTAAAGACATCTCCTTACCATCATTCCCAACCCTAGTCATTATATATATTTCATAAAATTCTCCACTTACTTCAATATTATGTTTATCTATATACTCAACAAGACTTTTATAATACTTGCTGGTATCATTGTAATCATCATCAAAATTTAATGTTATATATTCTCCCTTCGGAAGTGTTATTAAATTAATAACATCTTTTGTAACATCCTCTGAAACACTAATTAACATATTATTATATATTAGTTCATCATATTTTTTTATATCTTGGTATGATACAGCAAAAGCAAGTTGTTTATGTGAGTTACTATATTTTTGTTCCAAAGACACTAATATCTCACTTAAATTTATTTCAAACTCTTCTGTATATCTTTTTGTATTACTATATTTAATAAATTTTCTTTCCTTATTATATTTGATAAAAACATCATCAATACCTTCTTTTAAAGAATTTTTTATGTTTTCCTCAAGAAAAGCAATATTATTTTTTACTATGTTAAATTCTTTTATTTTAGTATCTATCATTTCCTTTTGCTTACTTATTATGTTAAGGATAGAATCAAAGGAAGTATAATTTTCTATTAATTCCTTTATTTCATCTAAGGATAATCCCATAGCCTTACACTGTTTTATTAAATCAAGTTTTACCAAGTGTTTAGCAGAATAATATCTGTATCTGCTCTTTTCATTTATATATGAGGGTTTTAATAATCCAACTTTATCATAATATCTTAATGTTTGAACTGATATATTTTGTAGCTTTGACATTTCTCCTATTGAAAAACTTGTGCCCATATCCTCACCTCACTTGTATTCCATAATTTTTATTTAATTACCTAAATTCTATTCTGCTAAAACTGCTTGTGTGGAAGTTTTTACATTTGCAATTAATTTTATTGTTATAAATGTTAAAGTTTCAGATACTGTTGCACTTATCCATATTCCATATATTCCAAAAATGCTTCCAAATAAAGTTAAGCATATTGGCAAAAAAATGACAGATCTACATATGCAACTTATATTAGAATATATTGGTTTTTCTATAGCTTGATAATATACAAGTGTATTTAGATTTAATCCTACTACAAAATAACTAAAACATGCTATTCTAAGAGCATTATATGCTAATTGTGCTATATATGGATCCCCTGTAAATATTCCTATAAGTTTCTGTCCAAAGACAAAACTTATCATAACAAAAGCTCCACTTATTATAGTTGATGATATACATGTTATTTTAAAGAATCCTATCAATTTTTCAGCATCTTTCTTTCCATAATTGTAACTTAAAAGTGGTTGAACTCCTAGTGTTATTCCATAAAGAACCATATATATATTTGTAGTTAAATAATTTAATATACTATATGCAGAAATTCCTATGTCCCCAACGTATTTAGCTAAAGCTATATTATGCAATAACACAATTATTGAATAACTTGCCTGCGCAAAGAATGATGGAAAACCTATAAGTGAAAACTCTTTAATAAGTTCCTTATCTATTTTTACCTTTGCAAAAGTTAAACATCCTTTTCCTTTTAAGAAATGAGGTAATAACATACATACTGTAACTATTTGACCAAGTCCAGTAGCAATAGCTGCTCCTTTTATTCCAAAATCAAGTTGAAATATAAATACATAATCTAATATTATATTGGTTACAGCACCGCATATTGTAGAAACCATTGCAAGTTTTGGTTTTCCATCGTTTCTAACAAAACTACTAAGAACTATTCCTGCTAAATTAGGAATACAAAATAATGAGTAGAACCTTAAATACTCCACAGCCAAAGTTTGTAACCTATCCGTTGCTCCTAGCAAATTCACTATTTCCTCTGTAAACAAAGCACCTATTATACTTATTCCCACACTAATTATAATTAGGAACACAAATACTTGTCTAAATATATTTACTGCCTTTTCAGTATTATTTTCTCCGAAATTTTTAGAGACTAGAGCTCCCCCACCTATTGCAAACATAGATGCCAGGCCAAACAACATAACTGTAAATGGCAACACTATGTTAACCGCTGCTAATGCCGAATCCCCAACACCTTGTCCTACGAATATTCCATCGATAACTGTATATAAAGAAGAAATAAACATTGCGATTGCTGACGGAACAGCATATTTTAAAAATCTTTTTGTCATATATATCCACCCTTTTTTATTATTTTCGCACTTTTCCTATTATAAACTATGTTGTTACTATAGAGTCAAATTCTTTATTAATAGTAAAATGTGATATTAAATAATAACGTCAGGTGATAAAAATACTAAAACTAGAGGCCATATCTTACTTTTCTAAGATATGGCCTCTAGTTTTATATTTATTTTCTATATTTTTCAATAAGTCCTGTTAACGAGCCTTCATTAGTTCCTTCACCTATAGCTGAAAATTTCCACTCATTATTATGTCTATAAATCTCTCCTGTTATTAGTGAAGTCTTACCTGCATAACTTTCAGATAAATTGTATTTTAATAATTCTGCATTGTCTGTAGAATTTACAATTCTTATATATGCATTTTGAATTTGGCCAAAATCTTGATTTCTTTTAATACAATCATAAATATTAACAACAAATATTAATTTATCTACGTCCTGCGAAACTTTTGATAAATCTATAAGTATTTGTTCATCATCACCATTGCCATCACCAGTTCTATTATCTCCGGTATGTACTACACTACCACAACGGCTTTTCAAATTACCAAAATATATAACGTTTTCCATACCTTTAAGCTTACCATCTGTATTTATCATTAAAACTGAAGCATCGCAATCAATATCAGCAGCCTTTTTTTTGAATATACCGCCACCTGCTGGTGATGCTACTGCATCCCAACCTAGACCAACCATTAATTTCGATATTCCACTGTTTCCTTTTGTCAAATCAACCTTTTGTCCTTTTTTTAAATTAATACTCATTAAAACACCTTCTTTTCATTTTATAATTCAATTAATTATTTATTCCAAAATTTGAACATAGTGCACCAAGTCCACCTTCGAAGCCACTACCAATTGCGTTAAATTTCCATTCAGATCCATTTCTATATAATTCAGCAACTATTACAGCTGTTTCTATACTATAGTCTTCTCCGAGATCATATCTTATTAATTCTGCTCCAGTTTCTTCGTTGCATATTCTTATAAATGCATTAGAAACTTGTCCAAAGTTTTGTCTTCTGGTCTCTGCATCATTAATAGTTACTGTAAAATCTATTTTTGTTATATTTTGTGGAACAGCAGATAAATCAACCTTTAACTGTTCATCATCACCATCACCATTACCAGTTAAGTTATCGCCTAGATGAGTAACAGAATTTGAAGCATGGTTTAAGTTATTATAAAAAATAAAATCTCCATCGCCAGTTACCTTTCCATTTTCGCCTAAAAGAAAAGCAGCAGAATCTAAATCGAAATCAGATCCACCATCATATTTATTTGTATCCCAACCAAGTCCTATAAGTACTTTTTTAAGGCCCGGATTTGATTTAGTCAAATCTACTTTTTGTCCTTTTTTTAAACTAACTGCCATGTTAATTCCTCCCCTTCTTTGTTTATAATTCAAATTTAATTTGGTATTAGCATAAGCCTAATATTATATTAACATATAATTACAGGATATATGTTAATTTTGTATTAAGTTTTCCATATATCCACTATTTAAACTTAATCATTACAGATAAGAAAATATAAAGTAACTTTATCTTGGCTAATATTGTTAATTCAATCATAAAGAGTTATGATTATACATATTAGGCAAAATAATTTATAAGAGGAGGATAACAAATGTGGAGTCGTGAAGTCTTAAAAGATAAAGCAAAAGCTGTTTTAAAAGTTTCTTATTGGAGGGCATTTTGGGCTAGTTTGGTTATAGCAATTATTGGAGGAAACGAAAATAGTTCTTTTAACCTAAACTGGAATTCTGGTAACCGTACATCAACGAATGGATATACTCCTTTTCCTAAAATTATTACTAATATCTTCCCTTTTTTGCTTTTGATTACCGTGACAATAATAATTGTTTTAATTATATTTGCAATAGCATTTCGTATATTAGTGGGTTATCCCCTTGAAGTTGGCGGAAGACGTTTTTTTGTGCAGTTATCACAAAATAAAACAGATCTAAATTATTTAGGATATGGGTTTAGTAGCGGAAGGTATTTTAATATTGTAACAACTATGCTATGGCGGACTGTTCTAACCTTTCTCTGGACCTTACTACTTATCGTTCCTGGAATTATAAAAACTTACGCATATAGAATGGTGCCCTACATTTTATCAGACAATCCAAATATTAGCTGCACTCGTGCACTAGAATTAAGTAATAAAATGACTGACGGTAATAAAATGGATATGTGGATATTAGATCTTTCATTTATCGGATGGTATTTATTAGGTACCATATTACTTTTAGTTGGAGTATTGTTTGTAATGCCTTATGAAAATGCTACAAAAGCTGAATTGTATATAGAATTACGAAAGACTGCATTGGATCAGGGTATATGCAGCTATGATGAGCTTCAATTAAAGCAGCCTTTATATGTTGATTAATAATTCTTATCTATAGGGAGTGAAATTGACCCGCTTAATATTAAGTTTCCTAATAATTGAACGATAATATAAATACAGATTAATAATAAAAAAGGGGGAGTATTTAATTATATGAATATTATTGGAATTAAAGAGACTAACACTTCAAATTACGTTGTCAAAAATGATACAAAAAAAGAAACCGATAAAAATGATGAAAATAATGGTACTTCAGAAATCAAAGGCATAACGCAAGATTTAAGGGCTGATACCTTTGTTAAATCTACAAAGCAAGACGATATAAACTTAACCTATACCTTTGCACAAAAGAAACTTTCAACGAAAGAAGTTATAGCTTTAAAAGAGGGACAAGAAAATATCAAAATCGATTTTATAAAAAAATTCATAAGTGATACAATAAACAATCAGAATAACTTGCTTAGAAAATCAACTGAAAGCGGAATTAATGAAATGTCAAAAGAAACTACAGATTTACTTACTAAAATATTTGGTTCTGTAGAAAATGCATATCCCAAATTGGCAACAACTCCAGAAGGTGCAAATGAGGCAATAGAAGAAGGTGGAGTATATTCTGTAACTGCAGTAGCTGACCGCATTATGGCTATGGCACAATCTTTAGCAGGAGATAATCCTGATAAGATACAACAAATGCGGGTAGCAGTCGAAAAAGGATTTGCACAAGCAGGATTGGATTTTAAGGATGCAACAAGAAGTGATTTACCACAAATATGTAAAAATACTTGCTCTGAGGTTATGAAGAGATTTGATGAATTGCAGAATAAAACTAGTAGTGCAAATGAGTAATCGCAAAAAGGGATTTCTGTTGAGAAATCCCTTTTATTTTTTACAATAAATTTTCTAGTGTAGTATCTTTGATAAGTTTTTTGATAATGCTCTCGCCTGGAATCAATCGCCCACTATATAATGTTTTAGCAGCCGCCATTAACACTCGTATATCATATTTTGATGCATAGACCGGAATTATTTGTTTTTCAATGCCAAGTAATTTATAAACAGCCGTCATCGCCGTACGAATTGAGTATTCTACAGTAAATACGCAGTCGTCTTCAACCTGCGCAAATTGTCCAAGAAATGCAAGATTTGTACTGCCGCTCGGAATAACATCTGGTCGATCTCCCTTAACACGAGGCATAAATTGGCTGGTGATATAAGGCATCATGCAAGGAATAACAATTACAGTCTTTAATATATCATCAATTTTATTTTTAAGTCCCATATGGTATAACAACTCTGAGACAAGTTCCTCACCAGTACAATCGCACATTTTTTTCTTGATGAAATCACCCACATTGTCTGGGAATAAACCATATGCCCACATAACTAATACATCGTCAGGTTGGTTTATAAAGTGAGGCTGCTTCGAGCAAGTCCAACTCATAAGCCAGCTAGAGTCCTTTATGGTAACAACCCCACCCACACCAGGATCTCTTTTAGTCAATTTCTTAAGGAAATCACCCATAAATGGTCCCTTAAATGTCATGGTAAAGGATTCCCACTTTGTTTTATCAATGTTATTACAGAATACCTCTGGATGACCAAATGAAGGATCTTTTTGCGAAATATTCTTCCAAAGATTCCAGCACCCTCTATTTAACGTATCTCTATTCAAAACAGCTGGTGTATACATACTTCCCAAAGTAGAGTTTTCTGTCATTGAACCATTAGTAACAAAAACAATATCCTCTGGTGACACTATAATTTTTTCTGAACTTCCATTACGAACTAGATGAATACCAGTTACTGTTTTCTCCTTGCCATTAATACTTATATCCAAGTCATTTACCTGTGTGTGTAGGTCAAATTTTACATTCTTA
Source organism: Clostridium sp. (assembly GCF_050717535.1). Taxonomy (GTDB): domain Bacteria; phylum Bacillota; class Clostridia; order Clostridiales; family Clostridiaceae; genus Clostridium_AD. The sequence goes on from NZ_JBOITM010000068.1 coordinate 136,091, forward strand.
CTCCTCAGCCAAGTAATAAGAGGTAAAATCATGGAATCGTACTGATTATACTCAGTATGCATAATTCCTTTGAGCTGATTCATACCAGGAAGTAAATGAATAAAACGTTGCATATATCTTTTCATCTCAACAACACTGTGCCAGTTTTCAAAAGAAAACATAGATCTCCAAAAATACCACATGTTTGTTTCTAAAAAAGTAGGATTAAAAAATTGCTCAACTGTAGTTGCGCCAAGTTGCTCTTCAGTGACAAGAAAAAGTTTTGTAATTTGTTTTATATGATTATCCGATAATCCTAAAGATGAAAAATCTGCTTTTTCTCCGCAGTTATGAATTAATCGACAATTAGATTCATTAGGTTCTACAAGATTAAGCTCACGAAATTCATCTAAAACTGTCCTGCTTGGATTAGTTAATGAAGGAATAAAACCAAACAGATCCCAAGAACATTCATAATGCTCCTCTAGTTCTCTGCCACCGCGGATAATATATCCATGCTCCGCATCTCCAGCACCATCCATACCGCCTCCCAAAACATGAGTTTCTTCCATAATAGTAATGTTTTTACCATCCATATGTCCATCACGGATCATATAAGCTGCTGCGGAAAGAGAAGCGATACCCCCACCGATTAAATATGCTTTTTTATTTTCAATTCCATCCATTTTTAGTGGATTTATTCTTTGATAGTTACCCATAGTACAACATCCCTTTCATAATTTTTATCTTAATTTGCTTTCTATCATTATCATAGCCTATAATAAAAGCGAGTGATATTACCAACATAGTGAATTTGTGTAATGTTGCAACAAAACTGTTGAATTGTGTAATGAATCTATGTATAAATTAAAAATGAGGTGATAAAATGGCGTATTCCATTATGTCCGAAATGACAAAAAATCTTCTGACTGATTCGTTGAAGAATCTGATGCATGCAAAGCCCCTTAATAAAATTACTGTGCAACAACTTGTGGATGGTTGCAAGTTAAACAGACGTACATTTTATTATCACTTTCAGGATATATATGATTTATTGGAATGGATGTACAAAAAGGAAGCTATTGCAGAACTTGAAAAACATGCAACCTATAATACATGGCAAGAGGGCTTTCTTAATTTATTTTTATACATACAAAATAATAGTGAAATATGTCTTTGCGCCTATCACTCGTTAGGTCGCGAACATTTAGAGAAATTTCTTTACTCTGTTACCTATCAATTAATACAAAGTGTAGTTACTACTCAGACAGGAGATATGCAGATAGATGAGGAACATAAAAATTTCCTCGCCAATTTTTACACACTTGCATTTTTAGGCCTAGTTGTTCAGTGGATACAAAATGGTATGAAAGAAAACCCCGAAAAAATCATAGAGACCTTATCCATAACAGTGCGAGGAAGTATGATCAATTCATTAATACAGTATGAAGCCTTTAATAAGACACAATGAAGATAGAATACAGTAAAGGGATTTCTCTGCAGAAATCCCTCTTAATTTTCTTCTAATGAAATGTTAGATTGTTACCTTTTTATTGCATAAAAAACAGTAAAGTATTATATTTAAAGTAAGGGGATGGGTTAAAATGTTAGATATAAAAATAATAAACGGTTGTATAGTAGATGGAACAGGTACTACATCTTATCAAGGGTGTTTAGGAATAAAGGATGGAAAAGTGGCAAAGATTGAAAGTACTATTGATGAACCAGCCCTAGAAATTATAGATGCGTCTGGACTAGTAGTTTGTCCAGGGTTTATTGATGTGCACAGTCATAATGATTTAGTACCTTTTATGGATGAATCTATTCAAAATTTAAAATTAATGCAAGGGGTAACCACGGAACTTGTAGGCCAATGTGGTTTGGGAGTTATTCCTTGCATTGAAAGTGAAAATAGCATATGGAAAAACTACATAAGAGGAGTAGTTGGTGATCCTAGCTTTAACTGGGGTTTTTCTGATGTTAATGATTATATACATCAAATAAATTCAAAAGGCCTCAAAAATAATTTTACAATTCTTATTTCACATGGAGCAATTAAGACAAGTGTTATGGGCTTTGATAGTAGAATATCAACTAAAAAGGAAATTAGCGCAATGTGTAACATAGCGGAGAATGCTATGATGTCTGGTGCTTTTGGAATGTCTCTAGGGCTTCAATATATACCTGGGATTTTTAGCACAAAAGACGAGTTAATTGCTATTTGCACAGTTATAGCAAAGTATGATGGAATTGTTATGGTTCATCTTAGAAATCATGATGATACTATAACAAATGCACTAGAAGAAATAATTTATATAGCGAAGCAGTCTAAGGTAAAGCTTCATATTTCTCACATGAGGTCTTATAACTCTAAGGATTTGGGCTGTGATGCAGAAAAGCTTATGAGTTATATAGATAACGCAGTAACGCAGGGAGTTAAAATAACTTTTGATGAACATTTATATTTATCAGGAAGTACCCTTATGACTCAGCTTTTACCTCCTTGGGTTACTGCTGGAGGTAGCGCCGAAATGGTTAAAAGACTTCAAGATAAAAATATGCTTCTAAAGCTTAAAGAAGAACTTGCAAGCATCAAAACTCATTATAATGGCTGGGACAATTATAGCTTAATTACAGGTTGGAATGGCATACTTATAACTTCAGTAAAAGAGAGAAAAAATTTAAAGTACCTTGGAAAGACTGTAGGTCAGATTGCTAGTGATTTAGGTATTGATGCTATAGATTTTGCAATACAACTCCTTATAGAAGAACAGTTTGGAGTAGCAATAGTAACTCTAAATGTGTTTTCGCAGGAAGATACCTTTAAACTAATAAAACATCCACTTCAAATGGTAGGATCAGACAGCATACCAGCTGGAAATCCACATCCAAGGCTTTATGGAAACTTCCCACTATTTATTGGTAAATTTGTGAGAGATAAAAAGATCCTCTCCCTTGTAAATGCTATATATAAGATATCATATCTGCCCGCAAAAACTTTAGGTCTTAGTGATATAGGCGAGCTAGCTGTAGGTAAAACTGCCGATATAACTATATTTGATTTTAAAGAAATTAAAGGTTTTGAGGATTACTTTAATCCAACTAAAGCACCTATTGGAGTTAAATTTGTTGTATTAAATGGCAAAATTGCTGTAAAAGATGGTCTAGTATGTAAAAGTAAATATGGAAAAGTCTATAGAAAAATATAGTTCTGAAAAAGAAGTGTTATGTGCTCATAGTTCAAGTTTTATAAAACATTAACACTTATCTAAAGGTATTATGGTATACTAAATTGTATAGAAAACACACTTATATTACAGTGAATATACTTGAAAATTTAAGGAGAGAATAGCTTTGAAAAAAAGAATCTTATTAACATCTCAAACTGAAGATAATATAAAAGCACTATATAGTTACTATGAGGAAAATATAAAAAAAACTCGTACTGATATCATTGTAGAATATAGCAGTTTCCATAAGTATAAAAACAATAAATTTCTATACTATAAACTAAGAACTAGTCAAATGCTTAAAAATTATTCTGTTGTTGTTTCTGATTATACAACTAGTGTTTTTTCAAAAGCTCAAGATGGTGTTTTTATGAGTCATGGTTATGGCACTAAAAAGACTCCAGGAAATAGTGAGCTTAACATTAAACGAGAAATGGATCTTTATAAGGGTATTAGAACTAAAATAAAAAATGTTGTAACCCTATCTGAAAGAGATAGCACTTATTTTTTGAGATCTGCTGAATTGGATAAATATCCTCTCCCAAATTATATGCCTCTAGGATTACCGAGAAATGATATGTTATTCGACGAGGAATATATTAATACTTGTAGGGAAAATTTTGACCTGAAACATAATACTAAAGGTGTAAAAATCCTATTGTTTTGTCCAACTTGGAGAGGATTTAAAATAGAAAAAGATTTTCCAATACTCAAGGAAGACTGGATAAAATTTGACAAGTTTATGGGAGATAATAATTGGAAAATGATTTATCGTCCCCACCCTTTAGAGAGGCTAATAGATGACAAAATTTTTGATAATATGAGTAATATATTAACAATGAATTTTGATGAAGAAATATCAACTCAAAAGGTGCTGGCCATTACTGATATGTTGCTTACTGATTATAGTTCAATTTATGTGGATTACTTAGTACTTGATAGACCTATTTGTTTTTTACCCTACGATAGACTGCAGTATGAAAACGAAAGAGGACTTGCTATAGATTTCAACAGATATTCAGATACACCCGGCCCTAAACTTCAAAACATTGATGATTTAATAAATTATATAAATGAAACTAAAAACCAGGATCAATATATAGATATTAGAAAAAAGGCTCAAAAGAACTTCTATCAATATTTGGATGGAAATAGTTGCAAACGAGTGTGGAGTTTAATATTAGATCTTGCATATAAAAAATAGGAGGTAAATTTAATGAATATAGCTATTATACTTGCTGGCGGAAAAGGCACTAGAATGGGAATAGTTGATCAGCCTAAGCAATTTATTGATATATATGGTAAACCAATAGTTGTACATACAATAGAGGCATTTGATATACACGAGCAAATAGATGCAATAGCAGTTGTTTGCCTTAAAGAATGGCACGAGGATATAAAGATATGGACTAGGAAGTATGAGCTCAATAAAATAAAATGGATAGTTGACGGTGGAGAAACAAGGCAGGAATCAGTTTTAAATGGATTAATGGCCATCGAGGAAGATATCAGTCCAGAGGATATAGTAGTTATTCATGATGCTGCAAGGCCTTTGATTTCTCATAGAATAATAATTGATAATATTGAAGGGGCCAAAAAATATGGTGCCGTAGATACTGTTATTCCAGCATCCGATACTATAATACAAAGTATTGACGACCATACTATATCATCAATACCTGTGAGAAAAGAGTTATACCTAGGCCAAACTCCTCAAAGTTTCATATATTCAACTATATACGATGCCCACAAAAAAGCATCAAAATCGGAACTTCAAGATTCTACAGATGACTGTAGGTTAGTACTTAATTATGGTAAAAAAGTTCATCTAGTAAATGGAGATAAACTAAATTTTAAAATTACTACTATGGAAGACCTGCTTCTACTGAAGTCCATAATTAAGATGAGTAAATTGGAGAGAATATAATGTTATGTCGAGGATTTAAAATTGTTCAATCTAAAAGGTTTGAAATATACATAGAAGATTTAGAAGTGAGTTTAGGACATGCGGTGGTAAAAATTGAAACAGCGGCTATATGCAAGGCTGATATAAGGTATTATCTAGGAGATAGAGACGCACGCACACTTGACCTTAAGTACCCAATCAACTTAATTCATGAAGCTATAGGTACCATAGTTAAAGACCCTACAAATTCCTTTGAAAAGGGAGACAGAGTTGCACTAGTTCCAAATATAATGATTGAAAAGGAAAAACAAGATGAGTTTGATATTTCATTATGCAATGACACGCGGCTAGGAGAAAACTACTCCCCTAAAGCACTATTTGCCTCAAGTAGTTATAATGGATTTTCTAAGGATTATATTGCATATCCAGCTGGCAATCTTGTGAAAATAGGCAATAACATTGATACTAATATTGCTGTTTTTTCAGAACTCATTTCTGTTGCAAATGCAGCAATTCGTAGAATAGTATTAAATAATGAAGATGTTGTAGGCATCTGGGGTGATGGAATCCTTGGGTATATATTATGCTCTGTACTCAAACAGGTACATAAGGGACCTATTATAGTTATAGGACATAACAGAGAAAAATTAGATAAATTTGAGGGGGTTCAGACTCACCTTTCAAATGATCCCTTAATTAAAAGAAGCAAAATTAATGTGGCCTTTGAATGTATAGGTGGTATTGGGGCCGAAATTGGAATTGAAGAAATTTTAAGCAGTATACTCCCTGGAGCTAAATTAGTATTGGCTGGTGTATCAGAAAATCCCATAAAAATTAACACACGAAAAATATTAGAAAAAGGATTAGCACTTTATGGAGTTACAAGAAGTAATGTAGAAGATTTCAAGGTTGCAGCAGATTTACTAAAAAAATCAGATTTTAGCTTAGATATCTCAAAACTAATTATCGATGTAACCCCTATCTATGGAATTAAAGATTATTATAAGATATTTGAAACAGAATCTCAAAGTAGATCACTTGGAAAACACATTATGGATTTCAAATTTTAAAGCAATATAAATCAAATGAAATTAGAGGAAATTAAATGAACATAAAGAAATCACTAAGAGTAATATTTGTAGAGTGTTTTGGTATATTAATTGGTATATTGAGTGGACTCGTAATACCAAAGGTTTTTGATATTAAGTCCTATGGTTATCTAAAAACATTTACGTTATATATCACCTATGCAGGAATGCTTCATTTTGGATTTTCAGATGGAATGTATTTAATATTAGGTGGTAAAGATATAGCAGACATAAAAAAAGAGAAAATAAAAGGCTATTTCTATGTTATGCTAAGGATTGTAATAGTTGCAGTAGCTATTTTATTTATCGTTTCAATGTTTTTTATAAAAGATATGGCATTTAGGTACTTTGTATTTTACATATTACCATTTCAGGTTGTGTTATTTGTTTCTCTATTATATAGAGCAACAGGTGAGTTCAACAAATATGTAGTCATAAGAATAGCGCAAAATATAGTAAATTTAACATCTATTCTTGCAGTTATATTAATTATTAAATCACCAATTTTGTATATGCAGATTCAAGTTGTTGGAAATATATTTATAGCAATAGTTAGTGGAGTCTTAATTGTTTCTTCCACAAAAAAAGCAGAAAAAATAAAGCGCTCAGAAATAAAATCCATAACAAGTATGGGTTTTACTATAATGATAGCCAATGCTATAAGTCTTCTATTTGTTACTTTGGATAGATGGTTTGTTATGGTAAAATTCACAGATAATGATTTTGCATTTTATTCTTTTGCGGTATCAATGCTAAGCTTATTTATAGTCCTGATAAACTCAATCACAGTTCTATTTTATCCTTATTTAGCAAGAAATAAGGGTGACGCAAAAGTCGTCTCAAATGTTAAAAAATACATTATATTAATATGCAGTTTTGCACCTGCTGGCTATTTTGTGCTAGAAGTTATAGTAGAAAGCTTCCTAAAACAATATATTCCTTCCTTAGAAGTGCTAGGAATATTAATAATTGGTATACCATTTATTACTTTAACAAATGTTTTATATGCAAATCTTTATAAAGTGGGGAAAAGAGGCAAGGAGTATTTAATTGTAGCTTCTAAAATGGTAGCATTAGCATTTATATTAAATGCGTTTGCCACATACATATTAAAGGATCCTGTAATGATTGCATATGCTACACTTGTCACCTTAGTTGTGTGGTATCTATATTCTTCATTTGACTTTAAAGGGTTAGAAATTCACAAAAATGAAATAATACATTTTATAGTATACTTGTTTTGCTTTGAAATTATTAGAATAATGCCTATTCCATCATTAATCAAAGCATTTATGTTTATTATGAGTATGATGGTTACAGAATACATTTTATTCAATGCTGATATAAAAGATATATATTTGAAGTTTGTTAATAGAAAAAGAAAAACCATAAGTTAATTTAAACTTATGGCTTTTCTATTTTCCTATTAATTTTTTAAATTCCGTACTTTGGCGTACATTATCAAAATCCGCTTCACCCTTTGCCGTATTTTTAACATTGGGGTTAATCTCAATTGCTAGTTTTAAATTCTTTATTGTATTATTGACGTCCCCTTTTCTTCCATAAATACTGGCTATACCATAATAGCTCCATTCGAATTTTTCCACTTCCAGATCTTTTTTATACCATTTAATAGCTTCATCATAATGTCCAAATAATTCATTAGCTAGCGCTTTATTGAATCTTGCATACCCATAATCAGGTTTCAATTTTAATGATTGATCAATTTGCTCCATACCATTTGTAAAATCCCCACTGTAAGCTAAAGCAATTCCTAAAACAGCATAACCTTTATAAAAGTTAGGATCTTCCTTTATAACTTTGTTTTCTGTTTCAATAGCTTGCTTGTATTGTTTTGCAAAAAATTCATCATATCCTATTTTCCACATCTTCTCTAAGTTCTCTTGTTGTTTTTTAATTTCCATTGCTTTTGATTGTGATATTTTAGTTACCTTGCTTTCAATAATTTTTATATCAGTGTTATCATTTGTTACCTTAATATTTTTGTTTTTATTATTATTGTTATTTATTGCAATATTCACCGCTACTCCCACTGCTATAACAGCAAAAACAGCAAAAGTTATCAATTTGAATTTTAATGATTTTGATTTCACATTTCCACCTATTCCCTTTATCTAGAATTATAAAATTATTAATTGTAGACTTCTACACAAATATTATTTTTTAGGATTTAATTTGCCTTTAAATTGTTCTAAACTTAATTTTGAATTAACAAAAATTCTCCCTAATGAATAAATATTATCATCCTTATCTATCCAGCCATACTCTGTTGAAAAAGCCAATTTATAACCTGATTCTTTAGCAGCTTTTATTGTGCTGTCATTGTAAGTTCCATAAGGATACGCAAGATAATTTATTTTTCTGCCCAGTATTTTTTCTAATTTAACTTTTGAAGCCGTCATTGTGTTTACATTATCACTATAGGATAACTTATCTAATTGTTCATGTGCAACTGTGTGACTTTCAATTCTTATATTGTTTGAATCCAAGGATTGTATTTCATTAGAAGTTAAATAATTTTTATCTACATCTATAGTATTGGTAATTACAAACGCAGTTGCTTTTAATCCAAATTCCTTTAGTATAGGATATGCATCAGCGTAATTATCATTATATCCATCATCAAAAGTTATAACTATTGGTTTGCTCGGTACTAATTTACCTGTTAGCATATAGCTATAAAGTTCATCTAATGTTAATGTTGTATATTTATTGTCTTTAAGATATTTCATTTGCTCCCTAAACTTTTTTTTGGGAATCCTTGCCGTATTTCCACTTTCATAACTAATAGAGTGATACATTAATATTGGTATTTTACTATTGTGTACATGAAAAATAGGTACAACATTAATGATTTTTTTTTGGATTTTAGTATCATATACAGCCAATCCATTTTTTTGCTTTGGTGTTGATTTTCCATCCTCACTATTTACTTCAGGTGTTTTTTTCTCTAGTATATTTATATTATTTGTTTCACTATGATTTTTTAACCTAAAAGCTTTATAAGTTAGACCTACGCCTCCTATAAGAGCAACTATTATAATCATTATAAGTGATTTCTTATTTAAATTCATAATATTCCCCTTTTTACTATTTATTCTTAATATAAGCTGATTGCACCTATACTATACATAATACCAATTTATTGATATTAAATAAAGAAAAATTTTTTTATTATATAGGAAACAGCTTGCGGAAGTGTCTGTGGATAACAGCTATACGCTACAGCTTGTCACTTTTGCCACTTGCCACGTGGGTGGCACTACTCGACCGTAGGGAGATTTTGTTCTTTATAGTGTTTAATGCAGAATCTTACATTGTTTATACAATGTTCATCATAATATTTATTCAAATAGTGCATAAGATAAGAAAAAAGGATATAATAAAACGAGCTTATAATCAGATGTATTGTAAAACAAAATAAATAAAGATGAAAGTAGTGAATTAAATGGAACAAGATTCGAAAAAATTTTTAAAGAGCTTATTTGGATTTTCAATTGGCCCTATAGTGGCTGCTGTTTTATCATTTATTACGGTACCTGTTACAACTTACTTTGTTTCCCCTAATGACTTTGGAAAAGCAGCTATGTATACTATGGGTTATACCCTAAGTTCAATGTTTGTTTTTTTAGGACTAGATCAAGCTTTTGTACGAGAATATAGTGAGAGTGAAAATAAGAATAATTTATTTTGGAATTCTATGATTTTCCCCTTATTCTTCTCTATTATATTAGCTTTTCTTTATGTGGTTTTTTATAAACAGACATCCTTACTTATGTTTGACAGAGTAGAAAAGTATATAATAATTATATTAGCTCTATCCTTACCTTTAGCAATAATAGATAGATTTAATTTACTGGTATTAAGAATGGAGGAAAAAGCTAAAGTATATTCTTTTTTTAATATCTTAAATAAAGTATTAAATATAGTGGTATTAATTCCATATTTAATATTTATTGATAGAAGCTTTAAAGGCATCATAAACGCAACTTTTATAAGTTTAATTATAATTTGTGTAGTAGAAAGTTATTTTGTAAAACATGTTTGGAAAGTTAAATTTAAACTTGATAAAAAATTACTTGTAAAATTATTTAAATATGGGATACCTCTAGTCCCCGCAACCTTAATTGGTTGGTTATTTAGTTCTATGGATAGGCTTGCACTTAGGCAATGGTCCACATTTAATGAAATTGGAATCTATTCAGCTGCATTTAAAATAGTAGCCGTTTTAGGAATTATACAAAGTGCCTTTTGTACATTTTGGGTTCCCACAGCATTAAGATGGCACAAAGAAAAGGTTTCGAATGATAAATATGTTCAAGTTAGTGACACTATTTTAGCAGTAATGGTGGTTGTGTTTTCATTTATTGTGCTCTTTAAAGATATAATAATACAATTACTTTCTTCAAATTATATTACTGCAGCAAAAAGTGTTCCGTTTTTATTACTTTTCCCAATTATGTACACAATATCTGAAACTACAACTTTAGGAATTTCTTTTTCTAGAAAAACCTATTTTAACATAATAATATCTTTAGTGGCTGCATTAAGTAACTATATAGGTAATTATGTATTAGTTCCTAAGCTTGGATCAGTTGGAGCTTCTATATCAACAGGACTTTCATATATAATATTTTTCTGGATGAGAACACTAATATCTCGAAGATTATGGTTTAAGTTTGATCTAAAATTATATTTATATAATACAATTTTAATGGTATTACTCTCATTCTGTAGCATTACAATTAATAATGTATTTATTAATACATTTATTGTATTACTTCTTCTATTTATAAATAGAGTTTGTCTTTTAAACATAATTAATGTAGTTAAATCATTTATATCTGCTAAGTTTGGAAAAAATATATAATAGAGTTTTAATACAATCTAAAATTAGACTGAGACACATATATCATTACGTGCCTTAGCCTAATTTTATTTTTAATATATTTAGTTATGAAAAGAATCGAGTAGGAGCTAAATAATTAATTTATTTAGCGACCTCTCACACCACCATGCATACCGTTCGGTACACGGCGGTTCAATAGAAATTAATGTTTTAATAAATATGTCTCAGATATAGAAACTA
>NZ_JBOITM010000069.1:0-112462 GCF_050717535.1 Clostridium sp.
TTCTAATTAGCAGAAGAACAAAAGTATTTCTTTTGTAGGAGAACATGTTAGACCATTAACTCGTAAGAGTTAAGGCTATGTTCGTTGAATCAGGAATCCCGTGACTTTTAGTCATGGGTAGTTCAAATGTTTTTGGTATTTAGTAAAAGAGCTGATGTTGATTTTTATAAAGATAGATTTTTTAAGGTTAGTTTTGAACAAAATTAATGATTAGATTTAAAAATAAAATGTAATTCATGGTAGTAGTTTATTTTTAAATGTAAAAGTAAACACACCAGGGGGTGAACTTAGATAATTTTATTGCTGTCGCTAAATTTATTCAAATCAGCATATTTATATATTATCCTTTTAATACAAGGAGTCACTTCATGTATTTTCAAATCAATCACACTCATGTTATTAAAAGTTTCATTTGGAGAGCATTATTTGAAATTTATATATTTATTTGACTTCTATTGTTATTTTTAGTATCATATAGTTAAGAGTGGGCATACTCTAGTAAGAAAGAAGGTTTAAAAATGAAAAAATTATCTACTATAAAACTTGCAGAAATTATAAAAATAAAACGTGAAGATAAAGAATTAACACAAGACCAACTAAGCGAACTTACTGGTATAAACCGAATAATGATAGGTCGCATAGAACGTAAAAATTTTATTCCTTCCATTATCCAGCTTCAATCTTTGGCTAGCACACTAGAATTTGAAATCACTGATATGTTTGTTGATAAAGAAGAAACAAATTCTTTTATTGCTATGCGCAGTGAGGCTTTAAGCAAAAGTGAAGAAGAAGGCGTAGAGAAACTTTTTGCCATGATGCTATCTCTTAGACAGCAAATATTGTTAAGGAGCAAATTTGAAAATGAATAATTCAGTCACGCTTAATGAAATACAAATTGAAGAAATATATAAACTTGCTGGTGAACAACGACGTACTTTGGGATTTGTAGGGGACCCAGCGATTGCAAATGATATTTTTACTATTCTAGATAATATGAACATCTTATTGCTAGAATATCCAATAGAGTCAGATAACGAAAAGCCTGCATTCTCTGCAGCACTCATGTACTCTACAGAAGGTGAAAGAGAATTTGTTTTCATCGGTCTAAATACTGCCGATTTTTTCGATAAACAAATTTTTGCAATTGCACATGAGCTATATCATTATTTCATAAAGACTGGCTCGCATCTTAGTCGCTTATCTGAAGAACAAAATGACCTAATTGAAGTTAAAGCTAATTTATTTGCGGCAGAATTTCTATTGCCTGAAAGTACATTAGCGAGTATTGTTCTTAATGAATTTAAAACGTCCAGTCTTCAACAAATACAAAAGAAGACATTACTACGGTTTATAGCCAGAATGCAATGCACTTGGTGGCTACCATACCGCTCGCTTGTAAGGAGACTTAGAGAAATTAAAGCTATTTCTGATGAGCAATACAATCAACTATATGAAATTGATGAGCGAGATATGAATGGTGAATACGTACGCATAGGAAAAGCTATTAACAAGGAAATATTTATAAAACTTAACACGGCCACAAATAATATTGGTACATCTCCCAAAAATATAGAAATTGTCATTCGTAATTTTGAAGATAATATTATAGATGAAGACCAATTTAATGATACATTAAGTCTCTTTGATAAAAGAACTGATGACTTTGGCTATGAAATTGAAGTTGCTCCCGAAGATATAGATGAATTTGAAGAATTCTTTAACGCGGAGACTAAACATGAAAATTGATTTAACCTCCTCAAACCCTGCATTAGAAAGCATTTTTAGTAATCCAAGCCAAATCATTACTTTAGATGCCAATTTTCTAATTCCACCGGATAGAAGTATTTTTGGAATAAGATCCTTTGATTTTAACACTTTTGAGCGCATATGGTTAGCACCAATATTTAAATCATTTCCTAATTTGGCTATCCATGAATCTGTGTATGACGAATTAATATCACCAACTGTTAAGGACTATATTAAGGCAACCATCAATGATATACCACCACGGTTATCTGTTCACAAGGATTCATCTTTGACATCAGAGGAACGTATACTCAGAGATTCAATTGAAGCTACAATCTCTCCTTATACCAAATATGATCCAATGCTTAATAATAAGGATGATCGAGGTGAAGTTAAATCTCTATCGTATATAGCTGTAAAGGGATTGCTTTATTTTGCTGCACATGATTACAATGCTATTCAATTGGTAAAAAAATCAGAAGAGTGGAATATAGGTTTGGATAATGTACAATCCATACAGATGTATGAACTCCTTTTTTATCTTTATAAGGCAGGTATTTGTGATAAAAAGAACCTGAAAATTCTGTATAAATATCAATATTATCTAACCAAAAATGAGAAAAGTATAAATCTAGAATGGGGTAAATTTGTTAAAAGAATGGAAGCGTTGTATCCCATCAATTTTATTCAAGAGTAGGAAAACCCACTAAGTATCGGTATATCAACTAATATGCCAACACAGTGGGTTTCTTTATTTCTTATTATCAATAAGCCAACTGAACTTAATACAAAAACACCAAGACCATGAAATAATAATCTTGGTGTTTTCCATATAGCCACATGTGGATGATGGAACAGTAGTATTTGTTCGCAAGAAATCTAGTGAAATAGTATCTATCAAGTTGAAAAATAGCTAATGAAGCTCTGGTGTTTTTGGCAAGCTAAAAACCATGCACAGCGGAACTTAATTTTTCCAGCACCTTATCCCCATTACTGGGGATTCATGGTTGAATGTGTTAATCGGTAACTTGGGCCGGTTATGCGAATGATATTAACGAAGATACATTCTCACTAAATTTAGGCTATAAATTCTTAGAAAGTTATTATGGAATATGAGCTGACATGAAGCTTAAAAATTCTTAGGTACACTCAGTTCGTACGATTAAAGTTTTACATGAATTCAAAAATCATAATAGATTTTACAAATGTCATCAACCAAAAGGTAAAGACTCTCCATGTCAATTCAATTCTATTTTAGAAGAATACATCCAGTTGCAACAGGTACTTCAATTAAGTAAAAGAACAATACAAGGCAAAAGAATAATGCTAATAAACTTTTTATCTTTTATATCCAAACAACAAGCGAAACGTATTCAAGAACTGACTTCTAAGCATGTTTTGCTTTATATTAATACCTTATCTACATAAAATATAAAATGGAAAAAGATAATTGCAATAATATACTATGTGTTATGCGTGCTAATGTTAACAAGTGGAATAGGTTTGTTTTTAGCATCTATTTCCCTTCCATTTATAATTTTTAGTATTAAAGATATTACAAAACAAAGAAGTAAAAAAGTTATATTAACACTCATCGGTGCTATACTAATATTCAGTGTAGGGGCAAAACTTAATGGAACAACTTCTGAAGACAAAATAGTAACTGCAACAAAAGAAGTTACTGCTCCTGTAGTTAAAGAAAAAACTCCAGAAGAACTTAAAATAGAAGCAGATGCGAAAGTAAAGGCTGATGCTGATGCAAAGGTAATTGCAGATAAGAAAATTAAAGATGATGCTGTGGCTAAAGTTATAGCAGATAAGAAAGCTATAGCAGATAAAAAAATAGCAGATGCAAAAGCAGCAATAAAAAATGCTTTAATTCAACCAGGTATGTATAAAGTTGGAACAGACATAAAAGCAGGAGAGTACGTTGTAGTCAGTGATCAAAGCGCTTACATGCAACTATCAAAAGATAGTACTGGAACTTTAGATAGCATAATCGCAAATGAGAACATACAAAACAGAACAATAATTACAATAAAGGCTGGCCAATATTTTGAAGTTAAAAATGGTGACATATATCCTATAAGTAAAGCACCTAAAGCAGTACCTACTAATAACCAATTGCCAGCAGGGATGTATAAGGTAGGATTAGATGTTCAACCAGGAGAATATAAGGTTGTGGCGGAAGGTACTGGTTACGTTGAAGTTTCAAATAATAGTTCGCATGACCTATATAGTATTGTTTCTAATGATAATTTTGAGGGTGAAAAATATGTTACCATAAAACAAGGCCAATATATAACATTAGGCAATGCTACATTAAAATTAAAATAATCTAAAGAGGATATAGCCTAGAGCTACATCCTCTTTCTATGTTTTTAGCTAAAACAATACATCAATTTTAATGCTATGCAATATGATTAGGTAATGTCACAAGGGTAATATAGTTAGATCACCATTAGATGCCAAATTTTAGAGGTAGTCTCCTAATGTAGTCTAAAATTAATCTACCTATACTAATAGTGAAGATAAGTGTTTTAATAATCCCCTTTTTCTTATTTTTATATATGATTAATTTTCTTGGAGTTGTATCTAAAGCCCATGCAATATTACATAACAGTGATAATTTTATGTCATATTTATTATTCTCAATTTCGCTTAAGAAATTTCTACTTACGCCAACTTCTCTGGTTAATTCTGTTTGTGTTAGTTTCTTAGTTAATCTTATTTCCTTGATTTTTAATTTATAATTATCCATAACTTAGTTATACAAACATAGTCGTACCCTTGTATAGTGGTAAGTTATGTAAGGTGTTGTAACCTTATGTGTCTTGAATGTGACTTAGGAGATTTATATAATATTTATATGGGGCGATGCCATGTTAGTAAATAGGGTTAGATTCGGTAGTTCTATGGATAAAAAGCTTGATAAAAAATTGAGAAAGTTATCTGAAAAATCTAGAATAACTATATCTAAATTATTGGATGAAGCTATAGAAGACCTTTTAATAAAACATTCTGCTGAAAAGTAGGATGCTTTGTAATTTTATGTAATGATTTAGTGCTAAAATGTCGAAACTGTCGGTGAGCTCGACGTAGTATCAACGCTTTAAAGTAATTATAATACCTATAATTACCATTGCATTTTGAATAACATTAGATAATAAGCGGACAATTTTCGGACAAGCGGACAAGCGGACAAAAGACGGACAAAAAACGGGCAAAAAAAAAGCGAGAAAACTAACAGAAATAGTGGGTTAGAGAAGATAATAATATAAAGAAAAGATAAGGAAAAGATAAGATTATAAATGATTATGAACAAGAATTTTGGTGCCAAGAGATTCACAAGAAGTTAGAAATCTTTATGGATTTCTTTGATGGTTGTAGATAATTGATGTATAATAATATCAATTACATAAATTTATGACAAGGAAGTTTCAATTTAAAGAAGAGCTTCTTTTTAAAGAAGAACTATCTTTGACCATTGTATAAATAAGTACACTAGATATTAAGAGGAGTGATGTATGAAATGAGTAAATATTATTATCTAAAATATTATGATAAAACAGTTTCAGAAATTGACATAGATAATAAAACAATGGAAATCATAAATTTAGATTTATTTTTTGATAGAAGAAATAAAAATATAATGAGTTCTGTAGAGTTTGATAAATGGGTTATGAATAGAATACGACCAGTAAGTCAAGTCGGATTTAATTCATTTCTAGCATCATTAGATTTAAAAGAAGATGAAGAAGATTTATATTTTAAGGTATTCATAGCGACCAGAGGAATAAATGTTAAGGATAAATTATGGTTAGCATTTGATGAAGATGAGAGCTATGAGGAATTCTCACCGTGGGCATCAATAATGATAGATGATGGAAAAGTAATAAATCATTCTTTTGATGTGATAAATTTAAATGCCACAAAGACAAAACTAAATATTGATGGAGCATGTAATAAAGACTTAGCAAGGATTAAAGGAAATTTATGTGTGGTAAAGGAAAGATTACAAACTAATTCATATGATAATATCGCAGAAGAGGTAGCATATGAAATAGCAAAGAGATTAGGGATAGAGTGTTCTCCAGCAGGAGCATTGCCCAATGGTTTATGTTTCTCAGTAATAGATGAAACTAAAGACTTAATTCCTGCCAATGTTTTAGTTGGATTAGATCAAGGAAGCTTTGAAGATTTTTATAAATTATTCACAAAGATTAAGTCGCCTAATAAGACTAAACTTGATGTACTTAAAATGGGATTATTTGATGTAATTACAAGGCAGATGGATAGAAATTATACTAATTTTTCCTTTTATAAAACGAATGGAATTTTACAATTATATAGGTTGTATGATAATGGGTTATCATTATTTGCATCATCAAGGTATAAAGAAGACTTAGATTGCTCCTTAGGCTATGGAGAAACTTTAGAAAGTAAACTAAAATTCATAGTACGTGAGTTAAAGAAAATAAATGTTGAATTTGCATTTTATGATAGACTAGATAAAGACTTTTTAGAAAAGATTAGCCAAAGTTATTCAGAGTATATAAAAGATACAAATGGAAATAACCTATTAAATGTTATTGATTGGGTAT
This sequence comes from Clostridium sp., assembly GCF_050717535.1. Lineage (GTDB taxonomy): Bacteria > Bacillota > Clostridia > Clostridiales > Clostridiaceae > Clostridium_AD. The sequence goes on from NZ_JBOITM010000069.1 coordinate 6,351, forward strand.
TGAAACAACAATCACAGGTTGAAAAAATGCTTAATGAAAATAATATTAAACTTACAGAATAGCAAAGAGCACATGGCCAGATAATATTCAAATTGTGGATGAGGAAAGAAAGTCGCTATATGAGTTACACATGTGGACGATAGAACAGTAGTATTTGTTTGCAAGAAATCCAGTTAAATAGTATTTATAAAGTTGAAAGGTAGCTAATAAAACTCTGAGGTAATCTCAGAGTTTTATTATTGTGCGCCCGGCATGGGCGCAATCTAATGGGTGAAAGTCCCTAGCACGGGTTAATAGTGCCAAATGCATAGCTTAAGACAAGGGTGTCCATCGCGAGACGGAATCTGAATTATCCGAGTAATACGATTATCCAAGTAATGTTTAGATATGATTGCCAACAGGAAACTTCAATAAAAACTACTCGTATAATCATATACTTCCATTTGAAGTTACTTCATTTTCATAACCTTTTCCAAGAACGGAAGTGTTAATTTGATTGAGGAATCTATTCCATCATCATTTACTACTGTTTCATTTAGAAAGTCTCGATTACGTAAATACTTATTGACTAAATCTTCATTCACTGTTGCATAAATCATGGTTGTTTCAATTGATGAGTGGCCCAAAAAATTCTTTATTACTGGTAATGGAACTCCTGATTCTAACATATGAACAGCGATGGAATGACGAAAGCTATGTGGTGAATAGTGTCTTTCAAGAAAAAGAAATGGCCACTCAATCCTTGCTTTTGAAACATACTTTTTAACAATACTTTCAACACATGAGATTGTCATATGTTCATGTGTTTGGCTTGAGAATACATGATGGCTTCGTTGCATTTCAGTATCTAGTTTATTACGTTTTAGGTGATTTTTAAGAAGCTTAGCACATTTATCCGGTATTGTAATTGTGCGTGCTTTATGCCCCTTTCCGATTAAACGTAAAGATGTTTTGCTGTCAAAACGGATATCATTTACCGTTAGATCGCATAATTCCTGACCTCTTGCCTCACTTGCATACAGTACACTTAGCAGCACTCTATCACGTTTTTCAATGTCTGTTATTGTATCCGGCATCCTTAGTAAAATCGAAACTTCTTCAAGTTTGAAATAAGAGGGATATTTCTTAGGCTTTTTCTTCTGAGGAATGTTTGATACTATCGTATTAAATGTAAGTGCAGACGAAAAATTCTTGTTTAGAGCATATTTTGAAAATGATGATATAGCGGCAAGGCGTTGATTTATTGTTATATAGGAAACAGCTTGCGGAAACCGCTGTGGATAACATTCTAGCTAAAAAATATATGGAAAAAATTAAATGAATATGAGATGATTAGAACATGAAAAAAAATAAAATTACTATAAAACAAATATTTGAAGATAATTATCAAGAATTTTGGAAATTAAATAAAAAAAAATATCCTAAAAAGATGAGAGAACACATTAATTGATTAGTAAAAGACCAGACAAAAAAGTGGAATACCTGAAAATGTTTAAAAATTATCCTAATGGATTCTACATAAATGTCAAATCGAGAATGAAAAGTGCAAGAGGTGCAGCAAGATATATAGGAAGGTACTTAGGGAGAGCAGCAATAGCAGAATATAGGATAATTAGTTATGATGGCAAAAGTATGGGTATATATATGATATGGGAACGTATTAAAAGTATTTTTAAAATTAAAAGTAAAATTAATGAAGAAGAGATACCATTTGACATGGGTAAACCTGATTAGGTGATACTTTTTAAATGTAAATAGTGTGGGTATGAAGAGGAAGTACTTGAATTTGTTGCGTTTGAATGTTATACGCCTGATGAATTTGACAAAGCAATACATTAACTAAGAAAAAATCTAACAAAAAAGCATACAATTCTTTTGATTTCCAACTTTAAAGTTAACCCGTCCTATTTTGTTTTAACCTCCATTAAAGTAAAAGCGGACAAAACAAAGAAAAGAACATTTAGGAAACTTTTTCCTAAGTGCTCTTTTCTTTTAAAAAATTGGTGCCGAAGGCGGGAATCGAACCCGCACGGTTGTTACACCTCTGGATTTTGAGTCCAGCGCGTCTGCCAGTTCCACCACTTCGGCATACCTGACAAAAATTATTTTAACATATATTTATAATTAATGCAATAGATATATTATATTTTTATTTAAAAAATTTGTACTTAACATCTTAAGTTACTCATAGTACTAATCCTCTATGCAATAATGCTAATTTTTATTTTTATATAAACAGTTGAAAATATCCATGGAGATATAGTATTATATGAGATGTAAACGTAAATACTATTTTAAAAAAGTGAATATTAGTGTATTTAAATAGTTAGGGGGACATCATGAAGAGAATATTAGATACTATTATTGAAAAAAATAGACATTTTACAAAGGAAGGTGCGGTTGCATCTTATATACCAGAACTTTTTAAAGCAGATGGAGAAGCTCTAGGCATTTGCGTAACTACTCTTGATGGAGAAGAATTTTTCGCAGGGGATTATGAGACGAAATTTACTATACAAAGCATATCAAAGGTTATCACACTTATGCTTGCCATAATTGATAATGGGGTAGATTATGTGTTCAGTAAAATAGGGATGGAGCCCACAGAAGCGGGCTTTAATTCTATAATAAATCTAGAGAAAAATATTGACCAAAGACCTATAAATCCAATGATAAATGCTGGAGCAATTGCAATAGTTTCATTAATTACAGGTGATACTGCAGAGGAAAAGTTTAATAGAATCTTAAAGTTTACTAGAAAAATAACAGGTAATCCTGATATCAATATTAATGAAGGGGTTTATGCCTCTGAAAAAGCTACGGGGGATAGAAATAGATCACTCGCCTATTTCATGAAGAGCACGGGTGTTATTGAGGGTGATGTGGAAGATGTTTTAGACGTATACTTTAAGCAGTGTTCAATGGAGGTTAATTGTAGGGATATAGCAAGAATTGGAGCTATGCTTGCTAATTCTGGTGTGATAATTTTTAGAAATGAAAGGGTTTTATCTAGAGAAGCCACCAGAATAATTAAAACAATAATGGTGACATGCGGCATGTATGATGGCTCGGGTGATTTTGCAGTACATATAGGAATACCAGCTAAAAGTGGTGTAGGTGGAGGTATAATGGCGGCAGTACCTAGAAGAATGGGTGTTGGAGTAATTGGACCTTCTTTAGATGTAAAAGGTAATAGTATTGGTGGTATAAAGGTGTTAGAAGAATTATCTAGGGAATTAGATCTAAGTATATTTTAAAAACAAATTAAGTTAGTTATTTTTATAAATTTATAAGGTCTAGATAATTTTCTGGATCTTTTCTTTTTTTTATGATTTATAAAACTAAAGAGAGGTTTGTTAGTTTTTGGGGTATATTATTGTTATAATACATTATAAAATGTTATAATTATATAAATGCTTAAATACTATAATAAATGTAAGTTAAAGCACAACTAGAAATGGAGAATTTAAATTGCAAATTTTTTTGAGAGCATGAGTTTTATTGAGGAGTTCTCAACGTTTAATATATAAAATTATAAACAAAGTAGAAAGAGGGAATTTACAATGGCGAAAGAAAGGTTATTGATTTTAGATGGTCATAGTCTGATGTACAGAGCTTTTTATGCATTACCAGCTCTAACAAATTCAGATGGAATATACACTAATGCAGTTTATGGGTTTACAAGTATGCTATTAAAGATGAAAGAGGAGTTTAAGCCAGATTATATTGTTACAACCTTTGATAGGAAAACACCTACTTTTCGTCATGAAGAATATAGTGATTATAAGGCCGGTAGAAAGAAAATGCCTGATGAGCTTATTGGCCAGTTTTCTATAGTTAGAGAACTTTTAGACAAGATGGCTATAGATATTTTTGAACTAGACGGATTTGAAGCAGATGATTTAATAGGAACACTATCTGTTATTGGAGAAAAAGAGGGACTAGAAGTTTTTATAGTAACAGGTGATAGAGATGCACTTCAGCTTGCTACAGATAATGTTAAAGTTGTAATAAACAAAAAGGGAATGTCAGAAAAAGAAATATATGATAGAAATCGTATAATAGAAGATTTTGGAGTAACCCCTACTGAGTTTATCGATGTAAAGGGCTTAATGGGTGATGCCTCGGATAATATACCAGGCGTTCCAGGAGTTGGTGAAAAGACTGCTTATAAGCTTATTAAAGAATATAAGAGCATAGAAAATGTTCTTATGAATATTGATAAAATTAGTGGCAAAAAACTTGTGGAAAATTTAACAACATACAGTGAACAGGCTATTTTTAGTAAAAAATTAGCTACTATTATTACGGCTGTGCCTATGGAAATAGATCTAGACTCAATTAAATCAAAAGAGAATTATGATATTCGGGCTGTTAAAGATTTATTTTATAAATTACAATTTAAATCTCTAATAAGTAAAATCCCAGATGATGAGGATTCCGTTGAAGAGTTATTTTCTGCTGATTTTACAGTAATAGATAAGCTGCCTGCACTTAAAGAGCTTATGCTAAAAATTAAAGATACAGTTTATATAATTTTTGATATTGCAAATACCAACGTATTTTCTAAAATAAGTGTTGAAAACATATATTTGAGTTATAAGGAAAAGAACTATTGTATTAAGGCCAATGACTTATTTAATGAAGATGAGGAAAAAACTATAAGTTATTTGAAACCTATGCTTGAGAATAATGATGTTAAGAAAATAAGCCATTCTGTAAAAAATGTGTACACAGCTCTTAATAAAAAGGGGATTGAGCTGCGAGCAGTAAAATTTGATACGGAGCTTGCTGCTTATTTGATTAGTTCAGCTCAAAAGGAATATAGCTTGGAAACTCTTATTGAGTCGTATCTTAGAATTAGTATTTCAGGTGAAGGCGATGAAAAAGAGATTAATAAAGTAGCATTACTAAAAAAACTTTATGAGATATTAGAAAAGAAAATTATAGAGTATAAAATGGAGCAACTTTTATATGAGGTGGAGCAACCATTAACAAAAGCAATTTCTTATATGGAGGCAGAAGGATTTACAATAGACAAGGATAGACTCACGGAACTAGGTAAAAAGTTCGCAATAGATATAGATGAAATGGAAACTACTATTTATGAATTAGCTGGAGAAAAATTCAATATAAAATCTCCAAAGCAATTAGGCAAGATATTGTTTGAAAAATTAGACTTACCTGTTATAAAGAAAACTAAAACAGGATATTCAACTAATGCGGAGGTTCTAGAGGCACTAGTGGATAAACATCCTATTATTGCAGAAGTTACACGTTATAGAGGGCTAACAAAGATTTTTTCTACTTACATTGAAGGACTACAAGCAGTTATTGATACAGATTGTAGAATACATTCAAACTTCACTCAGACGGTTACAACAACGGGAAGATTATCAAGTACAGAACCTAATTTACAAAATATTCCTATAAAAAATGAAATGGGAAGAGCCATAAGAAAGGTATTTATACCACACAATGACCAGTGTGTTATTTTATCTGCGGACTATTCACAGATAGAGCTCAGAGTGCTGGCTCATATATCTGGTGATGAAAACTTAATTCAAGCTTTTATTGACCATAGTGATATTCATACAAAAACTGCTTCAGAGGTATTTAATGTACCTATAGAAGAAGTTACAAAACTTATGAGAAGTAATGCTAAAGCTGTAAATTTCGGAATAGTATATGGTATTGGGGAATTTAGCTTAGCAAAGGATATAAATGTTTCTAGAAAAGAAGCTAAAATTTATATAGAAACATATTTTGATAGATATCCAAAAGTTAGAAAGTACATGGAAGATATAGTGGTTGAAGCAGAAAAAGATAATTGTGTTACTACTATTTTTAATAGAAGGAGAGCTATTCCAGAAATAAATGCTTCAAATAAAATTGTGCAGTCCTTTGGTAGACGGCTTGCTATGAATACACCTATACAAGGAAGTGCAGCAGATATTATTAAACTGGCTATGGTAAACGTATTTGATAAATTAAAGGAAGCTGGGCTAAAGAGTACTTTAATACTTCAAGTACACGATGAATTAATATTAAATGTATATAAGGATGAGGCTAAGCAGGTGGAGGCTTTGGTTAAAGATCAGATGGAAAATGTTATTAAGCTTCTAGTTCCTCTAGAAGTAGAAATAAGCATTGGCGAAACTTGGTATGAGGCTAAGTAAGTTAGAGCTTAGTCTGGAAGATTGAGAGAAACCCATAACTCTCAACTCTTAGCTATAAAAAATGGGGGGGGAGAAGAAGATGCTAAAGGTAGGTATAACAGGGGGTATCGGCAGTGGCAAGAGCACTGTAACTAATATGTTAAGAGATAAGCACTATCCCATTATTGATGCGGATATTGTAGCAAGGCAGGTTTTTGTAATAAATCCTGAAGTGATATATCAAATTAAGGGCGAATTCGGGTGTGAGTTTTTTGATGAAGAGGGGGAACTTAAGAGAAAAGAATTTGGTAACTATATATTTAAAAGTGATACTCGGAGAAAAAAACTTGAAGGTATAATTATGCCTTTTATAATAAGAGAAATATTTCAAAGAATAAAAGCTTATGAAGAAGATAATTGTAAATTATGCTTTTTGGATGCGCCTACTTTAGTAGAGAACAATTTACATACAAGTATGGATATAACCATATTAGTATGGGTAAATGGTGATGCTCAAATACATAGGACTATGCTTCGTGATTCTATAGAAATAGACGAAGTACTGGATAGGATAAGAGCCCAAATGCCATTGGATGAAAAGAAGAAGTTCGCAGACTTTATTATTGATAATGGAGGAAGCGTTGAAAACACGAGGGCACAACTAGATTTAGTTATTACGGAGTTAGAAAGGTTGAATGTGAAAATATGAAGTTTAAAACACTTATAAAAATGCTGTGCTTAATTCTTTTGTTTATTATAATGGTCAACATTAAAGGTATTTTTAAACATTTTTATCCAATAAAATATGAAGCAAATATAGTCAAGTACTCCCAAAGGTATGAGGTGGATCCATGTTTGATTGCAGCTGTAATTAAAGCGGAAAGTAATTTTGATGGAAATGCTGTGTCCAATAGAGGGGCCTATGGGCTTATGCAGATAATGCCTGATACAGGACTTTGGATTGCGAGTAATATGGAGTTAAAAGGCTATAAGGTAGAGAAATTGTATGATAACGAAATTAATATTGCTATGGGATGTTGGTATATTAATAATTTAAATACTGAATTTGATGGGAATATAGACTTGGTACTTGCAGCTTATAATGGTGGTAGGGGAAATGTTCAAAAGTGGCTTAAAGATAAGCAGTATTCTGATGATGGGAAAAAAATAAATAATATTCCTTTTGAAGAAACAGATAAATATGTAAAGAAAGTAAAGACAAATTATAATATTTATCTAAAATTATATGGTAATAGATTTAAGACAACTGGAGAAAAGAATTAATATACCTGGTAGTTACTTTTCTTCAGTTTCTTTAGATAATTAATTAAAAACAGATAAAAATATTGACAATATATACTATACTAATATATAATGAATCTTGTAGTCATCAGTTGTGTAAATATTTATGGCTATAAGATTTTATCCTTGTACTAAAAATAATTTTTGCGAGAGTGGCGGAATGGCAGACGCGCATGTTTAAGGGACATGTGGGAGACCGTACGGGTTCAAGTCCCGTCTTTCGCACCAAGAAAAACTAGTGGCATCAATACTTTTAGGGTATTGGTGCTTTTTTATTTGAAAAAAATTTTAAAGGAACTCATTTTGAGTTCCTTTAAAAAACATTAAATATCAACACTATTCTTTAACACAGCCAATATAAAACACAGATAATAATTAGAGATAAATGAATTTTAAAAAGAAATGTGGAAAAACTAACATCTGAAAGAGGTGTTATTTATGAAAAACAAAAAGAAAAATTCTAATGAAAAACAACAAAAAACTGAAAACAAAGAACGAAATCCAGTTACTATGAACGGTGATAGTAACATGAGTAGCCCTGTAAAAGGCCTTAAGTAGAAATCCCTGTAGCTACTCTAAAGGAATACTGCTTTACACCCAAAGTAATAAAGAAGATGTAACTTCATCTTCTTTATTTTATTATTACGTAAACTTCATTTGGAAAAGCCTTAGCAATTCTTAACTAATTTTATAAAAGGTACGTAAAGAAAAGTGCATGTTTGAGCGCCAGCGAGTTTGCACTTTTTAGTAGCTTTTATAAAATTAGTTTAGAATTACTTAGCGAAGTGAATTGCATTTGTAGTAATATATACTTTCTTTTATTTTTTAAATGCTAGTATCAAAACACTGTCTCTAGCATAAATTAGTAATGTATTAGTAATATGGCGATAGGGAGGAAAATGATGAATCTAGAGGACAGAAACATTGAGGATATAGACATGCAGGAAGAATATGAAATGATCCCATTCGAACCTATGATGTATGGATATGAGCAAATGAATATGAACCCAAATATGGGTATGAATTCTAATATGGGAATGAACCCAAATATGGAGATGAACCAAGGCATGGGAATGTGCCCATGTATGGGACTTAATCCATGGATGGGAATGAGTCAATTTAACGAAGGTTTGCCTACAAATGGGTTTAATCCTATGGGTATGATGTATGGTGATGCAACAATGAATGATCTAGAGGATGAAGATTCAAGACAATTAGATAAGTACCAAGATAAGGATTCTTATAAAGGTGGATATAACAATCCAAATAAGTTCAATCCAAAATATAATGATGTTGATTCCATTGTAAGGAGGATTGAAAGGTATAATCCTGCAATATTTAGGCTTTTAACTAGGTGTGGCATGTCTTATGTAGAAGCAAGGGAAATAGTTAGAAGAATTGTAAGATTGACACTTATGTATAGTGAGGAATAAAAAATAGTCAGCATTTAACATAGGTCTTATTGTGTGAATCATAAAATCTTTCAATTATAATATAACCCTATAAAAAATATAGGGTTATATTAATTTATAATCAATTTTAAGTATATAGCATAAATTTATAGAAATATATACTTTTTTATAGAAGGAAATTCAAGAGTAACGTAGAATTTAATCATTGAAAAGGAATTTTAAAAGTAACAAAGAATTTAATTATTCAAGAGGTGTAAATATGTTTAGTATAGATATTGTGTTTGATGATGTTAGCATCCAGAGTGTAGAGAAAGAAGATATCTTTAAAATTCAGAGTTGGATTAATAGACAGCAAGTTTTTAACATAGAGGCTGGTAAGAATTATGCTATTAAGGACTTTTATGAAAGGTATTTAGAATATTATGTAAGCGAAGGGGAGTATTTTCTTAAAATTTTATGTGGCAGTGAACTTATAGGAATTATTAAAGGCAGGATTGAATTTAAAAATCCAAATGAAGTGTGGATTATGTGTTATTTAATAGAACTTACTTTATATGATGATGGTCTAGCTACTAAAATTATAAATGAATTTGTAAAACATTTATATAAAAATTACGGAATATGCAACTTTTATACTTTTATTTCAGCTAAGAATCATGATATGTTGAAATTATGGAAAAACAATAACTTTGAGATAAGTAGGATAACAAGTAACTTTTTGGAGATAGATAGTGAAGACACGGATATATTGATTTTAAAAAAAGAAATCAACATGAACAAAATCTAATAATGGTTACATATACTAGTATGACATCAGGATTTTTGCTTACTGACACTTGTTTGGAAAAGCATTTATAATAAATCCAGCTGAATCCTATTTTAATATAGGTACGGAAGCTTTTGAAATAGATTTATCCCATTATATAGGTTCTCAAATAGGCGATGGGAGTTCAGTCCGACATTCATTGTCTGATTTTTTAATTTGTAAATTTTTAATAAATATTTCAACTTTTTCATTCTAAAAACAGTTTTTAAATAATAATATTTAAATGAAGATGTAATAAGTTGGGGGATGTTAAAGTGAGATATACTAGATATAATTATAAACCACCTAAAAAGAAAAATAATTTTATGTTTGTTATTATCTTAATTATAATAGCTGCAATAGCACTGGGAACAATTCTTTCTAAATTACTACCTAAAAACATTGCAAATACAGCTACGGGGGATAACATCACGAAAACAGATTTACAAAAGGATAGTGTAGGTGTTTCTGAAGCAATTTCTGTTAGCGGTATTAAAGGTTTTGTAGCAATACAATGTGGCTTTTTTAGTGATAAGGAAAAGGCTTTAGTTTTGAAAAATAGTTTGATGAAATTTGGCACACCCTTTATTATCGAAGAAGACAAATCCAATAGAGTTTTGTTTGGTATTTATCCTAAGGAGAGTATTGATGTTGTTATTAAACAACTTCAAGCAAATAAAATAGAGTTTGTTAAAGTTAATTTTCAATTAACTTCCAAGGATTCAACCAGTGCTCAAACAAATGAAATGATAAGTGCAGATATTAAAATATTGAACAGACTTTCAGAAAAAGACGCTAATGGATTTGATACAGTGGAATTTAAAAAATGGTTACTAGCTTTACAAGGAGCGGATGAAAAGAGCATAAATTATGCAAATATGAGTGAAATAAAAACATATTTGACAGCATTGCCTTCTGTGGTAAAAAAAGAAAAAGCAGAAGAAGGATATGTATATATATATAAATTTATAAAGAAAATATCCACATAATAAATTTATAACTATATTTGTAAACAAATTGTAATAAATTACACTTAAACATGATGTAAAATAGAATTAAGAATAATAAAAAAATAATAATACAAATAGATTAATTAAGTCTATTTGTATTTTTTTTAAGTGAAATATCTAGTTGTGATGGCTGAAATTTCATGAATAGTAATTATAAACTTTTCTTGAATAATATATTATACACTTGTTAATGAATTTATTAAATGTTAAAATGTATAAGATATATAAGTAAAGTGGGGTGTACAATTTGAAAAATGCAGAAAAAAGAAGTTCGTATTTTATTTTTTTTATATTGGTAGGAGCTATTTCTGGAAGCTTAATAGGTGAACTGTTAGGAAATAACATAGGTGCACTGAAATTTTTGAAGAGTACATACACCATAGGTATGAGAAATCCTATGCTTATAGATCTGAAAGTATTAGCGATAACTTTCGGTATAAATTTTAATATTAATATAATGTCTATAATAGGCATTGTTTTGGCAATAATATTATATAGAAAATATTAGGGGTGATGTAGTGGATATTATTTTAGCTTCTGCTTCGGTGCGGAGAGCGGAACTTTTAAAAAAGATAACTAGTAATTTTAAGATAAAGGTAAGTGAGTTTGAAGAGAGCAACATACCATTTTCCGGAAATTGTGGGGACTATGTTATGAACTTAGCAAGAGGTAAGGCTATGGACATTTGCAGTAGTGTGAAAAAACCAGCTGCTATAATAGGGTGTGATACTATTGTTTATTTTAATGGCGAAGTGCTTGGAAAACCTAAAGATAGTGACGAAGCTTTTCAAATGCTTAAGAATTTAAGTGACAATACACATGAGGTATATACTGGTATTGCTGTAATAAATACAGAAACTCAGAAAATTTCGACAGAATATGTTTGTACAAAAGTAAAATTTTCAAAACTCTCTGATGATGAAATAAACAAGTATATTGAAACAGGGGAGCCTCTTGATAAAGCTGGAGCTTATGGAATACAAGGAGCAGCATCTGTATTTGTGGAAGAACTAAAGGGTTGCTACTATAGTGTTGTGGGGTTACCAGTAAATAAATTGTATCATATGTTAAGGGAAATGGGGGTCAATCTATAAAGGAGTTGTTTTATGGGTATGACTTATAAAATTATGGATTTGCCTCAAAATGAAAGACCAAGAGAAAGATTGTTACGGTACGGTGCTGAAACACTGTCAAACAATGAGTTATTAGCTATAATACTTAGAATAGGTTCGAAAAACGAAAATATTCTAAGTCTTTGTGGTAGAATAATTTCTGAGTGTGGCGGACTAAATGGACTGTTAAATTCAAGCGCAGAAGAATTTATGAATTTAAAGGGTATTGGAAATGCTAAAGCAACCCAATTGTTAGCCCTTACAGAAATTTCAAAAAGATTTAGAAGTTTTAAATCTGGAGAAGAGTACAAAATTACCTCCCCAAAAGATGTTGCAGAGTATCTTATGGAGGAAATGAGATATTTAAAAAAAGAATATCTTAAATTAGTTATGCTAAATACAAAAAATGTTATTATAAGCATAAAGGATATTTCAATTGGTAATTTAAATACTTCGATAGTTCATCCAAGAGAAGTTTTTTATGAAGCTATAAAAAAATGTAGTGCTTCCGTGGTTATTTGTCATAATCATCCTTCAGGAGATCCAACTCCTAGTAAGGAAGACATAAGCATTACTACAAGACTTAAAGAATGTGGTAAATTGCTAGGAATAGAAGTGCTTGATCATATAATTATTGGGAATGGAACGTATACTAGCTTAAAAGAAAAAGGATTGCTTTAGATACGAAAGGAGAAATTATAATGGGAATATTTGGAACGTCTCGAGATATGGGAATAGATTTAGGAACAGCAAATACATTGATTTACTTAAAGGGGAAGGGAATTGTACTAAGAGAACCTTCTGTTGTAGCTATAAATATAAATACAAATAAAGTTTTAGCAGTTGGTGAAGAGGCGAAGCAGATGATAGGTAGAACTCCAGGTAATATTGTTGCCATTAGACCTATGCAAGATGGTGTAATTGCTGATTTTGATATTACTGAGAAAATGCTTAGGCACTTTATAAATAAGGTTAGTTCAAAAGGATTTACAAGTCCAAGAATTGTAGTTGGATTCCCGTCTGGAGTAACTGAGGTTGAAAAGAGAGCAATAGAAGAAGCAACTAAAAGAGCAGGTGCAAGAGAAGCCTACTTAATGGAAGAACCAATGGCAGCAGCTATTGGAGCTGGACTTCCTGTAAATGAACCAACCGGAAGCATGGTTGTAGACATTGGAGGCGGAACTACAGAGGTAGCAATAATTTCACTGGGTGGAATTGTAACAAGCAAGTCTCTAAGAGTGGCAGGAGATAAACTAGACCAGTCAATAATAGCCTTTGTTAAGAAGCAGTACAGTCTTATGATAGGAGAGAGAACAGCAGAAAATATTAAAATTCAGCTTGGATCGGCTTTTGTATTAGAGGATGACGAAACGGACATGCCGATAGTAGGAAGAGACTTAATATCAGGGCTTCCAAAAATTATAGAAATAACTCAAAAGGAAGTAAGGGAAGCACTCTGTGAACCAATACAAGCAATAATTGAAGCAATAATAACAACCCTTGAAAAAACTCCACCAGAGCTTGCATCAGATATAATGGAAAAAGGAATTATGTTAACTGGGGGCGGGGCGCTTTTAAAGGGAATAGATACACTTATAAACCGTGAAACTCATATGCCAGTACATATAGCAGAAAACCCACTTGATTGTGTGGCTATAGGAGCGGGGAAAGCTCTCGTTAATATAGACGTTATGAGCAAAAGAAGATAGATGAAATTTTTAAAGAATAAGCTGGCAGTAGTTATTATAATACTGTCAGTTACATTTTTATCCATAATAGGATATAGTGTAGGTAGAGAAAAAATGTCTTTTGCTGAAAATGGTGTTGGCATAACTATAAATTCAGTGCAAGGCATATTTTATGACGGGTTTTCTAGAATAAGAAATTCTTTTAAATTTATAACAAATCTTTCAGATGTTAAAAAAGAGAATGAAGAGCTTAGAAAGACTAATAGTGAACTGCAAACAAAAGCATTAGAATATGATACGGCGCTAAAAGAGAATATAAGGTTAAGGAAAATGTATGATTTTTCAAAAGATAATGTTAAATATAATTATATAGGTGCTGACATAAAAGGATTAAGTGGAAATAGTTTTTCAGACGGTTTTATAATAAATAAAGGTACAAAGGATGGTATAAAGAGAAGGATGATAGCTATAACAGGAGATGGGCTGGTAGGTCAGGTTACGTCTGTGAGCAGTAATTGGTCTATAGTTCAATCACTTTCTAATGAGAATATTGCAGTGGCAGGTCTTGTTCAAGAAACTAGGGATAATAACGGTATTGTTAAAGGCTATAAAGATGAGAATAATAAAATGCTTGCAGAGATTCAAGGTCTTTCTTTAGATTCAACTATTAAAAAAGGCAACATAATACTTACATCCGGTCTTGGTAGGGTGTATCCTGCTGGAATTAGAATAGGAAAAGTTCTAAGTGTTCAAGAGGATAAAGGTCAAGTAATGAAAAGTGCTATTATAGAGCCATATGTTGATTTTTCCAAAATTGAAGAGGTTTTCATTGTTGTGCAAAAAGATATTATGGATACTGGTGAAATAAAATATTAGGGGTGGTATTATGAAGAGAATATTAACAGTAGTTTTTTTATGTATTCTATTTCTAATACTAGATAATACACTAATGCCTTTAATTAAAATAAATGGTGCATATCCAAGTTTATTATTTGTATTTGCACTATGTTATTCTATTGTTAGTCCTCCAAAAGAAGCTGTAATAATTGGAGTTTTTACAGGCGCATTGCAAGATATATATTTCTTAAATGGGTTTGGGATAAACATGCTATCAAATATGCTTATGTGTCTTGTAGCTGCTCAAATAGGCAAAAGTATATTTATTGAAAAGTCATTTTTGCCAATAATATCTTCTTTTGCGTTAAGTATAGGAAAAGGCTTAATAGTATTTTCTATATTGTTTTTGATAAAGCAATATACCCATATGGAAACAGTATTATATCATGGAATATATAATTTAATAGTTTCTATTTTTATGTATAAATTTACATATAAACTTTCTCAAAAGGAATACATGAAGAAAGAGTGGAAATTTTAAAAGGTTGGTGAAATAGTGAGTAAGAAGAACAAAAGAGGCAATGAATTTTCTAGGTTTAATGTCTTGACTGCCATTATGTTAATGATTTTTTTTGCTATTATTTTGAGACTGATAAACATACAAGTAGTTAATGGTGAGTTATATAAAGAAACTGCAAATCAACAAAATCACAAGATAATATCAACAGTAGCTCCAAGAGGGGATATAATTGATAGAAATGGTAAGAAATTAGCTGAAAGCAAACAAAGTTACATATTAACCTTTACTAATACAAAAGAAAGTGAAGATAATTTCTTTCCAACTATGGACAATGTATTTAAAATTCTTGATGATAACAAGGCAGTTCAGGTGGATGAGTTTTTACTTAAAGTAAACACTAGTTCAGATAAAAAAACCGTAAAATATAGTTTTGATTTTAAGACCTTAGATAAGCCGTCGCAAAATTGGATAGAGCTTAGATTTAAAAAGGATAGAGGCTTTGAAGACATAGTTATTAAAAAGCTTTATAAGGATAAAAAGAAAGATGACTTATCTACTGCTCAGCTTAAAAAAGTTGATGAAGGTCTTTTAAAGATTACGCCTGTTGAAGTTTTTAATGTGCTAATTAAACAATATGGAATGGACAAAATTAAAGATTCTAAAAATAAAGAAATGTTGAGACGATATATGTTAGTTAAGGACACATTAAAGATGCAGAGCTTTTCTGGATACAAGCCTGTAACTATAGCTAACAATTTAACAAAAGATGCAGCAGGCATTTTTGAGCAATTGCAACCTGAAATTCCTGGTGTTAGTGTTACGACGGAGCCAATTAGAGTTTATGCTAATAAGGATTTAGGTTCAGCATTCCTAGGTTATATTTCTAAGATAAATGCTTGGGACAAAGATAAGTATGAGCAGCGAGGCTATGATATAAGTTCTGATTACATAGGTACTTCTGGAATTGAAGCAGCCTTTGAAGAGGTTTTAAGGGGAACTAAAGGGCAAGAAAGTATTGAAGTCAACAAACAAGGACGTAAGGTTAAGACTTTAGGAGAAATTGAAACATATCCTGGGCAAACGTTGCAGCTTAATATAGATAAAAACATGCAATATGCTGCAGAAAAATCTTTAGATGCAGTTATGCTTGATCTACAAAAGCAAGGAAATAATACTGGTCAAAGTGTTAATACAACTAATGCAAACAGAGGTGCAGTGGTGGTGATAGATGTTAATACAGGTAAGGTATTGGCCCTTGCAAGTAGACCTGGATATGATCCTAATTTATTTGCAGCATCTGGAGGACTAGACACTGAAATGAATGACTTGTATATAAATCCAAACATAGCAAAGATGGGACTAGAGTATATTCAAAAACGTGGGCTTGCAAATATTACTGGTGTATTAACTGATACAGATATGGCAGAAAAAACAAAAGCTGAACGAGAAAAAATAGTACTAGATTACATGTTCCCGATAGATAAAAACATAAAAGGTAATACTACAATTAGGAAGGATAATAATGATATTTTTCCAAAAGTGACTTTTAATTATGCAACCAAGTCTTTAATACCTCCTGGTTCTACATTTAAACCAGTAACAGCTGCTGCAGGACTAGAAGAAGGAGTTATAACTAAGGATAGTCAAGTATATGATGATGGACCATATAATAAGCGCTATTCCAGTGTCACTGCTGCTTGCTGGATATGGAATGAGTTCCATGGTTCTCATGGCTGGGTAAATATTCAAAAAGCCATGAGGGAATCTTGTAATTATTACTTTTACGATGTAGCTGATAAACTTTATGCAAAGGGTGGAGAGAATAAAACAGGGTTAGATCTACTAGCTAAATATGCATGGAAATTTGGTCTTGGAATAGAGCCTAATAGCGGTAAAAAACCGGCTACAGGTATAGAAATACCAGAAAATTTTGGGCAAGTATATAATTATGAATCTAGCAAAGAAATATTAGCCAATATTCATAGAAGTAATCTAGTGGGAAAGTTACAAACTATGCCAAAACCGTTTGATCTTGTATCACAAGAGGAAACTGGCACTGGCAGACAAACAGATGAAATAAGAAAATCAAATGAAAGTAAATCTAAGTTTCTTAATACCGTTAAAATGGAAATGAAAAAGGATAAGAAAAGTTCCTATGACTCAATAATAAAAAGCATGCAGATTTCTATTACTAAACTCATTGAAGATTCGCCAATATTAAAAAATAATAACTATACTGATGTGAATATTAGATCTATGGCTGAAGTAATAAATTCAGAAATAGGTGATGCTAATGTTGAAATTAGTTCTGCTGCTAATGCATATTACGCAGCCATAGGTCAAGGATTTAATGCTTTTACACCGTTACAGCTAGCAAATTATGTATCTACTATGGTTAATGGTGGGAATAGATATGAATTGCATTTAGTCCATAAATTTTTAAATCCAGATGGAAAAGTAATTAAAGAAACTAAACCTGTAATTTTAGAAAAAACTGGGATAAGTGCTGAGACAACTAATATAATTAAAGAAGGAATGCTAGAAGTTACTAGTGACCCTAAAGGTACAGCATATGGGGTTTTTCAGAATTTTCCAATCAAAAATGGAGGAAAAACAGGTTCTGCTACATTTAATGATGTTACTCAAACGGCACTAGGAAGGACCTCCTATGGTTACTATATAGGATTTGCTCCCTATGACAAGCCTGAAATTGCTGTTTGTGCAGTAGTTTTTGATGGGGGTCATGGTGGCTGGGTTGCACCAGTTGCAAAAGCAGTGTATGAGCAATATTTTAAAGCAGAATTGCTGAAAAGTAACCCATCCTATGAATTTATGTATGATGCAGATAAGAAAACTAGTAATATAGATTTAAATACTACTCTAACTGGCAATGGTCATGACTAGTCTTGCATGATTTATCCAGCAGGATTAAATTAGAATTATAGATAGACTCTGACATATTTATTTGTTAGAGCCTATTTAGCTTTAAACCGTTTTTATGTAGCTTAAAATAGTAGGAATTATCAAAAAAATAAAAAAAAAATATTTATATTTAAATTAAGCAGGATTTTAGCCATAATATGTGGAAATATTAGCTTAAGTTCAATTGTGGAGAAAAATAATTATTAATTGTTTATTAGCCAGAGGAGAACTAGGAGGTTAAAATATGGTTACAGATAAAATAGTTATTAAAGGAAATAAAGAGGGATTAAATGTAGTTATAAATATGAATCATTTCAGTGATTTTGATGATATGATGGAGTCATTGATTTCTAAGCTTTCACAAGGTAGAAAATTTTATAAGGGGAGTACTTTAAAAATTACTACTGAACTTAAATACATAAATGAAAAGGAAAGTAGAAGATTAAAGGACATATTATTTGATGAATTTTTAATTAGCGATTGCATTTTTCAGGATCAAGATGAAAGTACCGGAAGAGTATTTAATGGTATATATGAGGGGAAAACTAAATTTTTGAGAAAAACCATAAGAAGTGGACAAAGTATAAATTATCCTGGTAATATAGTTATAGTAGGAGATGTAAATCCAGGAGCCGAAATATATGCTGCAGGAAATATAATTGTGCTTGGTACCTTAAGAGGAGTGGTACATGCAGGGACTAATGGTAATGAAAAAGCTATAATTGCTGCATTTAAGTTAGAACCTCAGATACTCCAGATAGGGGACATTGTTACAAGAGCTCCAGAGGATGTCATTAAACCTGAATATCCTGAGGTAGCGAAAATTAAAAATGGAAATATTATAGTAGAGCCGTATTTAGAGAATAAATATATTTGATGGAGGTAGTGCACATGGGAGAATCTATAGTTATAACTTCGGGTAAGGGTGGTGTAGGTAAAACTACTACTACGGCTAATATAGGAACAGCTATTGCATCTATGGATAGAAAGGTAGTAGTAATTGATGGAGATACAGGTCTTAGAAATCTTGACGTTTTAATGGGACTTGAGAACAGAGTAGTATTTACTTTGGTAGATGTTATTGAAAAAAGATGCAGATTAAAGCAAGCATTGATAAAAGATAAAAGGTTTAGTAATTTATATTTATTGCCAACAGCTCAAACAAGAGACAAAAATGACATTAGTATAAAAGATATGCTGATGGTAGTAAATGAGTTAAAGGATGATTTTGATTATGTTATTATAGATTGCCCTGCTGGTATAGAACAAGGATTCGAGAATGCTATTGTAGGAGCTGATAGAGCTATTATAGTGGTTAATCCAGAACTCACTTCAATTAGAGATGCAGACAGGGTAATAGGCAAATTAGATTCCAAGGGAATAGATAGACATGAGGTTATAATTAACAGAATGAACTATGAGATGACAAAGAATGGAGACATGTTATCTGTAGATGATATTATAGAGTGTTTAGCAATTAAATTAATAGGAATTGTTCCGGATGATAGGAAGGTTACTATTTCAACAAACAAAGGAGAACCAATAGTTTTAGATGACAAGTCAGTGGCAGGAATAGCTTTTAAAAACATCGCTAGAAGAATAATGGGAGAAGAAGTAGCCTATGCCTCGCTAGATGGATCATCAAGTAGTGACACAGGATTTTTTGCTTCTTTAAGAAAAATATTTAAAGGAATATAGGAGGGGACATTATGAATCTATTTAAAATGTTTTCTAGCAAAGTTTTCTCGAAAGATATTGCCAGTGATAGATTAAAACTGATTTTAATACATGATAGAGCAGATCTTTCACCAGATTTTTTAGAAATGATTAAGGCTGATATCTTAAAGGTAATTTCAAAATATGCTGATATAGAAGCTGGGGAAATTGAAGTTAGATTAACCAAAACGGAAGAATATGAAGGAAGTTCACCAGCATTAATCGCTAGTATTCCTATCAAGAAAATCAAGAGATAAATTGTAAAAGCTATGCATAATTAACAGCTTGCGCATTGCTTTTATGATATAATCATACTTGAGATGGAGGTAGGTAATGCATGAAGATTTTAGAGAAGCTGAAGCTTAACAGGAAGCTTTTAAGAGAACTGGATTATAGTGTAATTATATTAGCAATATGTATTGTGGTTTTTGGATGCATAAATATTTATAGCGCAACGTATAAGAATGGTGGAAATTATGTTAAGATGCAAATTATGTTCATGATATTAAGTTTAATTACGGTGTATGTTATTTTGCTATTTGATTATATGTTAATAGAAAATTATGCTGTTATAATATATTGGGCAGGAGTTATATTGTTAATAGTTGGGGATGTTTTTGGAAAGGTCACAAATGGTGCTAACTCTTGGTTAAGAATTGGTGGTATAGGGATACAACCTTCAGAATTCGCTAAAGTTGGTATGATAATAATACTGGCTAAGAAATTAGATGAAATGGAAGGAAAAATTAATGAACCTAAAAATTTTTTCCAGCTATTATTTTATGCTGCGGTGCCAATGTTATTAATAGTTGTTCAGCCGGATATGGGAATGACTATGGTTAGCTTTTTTATAGTGTTAGGGATATTTTATTGTATAGGCCTTAATCAGAAAGTTATACTGGGTGGAATAACTTCAATTGTACTGATAATTGTAGGTGTATGGAATTCAGGACTTATTCAATCTTATTGGAAGGGAAGACTCAACTCTTTTCTACATCCAGAGCAATTTGAACTAACCTATGGACTTCAGCTTGCCCAATCAAAACTTGCTTTAGGCTCAGGAGGAATTCTTGGACGGGGTTTTGGAAAAGGTGTGCAATTTAAGAATATTCCGGAAAACCATACAGATTTTATTTTTTCTGTTTTAGGAGAAGAATGGGGCCTTATTGGTGCATTAGTATTGATACTTTTATATGGAATTCTTATATATCGTTTGATAAAAATTGCAAAAAGTTCTAAAGATATTTTTGGAACTGTAATATGTGTGGGATTTATCTCAAATTTATTGTTTTCCATAGGGCAAAACATAGGTATGACAATGGGACTTATGCCTATTACGGGGATAACCCTACCATTTATGAGTTACGGAGGAAGTTCTCTTTTAGCAAGTTTTATGGCACTGGGGCTTGTACTTAATGTAGGTATGAGGAAGAAGAAAATAAACTTTTAACAACATTTTGGAAGCTGCAAGTCTGTCATCTTCTATAAGTGGAAGTTGCACAGCATAAGAAAGTTGCTTTGGTAGTAGGATAACAATTGATAATTGTTATCTACCCCAGAGGTCTACAAGGAGGCAAATTTGCTTCCAAAGTTGTTAATATTGCAGCTTCGCACAAGATGATTTAATCACTATAGGCTATTACTAGCTGTGTCGATTATAAATTAACTACTTTTTAGGAGGAAAAATATGAGAATAGCACTAATAGCACATGATAAAAAAAAGGATGATATAATAGACTTTGCAAATAGGTACAAGGATACGTTAATGCAGCACGAATTATATGGAACGGGAACGACAGGGAAATTAATAACTGAAAAAGTTGGACTGAATGTTTTTAGATTTTTATCAGGGCCAATGGGAGGCGACCAGCAAATAGGTGCAAAACTTGCACAAGGAGAATTAGATATGATAATTTTCCTCAGAGATCCACTTACTGCTCAACCTCATGAGCCAGACATTTCAGCACTTCTTAGAATATGTGATGTCCACTGTGTACCACTTGCCACCAATTTAGGTACAGCAGAAATTTTGATTAGAAGTCTACAAAAACATAAATAATAAGGATATATCCTAACAAGCACTGCAATTTTGCAGTGCTTGTTTTTTTAGCGCCGGATTATATACGTGCTTTTTTAAAAATATGTAATATAAACAGGAAGATTTAAATATATATAAATAGTAAAACCATTGTAAGAGGGGGAGAAAATGGGTAATTATAATACGCAATATCAAAGCTATTATAATAATTTAGCAAAAAAACAAAGGGGTACAAATAATTTTGTAAGTGAAGGTAAAAGACAAAGTAAAATGCGGGAACTTTATATTAAGAGGTTAACTAGGGAACTTATTGGTGTTTTAGCACTGCTTGTTATTGTACTTATTTTTAAGGTAGTAGTTACACCCAAAACTCAGTATGTTTATAATTATTCTAAGGAAGCAATAAATAAAAAATATGATTATAGTACATTAATAGTAAAAGCTAAGAGTCTCAAATTCAAGGATATAGAGGTAATTACAACAAATATTATAGAAAAATTCAAAAATACAATTTCTGTGGGAAATCAGATAAATAATTAAAATTTTAGCAATTACTATGGGGGATTAATTGATAAAAATAAGCAAGCTATTTCTACCGTATGTTATTTTATTAATAATATTAGGATTTAAAGGTGAAATTGTAATAGCTTTTGTTTTTGTATTTATACATGAGTTAATGCATTATTTAACTGCCAGAATTTTAGGCTTTTCGGGTTTTGATATAGAAATACTTCCTATAGGAGCTGTGCTTAAGTTAAAAGATTTAGATGAGGCAAGTCCGAGGCAAGATATGATAATTTCACTATCAGGACCCTTGCTAAATTTATTATTAGCTGCTATTTTTTATGTGTTATTTTTGTCATTTCATAAACCTTATTTGCTTTTAATATGTAATAGCAATCTAGCCATAGGAATATTTAACCTTATCCCGGCCTTTCCTTTGGATGGAGGTAGGGTGCTTAGGGATATACTTAGTATTAAAACATTGTATAGAGTGGCTAATGGAATTTCTATTAAGGTTAGTATGGTCCTTGGAAGCATTTTCATGTTTATATATTTTGTAAGTGTAGCAGCAAATAAAAGTAATTTTAATTTGGGCTTAATTTCTATATTTATTTTAATATCTTCAATTAAAGAGAAGGAAAGGATAGTATATTTGATTATGGGTTATATTATCAAGAAAAAATATAAATTTATTAAAAGAGGATATATAGAAAACAGAAGTATTTCTATCTTTTGTAAAAAAGATCTATTGTCGGCGCTAGGAATGATTGATAAGAATAAGTATAATGTATTTACAGTACTAGATGAAAATATGAGTGTGCTAGAGGTAATATATGAAGAGGAAATAATTCGCGCCATAAAAACATATGGTAATATAAGCTTAAGCGAATATATTGGTGCTAAAAAAATGAAAATACTTTATGATAAGGCTACTTCAAAAGATAACTAGTGAATATATAGATTATTGTAGTCTATATATTCACTAGTTATTTTAATTCTATAGGAAACAGCTTGCGGAAAATAATGTGGATAACTTTTATACTCCACCGTATGGAGAATTTGTTTTTTACACAACTCGATTCTTTTATACGCGTAAAAAGAGTATTTATTACGTATAATGCATTTGAATAAGCTTTAGAACTTCTTATTTTATTTTGAGATTTAACCTTCATGTGTTAAAATAAAATAATGTACTATGCGTAAGGTGGATGGAGTTACAATTATTTGCTACCTTAGAGAAAAAACCAGGAGGGATTTTTATGAACAAAATTTCAGATGATATTTTATTTAAAGTTGAAAAGCCTGCCAGATATGTAGGCGGAGAACTTAATTGTTGTTATAAAGATATAGAAAGCGTTGATATAAGATTTGCTTTTTGCTTTCCAGATGTGTATGAAGTGGGTATGTCCCATTTAGGAAGTCGAATACTTTATCATGTTTTAAATGCTAGAACCGATACTTATTGTGAAAGAGCTTTTGCTCCTTGGCCAGATATGGAAAAAGAAATGAGAGAAAATGATATAGCACTATATGCACTAGAAAGTAAGGATTCACTAAATGAATTTGATTTTTTAGGGTTTACTCTTCAATATGAGATGAGTTATACCAACATACTTAATATGCTAGACATGTCTGGAATAACTATAAGAGCTTCAAAGAGAGGCAAGGATGAACCTATAGTTATGGCAGGTGGACCTTGTGCGTATAATCCTGAACCACTACATGATATAATTGATTTCTTTGAAATTGGTGAAGGCGAAGAAATAATGAATGACGTGATGGACGTTTATAAAAAGTATAAAGGCAAAGGTAAGAAAAGGGAATTTTTGAGAGAAATATCTAAAATAAGAGGAATATATGTGCCTTCATTATATGAGGTATCCTACAATGAAGATAATACTATTAAGGAATTTAAGCCTAAATACGATGATGTACCAAAACGTGTTGTGAAAAGATTTATAGCGGATTTTAATAAGGTTACTTATCCAGAAACAATGGTAGTTCCATATATAGAAATAGTACATGATAGAGTAATCCTGGAGACATTTAGAGGATGCACTAATGGCTGTAGATTTTGCCAAGCTGGGATGATATACAGACCAGTAAGAGAGAAAACCACGGCTACACTTGTAGAGGCAGCAGATAAGTTATTAAAGAGTACTGGATATAGAGAAATATCACTAAGCTCACTAAGCATTTGTGATTATTCAGATATACGAAACCTCATAGCTACACTTATAGAA
This sequence comes from Clostridium sp., assembly GCF_050717535.1. Lineage (GTDB taxonomy): Bacteria > Bacillota > Clostridia > Clostridiales > Clostridiaceae > Clostridium_AD. Next base: position 30,618 of record NZ_JBOITM010000069.1, read on the forward strand.
AAAAACAAGGAAAATCACGTAAGTATATCATTGCCATCTATTAGAATAGATTCTTTTTCTGTGGATTTAATAAATGAAATACAAAAGGCAAGAAAAACTGGCTTAACTTTTGCACCAGAAGCAGGAACACAGAGAATGAGAGATATTATAAATAAGGGTGTAACAGAGGAAAAAATATTAGAAGCAGCTAACAGCGTTTTTGCTTCAGGGTGGTCAACTATAAAGCTTTATTTCATGGTGGGACTTCCTTATGAAACCATGGAAGATGTAAGGGGAATTGCGGAGTTATCAGATAAGGTTGCAGGGGAGTACTTTAAAATTCCTAAAGAGGTAAGAAAAAGAGGGCTAAGAGTTACTGCAAGTTCTGCTATATTTGTACCAAAACCTTTTACTCCTTTCCAATGGGCTGCGCAGTGTACAATGGATGAAGCAGTAGAAAAAATAAAAGCAGTTAAGTATGCTATAACAAGTAGGGCGGTTATCTACAATTATCATGAATCTGTAGTTTCATACCTAGAGGCAGTTATAGCTAGAGGCGACAGAAGAGTTTGTGATGTTATAATAAAGGCTTTTGAAAAGGGTGCAAAATTTGATGGGTGGTCAGAGTATTTCAAATTTGAATACTGGCAAGAGGCTATGCAGGAATGTGGAGTTGACGGTAGCTTCTATGCTTATAGAGAGAGAAGCTATGATGAAGTGCTTCCATGGGATTTCATAGATATTGGTGTGGATAAGGAATACTTAATTTTAGAAAATGAAAAAGCTAAAAAAGGAGAACTAACGCAAAATTGTAAAGAGGGCTGCACAAACTGCGGTATTAATGTTAATTTTAAAGAAGGGACGTGTTTCCATAGTGCGTTATCTAGTAAAGTATAGTAAAGACAGTGAGATCAAATTTATTGCTCACTTAGATTTAATGAGAACTCTTCAAAAAATAATTAAAAGATCAGAACTTCCAATAGAGTATTCAAAAGGTTTTAATCCTCATATGGCAGTGTCAATTGCACAACCATTGTCTGTAGGAGCACATTCTAGTGGCGAATATATGGATATAGTTTTAAGTTGCCATATGGAAGAAAAATATATTATGGATAAAATGAATGAAAATTCGCCCCGTGGAATTAGAATTTTAGATGTGGTAGAAGTTGTTCCTGTGGAGGGGAAAAAGAAGTCCCAAGCTATGGCAAGTATAGATGCTGCAAAATATACAATTAAATTAAAATGTTTAAGGGAAGAGGAAGTAAAAGAGAAATTACACAGTCTTCTTGCCGGTAGTGAATGGAATATTATTAAGATTAGTAAAAAAAGTGGAGAAAAAATGGTTAACATAAAACCCTTAGTACACAAATTCGAATATGAGGTAAGCGGAGGTATACTTGTTATAAAGACACTTGTTGCTTGTGGAAGTCGAGATAACTTATCTGCACAGTTATTAGTAAAGTATATTGTGGATAATGTCCAGAATATAAATAAAGAAGCTTTTGTTGATATTCAGAGAGAAGAAATGTATGGAGTTAAAGATGATAAATTAGTTACCCTTAGCGAGTTTTTCAAAAATTAGTAAAGCAGGAGCTGGGTTAAAGTGAAAGAAATATATATTGAAAGACAAGAGGAATTTCTAAGAATAGCTATAAAAGAAAATAACAAATTAAAGGAATGTTTCATAGAAGAGGATTCTAGTGGACCAATTCCCGGAGAAATATATAAGGGCATAGTAAAAAATATTGTACCAGCAATTAAGTGTGCTTTTGTAGATATTGGGCATAATAAAGATTGCTACATGTACCTTGATGCGCGATTTAATAATACAAACATAAAAAAAGGCGACGAAATAATAGTTGAAGTTCTAAAAGAACAAATAGATAAAAAAGGTGCTAAAGTTACTAGTGCGTTTGGTATTCCAGGTACATATTCAGTGATTGTAAATATTAACAAGGACATAAGTTTTTCAAAAAAAATTAATAATAGTTATTTTGAAAATATGGTGTCTAAAGAGTTAGTTAAGCCAGAGGATATAGGGGTAATGATTAGGACCAATGCATTTAATGTGGATATAAATGTTTTAAATGATGAAGTTAGGGCACTATATGAGATATATAAAGGTATTATGAAACGCGCCGAGTATTCGAGAAATCCCATTTTGTTATTTAGTGATGCTGGAGCAATAAACAGAACCCTACGTGATATTTTAGATAAAAACACATTTAAAATAGTATTGAACAATAAAAGTGATTTTGAATATGCAAAGAAATTTACAGAGGATAGGTCCGATATTTCAGTAAAAGTGGAATTCCATAATGAGAGCAGAATGCTATTTGACTATTATGGAATAGAAAAAGAAATACTCAGTCTTCGCAATCATAAAATTCCACTAAAATGTGGAGGTAATATTGTAATTGACAAAACTGAGGCTATGTATGTGATTGATATTAATTCTGGGAAGAATGTAAAAAGCCACTCACTTCGAAAAACTGCTGAGAGCACTAATATTGAGGCAGCAGAAGAAATCGCAAGACAAATAAGACTTCGGAATCTAAGCGGTATAATTATGATAGATTTTATTGATATTGAGGATTTAGATGTGAGAAAAAGCATATTGAACGTTTTAAGAATGGGTTTTGCTGATGATAAAAACAAGACTGTTATTTATCCCTTTACAGAACTTAACTTGGTTCAAATTGCAAGAAGGCGAAGGGGAAAGTCTATTTACGAGTTTATTGAAGAATCCTGTAAATGCTGTGACGGAAAGGGTAGGAGGGTTAAACTATCCTATATTCAATTCTTGATTAAAAATGACATTTTTAGGATGCAAGCTGAACAGGGTATAAAAGATATATATATTGAAATTGACCAAGTTTATAAAAAAGATATTATGGGAGACGTTTTAGAATTCGCACGTCTTATAGGAGCACTAGAAGATTGCGTTTATGTAAATTTTATTCCTCATTTAGAAAAATTTAAAGTGGAATCGTTAATTTTTGCAAATCAAATAAGAAACTTGCAAACATATAAGATATATGGGTAAATATGCTTTACAAACATATGAATATATGTTAAAATGGCTTTTGTAGACCGCTCACGTAAGGTTATAAACATACTTACACATAAACAAGTTTACATAGTGGTATGTACCTGGGATGGCGAGACTGGATCAAGGAGGTGTATTTTATGTACGCAGTTTTAGTTACTGGTGGAAAACAATACAGAGTTCAAGAAGGAGACGTTTTATTCGTTGAAAAGTTGAATGCTGAAGTTGAAACAACAGTTGAATTTAATGAGATTCTTGCAGTAGGCAAGGAAGAGGGATTAGTAGTTGGAAAACCTCTAGTTGAAGGAGCTACAGTTGTTGCTAAAGTTTTAGCGCAAGGAAAAGCTAAAAAGGTTATAGTTTTTAAGTTTAAGAGAAAGTTAGATTATAGAAAGAAACAAGGACACAGACAATCATATACTAAGATTCAAATCGAGAAGATTGAAGCTTAATTATGATAAAAGTAGAATTTGTTAAAAGCTTAGGTAAAATAGTTTCTTTTAAAATAAAAGGTCATGCTGCTCCTAAGGAAGAACAATTAGATGTAGATTTAATTTGTTGTGCTGTTTCAGCAATTTCTCAAACTACAGTTATTGGGATTGAGGAAGTTTTAAAAATTAAGGTTAAGTATGAGATAAAGGATGGATTTTTGAATTTAAATTTAGAAGGTCAAACTTTAGAAGATATCGAAAGATGTCAAGTTTTATTAGAGACAATGATGCTTGGACTTAAGAGTATAGAAATTATTTATAGTAACTATATAAAACTAGAAACAGAGGAGGTGTGAAACTATGCTAGTTATTAACCTTCAGTTATTTGCTCATAAAAAAGGAGTAGGTAGCTCAAGAAATGGTAGAGATAGTGAATCTAAAAGACTTGGTGCTAAACGTGCAGACGGTCAATTCGTTCTTGCAGGTAATATTTTAGTAAGACAAAGAGGAACAAAAATCCATCCTGGAACTAATGTTGGAATAGGTGGAGATGACACTCTTTTCGCTAAAGTTGATGGAATTGTTAAATTCGAAAGATTGGGAAAAATGAAGAAAAAAGCAAGCGTTTATCCTGTTGATTTAGAAACAATTGCAATGGCTGAATAGTTTAAGGCACCCCTAAAGGGTGCTTTTTTAAAATTCTCTTTCGGAGGATAGAAATGAATGAACTAGAAGAGTATATAAGTCTACTTAGAAAACAAAGGCACGATTTTATGAATGATTTGCAAGTTATATACGGTTATTTGCAAATTAAAAGACCACAAGGTGCTTTGGATTATATAGAGAAATTATCCAAAGAAAATCAAATTATTAGTGAAATTTATAAGTTAGAAGATAATAGATTTTCACTATGTCTTGAAAGCAATATTAAGAAATTATGGGCAAATGAAGTAAAAGTAGAAGTAGATATTGAGATTAGTAACTTTAAAAATAAAATCTTTGTAAATGAATATACTAAAAAAAATGATTTAGTCAACACTATATTTATGGAAGTAGAAAAGACTAATAAGAAGTTTGTTTACATTTATATATTCCAAGATGAATTAGGCGAAAGTTTACTTGTTACTAATAATGAGTCCATGATAGGCGACATAAGTTGGATGGAAGAATGGCAACAAATAAATACACAAATAGATGATTTTAAAATTTATAGATATGGGTTTGATAATAATATAGCTTATAGATTAATATTCTAAGAAATTAGAATTTAGTAAATAGATTAAAATACAAAATAGAAAATGCGGTAAGGTAAGGTGAAATATATGTTTATTGATACAGCCAAGATTTTTGTTAAATCAGGCAACGGTGGAAATGGTGCCGTTTCGTTTAGAACAGAAAAATATATACCACTGGGTGGACCAGATGGTGGAGATGGTGGAAATGGTGGAGATGTAATACTGGTAGTTGATGCTAGTATGACAACTTTATTAGATTTTTCATATGCAAGAAAATTTGTAGCTAAACCTGGAGTTCAAGGTTCTGGCTCTAAGTGTTATGGAAAAGCAGGAGCAAATTTAGAGGTTAAAGTTCCAATGGGGACAATTGTAAAAGACTTTGAAACAAACAAAGTAATGTGTGATTTATCTCGCGTTGGTCAAACTTATGTAGTTTGTAAGGCTGGAAAAGGCGGCAAGGGTAATGTTAAGTTTTGTACACCTACAAGGCAAGCACCTAATTTTGCTGAACCTGGAATGCCAGGAGAAGAAAGATGGATTAGACTTGAACTTAAGCTACTAGCTGATGTTGGGCTACTAGGATTTCCAAACGTTGGTAAATCAACTTTGCTTTCAGTAGTATCTAAAGCAAGACCTAAAATAGCTAACTATCATTTTACTACTTTAAAACCAAACTTAGGGGTAGTAAGTGTTAAAGGTGCACATAGTTTTGTTATGGCTGATATACCAGGAATAATTGAAGGAGCAGCTGAAGGAGTAGGTCTTGGAATAGGTTTCCTAAGGCATATAGAAAGAACTAGAATGCTTATTCATGTAGTTGATATTTCGGGAATAGAAGGTAGAGATGCTGTAGAGGACTTTGTTAAAATAAATGAAGAACTTAGAAAATATAGTATTAAACTATGGGATAGACCACAAATAATAGCTTGTAACAAAAGTGATATGCTATTTGATGATGAAGTCTTTGAAGATTTTAAGAAAAGATTAAATGAAATGGGATATGATAATAGTAAGATATTTAAAATATCTGCAGCTACAAGTCAAGGTGTAGAAGCACTGATGAAAGAAGCAGCTAGAATGTTATCTACTATTCCGGTTACGGAACTTGTAATAGAGGAAGAAGATAAGTTTGTAATAGAACAAAAGAGATTTACCTACACTATTGAGGTAGATGAGGAAGGAACTTTTGTTGTTGATGGAACCTTTGTTGATAGATTGTTAAATGCTGTTAATATTAATGAACCGGATTCTCTTAAATATTTCCACAAAGTTTTAAAAAACAAGGGAGTATTTGATGCATTAGTTGCAAAAGGAATTCAAGATGGGGATTTAGTAAGATTACAGAAGTTTGAATTTGAATTCTTATTATAGTGGATAATATATTAAAATTGTTATCTTATAAGAATGTAGCTAGGAGGATATTATGATTACAAGTAAGCAAAGAAGTTATTTAAGAACTATGGCAAATACATTACAACCTATATTTCAGGTTGGAAAAGCTGGAATAGAAGAAAACTTTTTAAAACAGGTAAATGATGCACTGGAATCTAGAGAACTTATTAAAGTTAAGGTTCTAAATAATAGTGGATTAACTGCTAGAGAAGCTTCAGATATAATTTGTGAAGCCATAAGCGCTGAGGCAGTTCAAGCTATTGGAAGCAAATGTGTATTCTATAAAAAGTCTTTAAAAAAGCCTAAAATTGAATTACCATAAAAGCATGTAAATTTACATGCTTTTTCCTCTATGAAAATTATAACTTGTGTTATTATTTTCCAAGCTATTTTCAGAAAAAAATGTATTCATCCAGTTTAATATTCTATTATTGACTAGTTCATTTCAGATGCCTTACTACAGTATAAAGAGGGTGCTATATTGAAAAAAGCTATTTTTGGAGGAACTTTTGATCCAATTCATATTGGTCACCTTCATATTGCCTATGAAACATTGTATAATTTACAACTAGACAAAATTTTATTCATGCCTGCAGGGAATCCACCACATAAAAACAATAAAAAAATTACAGATGCTAAAATTAGATATGATTTGGTTGAAAAGGCCATTGAGTCCGAAGCTTACTTTGAAATAAGTGATTATGAAATAAATAAAAGTGAAAATAGCTATACCTATGAAACTATTGAAGTCTTCAGCGAACTGCAACCTAATATAGATTGGTATTTTTTAATTGGGGTTGATAGCTTAATGTACTTAGATAAGTGGAAAAACGTAGAGCGGATTCTAAGTAGTTGTAAGTTAGTGGTTTATAACAGGGCAGGTTTTACAGTGGAAGCTGTGGCTAATCAGTTAAGATATATAGAACAAAAATTTCATAAAAAGATAATTTTTATTGATATGCCAATTATAGACATATCTTCAACGAATATTAGGAATAATATAAAGGTTGGTAGAAATGTTGATTATCTACTTCCAAAAGGTGTAGATGAAATAATTCATGAGCTTAATCTATATAAATAGTAATATTGGGGGGATTTAAATGTGGAATGAGGGTGAAATGCTCTGTTATTTGCAATTAAATTTAAGTGAGGGTAGATTGCAACATAGTTTAAATGTTAGTGAAACTGCAGTAGCACTAGCAAAAAAATATGGAGAAAATATAGAAAGTGCTAGAATTGCAGGACTAGTCCACGATTGTGGTAAGAATATGAAGGATGATCAGCTTTTAAAAGTGGCCAGTGAGCATGGAATTCATAATGACGAAATATATTTACATAATCCTTCAATTTTGCACGGATTAGTGGGGAGTATAATTGCCAGAGAAATAATGAATATCGAAGATGAGGATATTTTAGCATCTATTCGCTATCACACTACAGGTAGAAAAAACATGAGCATTTTGGAAAAAATTATTTATATTGCAGATTATATTGAACCATTAAGAGTGTTCGAAGGTGTAGAAAAACTGAGGCTTTTAAGTTATACAGATTTAGATGCTGCTGTAATACAATCTCTTGAAAATACAATAAAATATGTTATAAGTCGAAAAGAATTGTTACATATGGATACTGTAGAAGCAAGAAATTATTTATTAAGTAAAAATAAGGTGAAAAGATGAGAGAAAATAAAAAAAAGAAAAAAAAGAAAAAAATAGTAAACTATAAAAGATTTGCGTTGGTTATCACCACTTTAGTGGTGTCTGTTTTTTTATTGATTTTTGGGTATTTTTATGTTTACTTAGATAGTTTGAATAATAATGCAGTAGATTTAAATAAAATAGATGTAAGTTCAAATTTAAACAAGGATGAAATAGATAAACTAAAAAATGATGGGAAATCCTGCAACATACTTGTTATGGGTGTAGATGTCGGTACTGCTGGTTCTACTAATGCTAATGATCCGAAGAGGACAGATACAATGATCGTGGCACATTACAATGCAGAGGATAAAAACATTAGTTTGGTTTCAATTCCTAGAGATACACTAATTAAAATAAATAACAAAAATCAAAAGATTAATGCTGCCCATGCTATTGGTGGTGTAACTTACGCGGTTGATGCTGTAGAAGAACTTTTAGGTATTAGAATTGATTACTATGGTAAAATCAATTATGAAGGCTTTAGGAATGTGATTAATGCTATAGGTGGTATAGATATGGATATAACAAGGAACATGCATTATGATGATTCAACTCAAAACTTGAGCATTAATTTTCAAAAGGGTACTACAGTTCATTTAGATGGTAAGAAAGCTGAAGAGTTTTTCAGATGGAGAAAAAATAACGATGGTACTGGCCTGGCAGATGGTGATTTAGGTAGAATAGAAAATCAACATTTGTTTATTACTAAAGTAATGGAAAAATTAAAAAGTCCTATTATAGTGCTTAAAATTCCAAGTATTTTATCAGCAATTCAAACCTCAGTAGAAACAAATATGGATGCTAAAGATATATTTAAGTATGGATATATATTTGCCACCATAGATAAGGATAAATTTTCTATGGATACTATTAAAGGTGAATTAAAGACTTTAAATGGTCAATCGTATTTAATATACGATGAAGCTCAAAATAAATCCATTCTTTCAAAATTGTATGATGAGAGCGCATTAAGCATTGATAAGTCAAAGCTTAGAATAAAAGTAATTAATGGCACTAAGAAGGCAGGTCTGGCTAGCGATTTTGCAACGTATCTTCAGCAAAAGGGATACAAAAAGCCTGAAACATCAAATGGTGATAGCACCAGTAAAACTAAAATTTTAGTATACAATGGTAATGAGGGCATAAAAACTTCACTAGTAAAAGATTTTAAAATAGATAATATTGAATTTTCATCGTCAAAGCAGGATAACTTTGATATAATAGTTATGTTAGGTGAAGATCATAAGTATATGAAATAATATTTTTATCTAAAAGCAATATATAGTGGATAGGGTTAACTTTATCTACATTTATGAGGAGGAGAAAAAATGGAAAAACACATTGTAAGCACAAGTAAAGCACCAGCAGCTCTTGGACCATATTCTCAAGCAGTAAAAGTTGGGAACTTATTATTTACTTCAGGATCATTAGCAATAAATTCAACTACTGGTGAATTTATAAATGATGATATAAAGAAAGCAACAGCACAATCTTTAGAAAATCTAAAATTTATACTAGAAGAAGCAGGTACTACCTTAGACAAGGTGGTAAAAACTGTTGTATTTTTAAAGGATATGAATGATTTTGCTGAGATGAATGAAGTATATGCAAAATATTTCACAAGCAATCCACCAGCTAGATCTTGTGTTCAGGTAGCCAAACTTCCTAAGGATGCATTAGTAGAAATAGAAGTTATTGCAATTGCCGAATAATAAATTAGTTCCGAATAACAAATTAGCATTGGATAATAATTTAACCTACGTGGTGGGAGAAAACATTAAAGATATAAAGTTAAGAGATTATCTAAAATATACAGAGAATTTATCTAGTAGATTTATAAAAAGCTCAGGTATTAGTGGAAAAATAAGGGTAAATGGTAAAGTGGTTAAGCTCAATCACAGAATAAATTCAGTTGATAAAATAGAGATTGATATGAAGAAAGATGAGCATCAAAACATTGAACCTGAGAAAATGGATTTAGATGTGGTATATGATGATATAGATCTTATTGTTATAAATAAGAGTCCAGGTATAGTAGTTCATCCCACTCGTGGAGTTCCCTTTGGAACTCTAGCCAATGGAGTTTCATATTATTTTAAAGAAAGAAATGAAAATTGCATTGTTAGACTAGTGAGTAGACTAGACAGAGATACTTCCGGTCTTATAATAATTGCAAAAAATCAATTTGCACATATGGCATTAGCTAGAGACATGCAAAGTAGCGATGTTGGGGTCATAGAAATGCAAGGGAAATCAGCACAAGGAATAGATATGCAAGATAAAATTTTTGAGAAGAGTTACATGGCTGTTGTACATGGTAATATGGAAAACAAGTCAGGGACTATTGATTTGCCCATTGGGAAACCCAATGAAGATTCTATAAAAAGTGAGGTTTTCGAAAATGGACAAAGAAGTATATCTCATTATGAAGTTATAGATTCTTTTAAAAATGCTGATTTGGTAAAAGTTACTCTGGAAACTGGTAGAACACATCAAATTCGTGTTCATTTTAGTCATATTGGTCATCCGCTTTATGGGGATAGCCTTTATGGAACACCTGAAAGTCAGTATATTGATAGGCAGGCATTACATGCTTATAAATTAATCTTTCCACATCCAAGAACTGGTGAGCAGCTTATACTCCAGTCAAAACTTCCAGAGGATATAGAGAGTTTAATAAGTAAACTAAAAGCTGAAAGTTAAAGCATCTCTTACTGAGCTGTTAATCATCTCTTACAGAGTTGTACAAAAAAACACTAACTATAAACTGTTAACAGTTTATAATTAGTGTTTTTTAAATATTACCTTTTATTTTTAATATTTTGCATTAATCTCCTCAATTTGTTTTTCTTTTTTCTTCTTATATTTCTTACTCTCAGAAAGATTAATATTAAGGCAAGGACAATTGCAGAATATTTTATTATGTTCATTTTGAGAGAAGATTGTGTAAAGTATTTTGTACTATTCTTAAGAAATGAAGCGCTGGGAATAGAGACCTTTTTACTGTAATTCATTCCACTAGATAAATCTAGATTATAGGAATCACTCCCAAAAGTAATTAGTGCTTTACTTATATCATCACCTTTTTTTATGGAGGAGAGATCTAAATTCATTTTCTCAGTTTTAATATTAGGTGCTATTGATGAGCCTTTAGTTTTAACAATATAAAAATCTTTTGAAGCAAGTAGGGGAATTACTGTGCCATCTTCTAATGTTAAATTTGATACTTTAGCACCTTTATCAAAATATTTAGAGAGCTCAAAATTATCAAAGCCATAATTCAATAGTTTTACACTGTCTGGAAAAAAAGTTTTTATAGAGTCATGTACAAGAGCTACTATAAGTTTTTGACCATTTTTAGTGGCTACAGCAATATAAGAATGCTTTGATTGAATAGTATAGCCTGTTTTTCCACCCTCACAATACTCATAATAGTATTGGTCATCTTTATGTATTAATCTATTGCCATTCCAAAGGGGACGTTTTTCCTTGCACTTATTTGTTGATGCCATTATATACGAAGGGGTTGTTGCAATCTTCTTATATTCATCATGTTTAATAAGCTCCTGCATAATCAAAGCTAAATCATAGGCCGAAGTTTTATGATTTACATCATATAGTCCATTTGGATTGACAAAATTAGTGTCTTTACAACCTAATGAAGCTGCCTTTTCATTCATAAGTATTGCAAATTTATCTGTGGAACCACTTATATGTTCTGCTAAGGCTACAGCACAATCATTAGCAGAAGCCAGTATTAATCCATATAACAATTCTTTTACAGATATTTTTTCGCCTTGCGTGATATATATTTTTGATCCATCAGTTATTTCTGCGTTTTTACTTACGGTTACCACATCGTCTAATTTAGAATTTTCTAAAACTAGAAGTATAGTCATTATCTTAGTGGTAGAAGCTGGAGGGTAAGCAGAATTCTTATTTTTTTCATAAAGTAACTTGCCCGTGGTTGCATCCATTAAAACTACACTATCAGCTGATACTGTTGGTGGTTTTACTAATGCTTGGACTGATGGGGCTGTGTTAAAAAGTAACAAAAATGATGCAATTATTATTGTGATTAATTTTTTCATAGATTACCTCCAGTTTTCAATAGTTACATTATATCAATAAAATTCTTTCTTAGCGACAATATTTATGAAAAGTTGTCAATAATTTTATATAGGAAGGTAAAATAAATTATAAGTTGTTACGTTTACAGAGCTAACAAGGAGGAGTTATGAAAAATAAAGAAAAAATAATTGGATCTATAGCTATTTTGTGCATAAGCATTATTTTTATAATTACTGGTTTCGCATTGTCAAGTCAGAAGGGAAATGTTAATGCTGCAGATTATAAGGATATATTTGTAGAAGATGATAAAACTACAGAAGCTTATAAAATTGCAGAAAAAAAACAAGCAGCTGTAGTTATTGCACCCTCATCCAATATAGTAGAGGATAGTAATATTAAAGTGGATATAAAAGGAGAAGTGAAAGCCCCAGGTGTTTATGAAATAAAAAAGGAAAGTAGAGTAACTGATCTTATAAAACTAGCAGGCGGGGTTACAGATGCTGCTGACCTTGATGCTACTAATCTTTCTGAAAAACTAAAGGATGAAGAGTGTGTTGTGATTTATAAAAAAGGGGAGAAAGATAAAGTACAAAATTTACAGGGTAATATTACAACTCCTACAGTTTCAATCTCCACTGTGAAAGAAGCCATTATTAACTTAAATACTGCAACCAAAGAAGAGTTAAAAACTCTTACAGGTATAGGAGATGTTAAAGCTGATGCCATAATTAAATATAGAGAAGAAAATGGAGGATTTAAAACAGTAGATGAACTAACAAAAGTGGGTGGTATTGGGGAAAAGACCTTAAGCAAATTCATTGATAAGGTAGACATAAAGTGACTAATGGTATAAAATTATCTTGGAGATTTAGTAAAAATGAATGTGTTTTATTTATCTTTGAAAATACAATGAGGGAAAACAATTAGTAATTGTTTTCTACACCAGAGCACTAGAAGGAGGACAATATGGATAAGAGACTTACAGAATTTTCGAAAACCTCTGGCTGAGCAGCTAAAATAGGGCCGGGGGCCTTGGCGGAAATATTAGATAAATTACCTAAAATGGAAAGTGAAAATTTGATTGTTGGAATAGAAACATCGGATGACGCAGCAGTATACAAATTAAGTGATGAAATTGCAGTTATTCAAACCTTAGACTTTTTTACACCTGTGGTTGACGATCCATATATCTTTGGACAAATAGCAGCAGCAAATTCATTAAGTGATGTGTATGCTATGGGAGGAAAACCAACACTTGCATTAAATATAGTATGTTTTCCTAATTGTTTAAATATAGATATACTTGGAGAGATTTTAAAAGGTGGAGCAGATAAAGTACTAGAAGCTGGAGCAATAGTAATGGGTGGCCATTCAGTACAAGATGATGAACCTAAATACGGTCTATCAGTGATGGGAATTGTGCATCCTGATAAAGTTCTTAGAAATTATGGCTGTAATGTAGGAGAGGTATTAATTTTAACAAAAACATTGGGTACTGGTATAATCAGCACAGCAATAAAAGCTGAAATGGCATCGAAAGAGGCTTATGATATTGCAGTAAAAATTATGAGTACTTTAAACAAATATGCTGGAGAAATTATTATGGAGCATCAAATAAGTGCTTGTACGGATATAACAGGCTTTGGTATTATGGGCCACTGCTATGAGATGGCCCAGGGATCAAATATAAGTTTGAAATTATTTAAAGAAAACATACCATATATAAAAGAGGCCAAAGAGTATGCAAAGATAGGTCTAGTACCTGAAGGAACTTATAACAATAAAGCATACTTAGAAGGTAAATATCAGCTTAATAACATACCAGAATGGTTAGAGGATATACTATTCGATCCTCAAACTTCGGGTGGACTTTTAGTATCTTGCACAAAAGAAGAAGCAAAAAAACTTATGATTAGGTTAAATGAGTTAGAACTAAAATCTCAAATCATTGGAGAAGTAATACCACTGCAAGATAAGTATATTATCGTTGAATAATTTAATTAATAGAATGATTTAATTAAAAGAATAATTTAATTACAAAATAAATTGGGGGTGATTGCAATGAATACAGAATTATTAAGAAGTTTACCTAAGGTAGATGAACTGCTTCAAGAAGAGACAATAAAGCAGCAGTTGGAGATTAGTATGAGAGTTCTTGTATTAGATTCATTAAGAGAGGCTATAGAAGATTTTAGAAAAGCAATTTTAAATGATGAAATACAGTCATTAACAAAAGAAGAGGTAATAATCCATTTTATTAAATTACTAAATAAAAAAAACCTTCCAAAGCTTAGAAAAATTATAAATGCTACGGGAACGGTGGTTCACACAAATTTAGGAAGATCTCTTTTATCAAAGGATGCAATTGACAGGGTAATTAATGTTGCTGAAAATTATAATAATCTTGAATATGACATAGAGAAGGGCAAAAGAGGGTCTAGATATTCACATATAGAGGATATTCTTATAAAAATAACTGGTGCAGAGGCCGCTATGGTGGTAAACAACAATGCAGCGGCAGTAATGCTTGCGCTAGATACACTTTGTAGGGAAAAGGAAGCAATAGTATCTAGAGGACAATTAGTTGAAATTGGGGGATCTTTTAGAGTTCCTGACATTATGAAATTTAGTGGAGCTAAACTAGTAGAAGTAGGTACAACAAATAGAACCCATTTATATGATTATCAAGATAATATTACTGAAAATACAGGAGTACTATTAAAAGTACATACTTCTAATTTTAAAATCGTGGGATTTACGCAGGAAGTATCTATAGAAGCCTTAGTAAAGCTAGGAAATGAAAACGATGTGCCAGTAATTGAAGATATAGGTAGTGGTGTGCTAATAGATTACTCTAAATATGGTTTTGTTTATGAACCAACAGTTCAAGAAAGTATAAGAAAAGGTATAGATGTAGTGACATTTAGTGGAGATAAGATGTTAGGTGGTCCTCAAGCTGGAATTATAGTAGGAAAAGCCAAGTATATTAATAGAATGAAAAAAAATCAATTAACTAGAGCTCTAAGAATAGATAAAATGACTTTGGCGGCTTTAGAAGGTACACTTAAGTATTATCTAGAAGAAACTGAGGCTATTAAAAACATACCAACATTAAATATGCTTTTATGCCCTCTCGATATGCTTAAGAAAAGAGCACAAAAGCTAAAAAGAAAGCTTCAGAATAAAACTGATAAATTTACTTTTACAATAGATAATGACTATTCAATGGTTGGTGGTGGTTCCATGCCCACAGAAAAAATAGAAACTTACGTCATAAAAATAAAAAGTGAAAGTTTTACTGCACCACAAATAGAAGAAAATTTAAGAATGAATGAAGTAGCTATAATCACCAGAATTAATAACAATGAGGTAATAATGGACCTTAGGACACTATTCGAAAAGGATTATGGAATTATTACAGAGGCTTTTAGGACAATGTAAAAATAGGTTGCATGCCTATATTTTTATAGAAAGGATGTTGCTTAAATGAAGCATATTATTATAGGAACAGCAGGTCATATAGATCACGGTAAAACAACTTTAATTAAAGCTTTAACGGGTAGAGAAACAGATACTTTAAAAGAAGAAAAGGATAGAGGAATTTCTATAAATTTAGGATTCACCTATTTTGATTTACCATCTGGTAGGAGAGCTGGAATTATTGATGTTCCGGGTCATGAAAAATTTATTAAGAATATGCTAGCAGGTATAAGCAGTATAGATGTGGTTCTACTGGTCATAGCAGCGGATGAGGGGATTATGCCTCAAACCAGGGAGCATTTTGAAATATTACAATTGTTAAATGTTAAAAAAGGAATTATAGTGCTTACAAAATCTGATTTAGTGGATGCTGAATGGATTGAAATGATTAAGGGGGATTTGACTCAGGAATTTAAAGGTACATTCCTAGAGAATGCACCTATTCACGCAGTATCATCAAAAACTAAAACAGGCTTTGAAGCTCTAGTTGTGGATATAGATAAAATAACAGAAGAAGTTGCGGCCAAAGATACGGAAGGACATTTTAGGTTGCCTGTGGATAGAGCATTTTCTATAAGTGGGTTTGGCAGTGTTGTGACTGGAACAATAATAAGTGGAAGAGTAAAAGTAGGAGATACTATAGAAGTATATCCTTCGAAAATAGTTACAAAGGTTAGAGGTATCCAGATTCATGATAAACCTTGTGAGTTCGGAGAAGCAGGTCAAAGGTGTGCTATAAATCTAGCTAATATAAAATTAAGTGAAATAGGCAGGGGAGATGTGGTTTCAAAAGTAGACATAATGGAACCTTCTTTCTCAATTGATTGTGTGCTTTATTATCTAAAAAGTGCAAAAAAACCACTAGTTAATAGGCAAAGAGTTAGATTATATCATGGAACAGATGAAATTTTGTGTAGAGTTGTTATTTTAGATAAAGAGGAAATAGCCCCAGGAGCAAGTGCTTATGTACAATTAAGATTAGAAAAACAGATTAATGCTCAAAGAAACGACAGATTTGTGCTTAGAAGCTATTCACCTATGTACACTATAGCAGGGGGTATGATTATCAATCCTTCCGCTGAGAAAGCTAAAAGATTTAATGAAAAGTATATTGAGGACCTTAAGATTAAAGAGAGTGGAACAACTGAAAATATTTTAGAAAATACGCTTATTAAATTAAGTGGAGATTACCCAGATACCGCTGTGATATTAAAAGCACTAGGTAAAAATGAACAAGGCATAGAAGATAAATTACAAACCCTGGTAGAGGATAATATAATAATTAAACTAACAGCCTTGGATAAGACCATATATATACATAAGGATTTTATAAAGCAAAAGATAGAGGAAATAGAGCGAATTTTAAAAGCATATCATAATGAAAATCCACTTAAGGGTGGAATGCCAAAAGAAGAAATTAAGAATAAAATTTTTGGAAAAAATATAAAGCAAAAGACTTATGATGAATTATTGATGTTAATGGAAAATAGAAATGCTATAAAAGTATTTGAAAAATTTGTATCTTTATACGATTTTAGGATAGAATATACAAATGAGCAAGAAAGCATAAAAGAAAATATTATTTTAGCCTATGATAAAGGACAATATAGTCCTCCTAAATATAGTGATTTAGTCCAAAGTGAAAAGGATAAAAAGAACTTTAAAATGGTTTTTGATTCCCTTATAGATAATGAACAATTAATAAAAGTAGCTGAGGATTGTGTATTTACAAAGCAGCATTATGAAAATGCAAAAGTTTTAGTGTATGATTATATAAAAGAAAATGGTAGCATAGCAGCATCCACCTCTAGGGGAGTCTTTGATACAAATCGAAAATTTGCTGTAGCCCTTTTAGAACATTTTGATAGCATAAAATTAACTAAAAGAGTAGAAAATGATAGGGTGCTGTATAAGGAAATTTAGATTAAATCTAATGTAATTAATAATTCGACAAAATTGTGCATAATGTTATTGATGTTAGAAACATTATGTGTTACAATGAATACTGAAAACAAAGCTAATGGGAGTAGATAGGTGCTGGTGTGCCTGCCAGTCTTCAAAACTGTGTTGTCGTGCTAATACCACGATGGGTGTGTTCGATTCACACATATTCCCGCCAATTAATTCGACATATTGCGGCTCAGATACATAATTTTTATGTTATCTGGGCCGCTTTTTATTTTTTGAAATATGATTGTAATGTTA
Source organism: Clostridium sp. (assembly GCF_050717535.1). GTDB lineage: Bacteria > Bacillota > Clostridia > Clostridiales > Clostridiaceae > Clostridium_AD. Next base: position 48,160 of record NZ_JBOITM010000069.1, read on the forward strand.
TTATATGAAATTATTTATTTCATCAATAACCATTTCTTCATTATCTATAAAGGAACAATGCGCTGCGTTTTTTATAACTGAAACTTTTGCATTTATACCTATATCCGTTGCTATATTATATGCAGAATCGATAGATAGAATTTTGTCATGATCACCAATCAGCACTAGGGTAGGCATTGTAATTTTGTCCACTTCATCTGTTCCATCTTTCACACCATTATTTGTATGTGATATGTTAAATATCTGAGCAGGCCAAGCTACATCAGGAAAGTTTACAACAGTCATAGTTTCGTCTATTAATTCATTGTAGTAATTTTCTTTAGGTGCTTTAAAACTAAAAACTGTAGCATCTAGAATTGCCCTGATAATTATTCTGTCTTTATTTTTTAATGCTATAGCACAAGGAATTAACTGAACTTTATCACACATAACCTGCTCACGAATTGTCCAATATTTATTGAGAAGGGCATGACCCTCATTGTCTTTGGCAGGGAAAGGATAGCCTTTACATGTGGGAGAATCTATTAGTATTAATTTTTCAACCATATCTGCATGATCTGCGGCAAACTGCAAACAAATAGTGCCGCCCATAGACAAACCAACTAGATTAAAGCTTAAAATACCTATCTTTTGCGCAAACATCCAGATGTCTTCTGAAAATTGTCTCATATACTCTACAGGTGTATTGTATGAAGAACCACCTGCACCCCTTAAATCAATTGCATATGCTTTATAGTCCTCTGGTAGATTTTCCATAAAGTGTTCCCAATATTTTGATGTAACAATATTACCATGCACCAATAATAAAATATTCCTGCCTTTACCACTTTCCCTATAGGCCACTGCTTCTCCATTAGCTATAATAACTTTTTTTAATTCAACTTTATTCATAAATGTACCTCCTTTAAAAATATGTTATATACAATAAGTAAGCAAATATTATGCCACTGAAAGAATGAACAAGGTACTATGATGCATAATAAAATATTTGAAAAACATATGTAACATAACGTTACATATGTACATAAATATTACACATATTTGCAGGCAATATTATTACATAATGGTTTTCTAGTGCTTAAAATTACCAGCTTTTATCAATATATTTGTTAATAACGTAATTGGCATAGTAATTGCTCTATATATAATAAAAACAGTTACATATTTATACGAGGAGGAATAGTTAATGATAAATTTAAAAGAAGGTTACGACAAAAAAGTAAAAACTATTAAAGAAGCTTTAGGTTTAATTAAATCTGGTGATTTTATAATTGTTGCTCAAGCAGGTGCAGAACCTATAGCATTATTAGATGAACTTCATACCATTAAGGATAATGGGGTTAGAGGAGTTGAAATTCAAACTTGCTTGCCAATGAAAAACTATGAATTTATGAAAAACCCTGATTTGAAGGATGTTATTTTCAATCATGGTTGGTACTTTACCAAAGCATTAAGAGATGCTCAAAGAAATGGTAATGCTACCTATACACCTCAACATGCTCACATAGCCTTATGGAAGAAACTTTCAGGGCTTAAAGGAAGGAGAGTTGTATTATTTTGCACATGCTCTCCAGTAGATAAGCACGGGTATTTATCTCTTTCCATAAGCAACATATATGAAAGGGAACTAATAGATGCGGGTGCACATGTAATATGTGAGATATCACCAAGTTACCCAAGAACATTTGGTGATAATATTGTTCATGTAAGTGAAGTTGATGCAATAGTTGAAACAAACAGATCCGTCCCAGAAGTAAATTTAGCGCCTTATACAGATACTGATAAGAAAATTGGACAATATATAGCAAACATTGTTGAAGATGGTTCTACAATTCAGCTTGGTATTGGAAATATACCTAATGCAGTGGCAGTAGAACTTAGGACTAAGAAGCACCTTGGTATCCATACAGAAATGTTCACAGAATCAATGTTGGATTTAATAGAGTGTGGTGCTATTGATAATTCTCAAAAAGGATTTTATGATGGCTATTCAGTTTGTGCATTTGCATTTGGTAATAAGAAACTGTATGACTTTTTAGATGATAACCCCACCGTGTTATTTAAAGCAGGTTCTTGGGTAAATGATCCCTTCCAAATAAAAAACAATAAGAAATTTGTTTCAATAAATGCTACTTTAGAAGTGGACTTAACAGGACAGTGTGCATCTGAATCCATAGGAAGTATACAATATACCGGTACTGGTGGACAGGCTGATACAGCAATTGGTTCACAAAGGTCTGAAAATGGAAAATCAATTATTGCAATGCATTCCACATATACCACTAAGGACAAAAATGGCATAGAAACACTGCAGTCTAAGATAGTTCCGTTCTTAAAACAAGGATCAATAGTGAGCTTGTCAAGAAATGATACAGATTATGTGGTAACTGAAAACGGAGTGGCATGGCTTAGAGGATTATCTGTAAGAGATAGGGTAGATGCACTTATTAATATTGCACATCCTGACCTAAGAGAAAAATTAAGATTTGAAGCTAAGAAAAATTATATTTGGTAGTCTAAATTAACGGATAGGAGGAGTTATTATGGTAACTAAAAAGCCTGGTATTTTTTATGGTTGGTGGATAGTATTAGTGGCATTTCTTTCAGTGGGTATTACATATGGCACAAAAGGTGCTTATGGAGTTATTCAACTATCAATGCTAAAAGACCTAGGGTGGACAAGAGCACAGGTAGCAGGAGCATTCTCTGCTAATATGTTTATATATGCAATTGCCGTATTATTTATGGGAAAAATTATGGATAAAATAGGTGTTAAAAAAATATTGATGATTGGTGGAACTCTAACAGGTATTGCTTATTATTTGATGACTATTGTTAAAACACCAGTACAATTTTATTTATGCTATGGTGTATTACTAGGACTATCAGGCAGTTGTATGGGAATGGTTCCTGGTCCTACATCAGTTAGCAGATGGTTTACTAAAATGAGAGGACGTGCTTTGGCATTGACTTTAGTTGCATCACCATTAGGTGCAGCTATCTTCACAATTCTTGCAAAAGGTTGGTTGGTTTCTATAGGGTGGAGAGGAACATTTAAGATAATGGCAATATGCTCATGGGTATTAGTAATTCTTCCTGCATTCTTCCTTATGAAGAATAGGCCAGAGGATATAGGGTTAAATCCCGATGGAGCGGTTGAAGCTGTAGTATCTAAAAACAAAATAAATACTTCAGTAGAAGATGAAGAATGGACATATGGCAGAATATTCTCATCACCTAAAGCTTGGTTATTAATTTTAGCCTATTTCTTATTTGGAGGAAATGGAATTGCACAGCAGGTACATCAAGTACCACATTTAATCAACAATGGGTTAACACTTGGTCAAGCAACAGATGTTTTAGCTTTAAATATGTTTTTATCTGTGATATCAATGCTTATTTGGCCAACAATATCAGATTTTATTGACAGAAAAAAGGCATTGGTAGTTTCATTAATGTTACAAGTAGTAGGTACAATTATTCTTATGAATGCACATACGGTTTCAATGGCTTATGTGTTTGTCTTTGTAATGGGACTTTCATATATGGGAGCATTTGGACTGTTCTCAGCTTTAGCAGCAGATTTGTTTGGAAGAAAAAGTCTTGGCACAATAAATGGTGTTATGGCTACAAGTGCTTCCTTAGGAGCAGCAGTTGCAATTTATTTCGGGGGATATATTTACGATGTAACAAAATCATACAATACATTGTGGCTGGTTTGTATAGGAGGATTAGTATTAGCTATAGTACTTACTGTATCTCTAATAAAAATATCTACTTTGAAAAAAAGTACCAGTGTAGAAATGTAAGTAGTGCTGATAATTTAATAATCTAAATATAATATGTAGCAAATAATTGAGAATTCGAATTATTTGCTACATATTTTTCTTTATTGTATAATTATTGTATACAGTTTTAAGGGGGAGTAAAACATGTCTAACTTCATTGAAACTAAGGAGTTCCTAGAATTTTGCCATAGTGCTTTTGACAATATTCCTATTGCGGTAGATTTTTTGGACAAAGATGGAAGAATGATATATATTAATAAAATTTTTTCGGAATTCTTGCAAATATCGATTGAAAACATGGTTGGTAGAATTGTAACGGATATAAATCCTACTTCTAAGTTCTTAATTTCATTACAGAATAGAAAGGCTGATATTGCTATAAGACATAAATTTCCAAATGGCAGAGAAGCTATATGTCATAGAATACCCATAATAGATAATTCAGGTAATTTGCAAGGGGGTTTTGGTATGCTGTTATTTGAAGAAGTGCAGCAAATGAAAACTATACTTGATAAATGTAAATTATTGGATAAAGAATTAAAATTATATAAAAATGAAATCGCACGAGTTAATAGAGCCAAATATCAATTAAACGATATTATAGGTGAATCTTCAGCAATAAAAAAATGCAAGAAGGATGTTAAAAAAGCAGCAAGAGTTAATCTAAATGTAATCATTACTGGTGAAAGTGGAGTTGGTAAAGAGCTTTTTGCTCATGCAGTACATAATGAAAGTGAAAGATCAAATGCACCTTTTGTATGTATTAATTGTTCATCAATACCAGAAAATTTATTCGAAGCTGAACTATTTGGCTATGAAGAAGGCGCTTTTACCGGTGCTAAAAAATCTGGCAGTGTAGGTAAGTTCGAAATTGCCAATGGTGGAACTATCTTTTTAGATGAAATAGGAGATATGCCTTATCACATGCAGGCAAAAATTTTAAGAGCACTGCAGGAAGAAGAAATAGTAAGGGTAGGAGGAAAACAAGTTATACCCTTAGATGTGAGAGTTATAAGCGCTACTCATAAAGATTTAATGAATATGATTAAAGAAAATAAATTCAGAGAAGATCTTTATTATAGGATTAATATATTAAATATTGAAGTACCTCCTTTAAGAGACAGAAAAGAAGATATACCAATACTAATAGATGAATTTTTAGCAAAGTTTTATAAAGAATCAGGAATATATAGAAAAATCCCGGGAAATATTATGAAAATATTAATGAACTGTTTTTGGCATGGAAATGTAAGAGAATTAAAAAATGTGGTAGAAAAAACTTGTGTAAATGCAGAAAATGTGAATGTTAATATTGACGATATACCAAAATATTTATTAAACGATTCCATAAATGAAATAAGTAATGAAAATGAAACAGGTTTGAATTCTGTTGTTAATAGTGTAGAAAAGGAGCTAATAGAAACAGCTTTAAAACAGAGTAACTATAATAAAAGTCAAGCATCTAAAATTTTAAAGATTTCGAGAGTTACATTGTACAGAAAAATGAATGAATTGGTAATAAAGGATAAATGAAATACTTCTATAAATAGTTTTAAATATGATATTGAATGTGCAACTGCGTTTTTACTATGATTTACAGGCTCAAATTAAAAAAGAGCATAAGCTCTTTTTTAATTCTCTTCAATATTTTTATTTTCTTCAATATTTTTATTTTCTTCAATGGTATCATTCTCTTCAATATTTTCGTTTCCTTCAACTATCTCTATTCCTGTAGGCTCAATTTTATAATTCCCTCTTACTGCTTGTTTGGTTATAAGTCTCTTTTTCATTAGTGATTCAAGAGAAGATTTGAATACTCTAAGATTACCTTTGCCGTTGCCTAAATTAATAGCTAACTTAATTTTTGCTAAGCTTTGTGGGGAGGCGGTTCTACTTTCATAAAGATAGTTCAATACACTATCTTCAACTTCTTTTATATCATCTTTCATAAATATTCTCCTTTGTTATTGTATTTCGCCATAATGTATAAGTATACTACATGATGCAACTAATAAAAAGGGAATATTTCTTAGAAAAACTCATTTTATAGGGGTGTACCTGCGATAAACATAGCTAAAGTCAGCTAATCACTTAATATATCTTAATAACACTCAAATTCATTGCTAAATGCTTGTATTGTGACTAAAATGGATTTCGACATTATGCTTTAAGGGTAATATAATGAAAAGATACTCATTATCCATTATTATAATGAAAATCAAAATCATGTATTATTTTAAAAATATTGGGGGGCGATGCTTTGGAATTTGTAATGAATAAAATAATGAGCATAGATAAAGATGCTGAAAGCTATAGAAGTGGAATAGATGAACTGCTAAAAAAGAAACAAGATGAACTTGAAAAAACAATAGTGGATATGAAAAGTAGCTGGGAAGAAGAATCTAAAAATATTAAAAGCACTATAAGCAATGAAAAAATAATTGAGGCAGAGGAAAAGGCTAAAAACATAAGATCAGAAAAAGAAGAAGGATTAAATAAAATTAATACTAAATATCAAAGCAATAAATTAGTTATAGTAGAGGAAGTATTTAATGGAATAATAGAGTCGCTATAGGAGTTGAAATATATGGGGAGTGTTGTTACGTTTAGTGCCGTAAATTCTAAAGTAAAGGCTTTAATGGGAAAGATGCTTAATGTCGAACAGTATTCAAAATTGCTAAATTGTAAAGATTTTAAAAGTACTGTTAAAGTATTAAAAGAAGAAACTAATTATGCGCAGCTTTTAGAACCATATAACACAGATAAGATTCACCGGGGTGATTTAGAGATTATTTTACATAAACATTATATAAATATTTATAGTAAATTTATAAATTATTTTAATGGTGAATATAGGAAGCTTATAAAATCCCTTTTTATAAGATGGGAAATAGAGGATTTAAAAGTAATTATTAGAGGTAAATATTTAGGTCGTAGTTACGACGAAATTGCAATGAAGCTAATTGCCAGAAGTTCTCTAAATACAATAAATTACGATTATTTATTAGCTCTGAAAAATGTAGAAGAGGTTGTGGAGGGATTAAAAGGAAGCATATATTACAAGAGTTTAAAAAATTTATCTAAAGACATAACTGAAAAAGGTTTGTTTAGGATTGAAACAGAACTTGATTTTGTTTATTTTACAACCATAAGGAAAGAACTCAAACATCTAGACAAAGAGAATAGTGAAGTAGTGCATAGCATAATTGGTTTTGAAGCAGATTTATTAAATTTAAGCTGGATATATAGGGGAAAGACTTTTTACAAAATACCACCAGAAGAATTGTTTAACTATACTATATACAATGGATATAAACTATCAAAGGAAGAACTTAGAAAGCTTTGTTATGTAAATAATATTGATGAATTGCATAGTTTAATAGAAACAACACCTTATGCGCATATATATGAAAAAGATGATCCAAATTCCATTGAGAAACAGAGGAGGGAATTCGAAAAGAAATATTTAAAGAAAATTCTTAGAGAAAATAAGACTAACATTGGTATGGTAATGAGCTATCTTATGTTTTATAGAATTGAAGTAAGTGATATTATATCTATAATAGAGCAAAAGAGATATTCTATTGCAATAGAAGAAGGTATGAATTATGTTTCTGTTAAAATCTAAAATATTATCTACCACAAAGGATCGCAGGAGGTGATTTTGTGTCTATAGAAAAAATGCATATGGTTAATTTAGTTGGGGCCATTACAGATTTTGATAAGTTAACTAAAATGTTAGCATTAGAAGGTTGTATGCAACCAGTGAGTGCTTTGCATGAAATAAATTCGTCAGATTTTGTACTTAAAACCTCTACAGATAATATGGAGGCTTTAATGGACGTAAGCTATATAAGACCTTACGTATATGATAAGGATTATAATATAAGTTTAAAACATATGGAAAAACTTGAAGAGGCTCAAACTAGCTTTGGTATAGTAAAAGAATATATTAAAGAGATAATTTATGATCCTGATACTATGGAAAAAAAGTTATCAGAGGTATATAGTAAATATAAGCTTTTAAACATAAAATTAGAGGATTTAAAAGAAAAACAACAGCATCTTAAAAATACCCATAAGGCGCTAAAATTTTTAACGAATGTATCTCTTCCTATGGAAGATATCACTAATATGAAGAATTTTCAAATGGGGTTATATAAAGTGCCAGTGCAAAATATGGCTAAAATAAAAGCTAATTATGAGAATATACCCTCAGTAATAAAATCTGTTTATAACGAAACGGATTCGGTTATATTTATATCATTTACTCCATTACTTTTGGTGGCAGAGACAGAAAGAATTTTTAAATCAGCGAATTGTGAAAAGATACCAGTTCCGGATAATTACATTGGAATGCCTAAGGAAGTGCTGGCGACAGTAGACGATGAAATAAATTCGGTACAACAATCTATAGAGAAAATTGAAAAGCAACTTGCTGATTTCCTAGATGACAATTATAAAACTATAAGAAATCTTCAAAACAGTTATGAATTGGAGCAAAAATCTGGGGAAATCAAAAAAAGTGCTGCTTGCACAAATGAATTTTTTTATCTTTCAGGTTGGATACCTAATAGTTTTATGGAAAGCTTTAATAAGCTACTTTCAAGTTTTAATGACAGGATATTGATTATTAAAAAAAATCCTAATGAAAGAACCAATAAAGATATAAATCCACCAACAATGCTTAGAAACAATAAATTGTTCAAGCCTTTTGAGAGCATGGTTGGAATGTATGGTGTTCCTAGTTATGATGAAATTGATCCCACCATGTTTTTGGCAATAACTTATACAATTATGTTTGGTGCTATGTTTGGAGATGCAGGACAAGGATTAGTTCTGCTTTTAGCAGGATTCATATTAGTAAGCAAGTTTAAAAGACCTAATTTGGGAGGCGTTTTTGAACGGCTTGGGATAAGTTCTATAGTATTTGGATTTTTATATGGGAGTGTGTTTGGTTCTGAAAAGGTAGTTCCAGCACTACTAATTAGGCCTATGGAACATATTAATGATATATTAATTACTGCAATAATATTTGGATGCGGTTTATTGCTTATAGGTTTTGTGCTAGGAATTACAAACAGTTTAAGACGAAAAGACATAGAACGTGGGATTTTTGGAAAGGAAGGACTAGCAGGTTTTATGTTCTATATTGGAGCATTAATACTAATAGTTTCTATAGTCTATAAAAAGCCATTATTACCAACAACGATTTGGATAATATATTTTATCTTTTTCCTATTATTGATATTGCTAAAAGAGCCACTTGCTAATATGATTTTAGGTAAAAAAACATTATTTGAAGCTGGAATTAAGGATTATTTTATAGAATCAAGTTTTGAGGTAGTAGAAACACTTTTATCTATGTTTACTAATACACTCTCATTTATAAGAATAGGTGCCTTTGCATTGAATCACGTTGGACTCTTTGTTGCATTTGCAGCAATGGCTGCTATGACTAAAAATGGAGTTGCTTCGGTACTAATACTAATACTTGGAAATGTAATAATTATATGCCTTGAGGGGCTCATAGTATTTATACAAGGGTTAAGGCTTGAATATTATGAATTATTTAGTAAGTATTATGAAGGTGCGGGGGTTACTTTTGAGCCTGTGAAGGTTAGACTTAAGTAACACATATAAAAGAATATAGATTAAAAGTTAATATTTTGTTTATGTATAAAATTAATGAAACTTATTAGTGCAGAGTTTAGTGTACTAGATATTAAAAGGAGGAATAAAAATTATGACTATATTATTAATGTTAACATTTTGTGTTGTTATAGCTACTATTACTTATGGAGTTGTTGCGCAAAGCAGAATAGATCTTTTAGGAAAACAAAAGGTAAAAAAAGCGCTTAAAATAAACTTAGGTGTATTTATTCCAGTTATGATGGGTGCTCTAATAGTAAATATTCCAAGTGTAGCACGTGGTGCAACAGCGGTGGCAGTAAACCCAGCTGCTGGTCTTGGATATTTAGCGGCAGGTCTTTCTACAGGGCTTGCAACTATTGGTGCAGGTTATGCTGTAGGAGCAGTTGGTTCTTCTGCCTTAGGGGCAGTATCTGAAGATCCTAAGATACTTGGTAAAACACTTATCTTTGTTGGTCTTGGAGAAGGTATTGCTATATATGGACTTATTATTTCTATACTGATACTTGCGAAATTATAATTTTTAGGAGAGAGGCTTATGAAAAGCTATTTAATAAGTGATAATATTGATACCTTTGTAGGTATGCAAATGGCAGGACTAGAAGGTATTGTTCTTCATGAAAAAGAAGAGATAGTTAAAAAAATTGAAGAATTAAAAATGGACCAGGCCATAGGAATAATAATAATGACAGAGAAAATTAGTGCTTTAGTACCTGAGGAAGTAAGTAAAATAAAATTGTCCAAAGAAAGACCTCTTTTGGTAGAGATTCCAGATAGACATGGTTCCAATAAAGGTAGTGACTCTATATTAAGATATGTTAAAGAGGCTATAGGGCTTAAGCTATAGTAAATATACTAGTTGCAGGAGGCTTGGTTATGACCACCATTGAAGATAAGATAAGTTTGTTTTCTAAAATAATATATGACAAGGTAAATGAAGAAAAAGAAGAAAGAATAGAGGCCTTTAGTGTGGAGGCTGAAAAAAAAATAAGTGTAGAAAAAGATAATATAGAATCCCTGAGACGAACCCTTAAGAGAGATGTTACAAAAAAATCTAATATCAAAGCAAATGGACTAGTGGCTAAAGAAAGGCTTAATAAGCAAAGAGAAATATTATTTCTTAAGGATAAGCTAATTGACGAGGCACTAGAAAATGTAAGAGAAAAACTTTTAGAATTTGTTCATACCCTAGAATATAAAGCTCATTTTCTAAGCTTATTAGAAAAGTCATTAAAAGAAGTGGATAGTGGAAAGTACTTTATTATTGTGCTGAAAAGGGATTATGAAAAATTTCAAAATGAAATTGGGGTTATACTTAGTAATTATAGTGATAGAAATGTGGATATAAAGATTTCCGAGGAGGACTTTATAGGTGGCATAATAATAAAAGATTTTGAAGGAAAATTTAAAATAGATAATAGTATATATTCCAAATTACAAGAAAGTAAAGAAAAAATTGGTGTTAGAGTTATGGAAATGCTAGCCTCGCAGTAAGCTGGGAATTCTCATCTGTACACTGAGTTGGCAGCTTTGAAAAAGATGATTTATCAAGGGGAGGAAAAGCATGGAAGGAAATATAATGGGAGTAAATGGCCCAGTTATAAAAGCTGAGCACATGAAGGGCTTTAAAATGAGAGAAATGGTCATGGTGGGCACGAAAAAGCTCATAGGTGAAATCATAATACTAGAAGATGACTACGCAACCATTCAGGTCTATGAAGAAACTAGTGGGCTTAAGATAGGTGAAAGCGTAATTTCTACTGGAAATCCTCTTTCTCTTAAACTTGGACCAGGGATACTAGGAAATATATTTGATGGAATCGAGAGGCCACTAGAAAAAATAAATGAAATGTCCCATGGATTTTTACCGGAGGGTATAGGTCTTATTTCTTTGGACGAAGAAAAACTTTGGGATGTAGATATTACAGTAAAACTTGGAGATGAATTAAAACAGGGACATATATATGCAACTGTTCAAGAAACGGAAACTATTATACATAAGATAATGGTACCACCTGGAGTATTTGGAACAGTAGTAGAAGTAAGTGAAAATGGAAGCTATAATATAGAAACAGTAGTAGTTAAATTAAAGCAAGGCGAGAAAATTCATGAACTTAAACTTTACCAATCTTGGCCTGTAAGAAAGCCAAGACCGGTAAAAGATAAAAAAACTATTTTTAAACCTCTTATTACGGGACAAAGAATAATAGATATATTCTTTCCATTGGCTAAAGGTGGAACTTGCGCTATTCCCGGAGGGTTTGGTACTGGAAAAACTATAACTCAACATCAGCTTGCAAAGTGGTCTGATGCAGATATTATAGTGTACATTGGTTGTGGAGAAAGAGGAAATGAAATGACAGAAGTTCTAGAAGACTTTCCAAAACTAATAGATCCTAGAACTGATTTGCCACTAATGAACAGGACTGTGCTTATAGCAAATACATCAAATATGCCCGTAGCTGCAAGAGAAGCAAGTATTTATACAGGCATAACTATAGCAGAATATTTTAGGGATATGGGATATCATGTTGCTATAATGGCAGATTCTACTTCAAGGTGGGCAGAGGCACTTCGTGAGATTTCAGGTAGACTAGAAGAGATGCCTGCTGAAGAAGGATATCCAGCTTATCTTCCATCAAGAATTGCAGAGTTTTATGAAAGGGCTGGATATGTTGAAAACTTAAATGATACTGAAGGGTCTGTTACTGTAATTGGAGCGGTTTCTCCTGCCGGCGGAGATTTTTCAGAACCCGTTACTCAAAATACTAAAAGATTCGTTTCTGCCTTTTTAGGTCTTGATAAAAAATTGGCTTATGCAAGGCATTATCCAGCAATAAATTGGCTATCTAGTTATAGCGGGTACGTTTCACTTTTAAAGGATTGGTATGAGGAAAACGTGGCGGCGGACGTAATGGATTTAAGAGCTAAGATGCTTAAACTTTTATTTGAAGAAAATAAGCTTCTGGAGATAGTTAAACTGGTAGGCGAGGATGTACTTCCTGACGAGCAAAGGCTCATCATAGAGGTGGCAAAATGTCTAAAAATAGCCTTCCTCCAACAAAATGCCTATAATGCTGTGGACACTTATGTGCCTTTAAATAAACAATATAAAATGCTTAAAGCTATAGAATTCTTTTATGATAGTGGACGCAGGGCTGTGAAATTTGGAATACCGATTTCTGTTATAATGAATAAGGAATTAATGGAAAAACTTTATAAAATGAAATACAATGTGCCTAATGATAATCCGGAGCTAATAGATGATTTAGAAAATGAATTAGCAAGTTATTTTGAGGAACTTATACAAAAATATAAGTAAGGTATAGGATAATTATTGTATACCTAAAGACGCTAGTAGGGAGGTGCAATATGAAGAAAGAATATTTAATGTTAAATAAAATTCAAGGCCCTTTAATTATACTTTCTAATGTGGAAGATGTAGCCTATGATGAAATAGTTGATATATTGGTTGATGGAAAAGATAAGAAAAAGGGAAAAGTTGTTCAAATATATAAAGACAAGGCTATAGTACAAGTGTTTGAAACTACAACTGGAATGTCAGTTTCCAATACTTCAGTGCATTTTAAAGGGGAATCTTTTAAAATAGCTATTACAAAGGATATATTAGGTAGAGAATTTAATGGAATAGGTGACCCAAGAGATAATGGTGGGGAAATTTATTCTTCAAAAAAATATGATGTAAATGGAAGGCCTATGAACCCCGTGGCTAGAAGATATCCTAGAGATTATATACAAACAGGAATATCTTCTATAGATTGTCTTGCTACTTTAATACGAGGACAAAAGCTTCCTATATTTTCTGGAAATGGTATGGCCCATAATGAGCTTGCGGCACAAATAGTAAGGCAAGCAAAAGTTTCCAGTGAGGCAGATGAAAAATTTTGTATAGTATTTGGAGCTATGGGAATAAAGTATGATGATGCTAACTTTTTCAAGAAAAGTTTTGAAGAAGCAGGAGTGCTTGAAAAAGTAGTTATGTTTACAAATTTAGCTGATGATCCTATAGTTGAGAGGATAATAGCCCCAAGATGCGCGCTTACTGCTGCGGAATACTTAGCTTTTGAAGAAGATATGCATGTACTTGTAATACTTACTGATATGACTAATTATTGTGAAGCATTAAGGGAACTTTCCTCATTAAAAGAAGAAGTACCAAGTAGAAAGGGCTACCCAGGATATCTATATTCTGATCTAGCTTCGCTTTATGAAAGAGCTGGTATGATGAAAGGGAAAAAGGGTAGCATAACACAAATACCAATACTTACTATGCCTAATGATGATATAACGCATCCAGTACCGGATCTTACAGGTTTCATTACGGAGGGACAAATTGTTTTAAGTAGAGGTATTCAGCAAAGAGACATCTACCCTCCAGTAAACATTTTATCATCTCTTTCTAGGCTTATGAAAGATGGTATTGGTGAAGGGTTTACAAGGGAAGATCATGGAGATGTATCTAATCAGATATTTGCAGCTTACTCTAGGGTGCAAGATGTAATAGCATTAGCACAAGTTATAGGAGAAGATGAGCTTTCAGAAACAGATAGGATATATATGGACTTTGGTAGAGCTTTTGAAGAAAGATTTTTAAAACAGGACTATGATGAAAATAGAGATATGGAAGAAACTTTAGATTTAGCTTGGAAAATTCTTGGCATTTTGCCTAAGAATGAGCTTGACAGGGTTTCACCTAAAATCTTAGAAAAATATTATGTAGCGGCGGTGAAGTAGTATGGAAACCTTCGCACCAACCAAATCTACCTTAATGTCTGCTAAAAATTCCTTGGATTTTTCTAAAAGTGGATTTGAACTATTAGACAAGAAAAGGAATGTGCTTATAAGGGAAATGATGTCTTATGTAGATAAGGCACGTGTTCTTCAAGATCAAGTAAATAAAACTTTTTCAAAAGCATATAAAGCGCTAGAATCTGCTAATATAAATTCTGGAATAACAGATATACAAGATGTAGCCATGACGGTAGAGGAAGCTACAGACTATGACATGTTATTCAAAAGTGTTATGGGAGTAGAAGTACCAAAAATTATTTTCGAGAGAAAAGATATACAGCCCAAATATGGATTTTACAGAAGTAATGCTGCTATTGATGAGGCCATGAAGGAATTTAATGATGTGAAATATTTAACTTATGAGTTAGCAGAAGTAGAAAATGCTGTGTATAGGTTAGCAATGGAAGTAAAGAAAACCCAAAAGAGAGCAAATGCACTTCAGAATATACAGATTCCTAAATTTCAGGAAATAGTAAAATTTATTACTGAAGTTCTAGAAGAGAAGGAAAGAGAAGATTTTTTTAGGTTAAAAGTAGTAAAAAAGAAACATAGAAAAGAAGATTAGTATTTAAATAAAGAATTTTATTAACTGTAAAATATGGAATATTAAAGTATGTATCCAACTAAGCTGAGGGTGCATGCTTTAATATTTTTGGTTTACTTAGCAATAAAATTCATAGAAAGTTAATTTTAATAAAAGAATATTCAAATTATTCGAAATGTGATATAATGGTTTACATAGGGAGGGTAAAACAGGAAAATTATAAAAGAATTAGAAATAATAAAGTTAATGCTAAAGTGTAAGAAAGTTTTAAGTTGAATTACTGTTTAGTTTTAAATAATATATGCAAAGTATATGATTAGAAGCAAAATCTTAAATAAATAATAAGAGGTGGAATATGGAAGAATACAGAGGCTATGTAATAGAAGTTATGGATAACGACGAGAAAGAATATCCTTTTAAAGCAATTGCAAGAAAAGAAGAAGAGGAAATAAAACATAAGGGACATAGCAAGCTACAGGCCATTGATCTTGTTAAAGGAACTATTAATTTAGCATTAGCTAGAAATAAGAAATAAGAAATAAGGAAATTGGAATTTTTAAACTATTTTAAAGAAAAGTGTTGCAAACGAGTAATATATATGGTATTCTAAATGAGTTGAGATTGCAAAATCAACAACATCAAGATTTAATATGATTTAAACATTACCTTTTTAGGCATATAAAGTAAATCAGCTCTTAAATCTTAATATAAATAAAAAGGAGAAATGTTTAAATGGCAGATAAAACTATTGTATGTAAAGATTGTTCACAAGAATTCGTATTCACTGAGGGTGAACAGGAATTTTATAAAGAAAAAGGATTTGAAAATGAACCACAAAGATGTCCTGATTGTAGAAGAGCTAAAAAACAACAAAACAATAGAGGATTTCAAAGATAATTATATCTAATACAAGACCTGTAGGAATTTATTCCTACAGGTTTTTATTTTGCAAAAAAATATTATATATTTTCTGAAAACTTATGGTATAGTATATTAAAGATAAGGTACACAAAATAGAATAGGTTGTCAAGAATGCCTAAAGAAAAGGAGAAATTACTTGATGAAAAATATGAAATTTAATAAGGCTAATTTGGATAAAATTAAAATGCAAAATACTAA
This sequence comes from Clostridium sp., assembly GCF_050717535.1. GTDB lineage: Bacteria > Bacillota > Clostridia > Clostridiales > Clostridiaceae > Clostridium_AD. The sequence continues at coordinate 64,075 of NZ_JBOITM010000069.1, forward strand.
TTTGATAAATACTAAAGTAGAGCATGTTCACGGAGGAAAATACCAAGGAGAGAGAAAAGATGGTATGAAAAATGGCCAAGGTACTTTTATTTATACGGATGGAAGTAAATATGAAGGCCTTTGGAAGAATGGCAAGATGCAAGGCATGGGAGCTCTTACTTGGGCTTGTGGTGAAAAATATATAGGTGAATGGAATAATGATGAAAAACATGGTAGTGGAATATATACATGGCCAGATGGTGAAAAATATATAGGCGATTGGGAAAATGATGAAAAATGCGGTGCAGGCATTTGTAATTGGCCAGGCGGTGATAGCTATGTAGGACAGTGGAAAGATGGACTTAGACATGGAGAGGGAATTCATAATTGGGCTGGAGGAGAAAAATATATAGGGCAATGGCAAAATGATGAAAGACAAGGTTCTGGAATGTATATATATGCTGATGGAGAAATTGAAATGGGACAATCTAAAAACAACAAATTAATAAGATAAAACCCATTATTATAAGAAAATTTTAACACGGGAGACTTTAGTTTTTATATTAAAGTCTTTTGTATATTAAAGCGAAGAATATAATGTGTATAAATGAAGAAGGATAGGTTGAGTAATATGAAGAAGTGGTATGGAAAAACAATGACAAAAGTAGTGGAAGTTTTAGATTCAGACATTAAGCTGGGACTAAATGAAAATAAAATTGAACATATGAGAGAAACATATGGTGATAATATTATATTAAAGCCTAAAATAGAAAGCCTTTTAAATTTGATTATCAAGGAAATGGCGCAATTATGGAATGTTATGTACACACTTTTTATCATTATGTTGTTTTTTAATAATTTATATACCATAGGGTATATTGCAACTTTTACTATGCTAGTTAGTTTTACATTATTAATACTTGGAGACTATAAAGAAGAAAAGAATTTAAAGGAAATTGATAATCTAAACGTACCTTTTGCACTTGTAATAAGAAGCGGAAAGAGATGCAAAATAGGATGTGAGGAAGTAGTAGTTGGCGATATAGTATTTTTAGAAAAAGGCAACTATGTTCCAGCAGATATTAGGTTAATAGAAACTCATGAGCTTGTGGTTAGACAAGTTGCCGTAACTGGTGAAAAATATGAGGTGGAAAAATACTCTATGAAGATAGAGGGAGAAATTATAAATCTTTCACAAATAAAGAATATAGTTTTTAAATCTTCTGTTGTTACTGAAGGTTATGCTTCGGGGATAGTTATTGCTACTGGAATGGATACACAAATCGGTAAAATCTTAAAAGCATTACTGCAATATAAAAATGATAATAGATTCTTCAGCAAAAGTTTTGGTAAAATTGCAAACAAAGCAACTATAATTGCTATATTATCAGGGATACTCACTTTAGGATTTACCTTATACAAAAAAATTGCTATTCATAAAATTATAAATGAGCTTATTTATATTTTTATGAGCTTTAATTTTCCTGTTATTATTATAATATTACTTTTGTTTTTTTATATTATATCAGCTGAATTTAAAAAGAAGAATATATACATAAAGGATATTTCTACTATGTTCTTTCTATCTAACATATCTGCAATATTTACAAAAAAGATAGGTGCTATTTCTGAGAATGAATTTATTTTAAGAAAAGTTTATTGTGATAATGGGTTTATTGATGTGGAAGACCAAGATGTTATCATTGGAGGTACATTAGAGCGAATAATTAGTATAGCCACACTTTGTGGCGATGCTAAGCTTTGTGCAGAAGGTGAACCATATGGAGGAAATTCTAATTCTATTGAGAATTTTATGGAATATGCAATTTGTAAATTTTGTAGTGAAAATTTAAGGGAAAATAGTGAACTTCAGAAAGTGAGGGATAGAATTTTTGTAATACCCTATGACTCTGATAGAAGGATTAAAACTGTTGTAAATAAGATGGAAGATAGATATAGAGCTAATGTACAAGGCAATCTTGATGGACTTCTAAATAAATGTACTCATATATTGATTAATGGCATGGAAAAGGAAATTAAAGACACCGATATTGAAAATATAATAAATGTTCATATCAAAATGTCTAATAGTTCCTATAATGTCATAGGTCTTGGATATAGAAATTTCAATTATGAACCTAGTATTGATGAGAATATTGAAAGTAATTTAGTTTTTGTAGGACTTATGGGTTTTGAAAATCCTATAAAAAAAAGTGCTTATGCAGCCATAAAAACTTGTGAGGAACTTAATATTAGATTGATTATAGATGAGGGCGATAATAAATTAGCTTGTTTAGCTTTTGGTAAACTTATAGGGCTTACGCATAAGAGTGAACAAATATTATCAGGAATAGAAATAGATTATATGAGTAGTGAAGAATTTGAAAAAAATATTGAGGGGGTTAGAATTTTTTCTAAAATTTCTTCTAAACATAAAAATGAAATTGTTAATTTGTTAAATAATAGAGGATATTCTATTGCATCGCTGGGGGATAACACAACGGATTTGGAATACCTTAATAATTCTCGTATATCCATTTCCACGGGAAGTGAATGCAGCAATGTAGTAAGAAAACTTTCAAGTTTATATTTACAAGAAAATGATTTAAGTGAAATAATAAATTTAGTTCAGCATAGTAAAAAGATTATTAACTATATAAGTGAATTAGTTTTATTTTTGTGTGTAACGGGCACAAGTGAATTATTTATAATATTAGTTTGCTTAATTACTAAGGGACAATTGCCATTCTCATTTATTGAAATATTATTTTTGAATTTTATAATTGTACCCTTTTGTGGGTTATCAATCTTATTGCAAAATAGGAATTCTGTGCAAAAAAATAAAAATATTGACTATCATTATATAAAAAGAGTTTCTATAGTGACTTCCCTTGCAACTTGTGGAATATATTTTTTAATTTTGATTTCTACAAGCATATTTTCTATTAATAATATAGAGCATATTAGCACTCTAATTTTTTCTCTATTCCAAAATCTATTCACCTTAAAATTGCTATATGAAAAACGTTTTTCTAAAAATAAAATTTCTTATATTTTGATGTTATTTAATTTATTATTGCAAATTGCTTTTATTTTCATATGTTTTAATAATTTTAATTTTTAGTAATATAATAGTCTTATTTTAGCTAATAAAAATAGTTATAATTCTAAAAAAATTCTAACAGTGTTAGAGAAATCAAAAACAAGTAGAAATACCCTGATTAATTTGAATACCTATTGGATAAAATAGAGTTGTGGAGGTGTGAAAATGCTTGAAAATATATTTGAAACAAGGGTAATAGGGAGTAATACTATCTTTTTAGATATGCCAGAAGAAGAGTATTTTGTTAATTATAATAATTTGTCAGAGTGTGCGGCGCAGGAAATTACTTGTAATTATTTTAAAATAAAAAATAAAACTGGAATACCTCATGTGAGACAAATTCATGCCACTCCTAATATCCATAGTGTTGAGATTATAATAGAAATAGAAGAGAATGGAACAAATTAATATGTTCATTTAGTAAATAAATTTTCAAGTTTATAGTTTATTATGATTAGACCTTTAGTATATTATGCAATAACAATATTTATGGGATGCTTTACTTTTTTAATTTTAACTATTGATCCTATTTTAGGTGCAGTTATAGCTGCATCTTTTTTAGCTACAATGTATTTTACTATAGATAAAAAGTTCTTTTATTTAGTATTGTGTTTTTTTGTTATAGGAGCTGCAAATTATTATGCTTATTTTAATATTAATTTACCGAATAAAGCAAACGTGAAAGTGAGAATTTCAGACAAAAGTAGTTATTATTGTTATGCAAAATATAATGGTAAAAAAATAGTTTTAGAGGGAGATATTTTCAAATTAACGGAAGGAAGAAATGTTTGGATAAGTGGGAATTTTCGAAAAATACCAATATATGAAAGAGGAATAGTAGGGACATATAAAGTTCACGAGTATAAAATATGCCATGAGGATTTAATATTTAAGATTGAAAATTTTAGAAGCAACTTATACCAAAAATTTTCGCCCATATTAGGAAAAGAAAAAGCAGCACTAGTTATGGGTGTATGTTTTGGAGATAGTGGATACATAGAAAAAAATCAAAAAGAAGATTTTAAAAAATTGGGAATTAGTCATGTTATAAGTGTATCGGGACTACATATGTCAGTAGTATATAAAGTACTAGAAATTATTATTGGTTATAAAATTGCTATAGTATTTTCTTTTTTATATATGATATTTACAGGTGGGCAAGCATCTACTATAAGAGCTTTTATAATGATTTTTGTATTGAAAATATCAAGTAAAGTTTATAAAAAATACGATAGTCTTTCTTCGCTTAGCCTAGCAGCAATTATTCTACTTATAATTAGACCTTTTTCTATTCTAGATATTGGTTTTATGCTTTCTTTTCTTTGCGTTCTTGGAATTATATTATTTAATAAAAAAATGAAAAAGGTGTTATACAAACTACCCTCTACTTTAAACCAGTCTTTTAGCTTAAGCATAAGTTCTCAAATATTTTCTTTGCCTTATGCAGTCTTTGCATTGAAAACTTTCAGTTTAGGTTTTATTTTTGGTAATTTACTGCTATTACCATTTTACACGGTAGTTGTAATTCTTGGCAATATAGGTCTAGTGCTTAGTGGCATAAATGTATTGTTCAATTTAATAAATTATGGCTTATATACAGTTTTATCAATTATAGAATTTATTCAGAAAATTTTAGAGGCATTGTTACCCGAAATAATTTACTTTTCTTATATAGAGAGCTTAGTTGTATTTGGGCTATATCTATGTTATCTTGGAAATAAAAGTGGACATAAGCAATTTAAACATGTTCCCCTTTGTGTTATTTTTATTATTGTATTTCAAAATTATAAAGTTTTTCCTGAGATTAGCTATATAAATATAAATAAAAATGATATAGTTTTAGTGCAATATAAAAAAAATACAATTGCCGTTTCTACGGGTAACATTAATGGTTCCAATATAAGAGTGCCTGTGAAAATAAATAGTGTGGTTTCTGGTTACGTAGGAGATTCAACTATTAACCTTGGTGGCGGATGTATATTAAGATTAATTAGTCATGGTAAGAAATTAGAAGCACAAGTGTGTCTTTTGAAGAAAACTAATAATAGTGGTGCTAGTTTGCTATTTAATGATAATACGGTATTTAATGATACCAGTAAAGAAATTACGGCATTTAGTAATATTGTAAAACTGAAATGGGATGATACGTTTGTACCTGCGGGCACAATAATAAATAAGTACATAATTATAGGGAATAGAGTTATAAAATTTTTATAGGGTTGGAGGAATATTTTGATTAATTTAATGGATTTAGAAAAAAAGTTAAAGAAAAATGAATTAGATAATTGTTATGTGTTTTGCGGAGCGGATGAAAAATTAATAAAACAACATGTTAAATTTATCACGAGCAAGGTACTAAAAAGTGATTTTATAGATTTAAACTATGCCAAGTTTGATGGTGGTAAAACTGATTTTGAGACAATTATTGACTCTTGTGAAACCATGCCTTTTATGAGTAATAAAAAAGTAGTGGTGGTATATAGAGCATCGTTTTTAGAGGATAGTGGCGCAGGTAAGAATTCAGGGGATTCGAAAAATGACAATTTTGCACTGCTAAACGAATATTTAAAAAATCCAGCACCCCAATGTATTTTGATTATATATTATGTATTTTCAAGTGATAGAGAGAAACCTAGCAATAAAATTAAAAAATTAGAAAAAAAATCATGTGTTATTAAAGTTGATAAACTAAAAGGTGATTCTCTTCAAAAAAAATGTAAGGATTTATTTGAAAGTGCTGGTAAAAAAATCGGAAAAACTGAACTTATACTATTTTGCTCCAATGTAGACAATAATATGGATATTATATTAAACGAAGTAGAAAAACTAATTTCGTTTGCACAGGGAAGAGAAATTACAAAAGAAGATATTTTGGCTATGATGCCCCAAAAGAGTGAAAATGATATTTTTAATTTAGTTGATTATTTGTCGCAGAAAAATATAAAAAGAGCTTTAGACATCTTAAATGAGCTTATATATAAAGGTGAAAAAATTCCGTTTATCTTATTTATGATAGCTAGGCAATTTAATCTTCTATTTAATATTAAATTAGGCATAGAAAGTGGGAAAGGAAAAGAAACTTTGGCAAGTGAGTTAAAACTTCATCCTTATATATGTGAAAAAATGATTTCACAGAGTATGAAATTTACACTAAAGGGATTAAGGAGAAATATTGGACTATGTGTTGAAACAGAAAAAGCACTGAAAAGTACTTCTACTGACAATAAGATAGATATTGAAGTCTTTATGATAAAGACAGTTATGTAACAAAAAACAAATAACCGGTGCTTGTCACCGGTTATTTATTATGCCGTTAAACTTAAATTGTTTAACTTAGTTGCAAGTCTTGACTTTCTTCTTGCTGCTTTATTGATGTGAAGAATTCCTTTTGTTACAGCCATATCTAAAGCTTTAACCACGTTTGCATATGTAACCTTAGCTTCTTCAACATTGCCAGTAACGACAGCTGCTTCGAATTTTTTTACCTTAGTTTTTAAAGCTGATTTAATCATTGTATTTCTCTCTGTCTTAACTAGAGTAACTTTAATTCTTTTTTTTGCTGATTTAATATTTGCCATTTGTTTTTCACCCCCCTTTGTATTTAATCCGTATCTGCAATCTTGGGGAAAACTGCATACGAGTCTATTTAATAGACAATAGACAATTGATATTATAACATTAAATTTAAAGCACATCAAGTGAAATTTATCCTATATGTAGAAATTCTAATATAATGGTAGTTAAAATAAATAATTTTAAAAGAATAGGAAATAATTATTAGGAAAAGCTAATATTAAAAATCTAGTTGAGGTGAAATTATGATAAGTATAAGAACGGATTTAGCTGTGGAAGCTAAGGAGATATACAGTGCAGAAAACAATGGCGAGATTCCTGGCATTGATGTAGATGAGTATAATGAAGGTGATATTAAAATCACTAATGTAAAAATAGTAAGCGATGTTGGAGAAAAAATGATGGGAAAACCAAAAGGTACATATATAACTATTGATATCCCAGAATTTGTTCACTATGATGGTGAAGCTATGGATAGAGTTAGTGTTGTAATGGGAAAGGTACTGAAACCCTTAATAAAATTAGAAGATAGTATGACAGCTCTTGTGGTTGGACTTGGTAATTGGAATGTAACTCCTGATGCTATAGGTCCAAAAGTTGTTTCAAAAATAATGGTTACAAGGCACTTGAAAGAATTAGTACCGGACTCCATAGATGAAGGTATAAGGCCTGTATGTGCTATATCTCCTGGGGTACTTGGAATAACCGGTATGGAAACTAGCGAAATCATTAGAGGTATAGTGGAGAAGATAAAGCCTAATCTAGTAATTTGTATTGATGCCTTAGCTTCAAGAAAAATGGATAGGGTAAATAGAACTATACAAATAGGTACTTCTGGAATTTCCCCAGGAGCTGGCATAGGAAATCGAAGAATGCAAATAAATGAGCAAAGCCTTGGAGTGCCTGTTATTGCTATTGGAGTTCCAACAGTAGTGGATGCAGCAACTCTAGCAAATGATACCATTGATTTAGTGCTTGATGAGATGATTAGAACGGCAAGTGCAGGTGGAGAATTTTACAATATGCTTAAGTCCATTGATAAGGAGGAAAAACAAAAAATGATCACTGAGATATTAAATCCTTATGTTGGTAATCTTGTAGTTACACCAAAGGAAATTGATATGGTTATAAATTCTCTTTCTAAAATCATTGCGAGTGGTGTTAATATAGCCTTACAGCCAGCACTAGACCTGGAGGACATAAATAAGTTCTTAAACTAGAATTACCAATAATATACTAGTAATAAATCACTATATCCCCTCATATATAATGTAAAAGGCATCTGAAGAAAAACGGGTCAGCGTTTTGATAGTTATTTTTGAAGATGCCTATGCGAGGGGAGATAAAAATGAGTTACAGAGGTATAAATTTTAAAAGATTGAATAAGAAGTTGCACAGTGGAAAAACAAGTTTACCTAAATATAATAGTAAAAAAGGTACCAATGTTAAAGCGTTTTATAGTATTTTCACCCTGCTTCTTATTTTTTTATTTGGATCTATTTTACCCAAAAGTGTTAAAGCCTATGGCGAAGGTAATTATCAGAACTATTTTTATGTTAAGGCTATTAATAATACCTTATCTGTAATTAATGCTTCAAAAACTGAAGGGAAAGTGGCAGATAATGAAACTAGCATTAAATATGCAGTGTTATCTATTTTAGGGGTAGATATCTTAAATCCTATATCAATAATTGCAAAAGAAATTTCGTATTTAAATATTAATGAAATTATCCCTGATTTACATGTAGAAAATAATAGCAGTGAAGTAAACAGTTTAAAAACATTTATACTTAATCCTTTTAGTTTAGGAGAAAATCAGGTAAGCAAAAATCAAGCTACAACTCAAAAGTCTAATGTAGTATCAAGCTTATATGATCCTGCTTTGAAAAAAACTTTAAATAATGCTAAGCCTGAAGTATTTATATATCATTCTCATACCTCCGAAGCTTATCTAGCTTCGGACAAGGATACAACAAAAGTTGACAGTAGTTCGGATGTAACAAGAAATGTAACTGCTGTAGGGGATGTAATAGAGGAGGAATTAGAAAAAAATTATGGAATTGCAGTTATACATGATAAAACTGTGAATGATAAAGGCGATTATAACGGAGCCTATAAAAAATCTGGAGTTACCTTAGATAAGTATTTAAAGGAGTATGGAAATTTTAAATTAATTATAGATTTACATAGAGATAGTGCAAAGACCGTCACTACTAAGTTAAATGGTGAAGACGTTGCGAAATTTATGTTTGTAGTGGCACAGAAAAACCCTAGATATGCAAAGCAAAGGAAACTAATAGATTCAATGATAAGCACATCAAACAAACTATTCCCAGATCTTTTATATCCAAGGGAGATATATACTTATGATTGGGGAATAGGTTTTTATAATCAGAATAGAAGTGATAATGCGGTATTAATAGAAGTAGGCTCAGACGGTAACACTATTCAAGAAGCAAAAAATACTGGTAAGTATTTAGCAAGAATTATTGCAGAGCAAATAAATGGTAAAAGTGAATAATTTATTTTAAAAAGTGCATCCTTACTAAGAGGAAGATAATAATTAATAGCTATTATCTATCGGTTAGAATTAGGAGGCATTTTTTATGAGGGAAAAAGGTAGAATTAAATTTATTTTTGTGATTTTTGTTTGCTTTTTTATATTTATCTATGGATTTATTCAGGTTAACATTACTAAGCCAGAACTTGTAAGGAAAAAATCAAAATTTATAATGGAATTATCAGTAGTGCCCATTGATTTTAGAATAGAGACGGTGGATTATGTTTTTTATCTAAATAGTAAAATTATAGATAGCATGAAAGACAAATGCGTAAATGCATATAATGAAATAATTTCAAAATAATTGGATAAAGTGAAATAAAATATATCATTAAGACACTTTGTATTGACAAAGTCCCAGATATTTATGATATAATTTAAAGTGGTTTGTGAAAAACAATATGCTTTATTCAAATAAAAACAAATAATAATGGAGTATAAAGTATATTTAGGTTATGCTAAAGAGAATAATTTAATTCATATACAATAACGGGGGTAAAAATTAATGCAGAGTAATAGACAAAAATACATAAGAAATTTTTCCATAGTTGCACACATAGATCACGGCAAGTCTACTCTTGCGGACAGATTATTAGAAAAGACAGGTACATTAACTAAAAGAGAAATGGAAGAACAAGTGCTTGATACTATGGACCTAGAAAGGGAAAGAGGAATCACTATAAAATCTCAACCAGCGAGGCTCATTTATAAAAGGCCTAATGGAGAAGAATATATATTTAACCTTATAGATACTCCAGGACATGTAGATTTTAATTATGAGGTTTCAAGAAGCTTAGCTGCTTGTGAAGGTGCGGTGCTTGTAGTTGATGCTTCTCAAGGAATTCAAGCTCAGACTCTTGCAAACTGCTATCTTGCCTTAGATAATGATCTTGATATTGCACCAGTTATTAATAAAATAGATCTTCCTAGTGCGAGGCCACAAGAGGTTATTAAGGAAATTGAGGATGTAATAGGAATTGAGGCACAGGATGCTCCTCTAATTTCAGCCAAGACCGGGCTTAATATAGAAGATGTTTTAGAAACTGTGGTAAATAAGATTTCACCACCAAGTGGTGACGAAGAAGCCCCACTTAAAGCACTAATTTTCGATTCATCCTATGATAGCTATAAGGGTGTTGTGTGCTATGTAAGAGTTAGAGATGGTAAAATTAGACAAGGTACAAAGATTAAGCTAATGAATACTAATAAGGTATACGATGTAGTAGAAGTTGGAGTTTTTGTACCCAATTATTTGCCTGTACCGGAGCTAAGTGCTGGAGATGTTGGATATATAACTGCATCTATAAAAAATGTTAGGGATGCAAGGGTTGGAGATACAGTAACAGAGGCTGAAAGACCAGCACTTCAGCCACTTAAAGGCTACAGACCAGCAATACCTATGGTGTTTAGTGGTATATACCCTGTAGATGGTTCTAGATATGGAGAATTAAAAGAATCCCTAGAAAAACTTCAGTTAAATGATGCAGCCTTAGGGTTTGAGCCAGAGACCTCTATTGCACTAGGTTTTGGATTTAGATGTGGATTTTTAGGCCTTCTGCATATGGAAATAGTGCAAGAAAGAATAGAAAGAGAATTTAATTTGGATATTATTACAACTGCTCCATCAGTTATATATAAAGTAATGAAAACTAATGGAGAGTTAATAGAAATAACAAATCCTACAAATCTTCCAGAGCCTACAGAAATTAATTATATGGAAGAACCAATAGTTAAAGCTTCCATAATAACACCATCAGAATATTTAGGAACAGTTATGGAGTTATGCCAACAAAAGAGAGGCATATACATTGATATGAAATATATAGAAACTACTAGAGTTGTTTTAACTTATGACATGCCACTTAATGAAATAGTATATGACTTTTTTGATGCCCTAAAATCAAGAACAAAAGGCTATGCATCTTTTGACTATGAATTAAAGGGATATATAAAGGCAAGTCTTGTAAGATTGGATATTTTGCTTAAAGGAGAAAAAGTTGATGCTCTTTCTATGATTGTTCCTGAGGAGACTGCGTCTCATAGAGGAAGAGTTATGTGCGAAAAATTAAAAGAACATATACCAAGACAAATGTTTGAAATTCCAATACAAGCAGCAATAAACGCAAAGGTAATTGCAAGAGAAACTGTAAAAGCAATGAGAAAAGATGTTTTAGCTAAATGTTATGGCGGAGATATCTCAAGAAAAAGAAAACTATTAGAGAAACAAAAGGAAGGTAAAAAGAGAATGAGACAAGTGGGAAGTGTTGAAGTTCCGCAAGAAGCATTTATGGCTATACTTAAAGTAGATTAAAATGAAGGTGCATTCAAATAAATAACGAGTCAAGGGATATATTCTAGCCTAGACTTGTTATTTATTTGAGTAGGCCTAAAGTGAGGATAAAATATGAAGAATGTAGCGCTATATATACATATTCCTTTTTGCAAGCAAAAATGTTTATATTGTGATTTCCCATCCTATGCAGGTAAAGAAAAACATATGCTCCATTATTCCATTGCTCTCGCAAAAGAAATAAGTAGTATAAAAGATAAAAAAATAAAAACTATTTTTATAGGTGGGGGAACTCCTACCTATTTATCTTTGGCGGGCTGGGAAATAATTAGAAAAAGTATTGACACATTAGATACTTGTGATGATTTGGAGTTTACAGTGGAAGGAAATCCAGGAACCTTTACAAGAGAAAAATTAAACTTTTTTAAAAAAATGGGAGTAAATAGACTTAGTATTGGGCTTCAGGCATGGCAAGACACTTTGCTTAAAGATTTGGGGAGAATCCATACTATTTATGATTTTAAACAAAGTTTTGAAATGGCTAGAAATTTAGGCTTTGATAATATCAATGTAGATTTAATGTTTGGGCTGCCGGGTCAAACTTTAGTTCAGTGGAAAGAGACACTAGAGAATGTAACTCTCCTAAGTCCAGAACATCTATCTTGTTATAGTTTAATAGTGGAAGAGGGAACTGTTTTTTATAAAAGATTTGAGCAGGGAACCTTAATTCTGCCTAGTGAGGAAATAGAACGAGATATGTACCATGAAACATTAGAATATCTAAGAGAAAGTGGATACTCACAATATGAAATTTCAAATTTTGCAAAAGAAAACAGGCAATGTAGACATAATTTAGTATATTGGGATTTGGAGGAATATATTGGCTGTGGCTCAGCTGCCCATTCATATAGTGATGGTTTTAGGTATAGAAATGAAGAAAATGTAGAAAATTATATTGAAAAAATAAATATTGAAGGCAGTGCAATAGTAGAAAAAAAGAAAAATTCCACAGCAGCTGACATGGAAGAGTTTATGTTCATGGGTCTTAGAAAGACAATAGGCATAAGCAAAATTGAATTTACAAAAAGATTCAAAAAAGACATACACAGTGTTTATGAGCTGGTAATAAATAAATATACTAGCACTGGATTTATGGTGGAGAATAAGGATAATATATTTTTAACTAATGAAGGAATAGAAGTGTCTAATGTAATTATGGCAGAATTTCTTTTGTGATTTTTTTTATTGTAAGAAAAAAGGGCATTACTAGGGCGGAGGAAATAGGGCAAACTATTTATAAAATAGTGTTCTTTAGAAAACAAAAGAAAAACCGAGCATTTAGAACCTAAATAGGAATAATAGACATGTAATGCCTGTATTGAAAAATCAGGGTTATTGACAAATACAATGGTAAATGATACTTTTAATACATACTCGTTAGCACTCAACGGTAGGGAGTGCTAATAAAAGAGGTGATATTATGGAAATGGATGAAAGAAAAATTAAAATACTTCAGGCTATAGTTACAGATTATATAAACAATGGTGAGCCTGTAGGGTCCAGGACCATAGCTAAAAAGTATGATTTAGGTATTAGTTCAGCTACTATAAGAAATGAAATGTCAGATTTAGAAGAGATGGGATATATAGAACAATTATACACCTCATCCGGTAGAAAGCCTTCAGATAAGGGTTATAGATTATATGTTGATACACTTATGAAGCTCACTAAACTATCAGCTGAGGAAGAATATATGATCAAAAATCATCTTATCAATGCCGCTTTATATGAGGTAGATAAAATTATTAAGCAAGCAACACAAGTACTTTCTCACCTTACCAATCTTACATCCATAGTTAAGGCACCTTCAGTTCAAAAAAGTTGTATAAAATATTTACAGCTAATGAATCTAGATGGTGGGAGCATTTTGTTTGTAATTATTACTGACAGTGGTATTATCAAAAATAATTTTATTAAGATCAGTAAACCCATTGGTAGTTCTACCATAGAAAAACTTACCAATATACTTAATTTTAGATTAGGAAAGCTTACAATTGAACAAATAAACTTAGAAGTCATTAATAATTTGAAAGTTGATTTAGCTTCTTTTGTAGAAGTTTTTGATGGTATTATCCCGGCTTTATATGATAGTTTATCTGGTGTTGAATCTTCAGAGGTATATATTCAAGGAGCTGCAAACATATTTAACTATCCAGAATATAACGATATTGTTAAAGCTCGTGAGTTTCTAGTCTTAGTAGACAACAAAGAAAGTATAAGCAGTTTACTAAATGCTAACGACATTACTGGTAATATTACAATCAAAATTGGTGGAGAAAATTTTGTTGAGTGTGCTAGAGAATGCAGTATTATAACTGCAGTTTACAGTGCATCTGGAGTTCCACTGGGTTCTATTGGTGTTATTGGACCAACAAGAATACCTTATGGAAAAGTTATATCTGTATTAACTGAAATAGTTAAAGAATTAAATGATAATATAGCTCAAATTTATGATGATCATAGATAAGTTCTTAGATTAAAAGATTTACTTGAGCCTGAAAGGGAGGAATGCTTGCATGCATAAAAATGAAAAAGAAACTTTAAAAGAAGAAACTACATCAATGCCTTATGGAAATCCTAGTTTAGTAAATGAAACTGAAACTAACGAAGCTGAAACTTGCGAAGCCAAAAGCACTATAAATGATGCTGATGATGGTATACAAAAGGATGGTATACAAAAGGATGGTATACAAGAGTATGGTATACAAGAGGATGGAGAAGTAATAGATGCAACTCCAGAGGAAGCTGAAATAGTAGAAGAGGAAGAGTTTAACGAACTTTTAGAAAGTGAAAAAGAAAAAAATATGAGTAAAAAAATGAAAAAACTAGAAGAAGAAAATATGAAATTACAAAATGAGGTTGTTGCTTTTAAAGATAAACTTTTAAGGACAGCTGCTGAATATGAAAATTTTAGAAAAAGAACAGTAAAAGAAAAAGAATGCATATATACTGATGCCTGCTCAGATGTTTTAAAAGAAGTACTGCCAGTGCTGGATAACTTAGAAAGAGCACTTTCTGTTGAAGGATCGGGTGAGGATCTAAGAACTGGAGTAGAGATGACAGTAAGACAGTTTAATGATGCTTTTAATAAATTAGGAGTGGAAGAATTAGCAGAAGATGGCGAGTTTGACCCGAATTTCCATAATGCAGTAATGCATGTTGAAGATGAACAATATGGGACTAACGAAATAGTGGAAGTGTTCCAAAAGGGTTATAAAAGAGCAAATAAAGTATTAAGACATAGTATGGTTAAAGTTGCCAATTAAAGATTATTTTTATTAAAAAATATATAAGACATAATAGTTATAACTGTTATGAACTAAAAAAGGAATACAAGGAGGAAATAATAATGGGAAAAATTATAGGAATAGATTTAGGTACAACGAATTCATGTGTAGCAGTAATGGAAGGTGGAGAACCCACAGTAATTTCTAATTCAGAGGGAGCAAGAACTACACCATCTGTAGTTTCATTCCAAGCTAATGGAGAAAGACTAGTAGGTCAAGTTGCTAAAAGACAATCAATCACAAATCCAGATAGAACAATAAGTTCAATCAAAAGAGACATGGGTACTGATCGTAAAATAAATATTGATGGAAAATCACATACACCACAAGAAATTTCAGCTTATGTTCTACAAAAGATAAAAGCTGATGCTGAAGCTTATTTAGGAGAATCAGTTACTGAAGCTGTAATAACAGTACCTGCATATTTCAACGATAGCCAAAGACAAGCAACAAAAGACGCAGGAAAAATAGCTGGACTTGAAGTTAAGAGAATAATAAATGAGCCAACAGCAGCAGCACTTGCTTATGGACTAGACAAAATGGATGTTAATCAAAAGATATTAGTATATGATTTAGGTGGCGGTACATTCGATGTATCTATATTAGAACTTGGTGATGGTTTATTCGAAGTTAAATCAACTAATGGTAATACTAAACTTGGTGGAGATGACTTTGACCAAAGAGTTGTAAATCACATAGCTGATACTTTTAAAGCAGATAATGGAATAGATTTAAGAACTGATAAAATGGCACTTCAAAGATTAAAAGAAGCTGCTGAAAAAGCTAAAATTGAATTATCATCATCAATGCAAACATCAATTAATTTACCATTTATTACTGCAGATGCAACAGGTCCAAAGCATATAGAGATGAACTTAACAAGAGCTAAATTTAATGAATTAACTCACGATTTAGTTGATGCTACAATAGAGCCAATGAAAAAAGCTATTGCAGATGCAAACTTATCACTTAGTGAAATAGATAAAGTTGTACTTGTAGGTGGTTCAACAAGAACACCAGCAGTTGTAGATGCAGTTAAAAACTTTACTGGAAAAGAACCTTCAAAGGGAGTAAATCCTGATGAATGTGTAGCACTTGGTGCAGCAATTCAAGCTGGAGTACTAACTGGAGAAGTTAAAGATGTTTTACTTCTTGATGTAACTCCATTAACACTAGGAATTGAAACATTAGGTGGAATAGCTACTCCACTAATTGAAAGAAATACTACAATACCAGCTAAAAAGAGTCAAGTATTCTCAACAGCTGCAGATGGTCAAACATCAGTTGAAATTAACATTGTTCAAGGTGAAAGACAAATGGCTGCAAGTAACAAGAGTTTAGGAAGAGTTACTCTTTCTGGAATAGCAGCAGCACCAAGAGGCATCCCACAAATAGAAGTTACTTTTGATATAGATGCTAATGGCATTGTTAATGTATCAGCTAAAGATAAAGGAACAGGAAAAGAAGCTAAAATAACAATTACAGCATCAACTAACTTAAGTGATGATGAAATTGATGCAGCAGTAAAAGAAGCAGAAAAATTTGCAGGAGAAGATAAAGCTAGAAAAGAAGCAATCGAAGCTAAAAACAATGCAGAACAATTAGTATATCAAACTGAAAAAAGCTTGAAAGAACTTGGAGAAAAAGTAGCAGAAGAAGATAAAAAAGATATCGAAGCAAAACTTGAAGCTCTTAAAAAAGTTAAAGACGGCGAAGATATAGAAGCTATAAAGAAATCTACTGAAGAATTAACTGAAGCTTTCTATGCAGTAACTACAAAAATTTATCAAGCAGAAGCTGAGCAAGCAAAAGGAGCAGAAGGAGCAGAACAAGGCAATCCTGAAGGCAATGCTGAGCATGATGACAACGTAGTGGATGCTGATTACAAAGTAGAAGACGACGAAGAGAAAAAATAAGTTGAATAAACAATAAAACCATTAAATAAGGGTAGGGTATTTACCCTTCCCTTAATTTAATTAAAGTTATGTTAGCAATAAGCAATGAAAAACTATATAATAGTAATAGTTGAATTATTTAATCAACAATTTATGTTATAGAAGCATATATATTTTAGGTGGTGTAAAACAGCATGGCAAAAAAAGATTATTATGAAACCCTCGGCATAGAAAGAGGTGCCAGTGAAGAAGAAATCAAGAAGGCTTTTAAAAAGGGCGCATTAAAATATCATCCAGATAGAAACCCAGACAATAAAGCTGCAGAAGATAAATTCAAAGAGATGAATGAAGCATATCAGGTTTTATCTGATTCTGATAAAAGAGCAAGATATGACCAATATGGTACAGCTGATGATAATGGGGCAGGCTACGGCGGCGCTTCTGATTTTTCAGGCTTTGGTGGTTTTGGAGATATCTTTGGTGACATATTTGGAGGGGGAGGATTTTCTCAAAGAAATCAAAATGGCCCTAAAAAAGGTGCGGATTTAGAATATAATTTAAATTTAACCTTTGAAGAGTCTGTTTTTGGTGTAGAAAAAGATATATCTGTTACTAAAAACGAAAAATGTGATGACTGTGGCGGTAGTGGTGCGAAAGCAGGTACGACCGCAAAAACTTGTGATAAGTGTGGTGGAAATGGGCAGATAAAAGTTCAGAGAAATACTGCTTTTGGAAGCTTTGCTAGTATGAGCACTTGTGATAAATGCGGAGGCAAAGGTAAAATAATCGCTGAACCATGTAAAACTTGTCATGGATCTGGAAAAGCTAGAAAGAATAGAAAAATTAAAATTAATGTTCCAGGTGGAGTTGATACTGGAAATGTTATGCCTCTTAGAGGGCAAGGAGAACCAGGTGAAAAAGGTGGTCCATCAGGAGACTTATATATAAATATCAGAGTAACTCCTCATAAAACTTTTAAGAGGAATGGAATTGATATTCATATAGAATCTCATATAAGTTTTGGATATGCAGCTATAGGTACTGAAATTAAAGTTGCAACCGTGGATGGAGATGTTAAATATAAAGTTCCAGCAGGAACACAATCTGGTACTGTCTTCAGACTTAAAGGAAAGGGTATACCTAGAGTTAATGGGCATGGAAGAGGAGACGAGTACGTAAAAGTTATTGTTGACATTCCAAAAACTTTGAATGATAAGCAAAAATCAGCACTAAAGGTTTTCATGGAAGCTAGTGGAGAGACCGTAGATTTGTCTGATGATAAAAAGTCTTTTGTTGATAAAATATTAGGCAAATAAGAATAATAATAATAAAACTTCGTTTTGTAAAACGGAGTTTTTTTATTATAATTATTGTGTTAAAATATTGGGAATGATACACTTATATTGAGTAATAATTGGTATCTACCAAACATTAAAAAAGAAGGAGGATACAATGATTAGTGATAAAAATTGGATTGAAGTAACTATAATAACAAGCAGTGAGGCAGTTGAAGCGGTGTCTGCAATGCTATATAATACGGGAGTAGAGGGAGTTTCTATTTTGGATCCACTAGATATGATTTTTAGGCGAGATCATACCACAGATTGGGATTATTTTGATGAGTCTATTATAGATACAAATAGTGGAGTTGTAATAAAAGGATACTACAAAAAAGATGAAAAATTTGAAGGTTATTTAGAAGAGATTAAAACTGGAGTAAATAATTTACCAAAGTTCGGACTAGATAAGGGCGTAGGGTCTGTTGTAGCCAATAATGTAAAGGAAGAAGATTGGGAAAACAACTGGAAGCAGTATTATAAACCAATAAAGGTAGGAGAGAAAATAGTTATAGTGCCTATATGGGAGAAGTACCATAAAAAGCCCGATGAGATAATTGTAGAGCTAGATCCAGGCATGGCTTTTGGAACTGGTACTCATGAAACTACTAGGATGTGTATAAAGGCACTTGAGAGGCATGTGAAGGGCAATTCAATTGTTTTTGATATAGGAACAGGGTCGGGGATTCTATCCATTGCTGCGGCCAAGCTTGGAGCTAAAAAGACTATAGGAGTTGATTTGGATCCAGTAGCAGTAGATTCTGCAAAGCAAAATGTCAGTTATAATGATGTAAACAACATAGAAATACTGTATGGTGACCTGTTAGAAGTTGTAAGTGGAAAGGCTAATATAGTTATAGCTAATATAATGGCTGATGTAATTATGTTTTTGACAGAGCAGGTTAAATCAGTTCTAGTAGAAGGCGGTTATTTTATATCTTCAGGAATAATTTTAATTAAAAAAGATGAAGTAATAAATAAATTAACAGAGTGCGGTTTTAAAATCGAGGAGATAAATATCGAGGGAGAATGGGTTTGTATAGTTGCAAAGTTATAGTAAAATAACTATAGAGGCATCCTAAAATATAATAAATAAAAATGGCTAGTTTGAGGAGAGAATAAATAATGCATAAATTTTTTGTGCCAAAGAAAAACATAGATGGTGATAATGCTATTATTGATGGCGAAGATGTGAAACATATATATAAGGTATTAAGGCTTAAAATTGGTGATGTGGTTAGTATCAATAATTGTGAAGGCATAGAATACATAGGAAAAATAATACTAATAGATAAGAGTGAAGTAAAAATAAATTTATTAGAAGAAAATCCTATAAACAATGAAAGTCCTGTTGAAGTATACCTATTTCAGGGAATGCCTAAATCAACAAAAATGGACCTAATAGTTCAAAAGAATACAGAACTGGGAGTTAAGGCAATAACACCAATAATCACAGAGCGAGTAGTAGTTAAAACTGAGCTTAAAGAATTTAAAAAAGTAGATAGATGGAATAGGATAGCACTTGAAGCTTGCAAGCAGTGCAAGAGAAGTTTAATTCCAGAAATTAATGTGCCTATAGAATTTCAAGACTTATTAGACTCACTAAAATCTATGGATTTAGTTGTGGTTCCCTATGAGAATGAAGAAGGTTTTGGTATAAAGAAATTAATGAAAACTATAGAAAAAGAATCTATTAGTAAAGTTGCTATTATAATAGGACCAGAGGGTGGATTTGAAGAGCATGAAATACATAAATTAAAAGAAATAGGAGCTAGCATTGTCACTTTAGGACCCAGAATACTCAGAACTGAAACAGCTGGGTTTACATGCTTAAGTCTTATTATGTATGAACTGGGAGATTTGGGAGGAATTATATAATGAAAGTTGCAATTGCTACATTAGGGTGTAGAGTAAATCAATATGAGTCAGAAGCTATGGTTGAAAAGTTCATCAGAGAAGGATATGAGGTAGCTGAGTTTCATGATTTTGCTGACGTATACGTTATAAATACCTGTACTGTTACTAATATGGGTGATAAAAAGTCAAGACAGATGATAGGAAGAGCTAGAAGGAAAAATAGTGAGGCTATTATTGCAGTGGTAGGATGTTATGCGCAGATTGCCCCAGCGGAAATATCCAATATTGAAGGTGTTAATGTAGTTTTAGGTAGTCGTAATAAAGGTGATATTGTTTATTGGGTAAATAGATCTAGAGAAGAAAATAAACAGATGATAGAAGTTAATGATGTTTTAAAAAACAAAGTATTTGAGGATTTAAATATTAGCGAATATCAAGATAGAACTCGTGCCTTTGTAAAAATTCAAGATGGGTGTAATCAATTTTGTTCTTATTGCTTGATACCTTACTCAAGAGGGGCAGTATGTAGCAAACCACCTGAAAAAATCATGGCAGAAATTCATGAATTAGCCCAAAATGGCTTTAAAGAGATTCTTTTATCTGGTATACACATAGCATCCTTTGGAAAAGATTTAGATGGTGGATGGAACTTAGTACGTGTGCTAGAAGAGGTAGATAAGGTTCCTGGTATTGAAAGGATAAGGATAGGGTCAATAGATCCAACATTCTTTACAGAGGGTGTTATTGAGAGATTAATGGCACTTGTGAACCTATGTCCTCACTTCCATCTTTCACTTCAAAGCGGTTGTGATGAAACCATAAAAAGAATGAATAGGCACTATACAGCAAGTGAATATAAAACTGTTGTTGAAAATTTAAGGAAAAATATAGTGGGAGCATCTATAACTACAGACGTAATTGTAGGTTTTCCTGGAGAAACCCAGGAAGAATTTGATGAAACTTATGAATTCTTAAAGGATATAGAATTGTCAAAAATGCATATTTTCAAGTACAGTCCAAGAAAAGGAACTAAAGCTGCTGGAATAAAAGAGCAGATTGATGGAAATATAAAAGAAGAAAGAAGTCATAAGCTTATTGCACTTAATAACATGTTAGAGGAAAAACATATAAATACATTTGTTGGTAAGAGCATGAATGTTCTTTATGAGCAAAAATTTAAAGATAATGAAGATGAATATGAAGGTTATACTGATAATTACGTAAAAGTTGTAGGAAAATCCTCTGAAAATATAGTAGGAGAATTCCATATGACGAAACTTATAGAATGTATGGGAGATTATATAATTGGGGAAGTGCAAGATTTGAAATAATTATAAACAGATAAATAATTTAGCAGGAGAATAAAGCTTTATGTTGAATAGTATATTAGTATAAGGCATATTAATTAATTATTTTTTTAGATGCCTAAATGGGTAGGAGGTGATTATGTGGAAAAGGAAGACTGTATTTTTTGTAAAATAGTAAAAAAGCAAATTCCTTGTGACATGCTTTTTGAAGATGATAAAGTTGTAGTGTTTAAAGACATAAACCCTCAGGCCCCTGTACATGTTGTAATTATTCCAAGGCAACATATTGATGACTTAAATTGCTTAAATCAAGAGTCGTCGGAATTGATAGGTCATATTTTTATAGTTGCCAAGGAAATTGCTAAGAAACTAGATATTGCTGAGAGTGGATATAGAATTGTTAGTAATTGCGGGGAACAAGGAGGTCAATCTGTTCAACATGTGCATTTTCATTTATTGGGTGGTAGAATGCTTCAGTGGCCACCGGGTTAAAATATAATTTGTTTTTCAAATGTTAAATTGTAATGTATATTTTATATTTTAATACATTATTTATAACAAAATAGTAATGAAAATGTTGACATAATGTAAAACTGTGTTGTATAATAAAAAATGTGCTATTTAGGCCCCGCATTAGCTGTTTCTAAATTGAATTGAGCTAGCGGAGGGAGGGATAATGATGTCAGAAATTAAGGTTGGAGCAGACGAGTCCATTGAGAACGCTTTAAGAAGGTTTAAGAAAAAATGCGCAAGAAGTGGAGTGCTTGGAGAAGTTAGAAAAAGAGAGCACTATGAAAAGCCAAGCGTTAAAAAGAAGTTAAAATCAGAAGCTGCAAGAAAGAGAAAATTCAAATAGAATTTTTAAAAATGGAATGAGACAAGATTTATTTTATATAAAAAAATTTTGTTAGAATACCTTCCTCAGCAGTTAAATAAATTAGAAACTTAGAGTCATTCAGAGGAACAGTAGTGGCATTGGGAACTAATAGCATGAAGCACGTGAGAAATTTATGTTTGCCGAGTTATCTGAAATTATGGATAAAGCATGTGGTAAGCTTGTAAGTGAAATAGTGAAACAATATTTAAATAAATAAAAGATTCAGCCTTTGGCTGGATTTTTTTTTGATTATAAAAATTATAAAATAAAAAACTGTAATTTGTTGTGCTTTTTTTTCATAAATTTATTATGAAGTATTTTATGGGGTGAGGGTATGGATAGTAAAGTTTATAAAACAAAGGAAACTATAGCTAACAAATTAGATTTGCCAAGAGATATATTGTTAGATTTACCAAAAATAACTATTTTGTCCAACAATGAAATAAATATAGAAAACCATAAAGGTGTGGTAATATTTGAAGAAGAAGTAATAAAGATAAATTCCAATGTGGGTCCAATTTCAATATACGGGAAAAATTTTAAAATATTATTTATAGGGGGAAACACAATAACTTTAAGTGGTAACTTTAAATCTGTTGTGTATGAAAGCCATGAATAATTTTAAAAAATATAAAAAAGGTACTATCACAATGGAAATCCAAGCATTTATGCCAGAAAAATTTATAAATTTACTATGGAAAAGTGGTATTATGGTTAAAAATATAAAAAAAATTAATATAACAACTCTAGTTTTGGAAGTTAAATTATGCGATTATGTTGAAATCGCCAAAGTGGCCAAAAAATCAAACAGCACAATTAGAATTTTAAGAAGAAGTGGGTTATCCTTTTTTGTAATGAAAATGAAAAGGAGATCCGCTCTCTTAATAGGGGCATTTTTGTTTTTGTGTATAATATACTATTTATCTACTTTTGTATGGAATATAGAAATCAATACAGAACGTTATATAAGTCCATATGAATTGCGTAATCAAATTAGTGGATTTGGAATAAATCCTGGACTTAGAAAGAAAAATATAGATGTTTATGAAATTGAAAATAAAATTCTAAGGTGTAATGATGAAATAATGTGGGTCAAAGCTAGGATAGATGGTGTTAAGTTAAAAGTTGATGTGATTGAAAGGCAATCACCCCCTATAATAATTAGTAAGCAAAAGCCTCCTCGTGATTTAATAGCCAATAAAGATGGTGAAGTAGTTAGAGTGTTTACCACAGAAGGTACAGCAGCTGTGAAAAATGGAGATATGATACAAAAGGGAGATTTATTGATTAAAGGAGAGCAAGGTAAAGAAGGAAGTGTTTATTCTGTACATGCTCAAGGAGAAGTTATTGCAAAAACTTTTTACGAGGAGATTAAAGAAATTCCCTTAAACAATATATCAAGAATTAAAACAGGTAACAGTATAAGTAATTTATATATTAAATTTGCAAATAAAAAAATTTATCTCAAAAATAGCTTAATTACCTATCCTAAATATGATAAAATAGAAAGTAATGATAAATTTATAAAAAGTGAAATCTACTATGAAATTAATGAAAAAAATATACCAGTAGATGCCACTAAGATAACAGAGGAATTATATCACAATATTTTGAGGAATTTGGACAAGAATGTGGTAGTTAAAGACAAAATTGTAGATTCAAAAGTGGATAATGGTAAGTACACAATAAAAGTGTTAGTTGTTGCTGAAGAGAATATTGCTCCTGAATAAACTGCAGCTATTTAAAAAGAAATAATATATCGGTTTGTTTTACGCAAGATGAAAAGGTGGGGATGGGGATTGAAAAATATTAGAGAATTTATTAAGCTTAATAAAGTAAAACCTTATTTGATTTTTATAGTTACGGTAATTGTTATGTATTCTATTTTAGTAACAGCATTAGTTCCTAAAAAATATACAATAAATGTGGGGGATATTGCAAAAATAGATATAAAAGCTCCTAGAGAAGTTGAAAATACGGTGGCTACAGAAATTAATAGGACTAAAGCTGTAGAGCTTGTAGGGAAAAAGACAATTAAAGTTCAAGTAAATAAAGAGGCTGTGGAACACATTGGTAACTTGTTTTCTGCAGTGGCTAAGTTAAATGCCAGTAATTCAATCATAAATAGTAATGCAGAGTCCAAGGAAAAAGCATTATCAGAAAAGGTAGCTTCACTAAAGGAAACTAATCCAGTCGATAATTTTACCCTTGAAAATTACCAAACACTATTAAAGCTGGAGTCTACTAAAGCGACAGATTTAGAAGAATTTCTTAAAAAAAGTATTACCACCCTCTATGAGGTAACTACAATAAATGAAAACAAGCCTGAGGAAATTAAGATGGCGAAGGGCATTATTGCTACAGAGTTTAACAACTCGATTTTCCCAAAAGAGATAAGAGAAATAGGAATGTCTATTGCATATACAGAAGTTCAGCCTAATTCAATTTATGATAAAGAAAAAACAGCACTGCTAATAGAAGAAGCAAAAGACAGTGTTAAACCTATAATGGTAAAAAAAGACCAAACTATTATAAGCGAAGGATCGCCAATAACCTTTGAACAAAAGGCACTTCTAGAATCGCTAGGTCTCCTAAATGACACAAGTAATTTTGAATGGTCACTATACTTAAGTTTGGCAGGGCTTGTATGTCTTGTAGTACTAGTTCAATGGTTTTATTTATACAAGTATCAACCAAAAATATTTGCGGATACAAAAAAACTAATTATGCTTAATATTCTTAGTATAATAGCCATATTGCTTGCCAGAGTACTTGGTATAATTTCAGTATTTGTAATCCCTCTAGCTTGTATACCCATGCTTATGACCATTTTAAGTAATGATGAAGTATCAATAGCACTTAACATCCTCAACTGTATTCTAATTAGTGTTGCAGTTAATTTTAACTTCGAAATTACAACACTAGCTATTCTAAATTCTATTGTTGGGGTTATAGTACTAAAGAAAATGCAACAAAGAAATGATATATTATACTCATCTATATATATAGCAATGATAAATTTGGCCTTTTATCTTTCAATGGGATTTTTGATAAGCAATAGTATAGTTGATGTTTTTAAAAGAGCAGGAATGGTGGCTCTTGCAGGGGTTTTAGCAGGAGTGCTTACCATAGGCTTTTTACCATTTTTCGAAAGCTTTTTTGATATAGTTACCACAGTGAAACTTTTGGAATTATCCAATCCTAATCATCCACTATTAAAGAGACTACTTTTAGAAGCACCAGGAAGTTATCATCATTCTGTACTGGTAGCTAACCTTTCAGAGGTTGCAGCAGAAGTAATTGGTGCTAATCCAGTTCTTGCAAGGACATGCTCATATTATCATGATATTGGAAAGATAAAAAGACCTTATTTTTTCAAAGAAAATCAACTAGGAAATGATAATCCACATGATAAGATAACACCTAATTTAAGTACACTTATAATTATTTCTCATGTAAAGGATGGCGTAGAACTTGCAAAGGAATATAAGATTCCTAAGGTCATTCAGGATGTTATACAGCAACATCATGGTACCACTTTAGTTAAGTATTTCTATGTAACAATGAAAAACTCTAGTGAAAATCCAGATGAGGTTAACGAAGAGGATTTTAGGTATCCGGGTCCAAATCCAGAAAGTAAGGAAGCCGCCATTATAATGCTGGCAGATGCTGTGGAAGCAGCTGTAAGATCAATTTCAAATTCAACAAAAGGTAAAATTGAAGAAATGGTTAATAACATAATAAAAGCCAGGCTTAATGATGGACAACTAGATAATTGTGATTTAACACTAAAAGATTTAGAAAAAATAAGAAAGGCATTTTTAAAAGTTCTTTCAGGAATATATCATGAGAGAATAGAATATCCTACAGATAAATGGGAAAAGGATAAAATAAAGGAGCAAAATAAAGGAGTAAAATAAAGTATGATTTATATAGATAATAGGCAAAATAAGATTGAGGTTACAGAAAAACTTCAAACTGTTATAAAAGATGTTATTGAATACACACTTTTCCAGGAAAAACTTTTTATAGATAATGAAGTAAGTGTTATATTTATTGACAATGAAGAAATTAGAAAAATAAATTTAAAAAATCGTGGCATAGATGAAATTACTGATGTACTATCTTTTCCAATGCTAAATTATCCTGAAAACAAGGTGTTTAAGGATGTATACATAAATTATAAATTTGATGGAAGCGATTTATATGATGGAAAGCTAGTAATTGGCGATGTTGCACTATCACTGGAAAAAGCTAAGGAACAAAGTGAAGAATTTGGGCACTCCTTTACTCGCGAGTGTGCTTATCTTACAGTACATTCAATTTTACATCTGCTAGGTTATGACCATATGGAGGAAACACCAAAAATTATTATGCGAAAAAGAGAAGAAGAAATATTGAACAATTTTAAAATATCTAGATAGAGTATATTTATGATTATTTTAAAAATAATGTAGTTACAATATTTTAAAGGTGGTTAAATATGAAAGTCAAAAAATTAGTTGATAGTTTTAATTATGCTATTGAAGGAATCATATATTCCATCCGCACACAAAGAAATATGAAGATACACATGATAGTTACAATATTAGTTCTAACTGCTACATTTTTTTTTGACTTGTCAAAGGTAGAACTTATGATTTTAACCATAACTATAACTTTGGTTATAGTGGCTGAAATGATAAATACTGCTGTAGAATGTGCCATAGATGCCACAACAAATTTTTATCATCCACTTGCTAAGATTGCGAAGAATGTTGCGGCTGGGGCAGTGCTAGTAACCGCTATAAATTCAGTTTTAGTAGGCTATGTTATATTTTGGGATAAATTAACTCCATTTAATATAACAATGATGTCAAAGCTTAGGAAATCTAACCCTAACATGACTTTTCTCATACTAGTTATAGTTTGTATTGCTGCAGTAGTGGTTAAGTCAATTTATGGCGAAGGAACTCCATTTAGGGGAGGAATGCCAAGTGGTCACAGTACCATAGCTTTTTCAGTAGCAACTGCTATGACCTTATTAACTAATGAGCCACTAATTATGGTATTATCTTATTTATTAGCAGTAATTGTTGCACAAAGCAGGGTTGATTCACAAATTCATTCTATTTTAGAAGTTATTTTTGGTGCTGCTTTCGGCACTTTATTAACATTATTATTATTTAGAATTTTAGGATAGGAGACTTTTTATTTTAAAATACTAAAATCACAAATAAAATTATAATATTATTGAAATACTAATATTTAGTGATATAATTGGTATACGTGATTTTCAATAATAAGTGCATACAAATAAACAACTTATTTAATGTGCCTTAAATTAATGATGTAGGGGTGTATGATGGATTATAAAAAATTAGCTAAAAGTGCAATAGATGCTAGAAAAAATGCATATGTACCATATTCAAAATTTAAAGTTGGTGCAGCAGTTGTTACTGAAGATGGATCAATATATACTGGATGCAACATAGAAAATGCTTCCTACGGTGCAACTAATTGTGCTGAAAGAACTGCAATTTTCAAAGCTGTGTCTGAGGGACATAGAAAAATTAAAGCTATTGCTATTGTAGGCGATATGACAACTAATACCTACCCTTGTGGTATTTGCAGACAAGTTATAGCAGAATTTGCCTCGCAGGATATTCAGATTATATTAGTAAAGAATGAAGAAAGTTATATAATAAAGACTATGGAAGAGATATTACCAGGGGCTTTTACAAAAGAAGATTTATTTAAGTAAGCTATATAATTATTAGTTGCTAAGCATTAATAATTATATAGCTACTTAAGATAACCAAAAGGAGGATATATGTTTAAATCAGGATTCGTAACAATAATCGGAAGACCAAATGTGGGGAAATCTACATTAATAAATTACATTATGGGGGAAAAATTGTCAATTGTATCTAATAGACCTCAAACTACTAGGAATAATATACAGACCATTTTAACAACTAAAGATTCTCAAATAATATTTGTAGATACTCCTGGAATGCATAAACCTAGGCATAAACTAGGAGAATATATGGTTAAAGTAGCGGAGCAAGCTACGTCAGAAGTAGATGTCATATTATTTATAACCACACCTGGGGATGAGATTGATAAGGGTGATATGCATATCCTTGAGCAGTTAAAAAATAATAAAATTCCAGTGTTTTTATTAGTTAATAAGATTGATGAGAATACCCAAGCAAGAGTAGCTAAAACCATTCAAAGCTATTCTGAGTATTTTGCTTTTAAAGAAATAATTCCTATAGCTGCCATAAAAGGTAAAAATGTTGACATAGTTACTAAACTTGTAGAAGACAACATTCCAGAAGGGCCACTATATTACCCAGAGGATATGATTACAGACCAACAAGAAAGATTTATCATAACTGAAATAATAAGAGAAAAGGCTTTGAAGCTATTATCCCAAGAAGTACCTCATGGAATAGCAATAGAAATTATTTCTATGAAAAGAGATGCAAGGAATATGTACCATATTGAAGCTAATTTGCTCTGCGAAAAAGATTCACATAAGGGTATAATAATTGGAAAAGGTGGAAAAACCCTTAAGCAGATTTCTACATATGCAAGACAAGATGTAATGAAATTTTTAGGCGAAAAAGTAAACCTAAGGTTATGGGTAAAGGTAAAGAAAGAATGGAGAGATACTTCAAGTATTTTGAAAGAATTAGGGTATAAGTAGGGGATGATTTTCTGTCGATTTTAAAAACTAGGGCTATTGTAATAAAAACTCAAGAGTTTAAAGAATCTGATAAGTTAGTTTGGCTTTTTACTGAAGATTTTGGTAAAATAACAGCTATAGCAAAGGGAGCTAGAAAAAATAAAAGTAAGTTTGTATCATCCACCTTACCTTGCTGCTTTGCAGAATTTGTGCTTTTTAAAGGTAGAAATTTATATACCATAAATGAGGTTACAATTATTGATTCATTTCAGCAATTATTAAGAGACCTAGATACAATTACTTATGCTTCCTATTTTAATGAATTAATTGATATTACAATGGAAAATGAAGAGGCTAATAAGCAACTTTTTAAAGATTTAGTCACTAGTTTTTATTTTATAAAAAATGATGTTATGGATATAGAAGTTTTGGCAAGAGCCTTTGAAACAAAAATTTTAAGGGCTACAGGTTATGAATTAAATTTTAATCAATGTGTTAAATGCAGAAAAAAAATAATAATGTCTAATAATATCGATTTACAATCTTATGGGCCTATTTGTAAAGATTGTGAAAAGGTAAATAGTATATATATTTCAAACCCTACATATAATACATTAAAATTCTTAAATAACTTTGGTATGGATAAAATTAATAGAATAGCTGTGTCTAAAACCACAAAGCTCGAGTTGTACAAAATTTTATCTACTATTATAGCCCAAAATTATACAAGAAAGCCAAAGAGTCTAGAAATGTTTGATTATTTAAAGGAATATAAAAATTAAAAATTATTTTAAATCTTAGAAAAATTATGAGGAGGAATATTTTAATGGCAGAAATTACATTGGAAAAGATTGATATTATTAAAGAGCGAACAGGAGTTTCATATACTGAGGCTAAGGAAGCATTAGAGGAATGTGATAGTGACGTAGTCAATGCTCTAATTTATATTGAAGCAAAGCAAAAGAAATATGCTAAATTTAATATGGAAGAAATGTACTCTACTAAGGATGAATTTGTAACAACAATAAAAGATATTGTAAAAAAAGGCAATGTTACAAGAATAAAAATCAAAAAAGATGACACTGTAGTTATAGACATACCTGTTAATGCTGGTATCGCGGCAGGTTTAATAGGATTATATAATCCTGTGCTAATTGCTCTTGGATTATTAACAGCAGTACTTACAAAGGTTACTGTTGAGATAACTAAAGCAGATGGTTCTGTTGAAGTAGTTAATACTATTATAAAAAATACAGTGGAAGATGTTAAAAGTAGAATGAGTGATATGACAGGCGAAGTAAAAGAAAAATATAATGATACAAAAGATACTTTTAACAAAAGTAGCAAAAGCACCAAAGAAGATAGAAATGAGAATGTATATCAATATACAGTAAAATTTGACAAAGAAAGTGAACTAGAAAAAGAAGACAAAAAAGAGGAAAAAGAAGAAGAAAAATAAGAGAATAATATTTAAAATTTAATATTAGCCTTATATAAATGGTAACAATAGGATTTCCCCTTTTATAAAGCTAGCAATTTTTATTTGCTAGCTTTATAAAAGGGGAAATTTTAATATCTTATAACTTTAGTTATTGTTGTGCACTGTTTATTGAAAATTATTAATATATTGAAAAATTATTCTTATACACAAAAAATCATAAAAAACCCTACAATTTATTTTAATAATGTGGTACAATGTTAAAAATGGTATGTAAAATTCTAGTATATAATACTTTATGCAATCGTTTGTATTTACAATATTGCAAATATAAGAAATATGTATCATTTATAAGGAATTAAAATAGAAAGAGGGTGGAAAAAATAAAACTAACACCAAGACAAGAAGAAATAATTAGATTAGTTAAAGAAAATCCACCAGTTACAAGTGAATGTCTAGCTAATAAGTTAGGGGTAACAAGGGCAGCACTAAGGCCAGATTTGGCAATACTCACAATGACGGGTATATTAGATGCAAGGCCAAAA
The DNA here is from genome assembly GCF_050717535.1 of Clostridium sp. Lineage (GTDB taxonomy): Bacteria > Bacillota > Clostridia > Clostridiales > Clostridiaceae > Clostridium_AD. Next base: position 94,856 of record NZ_JBOITM010000069.1, read on the forward strand.
GTTGGATACATGTGTTCAAAGAAACCCTCTTACAGTTTAGTTTATGATTATATAAGAAATATTAAAGTTAATGATGTAATGTCTAAAGCTGTAATGGCTACAGAAGAAACAATGGTTTATGATGCTATAGTACATTTGTTTTTAAATGATGTAGGTACTTTATTTGTACATAATAATGGCAGTTTAGTGGGAGCTGTATCTAGAAAAGACTTCCTTAAAATGGCTATGGGCGGTACTGATATTCACAAGGTGCCTGTAGGAATTATAATGACTAGAATGCCCAATATAGTGCTTGTTGAAAAAGAGGATAGTATTTATTTAGCCGCACAAAGAATTATAGAACATGAAGTGGATAGTTTACCTGTAGTAGAAAGAAAATTTGAAAATGGGAAAGAAATATTTCAAGTTGTAGGTAAAATATCAAAAACTAATATAACAAAACTATTTGTAAAAATGGGCGAAAATGGCTAAGTAACTAAAGTGAGTTTTAACTAAAGTGAGTGAAGTGGGCACTACATGTTCTAAATTGGACATCTTTGTACCCGTTATCATATATAATTTATAATCGAAGGGGTTGTATGGAATGGAAAACAAAAAATATGTTTATCTTTTTAGTGAAGGAAATGCTTCAATGAAAAATCTTCTAGGCGGAAAAGGTGCAAACCTTGCAGAGATGACAAACCTTGGGATTCCAGTACCGCAAGGATTCACAGTTACTACTGAAGCTTGTAATAAATACTATGAAGATGGTCAATTAATTGCATCTGAAATTGTTGGTGAAATACATTCTAAAATGGTTGAGCTTGAAAAACTTACAGGAAAGAAATTTGGAAGCATGCAAAATCCGCTACTTGTTTCAGTTAGATCTGGAGCAAGAGCATCAATGCCTGGTATGATGGATACAATATTAAATCTTGGATTAAATGATGAGACAGTAGAAGTTATGGCAAAACTAACAAATAACCCAAGATTTGCTTATGATTCTTACAGAAGATTTATCCAAATGTTTGCTGATGTTGTTATGGGTGTTGAAAAAAGAAATTTTGAAAACATTATGGATACAATGAAAGAAGCAAAAGGTGTAAAATTTGATACTGAACTGGATGCTAATGATTTGAAAAAATTAGTTGGGCAATTTAAAGAATTCTATAAAGAAGATAAGGGTGAAGATTTCCCAAGTGATCCAGAAAGTCAATTAATAGAGTCAATTACAGCAGTATTTAGATCATGGGATAATCCTCGTGCTAATGTTTATAGAAGACTTAATGATATTCCAGGAAGTTGGGGAACTGCAGTAAGTGTTCAAGAAATGGTATTTGGTAACAAAGGAGAAACATCAGGAACTGGTGTTGCTTTTTCAAGGAATCCATCTACTGGAGAAAAAGGAATATATGCTGAGTACTTAATGAATGCACAAGGTGAAGACGTTGTTGCAGGAATAAGAACACCACAAGATATATCTCAACTTGCAAAAGACATGCCAGAAGTATATAAACAGTTTATGTCAATTGTTAATACTCTTGAGACTCACTATAAAGATATGCAAGATATGGAGTTTACAATTGAAGATGGAAAATTGTACTTCCTTCAAACAAGAAACGGCAAGAGAACTGCACAAGCAGCACTTAAAATTGCTGTGGAACTTGTTGAAGATGGAATGCTAACAAAGAAACAGGCTATGATGAAGGTTGAACCAAAACAATTAGATACCTTACTTCACCCTAACTTTGATACTGAAGATTTAAAAAATTCTAAAATAATAGCTAAAGGTTTACCAGCATCTCCAGGAGCAGCTTGTGGAAAAGTTTGCTTTACAGCAGAAGATGCAAAAGTTAGACATGAAGCTGGAGAAAAAGTTGTATTAGTAAGGCTTGAAACTTCACCAGAGGACATTGAAGGCATGATTGCCTCAGAAGGTATATTAACAGTAAGAGGTGGAATGACGTCCCATGCTGCGGTTGTAGCAAGAGGAATGGGAACATGCTGTGTTGCTGGTTGTGGAGATATAAAAGTTGACGAAAAAGAAAAGATCTTTAAGATAGGTGGAATCACATATACTGAAAATGATTTTATTTCTATGGATGGAAGTACAGGAAATGTATATGCTGGAGTTATCAAAACAGTTGAACCAGAAATAAGTGGTTACTTTGAAACATTTATGGGATGGGCTGATGAAATAAGAAGTTTGAAAGTTAGAACTAATGCAGATACTCCAAGAGATACTGCTCAAGCAGTTAAATATGGAGCTGAAGGCATTGGCTTATGCAGAACTGAGCATATGTTCTTTGATGCTGATAGAATAATGGGCATAAGGGAAATGATTGTTGCTAAAGACGAAGCAAAAAGAAGAGTGGCATTAGATAAATTATTACCAATGCAAAGAGAAGATTTTGTAGGAATCTATGAAGAACTTAAGGAAAGACCAGCTACAATAAGATTCTTAGATCCACCACTACATGAATTCTTACCTCACGCTGATGGAGATATAAGAGAACTCGCTGTTGAGATGGGAATAACCTTTGAAGAGTTAAAAGCTACTGTTGAATCATTACATGAGTTTAACCCTATGATGGGTCATAGAGGATGTAGACTTGCAGTATCATATCCAGAAATAGCTGAGATGCAAACTAGAGCGGTTATTGAAGCTGCTATAGATGTTAAAACTAGAAAAGGATATAATATCGTTCCAGAAATAATGATTCCTCTAGTTGGAGAAGTTAAAGAGTTAAAATATGTTAAAGATATAGTAGTAAGAGTAGCTGATCAAATCATAGCTGAGTCAGGCAGTGATTTAAAATACATGGTTGGTACAATGATTGAAATACCAAGAGCAGCACTTACAGCTGATGAAATAGCAAAAGAAGCAGAATTCTTCTCATTTGGAACAAATGATTTAACACAAATGACTTTTGGATTCTCAAGAGATGATGCTGCAACATTCTTAAAACATTACTATGAAAAGAAAGTTTACGAATTTGATCCATTCCAAAAATTAGATCAAGTTGGAGTAGGCAAACTTATTAAAATGGCTGTTGACCTTGGAAGATCAACAAGACCACATATTAAACTTGGAATATGCGGAGAACATGGCGGAGATCCATCTTCTGTTGAATTCTGTCACAATGTTGGACTAGATTATGTATCATGTTCACCATTCAGAGTTCCAGTAGCAAGACTTGCAGCTGCACAAGCTGAAGTAAACAATCCAAGAAAAAAATAAAATATATAGTTTGAAAAGCCTTATATAATTGGCGGTTGAGACTATTATAATTATAAAAAGAATAGGGTATTGCATCTTAATTTCATTATTGATTTTAAGTTCAATGCCTTATTTTTATTATTTTAATTAAGACTAGTGCTAAAATTCATGATCGTCAATTCTATACAAAAATATATACCTACTATATAATAAAATTAGTGAATATTTGTAGAATATGGCTAACTACTTCTAAAATAAATATTTGAGACACAACTGTTGGGAATACAATAGTTATCTTACATTATCTAGTAAAACTAAAGATTAACTCTCAATTTATGTATGTAAGAGGAGGAAAAGATTATGTCCAAAAACCTAAAAGAACTTCAAGATCTATTGCTTCAAGGTCAAAAGTTATCTATGCAGGGTTCATTAGATAGAAGAATGCCGGATAAGAAGTCAATACCATTTTTGATAGATGCACGTAAAGGGCTAAAAGAATATGTTATCTTAAATCCTGAAGATAGTATAGCATGGAGACTATTATCACAGGCAGAAGAATCTTTGTTGAATTACCCAGAAGCTTTGACTTCCCTAGCAAAATCCATTGAGTTTGGTGGAAAGGACAAAAAAGATTTGAAAAGGATAGCTTTGCTTAAGGAGTGCATTTCATCATGGAATGAATTAGAGTTAACCCTGAACAATTAGAATCTTTAGGGGATTTTATTGATGAGAAATTAGATGAGCATGGATGTAATCATACATTATCTTTTACGAGGGAATGGTTAGATGGAAATATGCCTAAAAGTAAAAAGACAAGAATTATAAAAGATATTCAAGGAAAAGGTGGCTTTTGTGATTGTGAGGTCCTAGCTAACGTTGTAATAGATTAGCATCATAGAACTTGGCGACGTCAGATAATTAATATGAGATTTATGATGTTCTGCAAAAAATTAAAAAAGACCACAGAAGTTTTTATACTACAGGTCTATAAGGGGAAATTACACTAAAGTAGAACATCATGAATCTCTTGTTGTACGTAATCATCAACAGTTAGTGTATGGGTAATCAATTTGTGCAACAATGCATTCAAGTACGCTTTGGCAGCAAGTGGTTAAAGCTTCGAAGAAGCCAAAGCACATTCATTCACCTAGCTAAGAGCTAACACGTCTCAGGAATGTCTTGAGTGAGAAACGTTAGAAGACATTTTGTAAGTACTATATTTACTAATATTGTTTAATAACCGAGCTAATCTGTTATAATTTATATAATAAACGATTCACGATAAGGAAGGTGTTTTACATGAAATGGGAAGAGGTAAGAAGAACATATCCAGATAAATTTGTAAAGCTTCAGATATTAGAATCTCATATGGATGGAACCAAAAAATACATTGATGACATGGCTGTTATAAAAGTTATTAATGATAACAAAGAAGCAACAAAGGAGCTAGTTCACTCAGGAGATAATACAATAGTTTATCATACTGGAAATGAAAGTATAGTTGTTGAGGTAAAGACCATAAGAGGATATAGAGGTGCAATCTAATGAACATTGAATATAGAGATGGATTGATATTTACGTCCATACAGATTTCTTACAAAGGTAAATCAAAGATAGTTAATAATGTAGTAATTGATACTGGGGCTGCAGGCTCAATTATCTCACCAGATGCAGTAGATGATATTGGAATATATGCTGAGCCAGGAGATAGAATTATGGAGTATTATGGTGTTGGTGGTAGTTCACATAATGCTTTTATAAAGAAGATTGACGAAATCATATTAGGTTCTCAAAGCATAAATGATATTGAAATAGACTTTGGTATAATTGATACAAGAGGTGAAATTAGTGGTCTAATTGGATTGGATATTCTCATGAAAGTTGGAGCAGTGATTGATTTGAAAAACTTAAATATTGATGTAAGTAAAATATCAGAATAAATTATAATACAGACAATCATTACGGTTATAAGAAGTGTTCCATAATAGTAAATTATAGTGGTTGGTCTTTTATGGTAGCAGCTGCACAAGCTGAAGTAAACAATCCAAGAAAGAAATAGTATAAGTATAACTTAAAAGCTTTGTATAATGGCATTTGAGATTAGTAGAACTATAAAAAAATGGGTATTGTATTTTTGAAATCATTATTGATTTTAAATACAATACCCTATTTTTATTATTAAATCTATTTTTGACTGCTCAACACGTCATAAGTGCAAAACATTATGCTGAAAATCAAATCTAATCAATTGGATTGTTTTTTTATTTTGGTTTAGATTAGTTCTAAAATTTATGAAAGTCAATTCTATACAAAATTCTATACCTACTATATAATAGAATTGGTGAATATTTAATAATTGCAGAATATGGCGGTGCGATAAGAAGTCGTTGGGCCACTCACTTGGTGGATTCATTGCAAACTTATTTGCCATAACATATCCTGAAGATCTATGCGGCATTCTAATTTATATTTTTATATACAGTGAAAAAACACAGTGAGGAGGAATTATTGTGGAAAATAATTTAAATATTATTAAAAAATTAATGGCACGATATGACAGACCTTTCTACATATATGATGGAAGTATTATTTCTAAGCAAATTGCAACACTTTCAGAAAGATTTTCACAGTTTGAGTTTTTATATTCACTAAAGACTAATCCATATAACCCTATAGTAAATTTCATTGTATCAAGGGGGTTTGGTGCAGATGCAGCTTCAGCAGAGGAAGTAATTATAGCTCATGAATCAGGTTTATCGTATGAAAAAGTATTATACTCATCTCCAGGAAAAACACGTAAGGATATTGAAAGAACTATAGATAAATCAATAATAATAGCAGACAGCTATAATGAGTTGGCATTGATTAATGATGTTGCAAAACAGAAAAAATCACATATAAAGGTAGGATTAAGAATAAACCCCGACTACACTATGGATATTGAAAAAGGAGTAAGTAGTAAATTTGGTGTTGATGAGGAGACTATTATTAATCAGAGAGATTTTTTTAACAGTTTGACTAATATAAGAATCGTTGGTATCCATGTTCATCTGCGCTCTCAGGTTCTTGAACATAGCATAATTTATCGATACTATGAGAAAGTTTTTGAAGTAGCTTTGTTTTGTAAAGAGACCATGGGATGGGAACTGGAATTTATTAATTTTGGTGGAGGACTTGGTATAGTATATTCATCATTAAATGATATCCCTCTTGATCTTGATCTACTTAGTGATGAATGTGAAAATTTATTTCAAAGATTTAAGAAAAAAATTAATGCAAGACTTATTATTGAAACTGGTAGGTTTGTAGTTTGTGAAGCTGGTCAATATGTTACTCATATCGTAGATATAAAGGAATCTAGAGGAACAAAATACTTAATCGTTGAAAATGGACTGAATGGTTTTTTAAGACCTTCTATAGCGGAACTTTTAACGTCTTATGCACCAGAGGGAAGCAAATTGAAGGGTTGTGAACCATTATTTACAGCTAAAGATGCTTTTGAATTTACTATTTTTGAAAGAGAAAAATCATTTCTTGAAAAGGTAAGCATAGTGGGTAATTTGTGCACAGCAGCTGATATAATGGCGAAAGATATAATGCTTCCTAAGGCTAATGTTGGAGATATATTAGTAGTGTCAAAGGCTGGAAGTTATTCATATACATTGACACCGTTATTGTTTGCAAGTCATCCTCTGCCATTACAATTTTATGTAAAGGAAAATGGTGAAATATGTACAATATAAGTAGTAAATTAAATTAATGATATGACGTAAATTTCTTATAAAGCGTCGCAGCTACTGGGAAGCTTTGACATTGAATTATAATTATAGAATGTAGATTTGATAGCAAAGATGTATATAGGTGAAGCTTATCAATGAGAATTAGTAAGCTAAGAAAAAAACGTAAATAGTGTAGATAGATAATAAAATAGCAAATAAGAGGTGAATAATTTGACATATACTTATAAATGTAATAAATGTAATAATGAATTCACAATTGAGAAAGGTATGAATGAGGATATTGAGATTAAATGTGAATGTGGAAATAATGACGTTAATAGAATATATAGTGTGCCTAGTTTTAAGATTAATTGCAGTGGATTTTGTGGAAAAATAAATAAATAGTATAAGTATAATTTATAAAGCCATGATATGTTTAATAGATTTATTTTAAAAAGCCACTGCTTGCAGTGACTTTTTAATTGTGAACAAACTATTAAATTAATTTTGATGTTTTAAATTTATTTTCAATATAGGATATAAGACCGTAAACAAAGTCTAATTGATATTGGTTTTTGTCCGTTGAATTAGTTAGAAGATTTATGAAGGCTTTTTTATTACATTTATTTATGTTACCGTAGTAATCTCTTGATATTTTCCAATACCTTTGTGGGAAAGCTAAATAAACAAGAATGTATTTATAATCATCTAAAGTTAAAGGCTGAACATTATCATATAATTCTAAAAAACTTATGGCAAGTTCCAGATCCCATTTTGTACCATCTCTTTTTAAAAGTCTTCTTAAACAGTATGAAATATCATGGGCACAAAAGTCATTTCTACATTTATCAAAATCAATTACCCATATTTCATTATTAGCATCAAAGATGATATTTTTATTAACATAGTCAAGATGACATAATGATTTTGTAAGATTATTTTGATCTATATCATAAGAAATGTCAGCAGAATACTTGGCTAGCTTAATACTTGAATCAAAATGTTCAAGATAGAGCTTGGAAAAAGCATCATCATATTTATAAGCTAAATTAGAAAATTTAAGCAGACTCTCATAGTGTTTATATATAGAAGTTCCCATAATACTATAGTTTTCCTTAATTGAACTACCACATATAGGTTTAAAGGTAACACTTACTTTGTGCATATTTGCAAGGTTTGTACTACAGGCTAGTACATGGTCAATATTATCGTAGTCACATTTAATGCCATCAACCCAAGGGGTGAGTATAAATAGCATATTATTATAGTCTATAAATCTGCTGTTGGTGTTTGTAGGAAGAATACGAGGGACATGGATATTATTTCTATATAACCATTCTATAGCTGAATATACAAATAATAAATCTTTTACACTGTAATAAACCTTCTTTAAACAATAGCTTTTATTAAAGTATGAAACTTTATATACAGCTCTTTGTTTATCAGTATCTTTAAATTTAATTTGCGATATATCAGCATTAGCTAAATTATATTGAGGCAGAATGTATTTTTTTACGTTTTCTTCGGATAATAAATCTATGTTATTTAAATTTTTAGCCGTGGAGATCATCTTATCACTCCTAAAAAATTATTACATTATTAAGATATTAATAGAATATTAATATTATACGTTTAATATTAAAAAAGGGAAATTAAATTAATTTGTAGAATACTAAGTAAGGTGCTTAAATAAATTTAAGGTGCTTAAATAAATTTAAGGTGCTTAAAAATAAGTAAGGCACTTAAAGTTTCTTATTTTAAATATTTATATTAAAGATAAGATGAATAATTGTAACAGTAGTGTTAAGTTCAGAAGGTAAAACAATTAATAATTGTTTTGTGCAACAGTGAACGGCAGGAGGGGATTTATGAATATTCGCCAAAGAATAGAAACTAATGAAGGTAATAATATTATTATCTATGGGGCGTTATCCGCAAACTCTAAGGGGCGAAAAATCTTAGAAGACAAGGATGATATAAGAACCTGTTATATGGTAGACCGAGATAGGATAATACATAGTAAAGCCTTTAGGAGATTACAGCATAAAACTCAAGTATATATAAAGGCTAGTAGTGATCATTATAGAACAAGATTAACACATACATTAGAAGTTGCACAAATAGCTAAAACTATAGGTAAAGGTATAGGCTTAAATGAAGATCTAATAGAAGCTATAGCTCTAGGTCATGATATAGGGCATGTGCCATTTGCTCATAATGGGGAAGAGGTGCTTAATGATATTTTGCCTGGAGGATTTAGACACAATGAAAATAGCATTAGAGTATTAACAAAAATAGAAAAGCTAGGTAAGGGACTAAATTTAAGTGAGGAAGTACTAGATGGAGTTCTAAATCATAGTGGGTTTTCTTCTAAAATCAGGAAGGCAGAAACCCTAGAAGGTCAGGTTGTTAGATATAGCGATAAGATTGCATATGTAAATCATGACATAGATGATTCCATAAGAGCAGGATTATTAAGTGAAAATATGTTGCCCCAAGATGCTATTGAGATTTTAGGTACAAATCATGGCATGAGAATAGATACATTAGTTAAAGATTGTATTTACAACACATTAAATAACTTAGATAGGGATAAAATATGCGTATCGCTTAGTGAGCCCGTTTCCAGTGCCTTGGTTATTTTAAGAAATTTTATGTTTAAGAATATATACAAAGGTGACATCTTAAAGGAAGAAAGGCAAAAAGCACAATTTGTGGTAACACAAGTATTCACATATTATTATAACAATCCAAAGGCTATGCCAGATTTTTACAAGGGTATAGTTGAGGATGAGGGTTTGCATGTAGGAGTGGCAGATTATATATCTGGTATGAGTGATGATTATTGTTTAATGCTTTTTAATAATATATATGTACCTAAAGTTGTCATTTATTAAAATACGAGAATAAATTAATGGGTGTTTAGAGAAAAATATATTAATTGCAAATAAAAAAATAAAAAATAAAAATTACAAAATTGAAGGAAATTTGTAAGTTATAAAGAATATATAATAAGCAAACAAAATTATTATTGATAAAAGTGGATTTAAAGAAGGATAATGCATTTTTTTGTCGAATAAAAATATATTGTGAATTTATATAAGTAAGGTGGTAATAATCTATTGATTGCTGAAGATGTCATCCGAAAAATAAAAGAACAAAACGATATTGTGGATGTAATATCTGAAAGAGTTAAGCTTAGAAAAGCAGGAAGAAATTATATTGGTCTTTGTCCTTTTCATAATGAGAAGAGTCCTTCTTTTACTGTGTCTCAAGATAAACAGATTTATAAGTGTTTTGGATGTGGTGAAGCTGGAAATGTAATTAGTTATATTATGAAGGACAGGAATGTAAATTTTCCTGAAGCTGCAAGAGTCCTGGCTGAAAGGGCAAACATTAGTATAGAAGAAGACAATGAAGAAACTAGTGTACAAAAGGACATGTATAAAAAAATGTACAATATTAATGTGGAAGCGGCTAGGTATTTTTATGGTAATTTAAGAGCGGATAAAAAAGCTGAAGCATATTTCGTAAACCGAGGCATAACAGAAGTTACTATGAAAAAATTTGGGTTAGGGTTTTCTTTTGATAAATGGGATGGCCTGTTATTACACCTGAAAAAAAAAGGTTATTCGGAACTTGATTTATTTAATATAGGATTAATTATTAAAAGTCCTAAAGGGTCATATTATGATAGATTTAGAAATAGAATAATGTTTCCTGTGTTTGATTATAAAGGCAAAGTCATCGGATTTGGAGGAAGGGTGTTAGATGATTCCAAACCTAAGTATTTAAATTCACCTGAGACCCCATTATTTCATAAAGGATTAAATCTTTATGGATTGAATTTTGTAATTAAAAACAATAGATCTCGTACAATTATAATTGTAGAGGGGTATATGGACTGTATTTCACTTCATCAATATGGGTTTTCAAATGTTGTTGCATCACTAGGTACGGCACTTACTATTAATCAAGCAAAATTATTAAAAAAACATGTAGATACAGTTATTATTTCATATGATGCTGATTTAGCAGGACAGTCGGCAACATTAAGAGGACTAGAGACATTAAGAAATGAGGGGTTTGATTTAAGGGTGCTTATAGTACCTAGTGGTAAAGATCCTGATGAATATATAAAAAACAGTGGAAAACAGGCTTTTCAAAATCTAATAGACAATGCTCTGCCTATAATTAATTATAGAATAAAAAGAGCCGGAGATGGAATAAATTTTTCTAATAGTGAAATGATAATACAGTACGTTAAAAAGGTCACTGAAATTATTGTAGATTTAGATCCTGTTGAAAAAGATGTTCATATAAAAATGATTTCTGAGGCAACTGGCATCAAAGAACAAGCAATATACGACTTATTAAGAGAAGAAATTAACAAAAATGCAAAAAAAACTCAAAAAATGAATATAGAACAGGATTTTGGACAAAAATTATATTTAGAACCAGCTTATATTAAGGCTGAAAGAAATTTACTAAAATTTATGTTTATAAACGAGGAAAATTGCGATTATATTACGCAAACCATGTCTATAGATCAGTTAGTACTTGAAAGTCATAAAGTTATATATAAATTAATTGTTGAATATAAAAATTTAACAAGTGAAGAGAAAATCAAAAACATTGAATTTCGATGTAATGATATAGAATGTACAAAAGAATGGATAAATACTATGGAAATTGAAATTTCTGTAGACGAAGAGCACCATAAAAAATTTATTAATGATTGCATAAGACAACTGAAAAAATTCAAGTTAGAGGAGTCGAAAAAAGAAATTATGAATAAAATCAAAAAATATGAATCAGAAGGCCTGCTAGAAGAATCAATAAAATTAGCCCAAAAGCTTATAGAAGTACAAAAAGATATAAAACAATTATAAATTAGAAAGGAGGTAATATGATGAAGGATAAAGGTTCAAAAATGGTTTTAGTCAAGAAACTTATTGAAAAAGGCAAGAAAAAGGGCACCTTAACTTATAAAGAGGTAATGGATGAACTTTATGAAATAGATTTAAGCCCAGAACAAATAGAAAAAGTTTATGAAGTTTTGGAATCAATGGAGATAGATGTTGTTGGAGATATGCACGAAGCGGCAGCTCCTGCTACAGGAGCTCAAGCAGAGGCTGAACCAGAAACTGAAGAATTGGATGTTAGTATACCTGAAGGCATATCTATAGATGACCCTGTTAGAATGTACCTAAAGGAAATAGGGAAAGTTTCACTATTATCATCCAGTGAGGAAGTTGAACTTGCTAAAAGAAATGAAGAAGGAGACCTTGTTGCTAAGAAAAAACTAGCAGAAGCTAATTTAAGATTAGTAGTTAGTATAGCTAAAAGGTATGTTGGCCGTGGAATGCTGTTTTTAGACCTTATTCAAGAAGGTAATTTAGGACTAATAAAAGCTGTAGAAAAATTTGATTATAGAAAAGGCTATAAGTTTAGTACATATGCTACCTGGTGGATTAGGCAGGCAATAACTCGCGCAATAGCTGATCAGGCAAGAACAATAAGAATCCCTGTGCATATGGTAGAAACTATAAATAAGCTTATTAGAGTTTCTAGGCAACTGCTTCAAGAACTCGGACGTGAGCCACAACCAGATGAAGTTGCAGAAAAAATGGAAATGCCAGTTGCAAAGGTTAGAGAAATTATGAAAATTGCACAAGAACCAGTGTCACTTGAAACTCCTATTGGTGAAGAAGAAGATAGTCATTTAGGAGACTTTATTCCTGATGATGATGCATTAGCACCAGCAGAAGCGGCTGCATTTACAATGCTTAAAGAGCAATTAATTAACGTTTTAGATACCTTGACTCCAAGAGAAGAAAAAGTTTTAAGATTGAGATTTGGACTAGATGATGGAAGGGCTAGAACACTTGAGGAAGTTGGAAAAGAGTTTAATGTAACTAGAGAAAGAATTAGACAAATTGAAGCCAAAGCATTACGTAAATTAAGACACCCAAGTAGAAGCAAAAAGCTGAAAGATTATTTAGATTAGATTATTTTATGGAGAAAAAAAACATCTTATTTAAGATGTTTTTTTTCTTGGTGTAAAATTATGGAAAAATGTTTACAAAGTGGATTCAAAATGATATAATTTGGTTAAGAAGGTGATTTAATGGATAGTTATGTAACTAAGGGAAAACGAGGTCTTGGGTTTATGTTACTCATGGCTGTATTGTATAATATATTAATCATAATATTGATGAAATTTACTAACTCATACATTGTAGCTAGTCTATTAAAACTTTTATTAGTTGTTTGTAATATATACCTTATATATTACATATTGCTTTATTCAACACTTAAATATACGATTAATGAAGAAAATCTTGTGATTTATGCTATTGGGTCTTTAAAAAAAGTAATTTTACCATTAAATGAAATAGAAGGATACACTGTGTCAAGTGGCACAATTAAAGGGGTTAAGCTTAACGGAATAGCCGCTAGTAGCTTTGCCTTGGGTAGGTTTGTGATTGATAAAATTGGAATATCTAGAATGTTTGTTACAGATAATAAAAATGTTGTTTATCTAAAAACTAAGGATATGAATTATGGAGTTTCACCTGTTGATTATAAAAGCTTCGAGGAAACACTAGTAGGACATGATATTCATATGGCGGAGTGGAAATATAAAGTAAATAATAGCTATAACCTTCATAAAGATAAGTATTTTATTTTACCGTTAATGCTAGTAAGCATTATAATACTAATTTTAACTCTAAATCCATTTATATTATATTTAAAACATTTGATACCTAATGCTATGCCCCTAAACTTTGATGCAAAGTTTAGCCCAATAAAAATGGGTACGGGCAAACAATTTGCTTTTACTCAGATGATTTATGGAGTATTAAACATGGCATTGCTCTTTTGCATGTATTATGCAAGCTATTTTTGCGCAAAATATGATAGAAAATCAGCATATAAATTTATTTATATCTCACTGTTTGTTGCAATAATATTTTTGATTATGCAGTTTAAAATATTAATTAACTTTAGATAAGGGTGGAAACTATGGAGCTTAGTATAAGATTAAAATGGATTGCAAGTATGGTAACGGAATGTGATAGTATTATCGACGTAGGAACGGATCATGGGTACGTACCTATTTATTTAGTCCAAAATAGTGTAATAAAAAGCGCTATTGCCTCTGATATTAATAGGGGTCCTGTTGAGAAAGCCAAGAATAATATTACTCAAAATAATTTGTCAAAGCAAATTACCTGTAGGCTGGGGAGTGGATTATCTACAGTTGCGGTGGGAGAAGTTCAGATAGCCATTATTGCAGGCATGGGTGGTAATTTAATTAGAGATATTTTAGAAGCAGACTTGGACATAGTAAAGCAATTTAAATATATGATACTTCAACCAGTTCAAAATGCTGAGGTCTTAAGAGAATATTTGTATAACACTGGATATGATATTCTTGATGAAGAGATTTGCAAAGATGATGGTAAGTATTATGAGATTATGAAGGTTAAATATAATAATAAGACTAAAGAAGTAGATAATATATATTACGAGATAAGCAAAATATTATTAGATAAAAAAGATGCAGTAATGAAGAGCTTTATAGAATATAAGCTTTCAAAATATTTAAAAGTATATAATGCTTTAAATGAGGAAACAGTTTTATCGGAGGATAGGAAACACCAGCTTTACCCTATTATAATGAGACTTAAGGAGTTCTTAAAATGCTTTTAAAAGTAGAAAATATTGAAGATATTATGGAAAAGTTCGCACCGTGTATATTAAAAGAGGATTATGATAATGTAGGACTCATGGTGGGGGATAGCGAGAGTGAAGTTACAAAAATTTTAATTGCACTGGATTGTACTCTGGACGTGATATCCGAGGCCGTCGATATGGGATGTAATTTTATATTGACACATCATCCGCTTCTTTTTATAAAACCTAAAACTATTACTGCGAATACTTTAGTAGGTAAAAAAATTATTGAGTTAATTGTAAATGGGATAAATGTATATTCTAGTCATACCAATTTAGATTCGGCTATGGGTGGGTTAAATGATATTGTCACTGAAATTTTGGGATTTAATAATTATAAGATTATTGAGCCGAAAACAAACCCCGATTATGATGAAGGTAATACTGGAATTGGAAGACTAGTAAGGTTGGATCAGCCTATTAAACTTATGGATTTATGTAAAAATGTAAAAAAAACATTAAACACTGAATATATAAGATATGTAGGGGATAATAATAAATTAATAGAAACTATTGCCATTATAAACGGAAGCGGAGAGGACTTTTTTGAGACCTGCGTAAAATTGGGAGCAGATTGCATTATTACAGGAGATACTAGGTATCACCATGTTAGTGATTTAAAAGAAGAAAATATAGCACTAATTGATGCTGGTCATTTTGCAACAGAGTGGATCCCCTTTAAAATATTTGCAGAAAAATTTAAAAGCAGACTTCTTGAAAATGGATATAATAATGAGGTTATAATTTCAAAGCATACTCAGGATCCATATAAAGTTATGTAGTAAAAAATACCATTTGCGTTCCATATAGTATTATGGTATCATTATTTTGCAAGTAAGCCAGACAATCGCTGCTAAATATTGCTTGCAATATTTGGAAGAGGAAAGTCCGAGCTCCATAGGGCAAGGGTGCTGGGTAACTCCCAGTGGAGGCAACTTTAAGGAAAGTGCAACAGAGAGATACCGCTAAAGGTATTTTAAGGGTTTAGTTTATCTAAGCCTTTAGAATATACTAGTAAGGATGGAAAGGTGAGGTAAGAGCTCACCAGCGCAATGGCGACTTTGCGGCTATGTAAACCCCACCTGGAGCAAGATCGAATAGGAGAACATTATGGGACTGCCCGTCCCGTTCTCGGGTGTATCGCTTGAGCTTATTGGTAACAATAGGCCTAGATAGATGATTGTCTAATACAGGACTCGGCTTATAGACTTACTTGTACCAAAAAAACATTCACTTTACAGTGAATGTTTTTTTTATTGTCATGAAAAATAGTGAAATTTTAATTATTGTGTATAATTTCATGAAAAAATGCAAAAAAACATAAAACATGATATAATGTGAAAGGTTTCACAATAAAAATGTATTATATTATTATGAAATCGTTTTAATACTAAAGGATTTTCAAAACTAGAAGGGATGTGTAACTATGGACTTCTTATCAATTATTAAAAGTATTAATGGTGTTTTGTGGGGGTATGTATTAATATTCTTGTTATGCGGTACTGGTATATATTTCACAATAACATTAAAATTTGTTCAAGTTAGAAGGTTTAAAGCTGCTTTTAAACAAACTTTTGGAGGAGTTAAATTTGGTCATAAAGCAGGAAAAGATGGAATGTCATCCTTTCAAGCTATGACAACTTCAATAGCTGCCCAAGTTGGGACAGGAAACTTAGCAGGAGCTGCAACGGCTATAGCATCAGGAGGACCGGGAGCCATATTTTGGATGTGGTTAAGTGCTTTTTTTGGAATGGCAACTATTTTTGCAGAAGCAGTACTTGGTCAGAAATATAAAGAAAAAGTTAACGGCGAGATGACCGGAGGCCCAGCTTATTATATTAGTAAAGGTCTTGGAAGTAAAAAGCTGGCAGCATTTTTTTCAGTAACTATAATAATAGCCTTAGGGTTTATAGGTAATATGGTACAATCTAACTCCATAGGCGCAGCAATAAGCAAAAATACTAATGTTCGTTTAATTGTTGGTATAATAGTTGCAGCACTGGCTGGCATGATTTTTATTGGTGGAGTAGGTCGAATTGCAGCTTTTACTGAAAAAGTAGTTCCAATTATGGCAGTATTTTATATATTGGGTAGTTTAGGAATAATATTAACAAATTTTGTTGATATAGGACCAGCATTTAAAATGATATTTGTAGGTGCGTTTAACCCTAGTGCTGCTACTGGTGGGTTAATCGGAGTTGGGGTAAAGGAAGCTATGAGATACGGTGTTGCAAGAGGTTTATTTTCTAATGAAGCTGGAATGGGGTCAACTCCACATGCACATGCAGTTGCAAAAGTTGCTCATCCAGCTCAGCAAGGACTAGTTGCAATAGTATGTGTATTTATTGATACCTTTATAATTTTAACATTGACGGCACTTGTTATATTAACTACGGGAGCTATGGATGGAAAAACTACAGGTATAGCTTTAACACAAAAAGCATTTGTAAATGGAATGGGAAGTTTTGGAGGACCATTTATAGCTATAGCACTATTCTTCTTTGCCTTTTCTACCATAATAGCTTGGTATTTCTTTGGGGAAGCCAATGTTAAATACTTATTTGGCAAAAAAGCATTAAATGTGTATAGATGTTTAGTTCTTGTATTTATAGTATTAGGTGCGGCTTTAAAGGTTGAACTTGTTTGGGAACTTGCAGATACTTTCAACGGACTAATGGTTATTCCAAATCTAATTGCGTTATTAGGACTTAGTGCTTTAGTTAAAAAGACTTTAAGTAATTACGAAGATGATTTTGAAAAGAAAAACTAATTTTTCATATCATACTTTTTAGAAAAACATCCACTTTTCTTGTGGATGCTTTTTTTATTGTGCGCCCGGCATGGGCGCAATCTAATGGGTGAAAGTCCCTAGCACGGGTTAATAGTGCCAAGTGCATAGCTTAAGACAAGGGTGTCCATCGCGAGACGGAATCTGAAGGAAGTCGG
>NZ_JBOITM010000070.1:0-107721 GCF_050717535.1 Clostridium sp.
TGTGTTAGGCACGCCGCCAGCGTTCGTCCTGAGCCAGGATCAAACTCTCAATTTAAAAGTTTACACTTTTTATTTGAAATGAATAATCTGAGACAACTGTTAAGTTGTTACTCAAGCTCATTACATACTTTTTAGTCTTACGACTAAAATTTTACTTGTTTATCTAAAGTAATTAACTGGTCTAACGAAATATTATTTCGCTATTTTACCTATTTCTCTGTTTAATTTTCAAAGACCAACTATCTATTTTGTATTAATCGCCAAGTGACGACTTCTACTATATTACTAGATATTGTTTGTTTTGTCAACAACTTTTTAAAATTTATTTTCAGTGGAAAATTTATTAAAGAGTAATTAACATTTAACTTATTGCGCCACTGCTTGGTGACTACAAGAAATATTCTATCATATAAATAAAACTATAATATCATCAAATATCCATTCTACCTAGATTATATGCATATTCCTACATATATATATAAATAATTCGATATTTCGCATCCGGATACGCATGGCTAATTATCAATATAAATAATATATATATTCAGCTTAATAATACCTATGCTACAATGATATTATATTTTCATAATAATAAGCTTGAACCGCTTCTGACAAATTTATAATTATGTAGTCCTAAAAATCCCTTATTACTATATAATGTAGTAATTTTAAAAAACAATAAAAAATAATAAAAAAACAGGTGATGAAATGAATAATAAACTTACTAAAAAAGATATTGAAGAACTCCAAAAGGAATTTGACTATCGTAAAGGTCCA
Organism: Clostridium sp.; assembly: GCF_050717535.1. Classification (GTDB taxonomy): domain Bacteria; phylum Bacillota; class Clostridia; order Clostridiales; family Clostridiaceae; genus Clostridium_AD. Next base: position 778 of record NZ_JBOITM010000070.1, read on the forward strand.
TTAACAATGGAAATTGCACATGAAAAGATGATAGCTGCAGCTCATGGCGATAGAAGTGAAAACGCAGAATATAAAGCAGCCAAATCAAATATGTATGATAACTATAGAAGAATGGGCTACTTAATAAAAATGATTAGATCTGCTGAAGTTATTGATGATATTATTGTTAATACTCAGGGTGCAAATATTGGTGATAAATTACTGGTAAAATTTGAAGGTAGTGATGATATAGAAGAAATAGAACTTGTAACAACACTTAAAATTGATATATTTAATAACAAATTCAGTATTGAATCACCAATAGGCATAGTATTGTTTGGTAAGACACCAGGAACCATAGTAGAGGTGGCATCCCCAGATGGAAATTACAAAATAGAGTTAGTAAGTATTCAGCCATTTTATAAATAAAAACAAAGTACACCACTTAGATTAAACTAGTTTAATCTAAGTGGTGTACTTTGTTATATATTATTAAATTAATAATATATATCCAACATAAATAAAAAAACCATTAAATAGTATAACTATTTAATGGTGAAATATTAATTATTTTTCAATAGTAATATTTTCAGCTTGTGGTCCTTTTGGTCCTTCAACGATGCTGTAAGAAACCTTTTGACCTTCTTCAAGTGATTTGTAACCATCTGAATTAATTTGTGAAAAATGAGCGAAAACGTCTATTCCGTCCTCTCCTGTAATAAAACCAAATCCTTTTTCTGAATTAAACCATTTAACTGTACCATTCATATTATGTGTACCTCCGAAATTTTATATTTCTTAAACACTTTGTAATACCCCACCTATAAAATTTCGATTTTAAAATACTAATTAAAAGTACTATTTAATTGAAATATATCTGTGTTGCTTTATTTACTATTCATTTAAGTTATGACTTAATAATATCACAATTTATTATAAAAAGCAAGTTTTACTAATAGATTTTCATCAAAACTTGTCTTAAGACTCTTAATATTAACAGTGAACCGCCCATATATAAGGCGATACAGCCTTCTAAAATAAAATTAATTTATTTATATTCTAATCACTATATATCAGTATATTTAAAAAAATTAACCAATTCAGAAGTACAATTTTATTAATAATCATAAAAATAAGAATGATTTTATATAATGGAAGAGATTTAGTTCAAATGAAAAAGCATCCTATTAAGATGCTCTTATTCTATCTTTCTAATTTTTTACCAACATCTAACCATCTAGACTGCGAGTTTTAATAACTCCCTTATACCATAAGGCACTATCTTTCATAATTCTTTCTTGAGTATCATAATTTACATATACCATGCCAAAACGTTTTGAATATCCAAAAGCCCATTCAAAATTATCCATGAAAGACCATAAATAGTAACCTTTAAGATTTCCACCCTCTTCAATAAATCTTTGTATAACCACAAGGTGATCTTTAATAAAGTTTATTCTTTCTATATCGTGAACCTTATTATCTTTTGTAACTTTATCATCAAAAGCTGCACCATTTTCAGTAATATATAATGGTAGCTTTGTATATTCACTCTTGATTCTTATAAGCAATTCGTATAGTGAATTAGGACAAATCTCCCAGCCCATTGCAGTTTTTTCTTCTCCACCATCAATTCCCTTAAATTTAAGTTCCAAATCTGGAGCATATTCTATTTTACTGCTACTGTAATAGTTTATACCTAAAAAATCCATATCAGTAGATATAATACTTAAATCTCCTGCTACAATAAAATCTAGACTTCCAACTATTTTCTCATAAAATTCAATCATATCTTTTGGATAACTGCCTTTAAGCACCGGGTCTAGAAACCATCTATTTAGGAAGCCATCATTTATTTTTGTGGCAAATATATCTTCTTCTTTAGTCGATGCTGGATAAACAGGTGATAAGTTCAAGGTAATTCCTATGCTACTACTTACAAATTTAAACTTTCTAAAAGCTCTTACTACAAGACCATGAGACAATAGCAAATGGTGTGAAACCATTAGTGCCTTTTTCAAATCACTATTCCCTGGTGCATGTATCCCTAAATAATTTCCAAGCAAAGATGCGCAAAAGGGTTCATTATGTGTTATCCACAATGATACATCTCGCCCCAACTCCTCAAAGACTTTTATGCAAAAATTTTCAAACCAATATACACATTCTCTATTTTCCCATCCACCTAAATCCTGAGCCCATTGTGGTAAATCCCAGTGGTATAAGGTTATAGCTGGAATGATTTTTTTCTCTTTTAATTCCTTTATTATATCTTTATAAAATTCTATTCCCTCTTGGTTATATTCATCCTTTGATGGGAATATTCTTGGCCAAGAAATAGAAAGTCTATATGAATCTACCCCTATTTCTTTTAAAATATTTATATCTTCTTTATACCTGTGGTAATGGTCACAAGCTATGTCACCATTATGACCATTATAAACTTTTCCTTTAATTTTTGAGAAAGTATCCCAAATAGATGGAGTTCTTCCCCCTTCATCAAATCCACCCTCTATTTGATAAGCTGCCGTAGCTGTTCCGAATATGAAATCATCTTTAAATTTGTTCATTTTTATGCCTCCTACTCAAGTACCCACGTTATAAAATAAATTGGTATAAAAGTTATCCCTTTACTCCTCCTACGGTAAGTCCTCCTACTATTTTTTTTGATAAGAAAATAAATGCTATCATTATAGGTACAATTGAAATAGCTACACCTGCAAAAACTGCACCATATTCTGTTTGGTAGGTTCCTCTAGCTAGCATTACCATTATTGGCAATGTAAATTTCATAGGATCAAATAGTAATATAAGCGGTATTAAGAAATTATTCCAAGTTTGAATAAACGTAAATATAGACATTGTAGCCACACTTGGGAATATCAAAGGCAAAACTATCTTGTTAAATATTTTAAATTCGTTGCACCCATCTATTCTAGCCGCTTCTATAAGTGAACCACTAATTGCACCATCTGTATATCCTTTAATAAAGAATACCGATGCTGGTGTTGCAATAGCAGGTATTATTAGTGGTATATAGGAATCAAGTAAATGAAGACCCTTTATCAATTGAAATAATCCTATCATACCTAACTGCGTAGGTATCATCATAGTTCCAAGTAATACCCAAAACAAAATTTTATTACCTCTAAATTTAAACTGAGAAAAACCATATGCAGTTAAGGCGCTAAAATAACCACTTACTATAGTAACTAAACTTGCTATTATTAAGCTATTAAATAAACCATTCCATATAGGCTGACTTTGTAGTAATCTTTTGTAGTTTGTCATAAATGCCGTTCCAGGTGTTAAATATAATGTTGTAGCTATCTCTCCATTAGTGTGAGTAGCATCAATTATCATTATGAAAAACGGTAAAAAACATAGGATGGCAAGTGCTATTAGCACTATGTACAAAATTGTTTTACTAAAAAAACTTCCTACTTGCTTTCTATTATTTTTTAATACATTATTATATTCCATCTCTACCTCCTCTATTCGTAATCGGCATTTCTATTTATAAATTTAAATGATATTAATGCGAATACAAGTATAATTAAAAATAATGCATATCCCACAGCTGCACCGTATCCATAATTACTATTTACAAATGCAGTTCTATAAAGATACATAACCATTGTCATAGTTGCATTATTAGGATCTCCTGCACCTTTTGATAGTGCATATGGTATATCAAAAGATTGCATTCCTCCTATCAATGAAGTTATAAATGAAAATAAAATTGTTGGTCTTAATAGTGGAATTGTTATTGACCAAAACCTTTGAAATTTCGTGGCCCCATCCACAGTTGCAGCCTCATAAAGTTCTTCAGGTATATTTTTAATTCCTGCCATAAATATAATCATACTATACCCAAACCACATCCAAAAGGACGTAAGTGACACTATGCCTCTAGAGTAACCTTCACTCATCAGAAAATTTATTGGCTCCTTTATTAAATGAACCCCCATCAATATTTTATTAACTGATCCTGCTTGCCAATCAAATAAGAATGCAAACAAAATACCAATTGAAGTTGCTGTAACTAAATTAGGAAAGAAATATACTGCTCTAAAAATATCTTTACCTCTTAACCTTGCTTCATTTAATATTACTGCTAAAGCTAATGCTACAATTAGTTGAGGTATCCCCCCGCATAGCCACATAATCCAAGTATTAATTACAGTTTTTATAAAAACAGGATCTGAAAATAATCTTGAATAATTGGCAAAACCTACAAATTTTGTATTACTGGACATTCCATCCCATTTAAGAAAACTCACATAAAGAGAATAAATCATAGGATATAATTGAAAAATTAAAAATGTTATAAAAAATGGAGCAATAAACAGCAATCCATATTTTTCCTTGTTTATTCTTGCTTTCTTCAAATTTACTCCTCCCCCTAATTAATTAGCCTTATTAATTAAAAACAATTAATAAGGCTAATTGTTATTTATTTTCTTTTATATATCTTTAAATTAATCTACTTTTATGTCAGGATATGCATTTACTACATCAGCTTTGAATTTTTTAAGCATGTCATCCTTAGATGCTGTTTTACCTAAAATCAACAAATCTATTTCTTTATTCCAAGCATTGTTAATAGTATCATCATATTCTGTAACTAATTTACCATTAACGCCTTTAACAAGTTCTGCGTAAGATTTGTATACATTTTGTCCATTTAGATATTTATTGTTTCCCGCATCTGTAGTTGATAATGTAGCCTGAGTATCACTATTATTCATGAAGTCACCTTTATCTGTTGCCTGTGCTGTCATGAAATCTGTATTTGTAGTTATATAATTAACAAATTGCCAAGCATTATCTTTTTCTTTACTATTCTTGGATATTCCAAGCCAAGTTCCACCCCAGTAGTATGGTGTTGGCGCTTGTACAAATCCATAGTTTCCTTCTTCCTTTGGAGCATTCTGTGCTAGAACAAAAGGAAGTCCCCAAGTTGGAAGCATGTATCCAAATGTAGTCTTATCTGCCATAGATCCAGTCCATGCTGGTGTCCATTGAGTAAATTTAGCATCCAGTCCTTCTTTTCTAATTTTAGTTGCTTGATCAATATAATCCATCATTTTAGCATCAATAACTAACTTACTATCTTTTACCCATCCCTGCGTACGGCTACCAATAGCAACATTTACTAATTCATTATATCCAGCTAATAACTTAACAGTTCCTGAGCTCTTAGCCTTGAGTGTTTCTCCAAGTTTGATAAAGTCCTCTGTTGTTGTCATCATCTTTTGAATATCCTCTGGTTTATCTGTACCAAGATATTGCTTTGCAATGCTCCTCTTATAAAAGAATCCACCAGGAGTAGCCTGCCAAGTTAAAGCTCTAATTGACTTATCTTCATCATTTCGTCCCAAATCTATAGTATATGGTACCATTTTGCCTATAAGTGTTTCTGCATTATAAGGTGCTTTTGATAGATCCTCGTAAAAATCTGAATTTGTAAATTTCTTTACAAAAGCTGATTCTGATAAGAAAATATCAGGTCCACCTACACCAGCACTCATTGTAGATGAAATTTTAGTTGTATAAGCACTATTGTCATTTGGTATTGATACAAGCTCAACTTTAATATTAGGGTAAACTTTGTTAAACCTATCGATGATACCTAAATCCTTGAGTTCAGTATTCCAAGACCAAATTTTTATAGTGCCCTTATAATCTGCTGGTGCTTTATTAGTAGCGGCCACTGCCTCTGTTGTTTTCTTAATTTCCTCTGTTTTAGTCTTAGATCCACATCCAGCTAACATTGACGTAACCATTATTGTAGATAAGGTTAATAGTGCAACCTTCTTTAAATAATTTGTTTTCATTATTTTCCCCCCTTAAAATATTTGGTTTATCTATTAATAAATAACACCCTCAAAAGGACATTATATTACTAACCCATTCTCAATAACCTCGCGTTTATTATTGATCCAAAAGAAAATGTAAAACACTTCACTTTAGAGTCTTACATGAATTTCTTTTGACTAAATCAATAGGTAGTGTATAATTTGCTGAAAAATTAGAATCGTTCTCGATGGACGTTATTAGTGTATTGGTTGCTATTGAAGCCATTTCTAGAAGATCCATTTTTACAGTTGTTAGTGATGGACTTATATACCTTGCCACCTCTATGTCATCAAAACCTACTATAGAGATATCTTCTGGCACTCTTAAATTAGTTTCTTTAATAGCATTCAATGCTCCTATAGCCATATTATCATTTCCACAAAATATTGCGGTGGGAATTTCCTTTCGAAGCATTTTTTTTGTAGCATTATAGCCTCCATTAATTGTAAAATCACCTTTGACAATCAAATTATTCTTTATAGGAATTCCTGCATCTGTTAATGCTTCTTTATAAGCATCCAATCTCTCAATGCCAGATAAATTTTCTGATATTCCAATTATGTGTGCGATTTTTGAATGTCCAAGTTCTATTAAATAATTAGTGGCTTTATATGCTCCATAATAATTATCAGCATTTACAATTATGCACTTCGAATAGACCTCTTCATCTAATTTCACAGATTGATCCAGTAGAGCAACCCTATACCCAGAACGTATAATATCTTTTATTTCTGATTCTCCGTTTTTTTCTCCAATAAAAATTCCACCTGATATTGTCTTATTATAAAAAGTTTCTTTTACTTTTTTATAATCCTTTTGTTTACTTACTATAGAAACGAGTACGTTATAACCCAATTTACTTGCATTATCTATAACTGATCCTAAAAATGGTGAAAAGTAAGAAGATGCCGTAACTTGTTTACCGCCTGAATCTGCCTTCATGTCAATTATAAAAAGGCCAATCACCCTATTTTTAGCTCCAGCAAGCATTCTAGCTGATGCGTGAGGTACATAATTATTTTCCTTGATTATTTGTTGAATTCTTTTTCTAGTTTCCTCTGGAACATTAGTATAATTATTAATTACCCTTGAAACGGTGCTTCTTGAAACTCCTGCAATATTTGCTATGTCAATACTGTTCATATCCACACCCTCCTCGCATCCTTTAAACGCGTGTTTATAATATATATATACTACTTCATTTTTCCTTTGATTTCAAGTGGCCATAAGCTGATTTTCCCTTAAATAACGCATTTAAAATAGTATTTTCTTCAATTACATCCTATTTGCTAACTTTCTTTTGAAAACCGTTTACATTTCCCCCTTAAAATTTAAACTTAACCCGAAGTTTTTTCTAATCCTTCAACAGCTTTATTACTATCTAAATCTAAATCATTAGAGGTTTCTACACATTGCATTGTATTTAGTGCTTGTTCACTAGATATTGCTGCAATTTCCAAGATAGCAAGAGTGAATTCTACTTATTTAACTACCCATTTTCACTTCTATTTTATGCTCAGAGCCATCACCAAACACAGGTAGTGTCTTCCCTTCTATAGCCACTCCATCTATTTTTATCAATTTAACACCGCTACAAACATGCTCAGGATTTTTAACTTCAATATTATATATATCTCCTCTATATACTCTCTTAATTTCAAAACCATTACATGCACTTGGAATGCAAGGATTTACACTAAGGCCATCATATTCTGGCTTTACTCCTAATATAAACTGAGTAATTGCAAAATAATTCCATGCTGCGGTTCCCGTAAGCCAAGAATTTTTAGCTTCTCCATGCCTTGTTGCATCTTTTCCTGCTACCATTTGTGAATAAACATAGGGCTCTGTTTTATGAATCTCGCTTATGTCTTCAACAAAGGCTGGAGCTATCTTCTTATATACTTCGTATGCTCTATCCCCTCTACCTAAAACTGTTTCAGCGATCATTATCCATGGATTATTGTGACAGAATATACCCCCATTTTCTTTATATCCTGGTGGATAAGATGAAATTTCACCAAGTTTTACATCATATTTGCTGTATGATGGAGTCTGAAGCATAATACCATATTTAGTATCTAATCTTTCCGCAACAGAATCTAAGGCTTTCAATGCTAATCCCTCTTCTACACCAATACCTGCCATTACGCACAAACCCTGTGATTCAATATATATCTGACCCTCTTCACATTCTTTACTCCCCACTTTATTTCCAAAAGCATCATATGCTCTTAAAAACCAATCTCCATCAAAACCTTTTTCTATGACTGCCTTTCTCATTTCATCAATGTGCTTTTGGGCTATTATAGCTTCTTTATTTAAGCCTCGCCTCTTGCATAGCTCTACATATTCAGGTCCAATAAAAACAAACATTCCAGCTATTAGTACTGATTCCGCAACTCTACCATCTGGATCTCCAAAGGTTTGAAAAGATTCATCAGGTTCTTTAGAAAAACAATTTAAATTCAAACAATCATTCCAGTCAGCTCTTCCGATTAGCGGAAGTCCATTAGGTCCAAGATTATTAATAACATGATAGAAAGAACGTTTTAAATGCTCCATTAAGGTTCCTTTTATATTCTCGTCACAATTAAAAGCCACTTGTTCATTAAGTATATTAAAATCTCCAGTTTCTTTTATATAAGCTGCCACACCTAAAATTAGCCATAATGGATCATCATTAAACCCTCCGCCAATTTCAGTGTTACCCTTTTTAGTTAATGGCTGGTATTGATGATAAGCTCCACCGTCTTCAAATTGTATTGCAGCTATGTCTAATATCCTTTCTCTTGCTCTACCCGGAATTTGATGCACAAATCCAAGTAGATCTTGATTTGAGTCCCTGAATCCCATGCCTCTTCCAATTCCTGACTCAAAATATGAAGCACTTCTAGACATATTAAAAGTTACCATACACTGATAGGGATTCCATATGTTAACCATGCGATTTAACTTATCATCCTCACTTTTTATAATGTATTTTGATAATAAATTTAGCCAATATTTATTTAAAGCTTCTAACCCTTCTTCAACTTGAATATCCGTACTAAATTTTGCTATCATAGACTTAGCCTTTGTCTTATTAATAATACCAGGACTTTCCCACTTTTCTTCCTCTTCATTTTCTACATATCCAATTATGAAAATCAAACTTGTTTCTTCACCTGGTTTAAGTGTTAATACCTTACTATGAGATGCTATGGGTGACCATCCACTGGCTACTGAATTATTAGATTTACCAACTGTCACAGTTTGGGGCGCATCAAATCCATTATATAATCCAAGAAATGATTCTCTATCACTATCAAATCCATCTACCTCTGTATTAACTGAGTAAAATGAATAATGATTACGTCTTTCTCTATATTCTGTTTTATGGTAAATTACAGAATGATCTATTTCAACCTCTCCAGTACTAAAATTTCTTTGAAAGTTTGTCATATCATCATAGGCATTCCATAAGCAAAACTCAATAAATGAAAAAACTGTAATTTCCTTAGAATCATTTGAAGTATTTTTTATTTTAAGCCTATTCACCTCTCCCTGATATTTTAAAGGTACAAACATTAATTGTTCTACTTCAATACCATTTCTTTCACTTTTAATTTTAGTGTATCCGAGTCCATGCCTACATTCATAGGAGTCTAATTCAGTTTTCACTGGCATATAGCCTGGTGTCCACACATCTCCACCGTCATTTATATAATAATATCTTCCCCCATTATCCACAGGTGCACTATTATATCTATATCTAGTTAACCTTCGAAGCCTAGCATCCTTATAAAAGCAATACCCACCACCGGTATTTGAAACTAGCGAAAAAAAGTCCTCCGTTCCGAGATAATTAATCCAAGGATAAGGAGTTTTAGGTGTAGTTATAACATATTCTTTTTTAAAATCATCAAAATAACCAAATTTCATTGTTCATCCCCCCTATATTTGTACAATTCTATTTTATATAGAATCCATAAATATATCAATTATCATAGGAGCTAGAATTACCTCTACTACTTAGATTATATTTAATTAACGCGCGTTTTTAAGATATTTTACAGTTTCTTAAGTTTATTTAAAAAGATACAGAATACACCTAAGTATATTCTGTTAGACTAAGAATAAGTACAACATATAATATAAATGCTTATGCTCTAGAGTATTTAAGAAACCCTTCATCTATATTTAATACTAACCTTCCAGTTTCATTTAAATATTCCACATAAGATCCTAACATTCTTTCTATCATAGTATATTTATATTTACTATTTACATGAATATTAAACTTTTTAATAACCGCCTTCAAAATATCGTCCCTTGTCATAGCAGAATCTATGACATCATATACTCTTGTAGCTCTATTTTTATAGAAATCTATATTGTCAGTTATAAGTTTTGTAATATCATCGAACATCCCTTTGTGTGCCACTACATATTTACTACAACTTAAGTCATAGAGCTTTAGTTTACTCTTCAAGTCTTCACTGAGTATAAAAGCATAGGGCATTTTAGCCCCCCTCATAACTTCATAGCTTATAAGTGCATCTCCTAAGTATGCAACATCATCGGGTGTAATAATACATACATGTGCTGGACTGTGCCCTGGTGTATGAATAATTTTAAATTCAATACCCTGAACAGATACTATATCTTGGTTATCCAAAATCATAATATCTGTTTTACAGACCATATGGCCAAAATGCTCCGTAACCTCGGATAATGTTTGGCTATTATAATAAAGCTTTAAATTCATTGTGGAACTACAAATAAGAGCTTCATAGGCTGGCATAGCTATAATACAGTTATATTTTTCCTTGAAATAAGCATTATTCCCTACATGATCTACATGAGCATGAGTACATATTATACCAACTACCACAAGGTTGTTTCTTTCTAAAATTTCATCTATTCCTTCTCTTTCTCCATTGGCCCATCCTGAATCAAGCATAATAATTTCCTTTTGATTAATTTTATAAAAAGGTATGTATAACATGCCGGTATCAATACAAAATGTATTCCCCTTAATTTCTTTTATTTCCATATTTTCTTTAGTGAGAGAGTGTGCTATAAGTACACAAAAACACTAAATACCACTTCCTTTCTTATCTATTCTTTTATGTGCATTCCCTGTTAATGGATATTACAAGAATTAATGATTAATTTCAATCATTAATAAACATATACTCGATTATATCAAAGTTTCAACATTGTTTCCATATAAACGCATTATTACTGAGCAATGCCATTGTATACAACTTATAACCAAACTAATTTCAATCAAAAGAGAAAGTCCCCTATAACAGATTATAAACTGCCATAGGGAACTTCAGTAGGTGTAAAAACAACACTATAATTTAATTTTTATTTATTAATAATGTGTTTTTCTTATTTATGCCACTTTTTTCTTGATAGTAATATCTTTTCCTTCTTTACGCCACTTAGCAAATTCAGCTGTTGCTGTGAAAAGTGCATCTGTAGATGAGTTAAGTGCTGTTTCGCAAGAGTCTTGTAAAACACCTACGATAAATCCTACACCAACTACCTTCATAGCAATATCATTTGGAATCCCAAATAAGCTAGCCGCAAGAGGAATCAGTAGAAGTGAACCACCAGCTACACCTGAAGCACCGCAAGCGGAAACAGCAGACAGAATGCTTAGGATAAGTGCAGTAGGCATATCTACTTCAATACCAAGTGTGTGAACCGCCGCCAGTGTCAAGACACTAATAGTAACAGCTGCACCCGCCATATTGATAGTAGCACCTAATGGAATAGATACTGAATAAGTATCCTTATCTAAACCTAAACTTTCACATAAACTCATATTTACAGGAATGTTTGCAGCTGAACTACGTGTAAAGAATGCTGTAATACCACTTTCCCTTAAGCATTTAAGTACAAGTGGGTATGGGTTTTGACGAATATTTACGTATACAATGATTGGATTGACAACAAGAGCCATAAATACCATACATCCAACCAAAAGTGCAAGTAAATTTCCATAACTGAGTAATGCAGAAACACCATTTGTAGCAATAGCATCAAATACAAGACCCATTATTCCCAATGGTGCAAAGTCAATTACCCATCTAACCATTTGAGTTAATGCATCTGAAAAATTAGTAATCATGTCTTTTGTAGAATCAGGAGCATTTTTTAAAGCAACTCCAAGAAGTAATGCCCAAGCCAAAATGCCGATATAATTTGCATTAAAAAGTGCTTTTACTGGGTTATCAACAACATTCATAAGTAATGCTTTGAGAACTTCTACCACACCACCCGGCGGCGCTGTCACACTCTGAGCACTCCCTGCAAGTGTTAAAGTTATTGGGAATATAAAACTTGCAACAACCGCCACAAGTCCCGCTAAAAATGTTCCTAAAAGATAAAGAACTATAATCGATTTCATATTGGTCTCATGACCACTCTTATGTTGAGATATAGCCGACATTACCAAGAAGAATACCAATATTGGTGCAATCGCTTTCAAAGCACCTACAAATAAAGAACCAAAAATAATGACAGGTTTTGCTTGTTGTGGAATCGTTACAGCTAATACAATACCAATAACTAACCCAATAATTATTCGTTTTACTAGACTCATTTTATTCCAACTATTCATTAGCTTTTTCATAATCTTTTTCCTCCTATAGTTTATGATAAAAACGAAACTGCGCACAGTCGCTTTAGATGTCTACTATGGACTAGTTATGCCTAATAAACCTGTGATAAAAGTATTTTACCACAAATCACAACACATGTGAAGTAAATATTAAATGTGATTAAAGATATTCTTTTGCACAATAGTGTTACTTATCCCTTTGTTTCAAATATAATGATTTTATACCACAAAATGCTTTGTTTTGATTAAACCTTCATCATTACTAAGGAAGATTATAACCCTTCCCTTTTCAATTTTACATTCAATTTTAATAAAAATATTGTATTGACATGTATACAATTAAATGGTATTATAATTTAAATTAATGGAATTTAATTACCCCAAGTGTCCCTACTATGCAGATGTGGCGGAATTGGCAGACGCACTAGACTTAGGATCTAGCGCTTTACGGCATGCAGGTTCAATTCCTGTCATCTGCACCAAAAAAGCAGTCATTTTATGACTGCTTTTTTTATTATCAAATTTATTTTTGTACCATTTAATTAAAACCCTAACATTTGCATTATCTAGAGAGGAAAAAATAGCTCATCTCCACTCGTTGAGTTTTAGCACTGTACAGCTTAGAGATTTGTTCCTCAGCTACATTAAGTAAAACCTTAATCCGGTAATACCTGCTGACCCGTTGGTGTCTCTCGATATTTCTGGGCAGTAGCATGTATCTTATACAGTATCCTCACCTAACAAGAATATTAAATTGTTACATTGACAATTTTGCTATTTTTAAAGCACTTTCCAAGCTTTTAGCTGATGCTATAAATCCTGCACTATGACAAAATATAGCATCATCTATTTTAATTATAGAATTTATTTCTTCACTTGATTTTCCTCTAATTAATTCTAATAAATCTTTTCTTGCTTCAAAAGTATCAGCAGTTTTCTTTACGGTCTGAATCTTATACTCTGCATTATTATCATCTGGAGAAATAACGAACAATACCTCGTTATTAATATCTATTTTAAATAACTGTTGAAGCCAAGGGCAACCCTTCTTTAAAACCATTATTTCATTAATATTTCTACTTTGAAATGCCTCATTTACTATAATCCTTGCTTTTATAACAGAAACTTGCCTACTTATTAATCTCTTTATAACCTGAGTAGCATACAGAACAGCTTCCATAAACGCATCATCCTTGGATGAGTCAGAATCCCATGTAGGATTAAATCCTTGGATAATATCGCTTATGGATGTTACTTTAATTTCTGATTTTATATCTATGCCATTATCTGTAGCATCAATGCCCTGTACTAAATTTTTATCGATATAATCAAAAATCGACATTATATCCACTTCGTCAAAATCCGAGTTAAACTTTTGTATTACTCTGGATCCAAATTCCCTCCAAACTAAACCACAAGCAGCATAAGGAATATTATTTTCTCTTACTTCCTTATTTAATTGGTGATGATCAAATTCTCCTAGGGATATATCATAAACAAAGTCTAGTTTGCTAAGTATATTTTCATCTCTTGTTCTCGTTACCTTTATATCCCCTAATATTAGACTAAGTATAGCTGTAGCCATAACATCATCTGCATGAAATTTACCACTATGTGTTCCTAAAGTTTTAATATTCTTTTCATTAATCATCATTTATCTTTAGTGAGAGAGTGTATAACAAGTACCAAACCCCCACCAAAATTCACTTCCTTTCTTTTTATACTATTAATCCTATAACTCATTAATTTATTATTATATCACAACAGTTGATTATTTGCCTATAGACTTTCTTAAATATATCTGTGTTACACTCAATATTTTTTTGCAAGATTTAATAATTTTGTTGAAATATAAATAAATATTTTTTGTTAATAATGTCACAATTTTACATAAAAATGTCATAGCTTATAATATACTTTAAAGGGTCATTTGAAATATATTAAAAGATAACTTATATTAAAAAGAGGAACGGGGGTATAAAAATATGGAGTTAAATGAATTAGAAAGTCAGATATTAATTGACATTTATGATGCCGATATGTTACCAGGAATGTCACTTGACATTGAGAATTTTAAATTAAAAGAGGCGGACCCAAAAGAGAAAAAGCAAGAATTTGCTTTCTATTTAGGTAAATTAAAAAAATTAGGCTTTATAAAATATGAAGAAAAAGATGCCTTTTTAAAAGGTGGAATTCGTAGCATTAAGTATAATAATAATATAACTACGATTAATGAAGATAAAGTACACATAGATTCAAAAGGAATAAAATTAGTAGAATGGTATAACCACAGTAATTTAGCAATTCAAAAAAACGAATACAAATGTGGCTAAAAAAATTAGCATAGACAATGTTAAATATAGCATGTCATTATTCAACATCTTAAAAAATAGCTTAACAATATAAACAAAAGAATTCCAATGATGGAATTCTTTTGTTCTTTGAGGAGTTGTTGCATTTAAGCTTAAAATAAGTTAAATTCCATGTTTATACATTTTACTTTTTGTGGTATAATTATTAAAATTATACCACAGGGGGTAAAGCTATGGAAAGTAACCGTAAATTTAATTTTGTAGTCTCCATATTACTAGCTTTAATCCTCACAGGAACAATAGGTTATAAATTTTTACTAGATGTTAGCATTGTAGATGCATTGTACATGACCATTATAACAATATCAACCGTAGGGTACGCAGAAGTGGCTACTATGAATCCAGATGCTAAGCTTTTCACAATATTTATTATTTTATTTAGTTTAGGTACTGTTGGGTATTTATTTACAAGTATTGTATCTTCATTTTTAGAAGGAGATTTAAAAGATGCATGGAGGAGGCGACGTATGGAATCACAGATAACTAAGTTAAAAGACCATTATATAATATGTGGTGCAGGAGAAACAGCACAAAATGCCATAAAGCAATTCAAAAGAAGTAATGTTCCTTTTATTGTAATAGATAATGAGGAAGAAAAAATAAATGAATTAATAGAAGACAAAATCCATGCTATCCATGGAGATCCAACGGAGGAAGATGTATTAGATAAAGCAAGAATAAAATATGCAAAAGGTCTTATATCTTGTTTACCTAAGGATTCTGAAAATGTATATACAGTTTTAACTGCAAGGGAAATGAATAGTAATTTATATATTGTGTCTCGATCTATAAACAAAAATGCAGAGGGGAGGCTCAAAAAAGCAGGTGCAAACAATACAATTTCTCCAAATGAAATAGGCGGAACTAGAATGGCAGCATTGATGCTCAGACCTACTGTTATTGCTTTTTTAGATATAATAACCCATGCTGGAGATGTAGTTTTAGACTTAGAAGATGTTGTTATTTGTGAGAATTCTATTATATTAAACAAGAGTCTTTGTGAAATAAAAATTCCGGAAAAAACTGGGCTAATAGTTCTAGCCATTAAAAAGTATAATAGTGAAAAATTAGTCTTTAATCCTAGTTCTGATGAAATTTTAAAATTAGGTGATACTATGGTAGTTCTAGGAACAGAAGTTCAGGTAATTTTACTTAGAAAAATTGCAAATGACATAGGAAAAAGGTGTTTCTGATTTTATATTTTTAACCCATCCACATTTTCCTTGAAACCTTATGATATAATATTAACTATACCATTCACCTGCCATACAATCATATTATAGTAATATTTAGGTACATTTCATTTACATATATACGTTTAAATGGTAAGATGGTTAAGATGATTAAATATTTACCAATAGTTTTGCAAAATAAATACACATTTTCATATTAACAAAAGTAATTGGTTAACAATTAGATCACCATTTATGCAGGTGTGGCGGAATTGGCAGACGCACTAGAATCAGGGTCTAGCGCTTTACGGCATGCAGGTTCGATTCCTGTCATCTGCACCAAAAAAGCACTCATTTTATGAGTGCTTTTTTATTTTTCAATATTTATGATCCTAAGTTTACAACTACCCTTAACGTTTACTTTTTCTTAATTCTACTAATGTACATCCCTCTATTGCCTGAATTCCATTTACTCTACAAAAATCAAGTATTTAAGGGTTTTCAGCTCCTGGTGAAAGTGGAAACGGATGTCTTTCCTGTTTGGTCCACATAAAATAGTAAAACAGCCCCAATCTTAACTTTAAAATTGGGGCTGTTTTGCTACTTATTATTCATGGCTACATTTACTTCTTTTAAATGTTTCCTAATTTCCAAATGTTGAGGACATAGTGTTTCACATTTACCACATTCTACGCAAGAAACTGCTCTTTGTTTTAAGGTTAAATCATTATTATAAGCATGGGATTGCGTTTCATATTCATCATACATAGAAGCTTCGTTGAGTATCGCAAAGTTTTTTGGTATGTCCACACCAACAGGACATGGCATGCAATAATTACATGCTGTACATTGAACCTTTATTAATTCATTATATTGCTTCTTAACATTATGAATTATTTCTAAATCTTCAGCTGATAATGAATTTGGAAGTGCAGTGTCTGAAGTTTTCATATTCTCTGTTATCTGCTCCATGGAATTCATACCACTAAGGACAGTAGTGACTTCAGGATGATTCCACACCCATCTCAAAGCCCACTCAGCGGGAGTTTTCTTAACTTCTGTTGTACCCCATTGCTCTTTTACTGACATCGGTGGTGTTTTGGATAATCTACCACCTTTCAATGGTTCCATAATTACAATAGCCATACCCTTTTTCGCTGCATATTCTAGTCCTTGCGTACCCGCTTGATAATTATCATCTAGAAAATTATATTGTATTTGACAAAAATCCCAATCATATGCATCTATAATTTCTTTAAATGTTTCAAGTTTATCATGAAATGAAAATCCTATTTTCTTTATTCTGCCATCACTTAAAGCACCTTTGATAAATTTAAAAATATCTAATTTTAATAGCTTGTCCCATCTTTCTTTATCTAAAGCATGAAGTAAGTACATATCTATATGGTCTGTTTGAAGTTTTCCCAATTGCTCATCTAAATATTTATCAAAATCTCCATAGGAATTTGTAAGCCATGTGGGTAATTTAGTGGCTAGTTTCACTTTTTCTCTGTAACCATCTTTGAGAGCCTTCCCTACAACCAATTCACTACTACCCTTATGATATGGATATGCAGTATCAATATAAGTAACACCATTATCTATTGCATATCTTATTAAAGAAATAGCTTTCTCCTCATCAATTTGCTTTTCATCAGCATTAATTACTGGTAACCGCATACATCCAAAACCAAGTGAAGACACTTTAAAATTGCATTTCCCAAATTCTCTATATTTCATTTGTTGCTCCTTTCAAATCTGCTAAATTAATTAGCTCTAATATTCTTTTATAACTATTATATACTTTATTAAATCAAATTAAAGTAAAAATTCATTTTAAAATAATATAAAAAATAACCATCTATAATAATAGTATGGTTACTGAGAAATCAATATTTAAATTTTTTATAATACATTTAATTTAATGACTGAGCTTGTTATAATTGATTTCTTTAAAATTATTTATTACTAAATCTGCAGTAGAAATATCTTGTCTTCCTTCAGGATCACTATTAATTCCTACGCATTTCATACCAGCTTTTCTAGCAGCAAGAACCCCATTATGAGAATCCTCAATAACTATACAATTTTCAGCGCTTACCCCAAGCTTCTTTGCAGCAAAAATAAATATATCTGGTTCAGGCTTACTTCGCTTTACATCGTCACCAGTAACAAAAGCTTCAAAGTATTCTTCTATATGAAATTTCTTAGCTATGGCATCAATTACATTAAGTGGTGACGACGATGCAATTGCTAGCTTAACTCCATTTCCATGCAACTCTTCTATTAAATCCTTAACCCCATCAATAAGTAGTATTTCACATTCATCTGAATTAAGGTGTTTAAAATATTTGTTTCTGTCATACTGTGTTAATTCCTCTATAGTTTGATTAAGCTTATATTTATTTTTTAGAGCTTCCCACATATAATTAGATGTTGCTCCTACAAAAGAATGATGCTCATCTTCTGTAATCTCTATGCCTAATTTTTTATAAGTCTCATTTTCAAGTTTTATATGTGTCGGTTCACTATCAATAATTACTCCATCCATATCAAATATAACTGCTTTTAGCATAAAATCACCATCCTGTTATTTTTTTATTTTTCTGTATAAATTATTTTATCTATATACAACATATCTATATACAACAAAAATCCCGTTGCTTCCAATTCTAGAATTATAGTATAAAAGTATTATTCCCAACTATGACTATAACATATACATGGAGACCTGATACTCCCATATACTCTCATTTATATAAAAACTATAAATTACAACATATAAGAACTAAATAACTTCTGTAAAAACAAAGAAAAAGTAATACCTTAAAACTCTAAATTTGAGCTTCAAGGTATTATTTATTTTTTGAATTACTAAATTACTATTCATTTTCAGCTTCAGATTTAATATTATTCGTATTTTCATTGCTATTAGATATCATAAAATCCGAGTTAATAATAACACTTGAAACTGTGGAATTATTTTCCAGTGTTATTTTGTCCCAAACAATAGAGTCAGTAATTGTATTATTAGGTCCCACTCTGCAATCATTCCCAATAATTGTATTGGGACCAATGGTAGAATTAGCCGCAATTTTAGTGTTTTCACCAATATACGTAGGTCCAATAATTTTAGCAGAACTATGGATTATTGTATTTTCGCCTACAAATATGTCCTGGTGTTTATCTTTAATTTCTGATAATGGATAATCTCCACTCAAAATATCTTCATTGACTTGAATATATTCTTCAAGAGTACCTATGCCTATCCAATATGCATCACTTTTATAAACTGCAATAGGATACCCTTTTTTTAATAGTAGTGGAAATGTTTCTTTTTCTATTGATACAAGCTGTGAATCTGGAATTTCCTTTAAAACATTTGGTTCAAATATATATATACCAGCATTGATATAGTTTGATTTTATTTCTGAAAGCTCTGATTTTTCAGTAAAGCTTTCAGCATAAAGATTCTTGTTATATTCAATAGCATCATAATCAGAAGGATTTTCAACTTTCGTTACTGCAACTGTAACTGATGCACATTTTTCTTTGTGAAATTTTAACATATCCACAATATTAATATCACTTAATATATCTTCTGTAAATACGATAAAAGTATCATGGAAAAATTCCTCAGCATTTTTAATTGCACCTCCTGTGCCTAAAGTAATGTCTTCCCCTATATAATGAATCTTTAATCCAAATTTTGTACCATCCCCGAAATATTTTTCAATTTTTTGTGGTTTATGACCAGTACTAAGTATAATTTCATCAACACCATAATCCTTAAGTTTTAATATGTTTCTTTCTAAAAGTGGTTTAGCCACAATTGGAATCATAGCTTTAGGTAAATCGTCTGTTAATGGTTCTAGGCTAGTCCCCACTCCATCTACAAGAAATAATGCTTTCATAAGTTTTCCTCCTATAGTTAGTCCCTTAAAGCACACTATTTTAGCAAAAGTGTTATTATAAAGTCTTACTTTATTTTTCACGTATTAAAGTAATTAGCTTAAATTTATATTTAAAAGCCAATAGCCTTGTCTCATAATAAAAAAGCCACCTTAACTAATTATTTAATGTGACATTAAAATCAGTTGGCGCTCCGTTAATTAATCAATATGCAATTAAAATACTATCTTAACAGTGAAGCAATATCTACACCTATTATATCACAACATGCGTTTTTTAGCGAATTATGTATAAACTGTTAAATAATTTTTTCACAACATTGCCTACACCTATAATAATATAATAGCACCAGAGTTACCCCTGATGCGTCAAAATAAAATAATATAAACATTTACTACTATTTTTTTATTATTTTACGTATATACAGACTACAAATAATGACTATACCACCATAAACCACAGGCCCTCTAATTATATTTGAAGTGATGGTAGCCTCGGGAAAATCTCTAAATAAAAATGATATAAACCTTCCAATACTAAATATTATAAGAAACACAGCGGACGTTATACCTTTTTTCACTTTTTTTCGTAACAATAATGCTGCTATTACAGCTGACAGTAAGGCAAAAAATACTTCATATAGTTGTGTTGGATGTCTTAAAATCCTTGGACTGTTAAACAAAATGTTTGTAAACGGATTATTTCCGAATACGCTTTTAAATGGATTTTTATCAGCATTTTCAAATGCAACCCCCCAAGGCATTGTAGTGGCTACACCGTAACAACACCCATTAAAGAAACAACCAAGTTTTGCTATTGCAGCTGATACTCCCAGGTGAGGTACTATAGCATCTGTAATCCTAACAAAATCTAATTTACATCTTATACAAATGTAATACCAAGTTGAAAATGCGCCTCCAAGACCACCATAAAGTGCAAAGCCCACTAGCTTTATTTGAAATAATTTACTTGGGGTTTCTATTATTTTTCCTATATATAATATCCCATAGAGTAACCGTGCTCCTACAAAGAAAGAAATGATAACCCAAAAGCTTGTAACTAGAATTTTTCCTGTGCTAACTCCTTCTTTTTTTAAATGTCTATAAGCAAAAATATACAAGTAGAGGGCTGCTGTGCATCCAAAAAAAACATAAGCGCTGATAGCAAATTTATGATTAAACAAATATACGTAGGTCAATATAGGCTTCATAGCAACCCCCTTTTTTACTTAGTCTTTTTAACTTTCCATATGCCAGATAGCATGGCATCTGTAGAGGTAAGTTCAGTATATTGAATATGACTAGAGCTTATCATAAAACTTCCTGTTATATCTAATAAATTAACATTACCTTCAAATGTTGTTACCGATTGACTTTCTTCGTCTGTTCTTGTAAGTGTTACTTTTCCTTCCTTATATTTTACCTTGTATATCTGATTCTCGCTTTCCTCACATTCATATTCTGGGAAAGCACTTTTATAGTCTGCTTTAAGTGTTGCTTTAAATTCACTCTCGGATGCTCCTTTGGTAATAACAATTGTCAGCGGTACTTCTTTACCAATTACGTTTTTCGCCTTATTGATTACTTCTCTAATTTGCTTTTGATTTTCAACAGTGCTAAAGTCTAGTTCTTCACAGGTTTTTCCATCAGGTCCCTTGATTTCAGGAACAGATTCAGGATTTTTAAGTCCCTTTTCTGCATATTCTATAATTGGTGCCTCCGTTATTATTATAACTCCTGTATAAGTACCCACCTCTAATTTAACCTTTGGTGCATAACCCATCTCTTTAAGTAGCTTCTGATATACTTCTTCTCCGTATACATATCTGGTATTAATCAACTTTGCAAGATCTGATACCAGCATCTCTCCCTCCTTAAGCTTACCTATATTGTCTAGTCCTCTGCCTTGATCCTGTAAGTCTCCGTTTTTATACACCAAATCAAATCTTCCTGTTTCCTTCTGAATTCTTTTTATCTGATTGTACATCCTTTCAAGAATCTGCTCAATACTGCTATCTACTGGATACCAAGAACTTCCCTTTTTTAGAAGGTTCCACTGTTCAAACTGTTTAATAATTTCCTTTTGATTTTCTTCTGCCTGTGCTATTTCCTTTTCTTGTTTACTCCTATTTGTAAATTGCTCCTTCAGTGTTAGTTTCACCTTTTGCACAATCATAGAAATTTTTTCTGCTGAAAGACTTCCCTCATCTACTCCTATGGAATTTGCATATCTCTTTACTGCATCCATCTCTATCTGCCTTGCCACACCTCTCATCTGATTCCAAACATCCTCAAAATTTTCAGGGTCAACATCATAACCAAAAAGAATATAGTCATTTGAGCCCTCTTTAAATGCTTTATAGGCCTCTTCAATACCATCATTTTTCCAGTTTCCTATTTTCATATCAATAACATCTACCGCTACCTTTGCTACTTTGTAAACTGGAGAGTTTTCTGAAATGGCCTCTGCAATTTTCATCCCTGCTCCACTATAATCACCTTCCCATAGATGTCCCGCTGCAGCTGCTACCGTGCCCGTTTGACCAAATACGGTTGACAATGTGCCTGCTTCCTTACTATCTGCAAAGGTTTTACCAATCATTGTAGCTACATTAGCAGTATAGGATTTGAAATCTTTATTTACTAAGTCACTAGCCAGTTTACCGTATTCTAAATTTCCGTATTTTAGTTCCTTCATTACTTCTTCTGCAATTTTATTTATTTCCGATTTATTTTTTGCATTAAATTGACTAACTAAAATACTTTCGATCATATCACGAGTATTAGCCCTAACTTCTCCTTCAAGCTGCGACTCACCCCAGCTCTTTAAAGCCTTATCTTTTATAAACTCTGCTTTTCGCTCTTCCTCTGTAAGCTGCGCTGTACCCCATAATGGATTATTGTAAATATTGAAAGCAACATAGCCTGCTTTAACATTAACCTCTACAGGATTTGTATATGTCCATCCAGTTTCTTTAGTATAATGAACACCTTTGAATCCCTGGTATTCCTTCAGATCTTTTAAAGCCTCTTTATCAATAGCAATCTTAACAAGTAGAGGCATATTGCTCCTGTGTTCTTCACCTTCAATTTTAAATTCAAAAGGAGATCCAGATGGAGTCATGCCCTTACTACTATATTCTACAACATCTGTAATCTTTGAAATGATGAGCTTTGTTCCTTTAGGAAAAGAATCCTTGGGAACATTAACCTCAATACCATACAACTCTAAATCTCCAAGTGTATTATTTTTATCATAATTTTCTAGAAAAATGCTCTTTTTAAGCTTAGAATCTGATTTCCACTTCTGACCATCTACCCGTTTAATTTCACCACTTTTGTTGTTACATGCTACAAATAAAAATATAAAAATAAGCAATAAAGTTGTAATCTTAAAAAGGCTCTTATATCCTTTTTTACCCAATAACATATGACTTTGAGCTATCTTTTTCATTTTTATCCTCTCCTTCTGATATTATATGAATATTCTTACAACTGTACCTCTTAATTTAAGAATTTTTATATTTATTTGCAAAAAAATCTTCTTATCCTAAGATAAGAAGATAGATGAATTTCATATTAAATTTTATATAATAATAAGGCCTAGTATAGCCGAAAGGGAAATAGCTTGTATAGTAGTAACTTTTGCGCCCTTAACATCAGCGATATTTACTCCTATACCTTCAATGTCACAACTAGTAAAATCTATTCCTTTAAGACTTGTAAAATTCATTTGAGACTGAGTCAGATCAGACTCTTGAAATTCTACTTTTAAAAACTTTGAATTTTGAAAATCTGAAGAACGTAATAGACATTGAAGGAATGCAACTTGCTTCGAATTAGAATAACTAAAAAAAGCAAACTGGCCATTACAGTTTTCAAAAATCACATCTCTCAAAGTGGCTTCATTTAAATTAATACCAATAATTTTGCAATTTACAAATTCTACTTTATGGAGTGATGCCTCATTAAAATCTACATTTGATAAATCACAATTTTCGAATCTCACATCTACCATTTCTACACGTCTGAAAGTTATTTTATTAAAAGTAACTTTTGTAAATATTACTTGTTTAAAAGACACTCTATCTGCTTTATGATTTTCTAAAAAACAATCACTAACTGTTCCAAAAGAAAACTCACTTTCATCCTCAATATTCTCCTTAGATAGCTCTATAATATCTAAATCACTATCAAATTTAGGTCTTAAAACTTTTGTTTTTCTTTTCTTCTGTTCCATATATACTTCCTCCATTTTAATCTTTAAACAAATAACCTTAAAAAAGGTATTATATAAACTAACACTTTATTTATTTGTTTTTTTTATAACTAGGGATATAATTATAACACGTTTTCATTGTCCAACACTTAAAAGTTAATTTATTTCTCCTCATGCCTACATTTAAAACAAGCACTATACTACAAAAACAGTAGATATTTTATATATCTACTGTTTTTTCTCATTGACATTTTATATAAACCTAAGTTTTAGAAATATTGTTCTTACAGGATAATAACCAATAATTAATATTGCTAAAAAAATCATCCCCAGTGATGCATATGCTACACCAAATATTATACAAAATATTCCATCAAACAAGGTTACTCTTCTTTCATTTACTGTACTACATCGTTTCCTTGCATTTTCATAAGAAATTTCTTTACCAGGATATTTGTTATACGCAATGGCACATATACCCAATGCTACAACCATAATTCCTAATATAATGTTAGTTGGTGACATAAACATATCCCCCTTTGGCCTAAAATATTTCATATATTTATTTATGCATTTTTTGATTTTGAATATACATCAAATGCTACAGCAAATAATAATACCAGCCCTTTAATTGTCTGTTGCCAGTCAATCCCTACTCCCATAAGTGACATTCCGTTATTCATAACTCCCATAAAAATACCACCAATCATAGCTCCCATAATTGTACCGATACCACCAGCAGTTGATGCTCCTCCAATAAAGCAAGCAGCAATTGCATCTAGCTCAAAACCAACCCCTGCATTCGGTGTTGCTGAATTAAGTCTTGCAGCAAAAACTAATCCTGCAAGAGCACTCAGTACTCCCATATTAACAAATACCAAGAATACAATCCATTTTGTTTTTACACCAGAAAGTCTTGCTGCTTTTTCGTTTCCTCCAAGGGCATAAATATGTCTTCCAAGAGTAGTTTTTGTAGTTATAAAAGTATAGAAAGCTACTAAAATTGCTAATAGAACTAAAACATTAGGTAATCCTCTATATTTAGCCATTATATAACAAAATCCATTTATAATAATTATAATTGTAACCATTTTAATACCTAATACTACTGGACTCGTAACCTCAAAATTGTATTTTTTTTGAGTATTTCTTTTTTTTATTTCAGATATTATATATAAAACTGTTAAAATTAACCCAATTACTATAGTTGTAATATGAATTTCATTACCATTAAATAAATCTGGAATAAAACCAGTACTCATCAATTGAAATGATTTAGGAAAAGGTGCAATGGAAGTACCGTTTAATGAAACATAGGTTAAACCTCTAAATACCATCATTCCTGCAAGGGTAGTTATAAAGGCTGGTATTCTTACATAAGCAATCCAAAATCCTTGCCAAGCTCCTATAATAGCACCGATAATTAATAGAACTATAATTCCAAGTGGAATAGACATATTATTGTTAATTATCATCATTCCAGCAAGAGCTCCAATTACAGCTGCTACTGAGCCTACCGATAAATCAATATGAAAAGCAACTATTACAAGTAACATACCAATTGCTAAAATTAATATATAA
This sequence comes from Clostridium sp., assembly GCF_050717535.1. GTDB lineage: Bacteria > Bacillota > Clostridia > Clostridiales > Clostridiaceae > Clostridium_AD. The sequence goes on from NZ_JBOITM010000070.1 coordinate 26,493, forward strand.
CTATTCTGCAATATTAAATTAGTAATATTTACAGGTTTTAACAAAATGCCACCTGTTGCAATCTGAAAATATATCATAATTCCTACTAGTGCAATTATCATGCTGTATTGAGTTACATTTTCCTTGAATGTTTTAATTAAAGCTTTCATTATTAACCCTCCTGCCCTTTGTTTAATATCATTTTCATGATTTTCTCCTGGGATGCATCCTTAGCACTTATTTCTCCTAGTATTTTCCCTTCGTTCATAACATATATTCTATCGCAAATTCCCAGTAATTCCGGAAGTTCTGAAGAAATAACCATTACACCCTTTTCTTCTGCTGCTAATTTATTGATTATAGTATATATTTCATATTTTGCACCTACATCAATACCTCTAGTGGGTTCATCCAAAATTAGCACCTCAGGCTCTGCAAAAATCCACTTAGCCAAAATTACCTTTTGCTGATTTCCACCACTTAGATTACCTGTTTTTTGAAGTATCCCTGAACATTTTATGTTTAGTCTTTTACGTAAATCTTCTGCTGCTAGAATTTCTTCATTTTCATTAATTACACCAGATTTAGATATTTTTTTCAAATTTGCCAAAGTAGTATTTCCTTTTATGTGATCTATTAAAATAAGTCCGTACTCTTTTCTATCCTCAGTGACATAGGCCAGACCGCTTTCAATAGCCTTATTTACACTATTTAAATGTACTTCTTTATCATTAATGAATACTTGCCCACTTATTTTTTTACCATAAGATTTCCCAAAAATACTCATGGCAAGCTCTGTTCTTCCCGCTCCCATAAGCCCTGCAATTCCTACAACTTCCCCTTTGTGAATCACAATATTCACATTATCACTAACTTTACGATCAATAACTACAGGATGGTACACATTCCAATTCTTCACTTCAAATATAATATCCCCAATTTTAGGTTCTCTTTGTGGATATCTATTAACTAGCTCTCGTCCAACCATGCCTTTAATTATTCTATCTTCTGTAATATTATCCTTATGAGTATCAAGGGTTTCAATAGTCGCTCCGTCTCTTAGTATAGTTATTGAGTCTGAAATCTTTTTAATTTCATTTAATTTATGAGATATCATAATTGAAGTAATTCCATGGCTCTTAAGGTCCTCAATTAACTTTAACAAGTTATCACTATCAGCTTCATTTAAGGCCGAAGTTGGCTCATCCAATATGAGCAATTTAACTTCTTTAGATAGTGCTTTTGCAATTTCAACCAACTGTTGCTTTCCTACTCCAATGTTAGTTATAAGAGTATCAGGAGATTCATTTAAGCCTACCCTTTTTAATAGCTGGCAGGTTTTTCTCTTAGTCACATTCCAATCAACTACACCATTTTTACTTTGTTCGTTTCCAAGAAATATATTTTCGGCAATAGATAGAGATGGTACTAGTGCTAATTCTTGATGAATAATTACTATTCCTAAATGCTCACTATTTTTTATATCTTTAAATTCACACAGCTTATCCTTAAATAGAATATCTCCAGAATATGTTCCATGCGGATATACTCCACTTAATACCTTCATTAGTGTTGATTTACCTGCACCATTCTCTCCAACTAGTGCATGAATCTCACCTTGTTTAACCTCTAGGTTAACATTATCCAAGGCTTTAACACCTGGAAAGGTTTTGGTAATATTTTTCATTTCAAGAATAATATCCGACATATGAAATTCAGCTCCTCCCATTTTATATAGATTTAGTGGTGGCTATAACCCCACCACTAAATATCACTTTATCTGTTTTTTTATTTTAGTTTATCAGCAGTGATGTATCCACTATCTACTAAAATCTTTTTATAATTTGATTTATCAACAACAACTGGATCACATAGGAATGAAGGAACAACCTTAAGTCCAGTGTCATATGTTTTCGTATCATTAACTGTAGGCTTTTTGCCATTAACAACAGCATCAGCCATTTCAGCAGCTTTTGCAGCGAGCACTCTTGTATCCTTAAATACAGAAGATGCTTGTTCTCCTGCAATTATAGATTTAACTGAAGCAACTTCGCAATCTTGACCTGTAGTTATTGGCATCTTTTGAGTTGATGATCCATACCCCACACCTTTTAAAGACGATAATACCCCAATACTAATAGCATCATTGGGACATAATACTGCGTCAACCTTAGTCGTAGTATAGTTTTTGCTTAATAAATTATCCATCCTTGATTGTGCCTTAGCACCATCCCATCCTAAAATACCAATCTGTGAATATTCTTTCTGTCCACTCTTAACAACTAATTTACCTGAAGTAATATATGGTTGTAGGACTGACATAGCTCCATCAAAGAAAAACTTTGCATTATTGTCATCTGGTGAACCTGCAAATAATTCAATGTTAAACGGACCTTTTCCATCTTTTAATTCTAAAGTTTTCTCTATATAACCACCTTGAAGAACTCCAACTTTAAAATTATCGAAGGTTGCATAGTAATCTATAAATGCAGTTTTTGTAATCAATCGATCATAAGATATTACTGGAATTTTTGCATCATGAGCCTGTTTTAATACATCTGTAAGTGCTGTACCATCAACTGCAGCAATTACTAATACATCTGCACCTTTGGTAATCATATTTTCAATTTGAGATATTTGATTTGCTACACTATTGTCAGCATATTGTAAATCTGTCTTATATCCTAAATCTTCAAGTGACTTAACCATATTACCTCCATCGTTAATCCATCTCTGTAATGTCTTTTCAGGCATTGCTATCCCCACAATTTTACCATTAGATTTTACTCCATCTTTAGATGAAGTTTTTGAACCACATGCTGTAAGTCCTAGTACCATTACGCATATCAATAATGCCGATAATATTTTTTTCATTTCTATTCCCCCTCGTATAAATTTAATTTACTTAAATCTTTGAATTTATCTTTTAGGCAACCATAAAGAGATACATATACCTTATATATTTCATTATATTTTTCTACATCTTTTTTTATTGGTTCAATAATCTCAGTTATATTAATTAGTTCACTGCATGCCTCCTCAACATTTGCATAGAGTCCACAACCTACTGCAGCCAAAATTGAAGCTCCATATGCAGGTCCTTCCTTAGAATTTATGCTACAAACTTTTAAATTGAACACATTTGCTAAAATTTGCTTCCATAGTACACTTTTTGAACCACCTCCACTTACTCTTACCTCTCTTACTTCTACACCCATACTTTTTAAAATTTCTAATGAATCTCTGAGTCCAAAGCACACCCCTTCAAGAATAGAACGTGTCATGTCACCCCTTTTATGAGTTATATTTAAACCTATAAAAGCACCCTTGGCATCCGGATCACTATAAGGCGTCCTTTCTCCTATAAGGTATGGTAAATAAATTAAACCTTTACAACCTACAGCTGTTTTTTCAGCCTCAGAAAGCAAAATTTCAAAAGAATTTGTCTTTGTATCTATATTTATATTATCATTCCACCACTGCAAAGACGATGCTGCTGAAAGCATAACCCCCATTTGATGCCATTTTCCATTGGAATGACAAAAGGAATGTAACCTATTCCCACTATCTACGGAAAACTTTTCGTCACAAGCAAATACAACTCCTGAAGTCCCTAATGCAACAGAAACTATACCACTATGAACTGTACCCGTTCCCACAGCACCTGCTGCCTGATCTCCAGCACCTGCAACCACCACTGTTTTTTCACAAAGTCCCGTAGCCTTTGCTGCTTCTTCACATACTTTACCTGTTATCTCAAATGATTCGAAAACTTTAGGTAAAATTTCCTCTTTAATTTCTAAAATATTCAACATTTCCTTAGACCATTTTCTATTTTCAACATCAAACATTAAAGTTCCTGATGCATCAGACACATCTGTTGCAAACATACCTGTAAGTTTAAATCTTATATAATCTTTTGGAAGCATCATTTTAGCGATTTTATGATAAATATCACTTCTATGTTTTTTAACCCATAACACTTTAGGTGCAGTAAAACCAGTTAATGCCATATTACCTGTGTATTTAGAAAGTTTATCCTTTCCTATAACATCATTTAAATAGTCACATTCTTCTTGCGTTCTTTGATCACACCATAAAATTGCAGGCATAAGTACTTCATTGTCTTTATCTAAAAGTACTAAGCTATGCATTTGTCCGCTAAATCCTATCCCAGTTATTTCTACAGATTCCAAACCACTTTGGGCAATAACCTCTTTAATACATTCTTTTGTGCTATACCACCAATCCTCAGGATTTTGCTCTGCCCATCCAATGTTGGGGTAACTAATTTCATAATTTTTAGACACATTGTTAATTACTTTCCCATTACAATCCATAACTATTACTTTTACTGAAGAAGTACCTAAGTCAATTCCTAAGAAATACATATTTTACCTCCCTTACATTAGCCTTTTTATAATATATATAGGCAACCTAGTATTGCCTATACATATCAATTGTTTCTATGCTAGAATATATCTATTCAATATTGCTTCCAGCATCTCTTGTCTTCCTGATTTGTTTACTATAGCTTTATTATCTAAAGCATATTTTTCAAGTTCATTAAATCCAACTTTACTCTCCACTATCTCTTTTCCTATACCATCACTATAGCTTGAGTATCTTTCCGCTATGAAGTTTTCTAATTCTCCTGTTTCTAGTAATTTATGAGCTATTTTAAAACCCTTTGCAAATGTATCCATTCCAGCAATATGAGAATAGAACAAGTCTATTGGTTCAAAAGATGCTCTTCTCGTTTTTGCATCAAAGTTAAGTCCACCACAGTGAAGTCCGCCATTCTTTATTACTTCGTACATTGCAAGAGTTGCAGTGCGAATATCTGTAGGAAATTGGTCTGTGTCCCATCCAAGATTTGAATCCCCTTGGTTTGCATCTACACTTCCTAGTACACCATTCACTCTTGCTAAGTGAAGTTCATGTTCAAAAGTATGACCAGCTAAAGTAGCATGATTTGCTTCTATATTCATCTTAAAATGTTTGTCTAAATCATATTTTCTTAAAAACCCTAGTACTGTAGCTACATCAAAATCATACTGATGCTTTGTTGGCTCCATTGGCTTAGGTTCAATTAAAAATTGACCAGTAAATCCAATTTCACTTGCATAATCCACAGCCATATGAAAAAATCTAGCCAAGTTATCTTGTTCAAGCCCCATATCAGTATTTAACAGTGTTTCATAGCCCTCACGACCACCCCAGAAAACATAATTCTGTCCACCTAATAAATTTGTTACCTCCAAAGCTTTTTTAGTTTGGGCTGCTGCATATGCAAACACATCTGCATTGGATGAAGATGCTGCTCCATGCACAAATCTAGGATTACTAAATAAATTTGCAGTACCCCATAAAAGTTTTACTCCAGTTTTTTGGGATAATTCTTTTGCAAGTAAAACGATTTCATCTAAGTTTCTATTAGTTTCTGCAAGATCTTCGCCTTCTGGTGCAATATCTCTATCATGAAAGCAAAAATATCCTACTCCTAATTTTTCTGCAAACTCAAAGTTAGCATACATTCTAGCCTTTGCAAGTTCCATTCCACTCAAATTATCCCAGCTTCTTTGCATAGTTGCCATTCCAAATGGGTCGTTTCCACTAGCTGTAAAAGTGTGCCAGAAGGCAACTGCAAAACGTAAATGCTCCTTCATTGTCTTTCCATCAATAACCTCATCTGCATTATAGTATTTGTAGGCTAATGGATTTTTAGATTGTTTTCCCTCATATTTCACTTTTTGAATATCTTTAAAAAATTCACCCATTTTACGACCTCCTAAAAATTTTCTGTTACACTTTTCTATATTTACATCATATCACTTATTTCAAACTTTTTAAAGCTATTTTATAAAGTTATTTTATAAAGTTTAATTATTGTGTTCCAGACTGATAAAAAAAACAAGAAGCGGTGAAATTAAAGTAATTTCGCCAACTTCTTAAATATATATTTAACTATTCTATTTAGATTTACTCATATAAATCAGGCTCAACAAGTCTTTTGCCGCCTGCTAATTAAATATACTATAATATTATATTATTTTTTTATTTATAAAAAATATATCTTGCATAGTCATTAAAGCTGCCCCTAGTATAGATGCATTGGATTTTAATTTTGAAAATGACAGCTTACATTCTCCTTTAGTGTAAAAACTATTTTCTTCAAAAACCTTCATTATCAAAAGTTCTTTAAAATATTCTTCGTAATATGCAATTTTTCCTCCTATTATAACTTCCTCAGGATCGATTATTAAAATTATATTTTTAATTCCTTCTGCTAGGTAACTTATATAATTATGAAGAATATTTTTTGCTTTCTCATTAACACTTGTAAGTTTAAAGAATTCCCCCATGCTTTTGTCTGTTGTATTAAATTCATAATTATATTGTTTTATTAAAGCTTTTTCAGAAGCATATAGTTCCCAGCATCCTTTTTTACCACAATTACATTGCTTTCCATCTTTCACTATAGTCATATGACCAAACTCTCCAGCACGCTTATTATGTCCCTTATAAAGATTCCCGTTTATCATTATTCCTGTACCTATTCCTCCTGTTATAGACACAAAAACTATATCTTTTACACCATTATCAAAATTCAAGAAAGTTTCTGCATAGGCAGCTGTATTTGCTTCATTTTCTATATAAAATTTATAATTATACTTAGTCTCATATTTTTGGAAATCTATATTTTTCAATCTTAGATTTGGTGCATTTCCCAAAAAAAGCTTTTCTTCATCTACGGTACCTGGTAATGAAAACCCTATACCAATTATCTTTTCATTAGGTATTTTTAAGCTATCAACTATTGCATCTATACGTTCTTTAATATTATCCATTAATATATCTACACTTTGATATTCTTGTACTATCTCAAACTCCTCTTCTTTAATTATCACAAGCTTAAGATTTACCAATGCAATTCTTATCTTATTACTAGTTACAGACACTCCAAATGAATATTTAGCCTCAGGTAAAAACCTTACAATAATAGGTTTTCTACCACCTGTGGATTCTGCTACACCTGCCTCATCTAAATACCCCTCCTCAATAATCTCATTCACATTACTAATAACTGTAGGTATGCTTATATGAAGTTCTCTTGATATTTCTTGCTTTGTAAGTTGATTTTTTTTATATAAAAGCTGTATTATATTTTTTTTATTTATTTTTTTTATTGTTTCCTGATCTAAAATAATTAGTTTTTTCAAAGATAAATTCACACCCCGATCTATAATTTTAATCTATACACATAAAGTATACCATTCTTTCAATCTTATTAATTCGGTTTTATAAAGTTATTTTTAATAAAATCCTCAAACCACCTAAGAACTTTATCAATTAATGGGGTTTTAACTTGTGCAATTTCACAAAACTCAATAAATAATTCCACTCATCAGGCCTTGAAGTCAACAATATGATATTTCATTCCAATCACAAAAAAATGAAACCTGTAAGTAATGAATATAAACTATATTTAGCTTTCTTTTACCCAATATACTTTTTTATAAAAATTTAAGAAAAAATTTTTAAAATTATTATTTATTTTTGAAGGATAATGTATTTGATTATAGAATTATACAATTATAGATAAGTATTTTTTCCTTATCTAAGTTCAATTAGAAAGTAATTATTTCTAAAATCCTTATGAATAATCAAAAGTATACTTAATTATTAAAATTCTTATTGAAAAATTGTTATAATTTATTATAGGAGTGATGAATTATTATGATGAATGAAATTAAGTCAATGGATAATGTGCTTTTGAATCTCAATTGGGGATTCATGTCTCTACAACAATATGACGAGATTGTAAAGTTTAAAAAATTCAAATGGATAAAAGGATATGAGATTTCACAAGAGTTACATACATTATACCCAAATCCTCCCTCCATACATGATAGTAAATCTATTAGAGTCGGTACAGCTGATACAATTTTTAAAATAGCACATGTAAATAGCAGTAAAATCACTCAAGAAGTTCTTGATACCTTGCATAGTCATATATTTGATTGTTCTGCAGCATTTAGGCTAGCACTTGTGCAATCACTTTTGTGTGTAGGCAATAGTACTTCCCTTGCACCAATTCAGCAATTATTAACTGTAGAAAAAGAATCAATGGCTATAAGAAACACCTGTGAGATAGTTCTTTATAAGATTCTAAATAGTAAAAAGTTTTTAGATGCTGGCACTTTCATATATGTGGGAGACCTTATAGATGGGGCAGCTGATGGAGATGGAAAAATGTATTATAAATATAACGGACAATTAATTTACGAAGGCGCTTTTAAAAGTAATCGTTTTCATGGTTTAGGCCTATATTATGACGATTATAGAAATATCCAAAATAAAGGTAGATTCCTGAATGGTGAATTTATTGGGTAGAAAATAGGGCATTGTCTAATGAAACCTGTAAAATCATATACTAATTATTACTACCTCCTGCATTTTGCATATATAGATTATTTAGACTAAAGAAAATTATAGTTAAATTTATACTGAATTCCTGTTTTATATGTGTTACTATTTATTTGTTAGTTATATTACAATTAAAATTATAATCTATTATGGAGGTAGCAAATGATTAAAAATATAATCTTTGATATAGGAAATGTACTATTAGAATTTAACCCAATAGATTATCTTAAAAAGACTTTCAACGATGGTAACATTGAAAAGCTTCTTTACAAAGAAATATTTCAGAGTGAAGAATGGATTCATCTAGATAGAGGAATATTAACTCAAGACCAAGCAGTAAATACAATAACACTAAGAAACCCTGATCATGAAATACATATTAAGAAATGCATGGATAATTGGATTGACATATTGACACCTATTGACAGCACAGTAAAAATAATTAATGATCTAAAAGAAAAGGGCTATAAGCTATACCTGCTTTCAAATTTTCATTCATTAGCTTTTGAAACAATTTGTTCTAAATATAATTTCTTTAAAAAATTTGATGGGGGTATAATCTCCTATAAAGAAAATCTTCTAAAACCTGAACCTGAAATTTATACAAAACTTTTAAATACTTATAAGCTAAATGCAGAAGAATGCCTATTTATCGATGATACCTTAGTGAATATTGAAGCAGCTGCTAAACTGGGTATTAAGACCCTCCATTATAATCCATTGGTGCCACCCACGTTACAATTGGCAAGTTTAGTAAATTTACATATTAGTTAACATTTTTTTAATTTTATTAAGTGAAAATAAAAATATATAAGGGATAGACATTTATGCCTATCCCTTATATTTAAGCTTTAATTTTCTTATCATAATCTTTTATAGTTCCTTCATGAACTAAGAGATTTATTAAAAGCCACTGTCCACTGCTTACTAACTATCACATTTTCTTTAGCCCCCACGTCCCCATAAGTGCTAGCCTTAACTATTGTTTGCATAGAGATAAACAATGCAAAAGTTAAAATCATAATTGTAAAGGTTTTAAAGATATTTTTCATATGTTCCTCCTAATTCGTCATTAAATTAATTTATATATTATATCACCTTAGTACTCTAATGAAATTATAAAATTTATTATTATATAAATCCCATTTAAAATTGCTTCTTCTGAGGCATCAAAATCTGGAGAATGAAGGGGATGGATTCCTTTAGTCTTATCCTCTATTCCAAGTCTAAAATGTACAGATGGAATAGCTTCTGCAAAAAATGCAAAATCCTCTGAAGCAAAGGTTTTTTCTAAGTGTAAAACCTTATCTGCTCCTATGAGTTTTTTCGTAATCTCAACAAATTTATTAGTGAGTAATTTGTTACTTATTAATGGTGGATATTGAAAATCATATTTTACTCCCACCTTGCATCCGTATTTGTCACCAGATAACTGTGCATTCTTTAATATATCATCATGTAATTTATTTCTAAGTTCACTATTAAATGTTCTTACAGTACCTAAAACCTCACATTCTTCTGCTATTACATTATTTACATTTCCACATTGTATAGAAGCAAAAGTAATTATATGTGGGTCCAAAGGATTATTTTCTATTCTAGATTGTATATTCATACTCTGAATGAATTCTATGGCAGGATATATTGGATTTTTACATAAATGTGGCATGGCGGCATGCCCCCCCTTACCTATAAAGTGCATATGAAAATTATCTACTGAGGCCATCGAAGCACCACTTGCAACTTCAATTGTCCCTACAAGTACATTAGGCCATACATGAAATCCAATCATATAATTAACCCGTGGCTCTTCAAGTACACCCTCTTTTATCATTGGTGAAGCTCCACCTTCTGTTTCTTCACCTGGCTGAAAAATAAATTTTACAGTTTTATCATATCCTAATTTTTTGAGTATTAGTGCAGTCCCTAAAACAATAGCCATATGATAATCATGACCGCAAGCATGAGAAACCCCATTTATAGGTAAAGCATCCATATCTGATCTAATAGCAATACAATTATCTCCTGAATTTAAAGTAGCCACTACTCCAGTCCTTGCCAGCACCTTTGTATCTATATTTAAATTTTTAAAAAAGTCGATAATAATGCCTTGAGTCTTAATCTCCTTAAAGGACAGTTCTGCGTTAATATTTAATTTTTTTCTTAAGTTTTTTATAGTATCAATGTTTTTTTCTATTAGCTGTCTAATATCCAAATTATCACCACCTATAAATATACTAAATCTTATTAATATAAGCATATACCATAAATGTTATAAGTATGCAAGATTAAAGTTAAATATGGCATTCCCCATTACACATTAAAAGTCATAGATTGTTTACATTATTGACATATAAATGAAACAATTGTTTAGTATTATGTTAATAGTAGTTATTTTTTCGGAGAAAACTACATCAACTAAACATAATGTCGAATTTTGTAATATTGCCTTTAGAGGCAGAAATGGGGACAATTTATGATGAAATCTGAATACGAAAATATACCTGAAATGTCGAGATTATATTCTATCTTAATTGCTTTTTGCGTTGGTGCTTCAGTTTTATCACTGGTTGGGATTAAAATACTTTTAACAACTATGTAACTCAGTGATATGCCACTAGTGTTATTAATGGATTAATAACACTGTAATTGCTGTATATGGATATATATAAGGAAATATATAAAAAAAATAAAGTTCCTGGTTGTATTATTAATACCTGTTACAGTAATCCCGCCATTTACTATTGCAGTAGAAACTGTATTTAGTATGTGGTGTTTTTTTGTTTTTAAATAATTTTTACTTGAGTTCCACAAAATTTTACTTTTGCTAAACCATAGTATTTAAGTTATAATTTTATTAATAATGGAGGTGTCTTATGAATGTTGATTTTTCAAATATTAATCTGAATACCATTATTATGTTTGCATTAGCTTTATTACTTGCTTATCTTGGTATTGCTGTATTTAAAATGATTGGAAGGATACTAAGTATTGCCATTGGTATATTCCTTTTGATATATGTTCTTCAACAAATAGGTATTACAATACCCATATTGACTGATATTCTTAGTACTATTTTACAGCTATTAAAGCCAATTATCCATATTGTAACTAATTTGTTTAGTTCTGTGAAAACAAAATAATATTTAACAAGATAAAGCGATTATGTTTTTACATAATCGCTTTATCTTGTTAAATGGATTCTTTAAAATTCAGTTTTTCTACTATTATACAAGGATTAGATGTTCTGCTTACTATCTTCCTTCCTTTTAAGTCACTTTCTATTTCTTCTAACACAAATTCAATCCTACCTTGGCAATGAGGAGCAACCCTCCCACCTAGAATTTTATATACCGCAACTATCTCACCTCTGTGTGTAACTACAGCAGTATCTTGTTTTGATACAGTTTCAAGTTTTCTCTTCCAGGACCTACTAACTCTCTCTAGTAGTTGCGCTGAACTTTGTGGAACTTCTGATATTTTTATAAGTACCATAAATCTTCCCCTAATTTATTTCTATCACACCAATATATACGCTAGGTATGCAACAATTATTCTATTGATTTATTTTCGGATGTACCACTTAAGGCCAATAGCAATTGAGAAGGAAGGTAAAAAGTCCAAATTAAAAGCCAAGTTATTTGCTGTAACCTTATCATAAAGTATACTGTTGTAGTCACATTAGATAATGCTACACATATGTCACATAAAAGAAAAAGTATCATGCCAAAGACTATCATATATTTACTTGGTGATGGGTATAAATTGTTTTTAAAGGCCGCTATAGCTTTACTTACACTGGTAATTAAGCATATAAAATAAAATAATAAAATAGGTATTAATATATTAATTTTTTCAATAAATAAAGTGGCTATTAAATAAGTGAGCACTACACATTGAAATGTAATAAAAAAATATAATAGTGTTGTTTTAAGATTTTCAGTGCTATATCTCACAGTATAAGTAATTTGAACCAGTGAAAAAAGAATTACACCTAAAACATGAAAATCAAAAATAAGCAGGCACAAATCTGCCATGACAGTTATGAAAAGACCCAATCTAAGTAGAAATATATCTCTATGTTTAGCTATATCTAAAATCGAGTTTTTATTAGAGACTATGGATAATAAAAAACATAGTAATATACATAAGTACTTTATATAATCGGAACTTATTAACCATCTTACATTATAAAAGTCCATACATAAAAACAAAATATATAAAATTAGTATTGTAGCTACTATTACCTCATGCACTAAATTATTTGATTTTCTTTTTTTCAACATAAATCAACTTTTCTTATCATTGCAGCCGCCTTTATTTCTTTAATCATTCTAGGATCAGACATTCTAGCCACCCCCCTTGCTTTCTAATATCTGAGCCAAATTTTTATTAAGTTCATATCTTTCCATAAAAAACCTCCCGAAACATAAACATAGTAACACAATGTTTAGTAAAATATCTTAGGCGACTACTGATTTTATTAAGGTTTCCAATTGGGTAGTACCTTATTTTTTTATTTAAAATAACGAAATTTGCTCCTTACTTATGGTAAAATCGGATAGCTCTAGAGTATCTTCCCCACCAGTTTTAAAGGATACATTTTCTTTATTTCTAAATTTATCTTCTACTACTTTCGCTACGTAAATTTTATTAAATCTATTATACACTGCACTTCCGCCTATACCTGAAAAGCAAAGAAGCTGTATATTATATTTTTCTGCTATCTGAAACATTGGCTCTAGTAGATGCTCAGCATTAGTTTTTGCAAAGGGATTATCCATAATTATTATTTTCTTTTCTTCCTTATTGTCTATGTCCGTCTCCCTTTTTCTCATATAGGACATTAGGCTGGAAAGCAATATGAACATCGATACAAACTTTTCTCCGCCTGAATTTTGGGAAAGTGCATTTTTCCAGCTTTTTCTTACAAGACCAGTCTTTTCAATTTTCTTAATATCCACTCTTATTCTATTAATATTTCCAATAAGCTTACTTATAAGCTCTGCACTTTGAATATCATTTTCTAGTAGATTTGAGTAATCACCTTCAAAGTTACCATAATAAATAACCCTTTCTTTGATATATTCAGTAAGGGTGGCTTCTTCTTTTTCTTCTGGAATTGTGATTTCAAGAAGTTTTTGTGTTTTTCCTAAATGCTTGATATTAGATTTTTTATCTATTGTTCTAAGTTCCTGTAGAACATGACTAGCATATCTTAATACTTCATTTATTACTACCTCTTCCTCAGATTTTATAGAACTTAGTTCTAGCTCCAGGGTTCTTACACTCCGGTCCACAACTTCTAAAAGGGATTCTATGTCACTATGACGTGATATTTTTCTTTCTTTATTAAGATAGTCAAATAGACGCTCTTTAATAAGTCTATTCTTATCTCTATATTTTTCGTAAATTGAACTGATTCCTTTTGAAATCTTTGCTTCTATATTATTAATTTCCTTTTTAATATCCTCATAGTTGCTTATATATTCCTCAGTAGCCAAAGTGGCAGCCTGAATATTCGTAAAATTAAAACCTACATCAACTATTTCCGAGGAATAACTTCCATAAATCTCTAATTTTTGTTTTAATCGCTTAAGCTTATCAATATCTTCAATATAATCCCTTATAATTTCGTTATTTTCTTTTAAATCTTCTTTAATTTTCTTCTCACGGACTTTAAAGTTTGAATCTTTAATATCTTCCTTTGATATGGGCACTTCAAATCCTAGCTTCTCAATATCTTCCATTTCTCGTTGTTTCCTTTGAATAACCAATGACAATTCATTATTAAATCTATTCATTTCATCCTTTAGTACATTAATCTGTACTTCTAAAACACTTATGTCGATTTTTAACTTTTCTAAATAATCCTCAGAAAAACTAATACTTTTATATTCCAAAGAAAGATTGCCTTCTTTAACTGTTCTATTAAGTCTACTCTGAATTTTATTTAGATTTTCACTAAGCTTCCTCTCCTCCTCTTTATCCCTTTTAACGTTCTCACCAAGCTGTTTTTCACAAGAAGATAGCCTAGCCTCTATTGTATTTTTATCCTCTTTTAATAAAACTCCAGTGTAAGTGTTTTTATAGATCTCAAATTTGGAGGAGGTCTCCTTCATCGTTCTCTTAAGCTCATATATTTCATTTCTTGAATTACTAATTTTATCTTGAAGCTTGGAATATTGCTCTTTTAAATTTACTTCTTTTTTCTTTAGGGATTCTAGATGCTTTCTTATGACATACAAATCATTTGTATACTTTTTAAACTCTTCATGCCCCACTAAGAATTCACTAAAATTCTGTTTTTGCTGCAATAAATCCCTAAGATTATTTTGAAGTTCATGAAACTCACTTGTGTTATCATCTCTTCTTTTTTCATTAGCTATTGCTTTTTCATTGCAATTAGCTAAAAGAGTTTCTAGTTCCACAATAGCTATTTCAGATTCTTTTATATCCACTTCGATAGCATCATTTTCGCTACCAATATACTCATAATGGGCTAAAACTATTTCATATTCACCATTTCTGTAAGTAGCCTTAACTATATTTTCAATATCGTAGTTTAAAGTTTTTATCTTCTGCCTCAAGTTTTTTAATAGCTCTGCTCTTTCCTCTTCATCTAGAAGCAAATAATTAAAGGCTAATAAAAACTCTTGATTTTCAATAGTTAAGATATCATTTCTTTTGTCTATCTTTAGCTTTTTATTTAAATCTCCTTTATTTATAATAGGGATAGGAATAGAAGTATAAACATCGATGCTTTCATTTTTTAGCAGGCTTATGTCCTTCGTACTTAATAATATTCCATAGGGAAAGAAAGGATTATTTTTTACTAGGTTTTCTTTTTCCTCTTTGCTTCCCCTATAGTTTTGTAGCCAATTAAGTGCATATTCGAAGTGAATACCTTTATTCTCAAAGCATCTCATCACCTCACTAGGAAGTTGAATAAGCCCCGTTTCATACCTATTTATAGTATCTTCTATTTGCCTTAATTTATCTTGTTCATTACTTAAATTCTCTTTGAGTTTAGCATTTTCACTTTTTAGTACCTCTTTAAGCTTATCCTTATATACAGCTACGTTTAGTGGTAAATTTTTAATTCTAAGTATTTCTATAATTTTAGCCGTTTCCTTTTTAAAACTATTCAATTCATTATTCTTTTTTTCAAGAGTAATTTTCTGCACTGTTAAGTCTTTTGTGGAATCATAAATATTTTTCTTTATGCTATCTCTATTCACCATCAGAGAAGCTGCTTCCACTGTTAACTCCTGTTGCTTAGCAATATTTGCATCATTTTTTTCAGCTAGGCAGAAGCCGTATTTCTCTAATTCTTTTGCGCTATATTCATTTAAAAGGGGATTTCTTATTAAATCAAAATCCACATATTTCACTTTAAAAGACTCTTCGTTTTCTTCAAAGATTCTTACTGCGTTTTTTGCCTCTGCCTCGGAACCTATATTTTCTCTAAACTCTGAATTTATGTTTTTTTGTTTTTCTTCATTTTCCTGTAGACTCACCTTTAATTCCTTCTGAGTTTCAAGGAGTTCTTTTTCCACTTCCAGAAGCTGATCTAATTCCACGTGATAAACATTTTTAAGAGTAAATTTATAGTTGTTTATATTTTCAACTATTTCTGAATCTTCTCTGTGCGAATTCTCAATTCGTTCTCTAACCTCAACTAATTCTGATTCTATATTAGTAAGATCCTCATATAGCTCAGCACTTTCCTGACTATATTTTTCTCTCACTAAGTCTTTATGTTTAATATCCACATTTTTATGTTTTGCACTTACCTCTTGGAACTTTTCCTCGGCCACTTCTTCTTTTAAGCAAAGATTATAGTAATTTAGTGAATGCTCCTCGTAATTAACCTTTGCAAGTTCGAGATATAGCTCACTAATAAATTCTTCACACTGAGATTTTTCACTGCATTTTTTCTTAAATTCTTCTTCGCAAAGATAAGCTATACTATAAATCACTTTATATAAATTTTCTCTAGAAGTTTCCTTTGCAATTCCCTCTTGCAATAGCTCAGTAACAGGAACCATTTCCCCCTGAAAAGCCTTCATTAAATCTATTTCGTGAAAAGACTCTTTACTTTGCTTATAGCTTTCAATATATTTGCCTAAATTATTTCTTATAGCTTCAATTATATTTTTCTCACCATTAATTTTGCTTTCAATAAGTGGCACTATTACATTTCTTATAAGAGCCTCATCGGTTTTATGCTTATCATATAAATTGGAAAGACCCGACTCATCATTGTTTATGCTTCTAATAATATCTTCCCACTCTTTATAATTTATTTTATAAGCTCTTAAATCCTCAAAGTATTGTGATTTCTTACTGCTGTCATTAAAATTATAATAGTTAAAATTAACTTTACCACTTTTATATTTCTTTATTTTATCCTCAGCCTCTGAAAACTTTAAAATTCTTTTACCATCAACAAAGGGAATATTTACTATATCAAAATCATTAGGCCTTGAATATCTATTAGTAAAGGCAAGAATTCGGAGCTTATTTTTCTCATCATCAGAGTTGTCCTTTTTTATTATCATACCTACTAGAAGCTTCTCACCGTTATCTAATAGTACCTCATGAATTATGTAAGTAGGAGCATTGCCAGTAAAATATTCTTCAAATTTTCTACCTGCAAGATCTCTTTTATTTCTTATAAATGGTTGGAGAAAAAACTGTATAAGCACAGTTTTACCTACACCATTTTCCATAGAAAACAAGGCATCCTTACCATTATCATAGTCAAATAACTCATTATATATAGTCCGCTTTCCATCATTATAATTTAAATTAATTATCCTGGTTTTACTTAGCTTAGGCATCGGAATCCTCCTTCCCAATATTTTCATTTAATATTCTATTAATATCTTCTAACCTCTCATAATTTAAAAAGTAATTAGCTGCTAAACGATTAAACTTAACTGTTGGTATTATAACTGTTTCATCCTGCAAATTAATAAGATTTTCTTTTTTTAGAAAGTTCATAACCTGGCTTATGTACCACCTTCTGGTTCGCAGGGCAGTTGAATCATCTTCATTAATTAAGGTAAACCAGTACTTTGCTATATCCGTAATTACTAGTCCACTTTGTTCATCTACAGACTTATCATCACTGTCTAAAAAAAGCTCTAATCTTTCAGTGATTTTTTCGTCTAATTCCCCTAATTGAATTAAATCTCTTATCTTTACATTGCTACCTTTACCGCTGTAAAATTCAGAGGTGAATTGTAACATTATATACATAGCTAAAAATAAATCTATGTTTCTCATATCCGTTCTTGTAAATATTTCCTTTTTAAGTTCAGCTCTCTTATAACCTAAAAATTCATTATCAACATTGGGAATAAAGTAAATGGTGTCGTCATATTTTTTAATGGCAACATTGCACTCTTCCTGAAAAGCTTCAATTATCTCTCTGATGCTTCCATCACTAAAATATTGAAAAAGCTCCACATCCCCAACTGCAGTAAGCTCACCATTCTCTAATAAATAATTATACAACCTCATAGCTTTTCTTATATCATCTAATATATACATATATTTATCTACTCCAATTTCATAATAATATTAGGACAATTTAAATTTTGCAGGGTTACAAAGTCCTCATTAGCATCTTCTCCTTGTTTTTCAGTTATTGTAAGACGCGCGCCATCGCTACACTTGTTAAAATAGATATACTTAACGAGTACAAGCCTATATTTTTCATTTAACTCCTCTACCAATAAGGATCTAAGATCAAATTCAATTTCCTCATTATCATAAGCATCATTTTGATCTCTTACCATTTCCTCTACATCTATAATCCCAATTCTTAAAAGTTCAATTAAAACCTCTGAAAACTTTCTCACAGTGGGTACAAGTTTTTTATACTCTAAAATATCTTTATTGTTATAAAAATTCATTAGGCTTAATAAGTCCGAGTCCTTATTTTCCACTAGAAAAGCTAATATAACAGAAATTATTTCTTTATACTCTGCTCTATTTTTCTGCTTTAAAATAAGCTCGTAATCTTCATTGTCTATCATGTCTATTACAATCTCATCCTCTTCATCGTCTTTAAAATAAAGATTTTGTTCATTAAACATAGAATTTATATTGAACTTTTTAGCTATGCTAGCTTTAAACAGTGGATTAAATAGTTTATATACACTACCAAGCCTCGAGGCATCTTTCTCAATGGGCCTGAGCAAATCATCTTTAATATTAATTCTCTTATTATTATAATAAAAGCTTGCTTCTTCCAGCGCCTTTTTATACTCATCTTTAAAATGAAAATGACAAGTTATAAGCTCACCAGCCTTATAGGATATACTAATCAAAAGCTCTTTTATCTTGCCAAGTTGCTTTAAAGAATCATAATTTTCCTTAGTAATTTCTATATCAGTTCTACTTAGTCTTTCTTCCTCTACAATAATTATTTCCTTGAGCTCATCGAATTTCTTGTTTTGCTCCACCAGCACTTGTATATTTTTTAAAAAATTCTCTTCAAAATCGCTCTGTTCTATAGAAAATATATTTTCTCTCGTTTTATATATAAAATTATTCACCACATTTATCTGCGCCGTTATAAGGTTATTTAAGTTTTCAACTGCCAAAAGCCCTTGAGAGAAATTTTTTCTCTTTAAGCTCATCTCTAAAATCATTTGATTAATATCTATCTGAGTTTTCTCATCCACCTCTAAAGCTCCTAGTATAAGCCTATACCCCTCCTGCGTGAGAGTAAATGTACTTTTATTATTATCGAGTTTCGAAGTTCTTTGCTGTAGGAGATGATAATCATATACTTTCTTTTCTCCCGTTGAATAATCAATGGTGGTAAACATAAATGGTTTACCATCATTTCTAAGAATTTTATAAACAATGAAATGTGTAATATCATAAGCCTCTTCCTCTGTTAGGACTCTATCATAATACTTAGAGGCCAGGTCATCTAATAATGCAGACATACTGTTTAAGGTGCATTCCTCATCCTTCAATGACTTGTCCAAGACAAAGCACATCAAACTATAAACTAAATTTATAAGTTCCATGCTCGTAAAATATTCTTTAAAGGTAGTTAAAGTTGAAACCTTGTTGTCAATTAAAAAGGAGTAGGACAGCTTCTCCATTCTCTTATGAAAATTATTTAAAAAATCATACATTCTACTCCCCCTCACTGAGCACATTATAGTTAACTATTTCTTGTGGTATGTAACCACCCATTTTAAATATTTTTAAAATTTTTTCTGCATAAGGCTTTATTTCAGTAAGAAAAACAACATCTATATTTTTATTTTGTTTTTCGCTATAGCATGGTAACACTCTATTCTCTGCTAGGTTAACCATTGTAATATAGGCATTCACAAATAGCTCTATATTAAATTTATCAGAGTATCTTTTTTTAAGCCTTTCATATATAGAAATACCCTCATAGTCAATATCTCCCCAATATAATACACTTAAAGGTTGCAGAAGATATTCTTCTACAGTAAACTCATACTCCTCAAGAGATTTTTCTATGTTTTTTCCACAGCCGTAAATAATAGTATCCACAGTTTCCCCTAAAAATACCTCCCTACCCTGAAGCATTAGTTTTCTTATAGTATACCAAGTGTCCTTATTTTCAATAATAAGTACTCTTTGATTTCTTCCCCTTTTACAAGAAAAATATACAAAAGGTTCTGGTGTTTTATAAACATTTAATTCCTCTAGTGTAAGGCCTAAGTTTCTCAAAATACACTGTCCATTACCATCTTTTAAAAATTTTTCTTGGCCCCATATTTCAAAACTTCTTTCATTTATGGACATAGTAACTCCAAACTTACTTTTACTACTTCTGAAATAATTAGCTAAGTACTCTATATATTCTTTATCATCTTTATATTTTTTAAGATTATTCAGATAAAATTCTCTATTAAAGTTTAGTGGAAAGCTATAGTTAATATCTTCCTTAAGAAAAGTAAGATCCTCTTCTACAAAGTTAACCCTATATTTATTATAAAGGAAGGGCATCCTTCCATTTGATTTACTGCCTTTAACTTCCTTTAAAACACCCTCTGTAACCTTTGTCTTTACTAACTCTACAAGCACGCCGTAATTCTCTATTTTAAAGTATTCTTGAATTTCTGTTAGACTTATTATCCTTTTCTCCAAATCATAAACAGTTTTCATTAAATCAACCCCATTTTTTAATATCTACCCAATTAATTATACAATATCTATACATTAGAATGCAAAATTATTAAGGATAGAGAAAGTCTTTTTATAGATACTTTCTCTATCCTATTTTCAAATATTACCATTATACATCTTTTTTATATTCTAAGTTTTTCTTATTTATTGCAGTGGGTTGGTAATTTTTAAGAACTTCAGCCAAAGACATGCAGCCCACTATCAGAAAAGGTAAGGTGCTCTTAAATTTAAATTTACCTATAGTAACAAAAAAGAGAAAAGAAAGGAAAGAAATCATACTTATAGCAAAGTAAATTTTCTTACTATTTCTCTTATTAGTGTTTTTATTGCTAAAAATAAGATTACTAATTATACATAAACTAAAAAAAATAACTAGTGCACTCATTAAAAAATCGAATGATTTTATCATACTTTATCCCCCTTTGACGCCACCCACGTAACTAATGGCAAGTTTTATACATATCCTTCTCTATTCTACCGTAAATTTTTACATTTTGTTAGTTAAAAATCCATAAACCCATTCTATCATAAAAATTTCTTAGTTAGGCTAATAATGTAACATTTCACTATTAAAAAGATTATTTACAAGAGTTTATTGTAATTCAAAGAATTTATTTACATTTAACTGTATCTATTATATAGCAACAGTAGACAATGAGGTGGTGCACTTGCCAAGTGAATGGCACCTCATTCTACATATGCATCTCTCAGTATTTTAATTTCTCTAGCATGACCAGATAATTCATTCGGTGTTTCTAAAAAAAATGGCAAATGATGTAATTTGGGGTGATTAATAATTCTAGTTATAGCTTCGAGTCCAATATAACCTTCACCAATTGTTTCATGGCGATCTTTATGACTTTCAAATGGATTTTTGCTATCATTTAAGTGAATTGCATATAAATTATCAAGACCAATAATCCTATCAAATTCATTTATGACTCCATCTAAATCATTAACGATATCATAACCAGCATCGTAAACATGGCAAGTATCAAGACATACTCCCATCTTATCAGAAAGAATGACTCCATCAAGAATTTGTTTTAGTTCTTCAAAACTTTGGCCTACTTCCGTTCCTTTGCCGGACATAGTTTCAAGAAGTACTCTAGTAGTTTGTTCTGGTTTTAACACAGTATTAAGCAGATTTATAATGTATTCGATGCCTACCTTGGCCCCTTGTTTTACATGACTACCAGGGTGAAAATTATAAAGACTATTTGGCATATATTCCATTCTATTTAAATCATCTTCCATAATTTTCAGTGCAAATTCTCTTGTGTGTTCATCTGCAGAACAAGCATTTAAGGTATATGGGGCATGTGCTAGAATTACAGCAAATTTGTTTTCTTTTGCTATTTCTAATAGTGCTTCTACGTCTTTTGGGTCAATTTCTTTTGCTTTACTACCTCTAGGATTACGGGTGAAAAATTGAAATGTATTTGCCCCTATTTTAAGAGCATCTTCTCCCATAGCTTTATAGCCTTTTGAAACTGATAAATGGCAACCTATATTTAACATGATTATTCCTCCAATTTTAAACTTTCTCTATTTATTGAAATTATAATAAAATAGTTATAAATCTATCTATAAAAACCCCATAGACTACATGAAAGTAATCCATAGGGTTTTCATTAAAATCTTTTATGTTTTAAAAAAACTAACACTTAATTATTCTATTCTACAATAATTAAATCTTTTGAAGAATGATTTAATACTTCACAACCATCCTTAGTAACTATTACTAAATCTTCTATACGAACACCAACATCTCCTGGAATATAAATTCCTGGTTCTATTGAAAAACAGTTTCCTACTTCTACTTTATCAGTATTAACAGAAGAAACATCACCAAACTCATGATCTTGAAGTCCTATTGAATGTCCTAATCTATGAGTGAAATATTTCCCATAACCTTTTTCTGTAATATAGTCTCTTGCTGCCGCATCAATATCACAGAATCTAACTCCTGGTTTAACTTTCTCAATTCCTCTTTTGTTAGCTTCTCTAACTATGTCATAAACTTCTCTGCTATGGTCTGATACACTTTTATAAAAAACGGTCCTTGTAGTATCTGAGCAATATGAGTCTTTAATACAACCAATATCAATAACTACACTATCGCCTTCTTTAACTGTTGAGTTATCCATAACATGATGAGGGTCTGCTGCATTAGCACCATAACCTACTATAGGGTCAAAAGAATGTCCCTCAGCTCCCATTTCTTCCCACATGTCACCAAGTATTTTTCCCATTTTCTTTTCAGTATATTTTTTAGAAACAAGCTTTATCATCTTTTCAACAGCAATATCATTAAGCTTTGATGATGCTCTCAAAAGTTCCTTTTCTTTTTCATCCTTTGAACTTCTTACTTTATCAATAATTTTAGAACCATTAACAAATGTGCTACCACCTTTTAGCTCCATTAATCTTAATAAGAAATGTGCAGGCCAGTCTTTATCTATGCCCATTGGAATATCTTTATTAATATGTTTTGAAAGAATTTCTACTGGTTTTTCAGTATCACTATACCATATCATTTCTAATCCTAAGTCTTCACTTATAGGAAATAACTCATTTATGAATAACTTGTTATGCCCATCTGTGTTAATATACAATGCTAGCATTCTTTCTCCTGGTAATATCCATTTGCCCGTAAGATAAAAAATAGCATTCGAATCAGAAACTATCATCTGAGGTATTTTCTTTTCTCGCATAATCTTTAAAACCTTGTTAAGTCTTTCCTGTATCATTAAAAATCCCTCCTAAAATATTATGATTATATTTTAATTCTCTGTATTGAGCAGAGAAATATAAACTATCTTTTTTTTATTAAACCTAATAGTCAGTATATTATGTTATTTATAATATATTATATCATAAAAAATTATAATATGCCTAACTTTTTAAGTATAGCAGTAATACTTCAAGTATAACAATAATTAATTTAAATATTACAGTAACTACTTAAATAAAACAATATTTTTTTTATACATATCATAATTATTATAATATTATAATATTATAATGTTTATTATATTGAATAATTTTTTTTAATATGTTATCATATCTAATAATAGATATGGACACTTTTGGTAAAAAAATATTATTTTTAATAATATACCATTATGTTTTTTGATAAGTATAAAATTTGGGGGTATTTAATGATAGCTGAGATATCAGGTAAAATTCGTAATTTAAGAAAAGAAAAGAATCTAACCTTAAAAGATTTGAGTGTTAAAACCGGCCTTTCAGTAAGCTTTCTATCTCAGGTAGAAAATGGCTATTCTTCACTTGCAATAACTTCACTAAAAAAAATTGCAGAAGCACTAAATGTAACAATGAACTATTTCTTCAAAGCTCCTGGAAAACACAATTTTTTGGTTAAGTCCGAAGAAGAAAAAACATTTAAAATAGAGGGCTCAAATTCTGAATTTATTAGAATTAGTGGAGATTTTCCTGGGAGAAAAATTGAATCCTTGATAGTTATTCTTCCACCAAAAGAAATGCATGGAAGTAGTTCTAATCATCCTGGAGAGGAATTTGTTTATGTGCTTGAAGGCGCATTAATTGTAAACCTTTCTGGAACCGATTATCTAGTAAAAGCAGGAGATTCAATTCAATATCCTTCAACAACTGATCATTCTTGGTTAAATCCACTTAATCAAAACACAAAACTTCTTAGTATCACTACTCCATTAATTTTCTAATCCTATAAAAAAAGGCCCTAAGCCTTTTTTTACATTATATTATGATAATTTTAAATTCATTTTAATTTCTTCATTTATCAAACAGTAGGCCGTATCTTCTTCAACCTTTATATATACAGACAAGGTTTTAAGTTCTGAAATCTTATGAGATTTTACCCATTCTTCATAAATATTTTCAAGTAATATTTTTTTACTAACCTCTTTTCCGTGATATTGAACATAGAATCCAACATCAATTTTCTTAGCAATTGTTTTTTTTGCTGCAGTAGTTGCTTTAGTAGCTCTAGTTTTAACACTTTTAGCAGTATCTTTCACCGCACTTATAGTCTTTCCCATATTTTCTTTTGTTTCTTCCGTAGATTTTATAACTTTTTCTGCTGTTGCCTTTAAAGCCTCTTTAGCAGATGTTAAATTATTATCTTTTTTCATATCCTTTACCTCCGTTTATAATTTTTTTAGTTTGTTATTATATTCTATATTATTTTTAAAAACCCTTTTTTGTAGGAATAAAATAATTAACCACTTATAATTGCAAAATACAATACAAACATTATAACACTACTTTACAATATATGGAATTAAATCCAATTAATAATGAAAAAAAATTAATTTCAATCATAAAAATCCTTCTTTAAATATTTAATTTATTTACCTTAATAATTAACATTATCTTTTTTCTCAATTATATTACAATATATTAATTAATTATATAACCATTTAATAATAATATAACCAAATTATTAAAAGCAAATGGAATTCCATGTGCCTTTTGTTTTAAACTTGTCACTTGCCAAAATGGTATCAAATATCTTGACTTATGCAAATACAATTTCATATTCACACTTAGTAAAATGTAGAATATACTAAAGTACGAGCTATACCTTCCTTAATTACAGGATTTTAAATAAAGAAGTCTATCATCTAGCTGTGATGGTATCAATACTAAAGCATCTCCAATACTTAAGTTAAAGCATAAAATTTCTTCTTAAGGTGGTTAATGAAAACACTTTAGTAGATTTTTAAAACTTTTACTTAGGTACAGTAAAATAAATAACAAGCATTCAAGTGCTATTTATTTTACTGTACCGAATTTAAAAAGGAGGTTATTTAAATGAGTCATAGACATAATAATAATTGTTGTAATAATAACTGTTGCTGTAGGCCTACTTCCAACTGTGGAAATAACTGTTGCTGTGGAAACAATTCTGGAAATAGTTGTGGAAATGGATGTGGAAATGGAATCGGTGGCGGCAGTGGCATCTGGTTACTTCTCTTGCTTTTAGGTGTTGGCGGCGGCGGCTGTGGCTGTGGTAGAGGGTTTGGTGGCTTTTTTTAGTTAATTAAAAAAGCACTTCTAATAATAATTATTAGAAGTGCTTCTCTTATTTGTACATAAGTTCTAATTCATTTTGAATTTCATCGCTTTCTGAGAATTCATCATACGACATTACTTTATCCATTATTCCCTTAGGTGTAATTTCTATTATCCTATTTGCAACTGTTTGAATTAGCTGATAATCATGTGACGTAATCAAAATTGTTCCAGTAAAGCTAGTTAAACCATTGTTTATAGCTGTAATAGACTCTAAGTCTAAATGATTAGTAGGTTCATCTAAAATTAATACATTAGCATTACTAAGCATCATTTTAGAAAGCATGCATCTAACCTTTTCTCCACCAGACAACACACTAGATTGTTTAAGCGCTTCTTCTCCAGAGAAAAGCATTCTTCCTAAAAAGCCTCTAATAAAGCTCTCTGCCTTTTCTTCTGAAAATTGTCTAAGCCAATCAACTAAGGTACAATCTACAGCATTAAAATATTCGGAGTTATCCTTTGGCAGATAAGCTTGAGAAGTAGTAACTCCCCATTTGAACTCACCACTATCTGGCTCCATTTCACCCATCAATATCTTAAATAGTGTAGTTTTAGCTATTTCATCTGCACCAGTGAACGCAATCTTATCGCCCTTGTTAACTATAAAAGACAAATTATCAAGAAGTGTAACTCCATCCACAATTTTAGTTAAATTTTCAACTACTAATAAATCATTACCTGCTTCTCTTTCTGGCTTAAACCCTACAAAAGGGTATTTACGAGAAGAAGGTTTTATATCGTCTAAAGTCAATTTATCTAATTGTTTTTTACGAGAAGTAGCTTGTTTTGCTTTAGAAGCATTAGAACTAAATCTAGCAATAAAGCTTTGAAGTTCAGCAATTTTTTCTTCTTTTTTCTTGTTTGAATCTTTGGCCATTTGAAGAGCAAGTTGCGAGGACTCATACCAGAAATCATAATTCCCAACAAATAATTGAATTTTACTAAAGTCAATATCTGCAACATGAGTACATATTTTATTTAAAAAATGTCTATCATGAGAAACAACTATAACAGTACTATCAAAATTTAACAAGAAATTTTCAAGCCATTTTTTTGATTTTGAATCTAGATTGTTTGTAGGCTCATCCAGAAGTAAAATATCTGGCTTACCAAATAACGTTTGAGCAAGAAGTACCTTAACCTTTTCAGATCCTGTTAATTCCTTCATTTTTTTGCTTTGAAGTTCTTCAGTAATACCTAGTCCCATTAAAAGAGTTGCGGCTTCTGATTCAGCTTCCCATCCATTAAGTTCGGCAAATTCGCCTTCCAGTATTGAAGCTCTAATTCCATCTTTGTCAGTAAAATCTGGTTTTGCATATAACTCATCTTTTTCATTCATTATTTCGAACAATCTTACATGTCCCATCATTACAGTTTTGATAACTTCATGTTCATCAAATTCAAAATGGTCTTGCTTTAAAACCGCAAGTCTTTCTCCAGGTGTAATTATAACTTCTCCTGTATTAGACTCGATTTCTCCTGATAATATTTTAAGAAAAGTTGATTTACCAGATCCATTAGCACCAATTAATCCATAACAATTACCGGGTGTGAATTTTATATTAACATTATCAAATAATTTACGTGCACCATATCTTAAACTTATATTATTTGTACTAATCATATATTTATATATACCTCCATATTAAGTAATTCCATTATAGTCGAAACCACCAAGCCATTATACCATAAGGAATGAACCTAAGCTAATGTAATTTATTCATTAACCATTTATTTTTTTAAATTTGATGCTTTATTTTGGAGCCTTTTCGCGTGTTTAGCTTTAGGCGAGTCCTCTGGATCAATAATTATACCCTTGAAGATATCTTTTGGCAGTATTTCTATATTAAAATCTTTTTCATAGTTTTTAATAAGATCAAGTTCTCTCTCTTCTGCTATTGATAGTGCAAACCCATGTTGACCCATTCTTGCTGTTCTACCCACTCTATGTAAATAGTCCTTAGAATTTTCTGGTATATCAAGATTAAATATATGTGTTACTCCTTCTATATCAAGCCCTCTAGCAGCTAAATCAGAAGCCACTAAAAGTTGGATTTTACCTGCATTGAAGTCCTCAATAGCTTTCTTTCTATTTTCTTTTTCAGAAGTCCCGTGAATTCCTTCTACACTTAATCCATGATAGCTAAGTTTTGAAGCTGTAATTTCTACTTCATCACCTTTGTTTATAAATATTATTGCTTTTTTAGGATTTGTAGCACTTATAAGTTTTCTTAAAAGAATCAATTTTTCTCTATGTTCAACCACAAAATACATATGATCTATGTTAGGGTTTACAACACTTTTATCCCCTACTTTAATAACCTCGGCATCCTTCATTAGTGTTTTAGCAATTTCTACCGCTTTAAGTGATACCGTAGCTGAAAACAACATGATTTGTCTATCCCTAAGGGTAGTTTTAATTATAGCCTTTACTCCCTCAATGTTATTTTCATCTATCATCCTATCGCCTTCATCTATTACTATAGTCTTTACCCCATGTGATTTTAGTTTCTTCATAGTTATAAGTTCTAAAATTCTTCCTGCCGAACCAACTATTATATGTGGCTTTTCCTTAAGAGACTCAAGTTGCCTTTTAATATTAACATTGCCTATTATACTAGTAGATTTTACTAGTATAGCAGAATTCTCTGATAAAAGTTCTATCTGCTTATGTATTTGCATTGCAAGCTCATGAGTAGGCGCAAGTATAATCGCCTGAATATCCTTTGATGTAACGTCTATCTTTTGAAATATAGGAAGTAGGTAAGCTAGTGTTTTACCTGATCCTGTTTCTGATTCTCCTATGATGTCTTTGTTTTCAAGTCCTAGTGGAATAGCCTTTACTTGAATTTCTGTAGGGCTCTCAATTCCTTGTTTTTTCAAACCTTCTATAAGGTTTTCTTGTAATCCTAGTTCATTAAATGATTTATCCATGTTTTCTCCTTTTTCCTAAGAAATTTTATTGTTAGAATACTTAAATATAGCTGCTTTTATAGCTAAATAATCTATTTCTTTGGGCAATGCATCTTTAATAGGTTTTAATTTTGAAGCTCCGATTTTTTTTATAACCTCTATAATAAGTGCTTCATGATGTTTTGGAATAAAATCATCTAAATTCACTTCAAAACCCTCATAAGCACATTTTAATATATGATCTTGTACTGTAAGGCTTTTTAATTGTCTCTGGCTTATTATTTCCTCTATGCGCATGCCTTTTTTATACATATTATAAGTAATTACATAACTAGGAACCTTATCTTCATTTCCACCTTTTCCATCTACCACAGGTTTATCTATATCCGAAATATCAACCTCTTCATTATATAGCATTTCCGGTGTAAGTTCTATATTATTTTCACCCATATATGTTTTTATAACCTCAATAAATTCCTCACCATACTTATTGAGTTTAGATTCTCCTACTCCTTTTATATTAAGCATCTCTTTTTTATTTACTGGGAAATACTCGCTCATTTCTCTTAGGGCACTATCTGCAAAAACAATATATGGTGGAACTTTTTCTCTTTCGGATATTTCTTTCCGAAGAGTACGCAGAATTTCAAATAACCCAGTATCACGAGCTGCCTTAGCTTTTCTTTTCTCAACTTTTTGATAAACTTTTTCCTTGCTTTTAAGTACTGCCACAGCTTTTTCTTTTAAACGAACCACTGGAAATTGACCATCTGCAAGGGAAAGATAGTCTTCTGCTGTAAGAACATTTATAAGATCCCTTATTTCTTTAACAGTATATTGCTTTATTATTCCATAGGTAGATAGCTTATCAAATCCAAGATCTAAAACTTTTTTATTCTTTGATCCCCTGAGCACCTCTGCAATTAAAGTTGTACCAAACCTTTCCTTCATTCGAAGAATACAAGAAAATATTTTTTGCGCCTCAATAGTTATATCAACTAATTCACTTTCATCATTACAAGTACTACAGTTTCCACATTTGTCTTGAACGTTTTCTTCCCCAAAATATTCTAAAATAAACTTTCGCAGGCACCTAGTGGTGTGGGAATAATCCACCATAGCTTGAAGTTTCTTATATTCATTTATCTTTCTTTCAGGTGATCCCACACTTTGCTCTATAAAAAATTTTTGAAGTAATACGTCTGCAGCTGAAAATAAAAGTATACACTCACTAGGCTCCCCATCACGGCCTCCACGCCCTGCCTCTTGATAATAAGCTTCCATGCTTTTGGTCACATTATAATGAATTACATATCTAACATTTGATTTGTCTATTCCCATTCCAAAAGCATTTGTAGCCACAATAATGTTTATATCATCATACAGAAACTTTTCTTGGTTTTCTTTCCGCTGCACGTCTCCTAGTCCTGCATGATATTTTCCAGCATTATATCCTTTTTTAAGTAAAAGTTCACAAAGGTTATCTGTTTCTTTTCTTGTAGCTGTATAAATTATCCCTACTTTATCTTTGTTATCTTTAATATATTTTAAAACAAAATCTCTTTTGTTTTCTCCGCGAATAACAGTGAAGCTTAAATTTTCTCTGTCAAAACCAGTTACATAAACATCTGGCTTTCTTAATTCTAATAGTTTTATAACGTCTTTCCGTACTGCGTCTGTTGCCGTAGCTGTGAAGGCCGCTATTATTGGTCTTACCGGTAATCTTCTTATAAGTCCAGAAATTGATGCATAACTAGGCCTAAAATCATGTCCCCATTGAGATACACAATGAGCTTCGTCCACTGCTAAAAGCGATATTGTCAATCTATTTAGCATATTTGAGAAATATTCTGATTCTAACCGTTCGGGGGCAACATAAAGAAGCTTAAACTCACCTAGTGCTACCTTATCAATTCTTTCATTAACTTCCACAATACTGAGTGAGCTATTTATATATGTTGCCGCTATATCTACACTGTTTAAGGTATCGACTTGATCCTTCATAAGAGATATAAGTGGTGATACAACAAGTGTTACTCCAGGAAGAAGTAGTGCCGGTATCTGATAACAAACTGATTTCCCTGCACCCGTAGGCATTACCGCAAAAGTATCTACCCCACTCATAATGCTCTCAATTACAGCATCTTGTCCTTTTCTAAAATTATCATATCCATAATGCTTCTTTAATTTTTCTTGTGCTTCACGTAACATTCATTTCTACCTCTCATCCCTAATAATATCTTCTAATAGTATAACATTTTTTTAAAAACTTTGTACCCTTGTGGTGATGAACTTTATATTTGTTTTAATTTAACTTTATTGGTTTGCATAAAAGAACCACTTTATTTATTTTCGTCAATTTTATAATATTTAAACCCTAATAATCATTAAATTTTTATCCTTTAATATAATTTTAAATAAATATCACTATAAAGAAATAAATACTACCCCCACAAAGATAAATAAATAAAAATATAGACCTACTCTTATATTTTAAACATCTAAAATATAAGAGTAGGCCTATAAAATCTTATTGTATTAATGAAATTTAAAGCTTTAATTCTAATACTTCTTCAGCTATAGCTAAAACTTCATTAAAATTAAAAGGCTTAGTAATATATTTATCACATGAAACATCAAACCCTCTACTTTTATCCTCCGCTTGACCCTTTGCAGTTAACAAGACTATATACGTATCTGTAAGCTTTAATTCCTTTTTCACTATATTACACACCTCATACCCATTTATCGCAGGCATCATAATATCTAAGAAAACTAAATTAGGGCTCTCAATAGTAATTATCTCCAGCGCTTGCTTTCCATTTTCAGCAATAAGTATTTCTACCCCTTGTTCCATAAACTCTTCAAGTATTTCCATAAGTAATAGTCGATTATTAACTTCATCATCTACTATTAGTATTTTTTTCATTTAACAATCACTACCTTTATCTTTAATATTCAATTAAACAATTTAAAAAAACCATGACTTACATATCAATTATTCTTTTAAATTCCTTAACATAATGCCTACTTACAGGTACTTCCTCTTTCCACCCCTCTATTTTTAGCACAAAAGTACTATTAAACCAAGGTACTATTTTATGAATTTTATCTAAATTAACCAAATAACTTTTATGGCATCTAAAAAAATTATGATTCATTAATTTATTTCCCAATTGATTTAAAGTGCACTGTGTAGTAAATTTATCATCCATGGTTAACACAAACACCTCTTTATCCATAACCGTACAATATAATATATCTTGTGGGTGCACAAGATATATGCATTCATTCTTCCAAAGTGGTAACTTTTTCATACCTATAATTTCTTGTTTTTCTGGAATTATATTATTATAGCTACAAGAGGTTATCTTTTCATTACAATTATATCTTTCATTTATTTTATCCATAGTAATTTGTAGTCTTTTTTCCGAAAATGGTTTCAACACATAATCAATAGCATTAATTTCAAAAGCTTTTACTGCATACTTATCAAATACCGTTGCAAATACAATATTCACTGGGAAACCCATCTTACTTATCTCATCAGCTAAAGTAACCCCATCAATCTCTGGCATTTCAATATCTAGAAAAACAATTTCCGGTTTAAATTTTCTTATGAATTCTAATGCTATTAAGGGATCATAATACTTACCTATAATTTCTATTTCACTGTTTTTACTCAAAATAAAACTTAGTTCATCCAAAGACAATTTTTCATCATCAACTAAAACTGCTCTTAACATATAACCCCCACCTATATTAAAATTTTACAATCTACTCGCATTTTATATTTTCTATCGGTATATATAAATTTATGTATGTTCCAATATCTAATTTACTAATCACCTCTAACTTAGCATCATATAAATCAGTATATTGAGAATTAAAGTTTGAAATAGACCCACATTTTTCATTACTAAATATCTGCCTTATTTGCTCTTTCTCCATACCAACACCATCATCTTTTACTCTTATTACTATATTTTCACTATCTCGTTTAACGACAAGAGTTATAGTTCCTCCAAGATTTTTTTTTAAAATTCCATGGGTAATGGCATTATCTATTAAATTGTACAATGAATTTTTAGGAATCAAAAAATTTACATCTTCTTGAATATCATACACAATATTTAACCTATCACCAAATCTAACCTTTTGAATATACAAATAAGATTTTATACACTCTATTTCCTCATACAAAAGAACCGTCCCATCTGTTACATCAAAGTTAAACCTTAAATAACTACTAAGTTCTAAAACAACTTTCCTAGCCTCTTCAGAATTTTCCCTACAGAGTGATAGTATGCTATTTAAAGTATTAAAAAGAAAATGTTGATTTATATAAGATACCACTTGCTTACTTTGTTCCCTACCTTTAATATTATTTAACGTCATTAACTTATTTTTTTTAATTTCTGTCAAAGTTTTTTCTCCTTCTAACCATCTATGCTACATATTATTATTCATCATAAGTTATATTTATTTTATGTCTAGTAAGTATATCGTTACATTTTCTATATACCTTAGTAAAAAAAACAATGTTGTAAACTATAGATAAATAACATGAGATATTTATGAATTTTTTGTAAATAGTAGGTTATATCAGTATATTATTATGTGAATTTTAATCTTTACCCATTAACTACTGGACATTTCCAGGTTATTAACCTACTATTAATTAAGAGAATTCAATTAGTAACAGGAAAATATAGAGGAGGTTTTTAATTATGGCAGCTGCACATTCGTTTGACATAGTATCAGATGTAGATATGCAAGAAGTAGACAATGCAATAAATCAAGCATTAAAGGAAATCAAACAAAGGTATGATTTTAAAAATACTATTACTGAAATCAATCTAGGAAAAGAAGATATTAAAATAATATCTGATGATAACTATAAATTGAAATCAGTTATAGAAGTTCTCGTAAGTAAATTAATTAAAAGAGGTATATCCGGAAAGGCATTAGACCTTGGAAAGCAAGATGAAGCTACTTTAGGCTCTGCAAGACAAACTGCTAAAATTATAAAAGGTATTTCTACGGAAAAGGCTAAAAAAATAATTGCAGAAATTAAAGCTACTAAAATTAAAGTTCAAGCACAAATTATGGATAACCAATTAAGAATTACTGGCAAAGACCTAGATGATCTGCAACAAGTAATGGCACTTGTAAAATCAAAAGATTTTGGCATTGCACTTCAGTTTACTAATTATAGATAGTTACAATTTTAAAGGTTAGTGCCATTGGTACTAACCTTTTTTTATTTTCTACCTTTTTATTTCCAAATTATTTTATATATCTAATATTTTACACTAATTACAATGCATTATAATTATTGTATTTTTATAAAAAATTATGTATAATGTAGAAGGCATTATAAAACTGTTTAAAATGACAGGCTATTATAGTTTTTTTGCATAATACGTAAAAGTTTATTAATTTTAATTATTATTATTAAATATTTTCATAAATCTATTGACGTTTTATGTTAGTTTTGCTATAATTTAAATATAAATAAGTCGAAAGATGTTTGAGGAGGAAATTATATGAAATCAACAGGTATTGTAAGAAAAGTGGACGAACTTGGAAGAATTGTTATTCCTATAGAATTGAGAAGAACTTTGGATATAGATATCAAAGATGCTTTAGAAATTTATGTGGATGGTGAGCAAATTATTCTTAAAAAATACGAACCAGCTTGTATTTTCTGTCAAAATGCAAGAGACGTTGTAAACTACAAAGGCAAAAATATTTGTAAAGACTGTCTTGCTGAATTAGGTTCAGGTAAATAATTCAAGAAATTTTTCATTAAATATTTCATAGCTTATTTATAAACTATGAAATATCTATAATTTATTGAATAAACAAAAAAGCCAAAAGAAATATCCTATTTTAGGAATATCTCTTTCGGCTTTTTTTATGTTTTTATCCTAAACACACTAGAACATTTTGAGCAAGTTACAATGATCTTACCCTTTCCCTTTGGTAATCTTAATTTTTGTTGGCATTTAGGGCAACTAGTTATTATATACTTTCTTCTTTGTTTTAATGATTCCATAGGTTTGTATCTCTTAACTTTATTACTAATTAATTCCATATCATTTTTAATTTTTTTGTTGATTAATTTAATGTTTTTTTTAAAATTATCCATGTTATGATGGACCCCTCTTTTCGTATTTTCAAAAACAATTTTTTTATTATTTCTACCCCATACCGTATATAATTTAATTGTTATAACCCTTATTATTCTTATAATACAATTCTAGCACTATAACTCCTAAATCATTATTAATTTTCTGTAAAAATTATCCCAAAATAGTTCATAACATTGTACTAATACATAATTTTTCCTTTTGTTCTTTTGAAAATAAATAATTTACCAGTAAATAAATTGTTGAAATATATTGCATTTTTTTGATTTTCGCAGTCTAATTTCCAATTTTTATACTTTTTGTCGAATCTATTTAGTATTTTTCATTTTTATTCTTCGTCATATTAAATTTTAAGAAATTCTATTGACTATTTGTGTTAATCGTGTTATTATTTAAATAAGAAATAAGTCGAAATACAACAATAGTGTATCCACATAAGATAAATCTTATTTTGACATAAATCTACAAAGATTAGAATTCCCCAAAACAAAAGATAAAAAGGAAACTGTTTACTTTATAAATATTTAACAATGATGCTGATTATTTGTACTAATATTAGTGCTAACAAACAGAGAACAATTATCGTATTCATAGATGTAAATATCTTATTTTAATGTAGATATATTTGTAGCAATTATGAGTAAGTAGTTTCCTTTTCTTTATCCCCCCTAAATATATAATTTTAATTATTTATATAAAAAAACTTGAGCAGATGCTCAAGTTTTTTCTTTATTCCCAAAATTCACAAATCTCTTTTCTTGCAACAGTGTTATTAGTTATTTTAAGATAATACTCCCACTGCTTTGGAAATAGCTTTCTATATCTTTGATGAAGAAATCTATCATCTATTAAAAGTACAATTCCTCTATCTTCCTCTGTTCTAATAACTCGTCCCGCTGCTTGAAGCACTTTATTCATACCTGGATACATGTAGGCATACTCATAACCACAATCACTTTTATTATCAAAATACTCCGCAATAATTTCTCTTTCAAAGCAAATCATTGGAAGTCCAACACCGATTATTATTACACCGATTAATCTATCACCTTTCAAATCAATACCTTCAGAAAAAATACCACCTAAAACTCCAAATCCTAAAACATTTTCAGAATCAATATCAGTAAAATTTTGGAGAAAAGTTTCTCTGGCATCTTCATTCATAAAACTACTTTGAACCCTTATATTAATATCAGGATATTTTTCAGCAAACAAATTACTCACAGCATTCATATACTTATATGATGGAAAAAACACCATATAATTTCCACTTTTAGCACTCACCACAGCATATATGTATTCTACTATTTTAGAGTAACTATTTTCTCTGTTTTTATATTTAGTAGAAATATCCTTAGCTATCATTAATTTAAGTTTATTTTTATTGAAGGGAGAATCTAAAGTTAGATGATAATCTTCACTTTCTCCGCCCAAAATTTCTTTAAAATATAATAGTGGTAGCAGTGTTGCAGAGAAATAAACCACAGATTTGCCTCTTTTAGATGCTTCTCTTAAAAGTTTAGAAGGATCCAAACAAAACATCTTTAATACCACATCATCCCCACTACACTCCACATATGTTATATATTTATCATCATAAAGTTCAGCTATTCGAATAAAACTCAAAGAATTAAAGTATAATTCTAAAAAATTGTCATACATCTTAGATTTTTCATTTTTTGTAAGCCATACTTCTAATATTTTGGTAAGATTGTTAAGGAGGTTGTATATACCTGCTGGTTCCGCATTTTGCTTATAATATCCCTCGTCATTACACATCTTCTTCATACCTCGCATAAATGCATTTAACTTATTTAAAGCTTTATACAAACTGCCATCTACACCTTTTACTTCTCTTTTTAATACTAAAAGTGGTTTTTTATGAAACTGCGCCGAAAACATTTCACGTGCTCTATCCACTAAATTATGAGCCTCATCAACCAAAATAGTGTAATCTCCATTGTTATCCATAAAAAATCTCTTTAGGTAAACTCTAGGATCAAAAAAATAATTATAATCACATATAATACAATCAGACCATAGGGTTAAATCCAATGAAAATTCAAAGGGACAAATGTTATACTTGTTTGAATAGTTCTCAATTATCTCTCGGCTATATGTACTTTCATTTTTTAGAATATCTAGTAGAGCCTCATTAACCCTATCGAAATGTCCCTTTGCAAATTTACATTGCTCAGGATTACAAGCGCTACCCTTGCTAAAGCATATTTTATCCTTGGCAGTTATTATAATGGTTTTAAATTTAAGTCCATGCTCTTTCATTTTATCGAAAGCAATTTCCGCTACCTGCCTTGTTATGGTTTTAGCAGTCAAGTAAAAAATTTTAGAAGTATGCCCTTCTCCCATGGCTTTCACTGCTGGAAACAATGTAGATATTGTTTTGCCTACCCCAGTTGGGGCTTGAAGAAACATTTTTTTGCCCTCTACCACTGTTTTGTATACCGAAACGGCTAATTCTCTTTGGCCATCCCTATAACTATCAAAAGGAAATTTCAAATCTTTTATTGTATTATCTCTTGTTTCATTCCAATCACTGGTTATGTTTGCCCATTTAAAATAGCTAGAAATAATTTCATTAAAAAACTCCTGTAGTTCTTCAATAGAAAGGATTTTTAAAAATCTTCTAATCTTTTCATTATCAATTTGGTAATAAGTTAATTGAACGTTAACAAATTGAAGATTATTTTGCATTCCATATATATATGCATAACACTTTGCTTGAGCCCAGTGAAGGCTATTATAATCTTCCTTAAGCGATTCTAAATCTTTAGTAACTGTTTTAATCTCATCTATGGTAACAACCTTATCTTTTATTAGAATACCATCAGCACGACCATCAATTATGATTTTACCACCATCATACGATACAATGTGCTTTAAACTAACCTCCGACAAATATTCTTCTCCAAGAAGAACAGAATATTTTTCTCTGTTTTCCTTTTGTATTTTCTGATGTGCTTTGATACCCTCAACAGCTCTACTACTCCCCATAAACCTGGTATCTAAATCTCCTGCCCTTAGTACAAATTCCACTAAATTACGCACAGATATTTTTATATCTTTATTTTTACCCATAATTTTACCTTCTTAGCGATTAAAGTTGTTGATATTTTAAACCTTTGATGATTTAATTATCCTTTTGCGCCTCTATTTTCTCATCTAATTCATTTAAATATGTCCATCTTGTAATGTAGTGTTCAAGTTCTCTTGCTACATCCTTTTGCTGCTTAACTAATTTCTGTAAATATTCAAAATCACTACTACCACCATTGATTTTTTTATTAATCTCTTCTAGTTCAGTTTCTTTCTCCTCAATTTCACCATCAATTTCATCAAATTCCTTTTGCTCTTTAAATGTAAACTTTAATGGCTTATCTTTTTTAGCTTCGCAGCTTTTATTTTCTTCATTTTCACCTTGCTTATCCTTTTTAATTACCACGTCATTACCTTCAAGTAAATTTGAGTTTTTTTCTATATACTCTTGATATTCCGAATAATTTCCTACAAATTGAATTATTTTTTCATTTCCTTCAAAACTGAATATTTTTTCTGCAACTCTATCTAAAAAATATCTATCGTGGGATACAGTTATAACCACTCCAGCAAATCCATCTAAATAATCTTCTAATACTGCTAGGGTCTGAATATCGAAGTCATTAGTAGGCTCATCTAAAAACAATACATTTGGAGCTTCCATGAGAATTCTTGACAAGTATAATCTTCTTTTTTCCCCGCCGGATAAATTAGAAATAAAAGAATACTGGGTAGTTCCATCAAATAAAAATCTCTCAAGCATTTGTGAAGCTGTAATCTTTTCTCCATCCGCTGTAGATATATATTCTGCTGCTTGGCGAATATAATCAATTGCCCTCATATTTTCATCCATAGCACCATTTTCTTGATGAAAATAACCAATTTTAACAGTTTCACCCCATTCTATTAGGCCACTATCTTGTTTTATCATTCCACTTAAAATATTCATAAGTGTAGACTTCCCTATACCATTAGGTCCTATAATTCCCACTTTATCTCTCTTTGTAAATATATGACTAAAATCTGCAATTAATTTATTTTCACCGTAAGCTTTATAAATGCTCTCTACATTAATAATCTTTTTACCAAGCCTAGTTGATGCTGAAGATAATTCTAACTTATCATTTGAAATGTCGATTTTAGCATCTTGAAGATCCTCAAAACGTTCTATTCTAGCCTTTTGCTTTGTAGTTCTAGCTTTTGCTCCACGCCTTATCCAAGCTAGTTCCTTTTTAAATAAACCTTGTCTTTTTCTCTCCTGCGCATCCATTAAAGCCATTCTTTCAACTTTTTTTTCTAGAAAAACACTATAATTACCCTGATAACTATATAAAACGCCTCTATCAAGTTCCAAAATCTTATTTGTTATCCTATCTAAAAAGTATCTATCATGTGTAATCATGAGTAGCGCGCCTTTTTTATTGTTCAAATAATTCTCTAACCAATCTATTATAATATTGTCCATATGGTTTGTAGGCTCATCTAAGATCAATAAATCAGATGGAGTAATTAGTGCACTACACAGGGCAACTCGCTTTCTTTGTCCACCTGAAAGGTTTCCTATATGCTCCTTAAAATTAGTTATGCCAAGCTTTGTTAAGATAATCTTAGCTTCGTTTTGGACTTGCCATCCATTGCAGGCATCCATTTTATTGTTGTAGCTCATCAATGACTTTTGAAGTATTTCATCTTCTGGATTCATTTGTAATTTTTCTATAGCAGTTTCATACTCTCTTATAACCTTCATTACATCGGTATCGCTTTTAAAAATCTGTTCTAGCACCGTAGCTTCTGAATCAAATTCAAGATCCTGTGGTAAATATTCTATATTGACCATACTGCCCTTTAAAATTCTTCCGGTATCCGGAACTTCAAGTCCAGCTATTATTTTTAAAAAAGTAGATTTCCCCGTACCATTAACTCCGATTAATCCAATTTTATCGCCATCACTTATACCAAGAGATGCTTTATTAATGAGTATTCTCTCACTATAACTTTTACTCACTTCTTCTATTGTTAATAAATTCATATAAGTACCACCCTTTTCATGTTATAACATTATACTTTAATTATAACCAAATAAACACCCCAGTGATAGTGTAAATTTGCAGAAGGCAAATTCTTCACTATCACTGGGGTCTATTGTTTAAGTTTAAACTCCACTTTTACTGGGTTATGAGCTTTTAATCCGTACTTACAATAAGATGAATAAAATCAGGCTCATTATTAATGCAACCCCAATCATTACAGGTATCAACATTTGAAATTGGGCTATAACAATAGCTACAATATCCTTTAAGCCTACACCATCATCATATTTCACTTTTTTACATAGCAAATCGCCAGCTATTATCCCTTTAAGTTCTCTTTCCAATTTCATAGCAATCTCCTTCCTTTATTTTTGCACCTGAAATAAATTGCAAAGTATAATAAGCCTTATAGGCTTAAAAATAATTTAATATCATGCTCTACCATTTTATGTAAATTATAATATATTTTCTATATATTGGCAATATATTTCTTTCGACTTCTGTTTCCCATTATTATCTACATGCTTTTGGATAATAGTAAATGTTTATACAAAATTCAACCTAATAAAAGGTTTTCCTACTTATAACAACATAAAAAGGCCCACATTTTTTATATATTGTGAACCTTTTAAGCTGTATGCAAGTTTTTAAAAAAATACTACTTTAAGGTACTATATATCTAATTACAGTAGCTTGTTTTATATTTTTCCCAAATACATCTAATACACTATCATTGACTATCAAATAATATGTTTGTCCTTTTTCTAATTGTTTAAGTGGTGTTGCTAATACAGTATTCTTATTAGCCTCTAATTTTATTGGAATCCTTTTTCCAGTAGTCTCAGCCATTAGTTCAATCCCATTTGACTTTATACTGTCAAAATCTATAGGCATATTAAAATTAACGGTAAAATATTTATCTACATTTATATCTTTTTTTAAATCACTTAATATTTTATAATTAGAAAATCCCTGAAGAATATTATTACCTAACTCATCACTGGTTATTTTTTTCCAACCT
Source organism: Clostridium sp. (assembly GCF_050717535.1). Classification (GTDB taxonomy): domain Bacteria; phylum Bacillota; class Clostridia; order Clostridiales; family Clostridiaceae; genus Clostridium_AD. The sequence goes on from NZ_JBOITM010000070.1 coordinate 67,355, forward strand.
ACATTAGTTCCGCGGTAAGTATTATTTAGTGAACACTTGCTTAGTATGTAAGTAAATGTGGTCCAACATTCCTCGCTTCTAGCCATTTTAAGGTCGATGTAAAACTCTTTGCCATCTAGATCAATTCTCATATATCCACTTTTATTTTCTGGCACACTTGTACCACTAAGAAGTAAATTTGCTACCTTCAATGAATCACCTACATCACTCACTACTTCAAAATCTGGAGATATTCCAATCTTATGAATTATATTACCCTTTGGAGAATAAAATTTTTCCACAGTAAGCTTAAGGTAACTACCGTCAGACAAGGGAAACATCTGTTGAGCAACTCCTTTTCCATAAGTCGTTGTACCTACAAACAAAGCCTTGTCATAATCCTTAACAGCTGCTGCTAATATCTCCGATGCACTAGCAGAATATTCATTTATCAAAAATATTATTGGCTTGTCTATAAGTTTATCATGGGCTACTGCTTTAAATTTATGCTGTACTGAATTTTTATCCTCTATAGTAATCGCCGGTTCATTCCCAATAAAATGACCTGCTATATCTAGTGCCGTGCCCATGTATCCCCCACCATTATATCTGAGGTCTATAATGTAACTGTTAGCTCCCAAACCATCCATTTTAGTTAAGGCTGCTGAAAACAAATCACCAGTATCCTCACCAAAAGACACAATAGTTATATGCGCTACCTTTCCTGCTAGCATTTCACTTTCTACTGTTGGCGACTTTATTTCTCTACGCTCAACATTAAAATTAAGTATCTCTGTGCCTCTGTGCACTACTATCTTCACATAAGTACCCGCTTCACCCTTTATATATTTTATTGCTTCCTCAGCAGATGTAATTCCAACTAAACTCTTGTCATCTGCTCCTACAATAATATCTCCCGCCACAAGTCCTACATCTATTGCTGGAGAATTTTCAATAACCCTAGACACCCTAATTCCTTCTGGAACCAGCTCAATCCCAATACCTATTCCACTAAATGTATTGTTTATGCTGCCTGTAAATTCTAAATACTCCTGTTTTGTAAAATAATCAGAATATGGATCATCAAGTCTCTTAACCATTTCAGTTAAATCTGGTGCATTTAATACGTAATCTGATACTGTATTTACATAATTGCTTTTTATAATATTTTTTCCTTCTTGGAGTACAGTACTCTGAGCTAATACTTTTGCATAAATGGGATTTAAAAATAATAGTATCAATAATATGCTTAATACCCTTTGAAACTTATTAATATTTATAAACGATTGCTTTTTCATAACCTATCCCCCATCAAATAATAATTTTACTTTGTTTTGTTGCAACTACATTAATTATGGTGTTGTAATATTAATTATAATCCAATAAACATTTATAAATCTATAATACTACAATTAATTACAGGTCGTAAACATAAAAAAACAAAAAAAGAACTATTTCTAGTTCTTTTTTTATTAAGCTGTTCCTATAAAATTTTTGCTAAAAACTCTTTCGTTCGCTGATTGGTAGGGTTGTTAAAAACTTCCTCAGGAGTTCCATCTTCAACAATATATCCATCGTCCATAAATAGCACTCTACTTCCTACTTCTTTGGCAAATCCCATTTCATGTGTTACAACTACCATAGTCATTCCATCCATGGCTAGTCCCTTCATAACTTCAAGCACTTCCCCCACCATTTCTGGATCTAAAGAAGAGGTCGGCTCATCAAACAGCATTACATCTGGTTTCATAGCAAGTGCTCTAACAATTGCTATTCTTTGTTTTTGCCCACCCGATAATTGGGATGGGTAACTACTAGCCTTATCTTGAAGCCCTACTTTTAAAAGCAAATCCAAAGCTAATTTTTCCGCGCTTTCTTTTGAAAGTTTCTTAACCTTAATTGGTGAAAAGGCTATATTGTCTAGTATTGTCATGTGAGGAAACAAATTGAACTCTTGAAAAACCATACCCATCTTTTGTCTTTGAAGATCAATATTATTATGTTTACTTATTATTGAAACCTCTTTAAAATATATTTCACCAGAAGTTGGCTGTTCAAGTAAATTTAAGCATCTTAAAAAAGTGCTTTTTCCCGAACCACTGGGCCCAATAACTACCACAACTTCTCCTTTTTCCACATGAATGTCAATGCCCTTAAGCACTTGCAGTTTCCCGAAATTTTTCTTTAAGTTACAAACCTTAATCACTAATCTTCATCCTCTCTTCCACACGGTTCATGAATTTAGAAAGCGTAAACGTCATAACAAAATACATAAAAGCTGAAACTAGTAACGGTTCAAAAGGCTTGAATATATTTCCTCTTACCGTATCTGCATTATAAGACAACTCATGAATTCCTATTATCGAAACTATAGAAGATTCCTTAATAATTGTTATAAATTCATTCCCTAATATAGGTATAATAGTCTTAATTGCTTGCGGAATTATAATATAAAACATAGCCCTGCTATAGGACATCCCAAGTGACCTAGCTGCTTCCATTTGTCCTTTATTAATTGAATTTATTCCACCACGAATAATTTCCGCTACATATGCAGAACTATTTACAGAAAGTGCAATAATACCCGCTACCATATCTGGTAATTGAACTCCAGCATATGGCAAGCCATAAAAAACAAGATATAACTGTACTAAAACTGGTGTCCCTCTAATAACCTCAACATATGCTGTTGCTATCATATTTAAAATCCTGCTTTTAGATAATTTCATTAGTGCAAAAATAGTTCCACCAATAACTCCAAGTAGCACAGAAAAAAATGCAATTATTAACGTAAACTTAGCACCATTTAGAAAAAACATGTAATATTCACTCATAAATGAAAAATTCATAGAAACCTCTTCTCCAATAAATTATATGATTTTTTTAATATTCTGTATTTTATTTTAATATTCTGCATTTTTATTAGCATCTTCAACTAATTTATCAATAGTTTTATCCTTAATTAATTTTGTAATAGTAGTATTTATTGAATCTACTAAATCTTTATTACCCTTTTTTAATGCTACAGCCGAACCCTCTTCTTTGGTTTTAAGCTCTACTTTAGATAATGCTAGAGCTTTATTTTGCTTCACGTAAGCCTGTGCAACTGGTAATTCAACAATTACAGCATCCACTTTTTTAGTATTTAAGGACAATATTAGGTCTGATACTTTACCAAGTGGTTTTATTTCGGAAGTTGATAATTGCTGCTTTGCTAATTGCTCTTGTATAGCTCCCTTTTGAACTCCTATTTTTTTACTTTTTAAATCTTTTAAAGATTTAATTATACCTTCATCTTCGCTTCTTATAACAATACATTGAACCGCTGTATAATAAGTCTTAGAAAAATCAACATTCTTTTTTCTAGCTTCTGTAGGGGTCATACCTGCCGCAACAAAATCTATATTTCCAGTTTCTAATGCAGCCAATAGTCCATCAAACTTCATATCCTTTATTTCAAGCTTTACACCTAAATCATTTGCTACTTCTTTAGCTATTTCTATATCAAACCCCACAATTGTATCCTTACCATCAATTGATTTATGAAATTCATAAGGCGGATAATCCGCACTTGTACCAATCACTATTTTACCCTTTTGTTTAATTTCATCCGTCTTTGAAATCCCCGCTGACGCATTTCCCTTTGAGCACCCAGCTAAACTAAAGGCTATTAAAGTTGTTATTATCATACTGATTATTTTTTTACTATTATTGTTCTTCATATGTTACTCCCCCTTATATATATATTACATACATAAGTATACATTACATTGCATAAATATTCAATATTTTTTTTAATGTTTATAAATTATTAAAACCCATAGATTAACATTTTCTAAAGTTTGTAAACGTTTTAAACCGTTTATACACATGATTAATAACTTTTTATACTTTCAATAATATTTAGCATGTATATTAATACATAAAAAAAAATCGTCTCTCGACGATAATTTAATTACAATATATAATAAATTTATTTTTTATCTCTAGTTAAAAGTGGATTACTAATTTTTTTTTGTTTAGCTATACTAATTTGATATTCTATCAATTTGTTTTGTAAGTCAATTATTTTGTATTTATAAGATTGAAGTTTAAATCTCATTTCTTTATTTTCTACTTTTACTTTTCTGTTTTCTTCAATATAAATTTTAGGAGAGGATTGCATAGTTTCTAACTCTTGCCGCATCTTTATATTTTCTTGCTCTAAGGTTTTTACATACTCACCATTTTCTAAGTTTTTACATTTATTAAGCAGTTCTTGGTTATATGCTTCCATATTATTTAGCTGTTTTTTATAATCTTCTAATTGCTCAATTGATTCCTTATCGTGTTTTTCTAGAAGTTCACTCTTACTCGTAATTTCCTTGCAAAGTGAATGGCTTTTAAACATATCATCGCCTAAATTTAAGGCAGTCAAAATTGCTGCTGAGGAAGTGCTAAGTTTTTCATTGTTTTCTATTATATTCTTTATTTTCTTATCAACATAACTAGCTACCATATGTAAATATTCTTCTTTTTCATTGCCTTTTAAATTATATTCATTACCATTTATCTTTATTGTTACAATGTTCATCTAAAACACCCTCTTAGACAGATTAGTTGTATTCATTGTACCACAATATATGTTTTTATAAAACCAATATCTTCAAATTAAGTATGAAAATAAAACAATTTACATATTGATCATTATTTTATGCTTTAATGCAGGAATAGAACCCCCTTATTTCTAAGGAGGTTCTAAATTAAATGTGTCTTATCTAAGTTCAGCGCTCAATTTATGCTCTAATGATCTTAATATTTTTTCATGCACCTTGTTTACTTCTTCGTCTGTTAAGGTCTTATCTTCTCTTCTATATACTATAGCATATGCTATACTTTTCTTTCCATCTGCTATCTGTTTGCCTTTATACACATCAAACAATTTAGCACTTTCTAAAATGTTATTACCTTGTTTTACAATAATATCTTCAATATCTTGAACTAAAACTTCCTCATCAACTATAAGCGCAATATCCCTTGTTACAGCTGGAAACTTTGGAAGTGCACTATATTTTTTATTTGAATCAACATATTTATATAGTACATCTAGGTTTAATTCTGCTATATAGCATCTTTGTTCCACTTCATAATTCTCTGAAACACTAGGATGAATTTCTCCAACGGTGCCTACAAGTTCTCTCTTTACATATAAATTAGAAGTTTTTCCAGGATGATAAGTTGGATTTTCACTTTCTCTCTTAAATGAGGTGTTTTTTATTCCCAAACTATCTAATACATTTTCCACTACACCTTTTAAATCCAAATAATCAACATTCCCATACATTCCTATAGTTAATATATTTCTCTCTTCTGGAAGCATTGACGGATCTTGATTTGGTATATAGACTTTACCTATTTCGAATAATTTAGCTTCTTCATTATTTCTTGAATAATTTCGTCCTAAGCATTCCATCATAGAAGCTACCATTGTAGTTCTCATTATACTAAAATCTTCACCTAGTGGGTTTCTTATAGTAACAGCTTTTCTAAGTTCACTAGCACCAGGCACTAAAATTTTATTGAATATCTTAGGACTTACAAAGGAATAGCTTATGGATTGATTAAGTGCACTACTGGTCAAAGCCACCAATACTTTCTCTTCAAATTTTTGCTTTTCACTTTTCCCACTTTTCGAAGCTGTACAATTAGGTATAGTAGATGGTATGTTATCATAACCATATATCCTAGCTATTTCTTCTGCTACATCTTCTCTGATGTTTATATCAGATCTATTTGTAGGTACCAATATAACTAGTGCATCACCCTGTATTTCTGTACAAAGTTCCAATCTATCAAGATACATTTTCATATTACCCTTAGATATATCAGTTCCTAAAAAAGTATTAATCCAATTTGAATCAACTTCTAAAGTATGAGGAGCAAGAAGTTTTGGATATACATCTATACATCCTTCCATTATTTCACCTGCACCCAGTTCTTGTATTAAATGACAAGCTCTATCTATTGCCATCTTAGCCATATTAGGATCTAAATCTTTTTCATATCTTGAAGATGCATCAGTTCTTAAGGATAATTTTTTAGAAGATAATCTTATATTAATACCCTCAAAGTTTGCACTCTCAAATATTATACTGCTGGTATCTTCTTTAATTTCAGAATTTAAGCCTCCCATTATGCCTGCGATAGCTATAGCTCTATCCCCATCTTTTATATTTAGAATGCACTCATCTAATTCTCTCTCTACTCCATCCAAGGTAATAAATTTTTCTAGCGGCTTAGATCTTTCAATAGTTATATTATTAGTCTTAATTTGCCTAGCATCAAAAGCATGCATTGGTTGACCAATCTCTATCATAACAAAGTTTGTAATATCAACTATGTTATTTATAGGTCTAATTTCTGCTTCTAAAAGTCTTTCCTGCATCCATTGTGGAGAAGGTTCTATTTTTATATTTTTTACACCCTTTAGCATGTATCTTCTGCAAAGTTCATCTTTAATATGAACCTTATAAATATCTTCCACATTTTCACCTGAGGTAGCTTTGTAATCTAGTGCTGGTTTTCTATACCTCGTACCTAGTGTTGCAGCTGTTTCTCTAGCTATTCCTAGGACACTTAAGCAATCTGGTCTATTGGAAGTTATCTCAAAGTCTATTACTGCGCTCTGAAGTTTTAGAACTTCTTTTATGTCTTTTCCAATGATGGTATCAGCAGGGAGTATCATTAGTCCGTGAACAGGTTTATCCCCCGCGATTCCAAGTTCTTCCTCAGAACAAAACATACCATTTGAAAGTATTCCACGAAGCTTGCCTTTTTTTATTTTTAATCCTCCATGTAAACTTGATCCATGAAGTGCTACTGGTATTATATCCTGCTCTTTCATGTTAGTAGCTGCTGTAACAATTTGTATTGGAACACCAGTCCCTATATCAACTTGACATACAACTAATTTATCAGCATCTGGATGTTTTACTATTTCTATTATCTTACCTGTAACAACATTCTCAATTTCAGCACCTGATATAATAACCTCTTCTACGTTTGAACCAGACATCGTTAATTTGTCCCCAAGCTCCTTTGGTGAAATATCTATATCTACATAATCTTTAAGCCATTTAACTGGAATTTTCATTTTATATCCTCCTAGCATACACGAAGTACAAAACAATTATCCATTGTTTGTCTCCTGTACTTCTTATAACAATCAATTGTTAATATTCATTTTAAAATTGTTTTAAAAATCTCATATCACTTTCATAAAGTGCTCTAATATCATCTATTCCGTATTTTAACATTGTGATTCTATCAAGGCCAAATCCAAAAGCAAACCCACTATACACCTCTGGGTCTATTCCACAATTTTCAAGAACTTTAGGATGAACCATTCCACAACCCAAAATTTCTATCCATCCACTACCTTTACAAACCTTACAGCCCTCTCCATTACACACAAAACAAGTAGCATCCATCTCAGCGGATGGTTCTGTAAATGGAAAATGATGTGGTCTAAATTTAGTTTTGATTTTATCTCCAAACATTTTTTGAGTAAATAACTCTAAGGTTCCTTTTAAATCAGCAAAAGTAATGCCTTTATCAACTATCAGTCCCTCAATTTGATAAAAAATTGGTGAATGAGTAGCATCCGCCGCGTCAGATCTATATACTTTACCAGGCGCAATCATTTTTATTGGAGGTTTCTGAATTTCCATAGTTCTTATTTGTATTCCTGAGGTTTGGGTTCTTAAAACTATACTATCATTTATATAAAAAGTATCTTGTTCCCCTCTTGCAGGATGATTTTTAGGTATGTTTAGTGCCTCAAAATTATAATAATCAGTCTCTACCTCAGGTCCTTCTTCAATAGCGAATCCCATAGATAAAAATATATCATTAATTTTTTCAAGTGTTAAGTCTAATGGATGTCTTTTTCCTACTGTTTGTTTTTTACCTGGCATAGATATATCTATAACCTCACTTTTTAGCTTTTGTTCACTTTCTTTGTTTTTTATTAAATCTGAGGCTTTAGTTATAAGTATTTCTATTTCCTCGCGAACTTCATTTGCTAACTTACCAACAATTGGCCTTTCTTCATTGGATAGCTGTCCCATCCCCCTTAATATTTGTGTAAGTTCTCCTTTTTTTCCTAAATACTTAACTCTTATATTTTCTATTTCTGTTTTAGTGGCAGACTCTTTTAATTCTTGTAGCGCTGCAGCTTTTATAGCTTCTAACTTTTCCTTCATAATTCATTCTCCCTTCATATTTATGTAATTTTAATATTTCTTTATAAAACAAAAAAAACCGTCCCCAACGAAGGGACGGAAAATCCGCGGTACCACCCTAATTGACTAAAATAACAGTCCTCTTAGATAAATTTATCGATTCTACCCGCTAACAGCTACTTTATTTCACTGTTAGAACTCTGGAGTGAACTTCGATATAAAAATTTCTTGTGAAGCTCTCAGTCTAAGGCTTCTTATCCCTGTAAGTATTTTTATATTTACTCTCTCCGTCATAGTTAATTGCTATTCATTAATTTATGAAAGTATAAGTATTAGTATAACCAAAATCACAAAAAAATTCAACTATAAGTTTTTAACGCCTATATTATTTTTTTGTCTTACTACTTCATACATCATAATTGATGCAGCAACTGCTGCATTTAAAGACTCTGCACCACCAGGCATAGGAATCTTAATTTTCAAATCACATAGTGCATAAACCTCTTCACTTATTCCATTGCCTTCATTTCCAACTGATATAATAACTTTTTCTTTTAAATCTACATCGTAGAAATTGTTTTCAGTATCCAGAGAGCTAGCAACTAGTTTGAATCCAGTATTCCTAAGTTTTTGCACTAAAGATAAATCACTATCACATATAACTGGTATTTTAAAAATAGAACCCATAGTGGCTCTTAAAGTTTTTTCATTATAAATATCCACAGTTCCTTTTGTAATTAAAACCCCTAATGCTCCTGCCGCATGAGCAGTTCTGATTATCGTTCCCATATTGCCCGGATCTTGAATCTTATCAACTAGTACATAGAACCCATAGTCATATTTAATCTCTACGAGTTTGCTTCTAACAACAGCCATAATACCTTGTGGACTTTCCGTATCACAAATACTTTTAAATAAACTATCACTAATACTATAAACCTTGGTACTTTTCTGAAGCTTGTCTTTCAAAGAGGAATTTTCATATTTTAATTCTCCTCTAGCACTTATTAATATATGTAGCACTTCAAAATCTGAATCTAAGGCTTCTTCTACAAACCTAAAACCCTCAACCAAAAACATATTACTACTTATTCTATATCTTTTTTCTTTCAACTTTCTAACATCTTTAATCAATAAATTATCTTTACTTAGAATATGTTCCAAATTAAATGCTCCTTATTTAACTAAACTTTCTAATTTATTTAATTCATCAATGCTGCCAATAGCAACAATAATATCACCAGATTCAATAATATTATCCGCTGATGGAGAAACATCAATATCGTTATTTCTTTTTATAGCCATTACATTTATGCCATATTGAGCTCTTATGTTTAATTCTCTCAGTGTCTTGTTATGCCATTCTTCTGGACTAACAACTTCCGCTATACTATAATCAGGTGATAATTCTATGTAATCTAATATATTTGATGATACTAAATTATGAGCAACACGCACACCCATATCTCTTTCCGGAAAAACTACTCTATTTGCACCTATTTTATATAACACTTTAGCATGTAACGCATTGGTAGCTTTTGTAATTACATATTTTACTCCCAGTTCCTTAACTAAGAGTGTTGCCAAAATACTAGATTGAATATTAGTTCCTATACTAATAACCGCACAATCAAAATTACGAATACCAAGGGCTCTTAAACTATTTTCATCATTAGCATCAACTTGAACCGCATGAGTAACTTTATCCGAAATGTTTTGAACTACTTCTTCATCGAAATCAACTGCTAATACATCATTTCCTAGCGAATATAATGTTTCTGCAACTGAAGTTCCAAATCTTCCAAGGCCTATAACAATAAACTGTCTTTTACTCATTAATCTCACCCCTATCCAATTAAAATTTTACCCTCTGGATATTTTATAGTTCCAGATCTAGAGTTCCTTCTTTTAGCTAATGCCAATATTATAGTAAATGGGCCTACTCTCCCGGCATACATTGTAATGCTTATTATTATCTTTCCTAAAAATGTTAATTTTGCAGTTAGCCCAAGTGTTAACCCAACTGTAGCAAATGCTGATGTGGCTTCATATAAAAAGTATTCAAAAGGAACACCCCCCTGCTCTGTAATTGATAATATCATTGTAACTGCTATAACAAGCGCTAATCCAAGGATAAATATTACTAAAGATTTATATACCGTTTCCTTGTTAATGCGCATTTGAAATATTTCAGTATCATCCCGTCCGCGAACCATAGACACTACAGTCATAAAAATTACTACCACAGTAGCTGTCTTTATTCCACCTGCCGTTGAACCAGGAGACCCACCAATAAACATTAAAATTATTGTAAGAAAATTCCCAGCAGGAGTCATTTTATCTACTGGAATAGAATTAAAACCAGCCGTTCTGGGAGTAACAGATGCAAAAATTGAAGACAAAACTTTACCCTTAATGGACATTCCTTTCATAGTATAAGGATTATTCATTTCAAAAAGGAACATAAGTATTGCACCACCAAAAATCAACACTATTGTTGTATAAATAATCACTCTAGAATGTACTGACAATCTTTTATTCCCTTTAGAATTATAGATTTCTACCCAAACATAAAAACCCAACCCACCTATTGCAACTAATGATGCAATAGTCAATATTACTACAGAATTATTAGCATAAGCAGTAATACTTTTAAAATCCCCCATTAAATCAAACCCAGCATTGCAAAAAGCAGAAACTGCATGGAATACACTATAATAGATTCCTTTGGCGATTCCAAATTGAGGAATAAATTGTGTTGATAATAAAACTGCACCTACTGCCTCCACAGAAAATGTAAATATCAATACATATTTGACCATTTTAACTAACCCCTGCAGTGAATTCACATTCATAGCTTCCTGCATTACCAGTCTTTCCTTTAATGTTATTCTCTTGCCTAAGAAGAAAAAAACAAGTGTGGCCACAGACATAAATCCAAGTCCGCCCGTTTCTATAAGTAACATAATTACTGTTTTACCAAAATATGTCCAATATGTTCCAGTATCCACAGTTACAAGTCCTGTAACGCACACAGCAGAAGTGGAAGTAAATATACAATCTATAAAAGGAGTAATTTTACCACTTTGAGAAGCTATAGGTAAACTTAGCAATATTGCTCCTATTATTATCAATATAGCAAACCCTAATGCAAGTACCTGAACAGGTGTATATATATATTTCCTTTTAATAGCTTTAATAGCTTTAATACCTGATTCCAAATTAATCACCTCAATATGTTACCAATAATGTTATATTACATTGCTATATTATACCACTTAAAATGTTATTTACTATATGTTTTCCAAAAATGCAATAAAAAATGTAGCCTAAAGGCTACATCCATAAATAATTTTAAGCTTTTAATTGTTTTTTTGCAACTTCTACTAAATCAGCAAAAGCTTTTGGATCATGTATAGCTATTTCTGAAAGCATTTTTCTGTTAATATCTATGCCTGCAAGTTTCATTCCATTCATAAATCTTGAATATGAAAGGTCACTCAATCTTGAAGCAGCATTGATTCTAGCAATCCAAAGTTTTCTAAAATCTCTCTTCTTTAATCTTCTGCCTATGTAACCATTTCTAAGGGCTCTTATTACTGATTCATTAGCTGTCTTAAATAACTTACTTTTTCCACCATAATAGCCTTTTGCAAGCTTTAATATCTTTTTATGTTTTTTACGTGAGTTAATTGCTCTCTTAATCCTTGCCATTTAATATACCTCCTAAGCACCATTCAATTATAAGTATGGTAACAATTTCTTCATTGATTTTATTTGAGATGCTGCACAATATGCAGTTTTTCTAAGATTTCTTTTTCTTTTTGGGCTTTTCTTTGTTAAAATATGGCTTGTGAAAGCTTTCGCTCTTTTTAACTTGCCTGTACCTGTTTTCTTAAATCTTTTTGCTGCGCCTCTATGTGTTTTCATTTTAGGCATAATAAAATTCCTCCTCTCGGTTATGCTCTTTTAGGAGCTAATATCATTATCATGTTTCTTCCCTCTTGCCTCGCTGGTTTTTCAATAATATAAACATCACCGATTTTTTCTACAAAAGACTTTAATATCTTATGTCCTACTTTAGAGTTTTCAATTTCTCTTCCTCTAAATCTTACAGTTATTTTAACCTTATCTTCATCTAACAAAAACTTTTTAGCATTACTTGCCTTAATTGCAATATCATGATCTTCTATAGTTGCACTTAATCGTATTTCTTTAAGATTTACAACTTTTTGTTTCTTTTTAGCTTCTTTTACTTTTTTCTGTTGTTCATAGATAAACTTACCGAAATCCATTATTCTACATACTGGTGGTTTTGCAGTAGGCGACATCATAACTAAATCCATGTCTTTTTCTTCTGCAAGCTTTAACGCATCTTTAGTATTCAAAATTCCTAATGGAGAACCATCAAATCCTATAACTCTTATTTCTGAATGTCTTATTTCTTCATTCATCATGAAATCTTTGTTTTTACTAATAACTTTCACCTCCTGGGCATATTTAGAAAAATATATTTTATTCAAATAATAAAAAGGACGGCAAATGCCGTCCTTAATAGTAACAAATTTAAATTACTAATTAACCTAACTAGCATAGCTGTAAGGTGAGAAACGGCTGTTTCTTCTTGTAAAACATACTTATATTATATTAAAACATATTAAATTAATACATTTTTTTATATTTTCATTCACAACAATTAAAAGTATACTATTTAAATCAATATTTGTCAATACTTTTTTGTTTTGTTTTTTAATGTTGTATTTTAATGTTTCTTTAATATTACAACTACAATACCTCTATCCCTTTTTTGATTTTTTCACAAGCTGAACACTCGTCACAATAATGAACCTTATTTTCAAATACTTTGCTTATAGTTTGTATCAATTCTTTATTTTTACAATTCTCCACGCAGTGTATAATTACTTTTTTAGGAGCGGTAGTTATCATGGTACTAATTATAAGTTCTTCTCTATTTTCTTTTAAGTCAAATTGAATTTCTGGTAACTCCATTTGCATATTTCCTACTAAATCATTTCCTTCTTCATCTTTCAAATAATAATCTCCATTTTTTTCAATGATAATATTAACCTCATCTAACTTACTCTCCTGAATTTCAACAAAATATTTCAATAATTTTATAAACTCATTATATTCTTTGTCTACCATATACTCTTCTATAACTTTATCAACTATACATTCTAAATCTGACTTTAGCTCTTTTGTCCTAAAAGTTAAAAATCCACTTATATTAATTTCATTATTTTCTTCGATACATTTAGTTATCTTATCCATAATAATATTTTTCCTATTTATACAATATACCATACTAGGACTCGATATTGCGCCTTCGCTAAGCAAGGATTCTTGTATCTTAGGTATAATTCGTTTTATTTCCTCATATGGGAGAAAAAAATAAGTTTCAGCTAAAAAACCATTCATTTCTTTTTTACAAAATTCCATTGTTACTATTTTATATAACATATTGGCAACATTCAAATTAAATGTTTTTATACTACTATAGCTTAAGTTATCATCATCGCAAAAAAATTTTATGAAGTGAGTATTATCTATTATACTCTCCGATATACCTAAAATCATTTTTTTATGTTCAAAACACTTTTTTATGTCTTTGATTTCATCAATAATGCATTCCATACTGCTATTATATACAACAGTTAATAAAAGCATTTAGCACACTCCCTTCTCATATAGTAGTATGTGTGTAAAATTAATGGATATGCAAAATACATTAAACAATTATCGACATATTGCAAAGTGTAATGGTTTTGTGTTATAAAATAGGCAATACGAATAAAAAAAAATATATATTAAATAGGAGTATTTAATGAAAAATCTTATTGTTGATTTTAGAATTCATAATGAAGAAAGTGAATATTTGGTCTCTCTAGGGTATAACTTGCTTATTTGCCCACATAGCAATGACTTATATGAGGTTGAATCCGGTCATCCTGATATGATGATGCATATTGCTGGCAATAGTATTATAGTCCATAAGGATATGAATAGCGAATTCATAAGCACCTTAGCTTCACTAAATTACAAAGTTTATAAATCAAGTTCCGCTTTGCAACCAAAATACCCAAATAATATATGTCTCAATGCATTGAGCCTAGGACGTCTCTTTGTTCACTCAATTAATTTCACTGACACTAATCTTTTGTCACTTACAAAAGACAAAAAATTAATTAATGTGAGACAGGGTTATACAAAGTGTTCTACTTGCATAGTAAATGATCATGCAATCATTACTAGTGATACTTCTATTGCCAAATCTTTAACTCTTGAAAAAATTGACGTTTTATTAATTCCTCCTGGGGATATTCTTCTTCCCGGCCTTGACTACGGTTTTATTGGTGGTACAACGGGCCTTATTGAAGATGGTGTCTTAGCTTTTTATGGTAGCTTAGATCATTATTTATATAGAAATGAAATATTGAAATTTTTAAATAAGCATAAGGTAGAGCCAGTGTTTTTACGAGATGGGAAACTAATTGATAGGGGTAGCATATTTAGAATTTAGGAATATTTTTTCTTATAAGATGCTATAACTAAAAGTATATGTTGCTGGAATGCTTTCACTGCGCCAAATAATTCTAAAATTTATTTTATTTATATCTGCTAAAAAATGCAAACTCGCTATCGCTCAAACATGAATTTTTCTTTACGCATATGCAAATATAATAAATTAAGAATTACTAAGGCTTGTTCAAATGCATTCTACGCAACATATACTTTTGTTAGCATCTTATAAGAAAAATTGTTAGTTTGAAAATAATTATTATTTTATAATGTTAATTAACCTTTAGATTTTAGTTTCTTAGTTTCTTAGTTTCTTAGTTTCTTAGTTTCTAGAGATAATAGGCTAAATGCAATTAAGTATTGTTTTTTATAACTCGTGTAGAGTTATATATATTGTCCTGAATTATTTGCTTTATATAATCCAGATCTTAACAGTATTGATTTCGAACTCAACAAAAGATTTCACAATTAAATACAATTTTACTTATCATAATTATTTTATTTAATGTGATAATTTTCTTTCTTTGCTACTTGTTATTAATTCACTATATACAAATATGGTAGTAAAAACAAAACTTAGTGCAACAAAACCAAAAGACAAAATTTTGTTTTCTATAAAGTCCGCTATAATAGGCAGTGCTAAGAGAAAATAAATTATAAGTAATGGGTATGCTAATTTTATCAATTTTCGAGTTTTCATGAATTCAGACATACTAGTAATAATTAAAAGTGTTGTACATATTGGAAACATCATTGTTGGTAATTCAATTTTCATAAATATCATTATACATCCAGTCAAACCAACAATAAATGAAAGCATTTCTAATATCCTTGTTATTGATTTCAATTTCATAGTAATCATCTCCATCCTAATTCATTATTAAATTCATATGATGGAATAACAAATTTTATGATTATGAAATAAAAAAGGAAAAACATTTGCTGTTTCCTATATAATAAAAAAGCAGCCTAAATACTGAAATATCAGCATTTAGACTGCTTTTTTTTGCTTTGGAGGCGCCACCCGGATTTGAACCGGGGAATAAAGGTTTTGCAGACCTTGACCTTACCGCTTGGCTATAGCGCCATTAGTTGTAACTGTAATTGGAGCGGAAGACGAGATTCGAACTCGCGACGTTCACCTTGGCAAGGTGACGCTCTACCACTGAGCCACTCCCGCAACATTGGTGGCTAGACCAGGAATCGAACCAGGGACACGAGGATTTTCAGTCCTCTGCTCTACCGACTGAGCTATCCAGCCTTACAAATTTTTTTAAATTTAATTTTTTTAAAAATCACCAAATTTAAATGGCGACCCAGAAGGGACTCGGACCCTCGACCTCCGCCGTGACAGGGCGGCACTCTAACCAACTGAGCCACTGGGCCATATGTGGTGGGAACAACAGGGTTCGAACCTGTGACCCTCTGCTTGTAAGGCAGATGCTCTCCCAGCTGAGCTATGCTCCCACATGTCTTCATCAACTATTATAGTCTACATCATTTCATAAAACTTGTCAACAACTTTATATATTAACTATTTTTTTACTTTAGTGTCTACTTTTTCGCCTCATAAGTACATTCCTATAATATATAATTTTGATGCAGTTGTCAACATAAATTATTGGGAGTATTCATAGTTATTTAACTTATGCTCAATAATTATCAAATTAACTCTATTTCCCTCCGTTTTTAAAAATATGGTATTTTCCTCTAATATTTCATTTATGAGTTAATACTTTTTATAAGCTCTCCAATATCTTCATGATTGAAATCATAATTCTTATTGCAAAAATGACATTTAAGTTCTTCTGTTTTACCATCATTATATATTTCTTCTAAATCTTTTTTACCTATACTTATTAATGCTCTCTCAACTCTTTCTCTAGAACAATCACATTTATATGTTGGTAGAATCTCTTCAAGTATTTTAAGATTCATATCTTCAAATATAAATTCTAAAATTTCTTCAATAGTCATACCCTTTGCTATAAATTCAGTTATAGATGGAATTTCTTCAAGCCTATATGTTATCATATCAGCCAAAAATTCATCTGCATCCGGCATCATTTGAATTATAAACCCTCCAGAAGCTTTTATAGTCATATCCGTGTCCACTAGAACTCCCAGGCCAACAGCTGAAGGTGTCTGCTCTGAAACTGTAAAGTAATAAGCTAAATCATCTCCAATTTCTCCAGTGCTAATTGGTACTTGGCCAACGTATGGTTCTTTTAGCCCTAAGTCTCTTATAATTCTTAAATAACCATCAATACCTATTACACCACTTACATCAAGCTTACCCTTACTATTAGCAGGTAAATCAGCATTAGGGTTGCCTATATATCCTTTAACACTCGAATCAGCATGTGCAGTCACCACTACACCTTTAGCCACTCCGCCTCCATCAATTTGCATAGTTAAACTATCTTCATTAGACTTTAGCATAGTACCCATAAGTGTACCAGCTGTTAGCATTCTACCTAGTGCTGCCGCTGCAGTAGGAGCACATAAATGCATAGCAACTCCCTCATTTACTAAATCCGTAGTTATTGCTGCAATTATTCTAACCTGACCATCCTTTGCAGTAGCTCTAACTAATTTATCCATATACTAAAACCCCCTATAAACTTTTATTTTCTTTTGCTTTTTTTAGCACATAACATATTCTTTCTGTATTTTCCCATACTATTTTATCTTCGTAGTTATCCATTTTTTTAATTATTTGAAATCCAACTTCCTTTATAACATTTTCTATATACTCTTCCTTATAAGCTCTTTCTGAATGCTGCTCGTCAAATCGCCTGTATACTTGTCCTTCTTTTGCAAAAAATGTTAAACTCATTTCTACTATATCATTTTCAAAATAGTTCTCCCAAATATAGACTAGATTATCAGAATCAAAATTATAAGTGTTATTGCCTAGTACCTTGGTAAGTTTATAATAAGAATTAACATCAAAAATAAACAAACCATCTTCTTTTAATAAATTACAAACACCCAATAAATACTTTTTAAAATTTTTCTCTTCTAATATATAGTTACTAGAATCTAAGCAACAAGTTATCAAATTAAACGTATTATTCAAATTCAATTCACAAATATTTTGACATAAAAATCTTGCTTTTATCCCTGCATCTCTTAATTTTTTTTCTGCTATGCATAGCATATCACAGGATAAATCAACTCCCCATGTATGCTTAAATCCACTTGCAATTTCTATAGTAAGATTTCCTGTACCACAGGCTAAATCTAAATAACTTTCCCTATTAATGTTATGCTGGTTACAAATGCTTAATATTTTCGAAGCCCATGTACTATAATCAATATCCGAGTTGATTAATTCATCATATATATGAGCAAACTCCTTATAACAATCCATTTTTAAATTTCTCCTTTTCAAAGATTTCTTATTTTGAAATTATAATGATATATAGTATTTTACCCTATACACCAAATATTGTCCAAAATAATTTGCATTTCATTTAAAAATCTTTGTTTTTAGGGAGATTAATATTCTTTTTCTTTTTAGTCATCAGTCCTCCAACTCTGCCAGTTTCTTCTGCTGTTAGCCCACTCCAGCCACAAGCTTCTATTTTTTCTGTTAGTCCTAATTCATCTGCTATTTCATATTTTAATGATTCTCTGAGCATTTCATTTTTAGTTAACACTTTGTTTGCTCTTAATTTAGCTTTAATAACTTTTTTCAAAGGTGTTTTTCCCATGATAACCTCCAAATTGTAATATCTAATATTTCTTAACATATTATATTTTTCACAATTTAGAGTTGTTTTATTCATAATAAAAAAAGAAAAAATAGTGCAGTAAAGTTTCTTACTGCACTATCCTTTTATTTATATACCATTTACTATTTTCTTCCGCTAGTAAATGTATATTTATAATCACTAGCACCAAATAGTGGCGCCATTACTCTGTTTACATATTTATATCTAAAAATATTTTTCATTCTATAAACAGTTGGAGCAATAACTGTCTCATCCACTAATAATATTTGCTCTGCTTGTTTAAAGAATTCTGTTCTCTTTACTGGATCAGTTGTATTAGATGCTTCTTTAATTAAATTATCATACTTTGCACTTGACCAACCTGTTCCAACTATATTAGCTCCCGTCATAAACATATCAAAGAAGGTATTTGGATCATTATAATCTCCTGACCATGTCATACCAGCCATTTGATAATCAAGAGCATCTGTTCTCTTTTGGAATATTGCCCACTCCATATATTCAGCTTTTATGTTTACACCCAAAATATTCTTGTACATAGCTTGATTGTACTCAGCAAATTCTTTAATTGTAGCATCAGTTCCAGATTGCACTGCAGTAACATCCATTTTTGCTGGATCTGGATCAGCTCCAATTTCTTTCAACCCTTCAATTAACAATTTTTTAGGATCAGGATTTGCTGCCTTAAATGCTTTTATTGGTTCTACACCAACTGTTTCCCTGAAGTCTTTTCCACCTATTTGAAGTGTTGGTGGGCACCAACCATATGCTGGTTGAGCTAATCCTTTATATAAAACTTTAACTATATCTTCTCTATTTGTAGCTAAACTAAATGCTTGACGTATTTTAAGGTTTTTAAAATATTTATCCTTTAAATTAAAGAACTCATAACTTGTTGAAGGATCATTCTTTTTTGTTACATTAAACTTATTTGTTGCAGTAAATTTATCAACCCATTCCGTTTTAGCAACTTCAGCAGCATCAATTTGACCACTTAAAAGTGAATTCATTCTTGCTGTTTCATCTTTTATAATATTAAGTGTTAACTTGTCAAGTTTAACTGAATCCTTATCCCAATAATTTGGATTCTTTTCAAGTTCTAGCTTACTTTGGTGTGCCCAACTCTTCAGTATAAATGGACCATCAAATACCAATGTACTTGCTTCTGTACCATATTTATCTCCATTCTTTTTAACTATATCTTCTCTTTGAGGATACATAACTTTAAAGTAAGTTAAATCCAAAAAGTATGGACATGGTTTATCTAATGTGAACTGTACTGTTTTTGCATCTATTGCTTTTACCCCTACATCTTCTGCTTTTGCTTTTTTAGTATTATATTGAAGAGCATTTTTTATAGGATATAAAATAAATGCATATGTTGAACCAACATTTGGATCAAGAGACCTTTTAATTGCATATTCAAAATCTTGAGCTGTTACCGCTTTTCCATCTGACCATTTAAAATCTCTTAAATGGAATGTCCATACAGTTTTGTCTGCATTAGTTTCCCATTTTTCTGCTCCAGCAGCTTTTATAACATCTTTACCATCTTCTGTTTGCTCTATTCTAGTTAAACCTTCCATACAGTTAACTAAAACTTCTGATGAATATAAATCAGTTGCAAGTGAAGCATCTAGTGATTTTGGCTCCGACTTTAGAATTCCATTTAGATATTGAGTAGCATCTGCTTTAGTTGCAGTTGCTGTGTCAGTTTTTGTTTCTGGTGTTTTAGTTTTATTTCCACAACCCACCAATGCTAATGAAGCTGTTAATGAAAGTGTTAATAATGTTGCCATTAATCTTTTTGTTTTCACGAAAAAATACCCCCTTTAATATGTTTAGACTATTAATAAGAATTTATAAAATCTCATTATTAAGTTTAAATAATAAGTATATATTTATTATCAATATAATTTATATTAAAATATATTGATAATACAACCTATTTAAATTTATTAGCACTAAATACAGCATTTTGATTATATTCTGCATATTCTATATATTCTATATACTGCCATTTTGCATACTACTTAAATTCATATCCTCATAATATACTATACTTTTTATAAAATCAAGTATAATTTTCTAAATAAAGAATTTATAACTTATTACTCTGTTATTCGATGAAATATTTCAAATTTTCGCTATATTTCGTACAACTACTTTTAATCAAATAAGTGACAAGCAACATAATGCTCTTTTTCTATCTCTTTAATAATCGGTGTTTCAATACTACAAATTGGTTTTGCATATCTACATCTAGGTGCAAATCTACAACCCGGTTTTGGATTTATTGGACTTGGCACTTCACCCTCTAGTTTAATTCTAGTCTTTTTCCTCTCAATTTCTGGATCCGGTACTGGTATTGCTGATAATAATGCTTGCGTATATGGATGAAGCGGTTTTTCATATAAATCATGGCTACTTGCAAGCTCAACCATCATTCCAAGATACATTACACCTACTCTATCAGATATATGTTTAACCATTGATAGGTCATGAGCTATAAACAAATAAGTTAGCCCTAACTCCTGTTGGAGTTGTATTAATAAGTTAACAATTTGTGCTTGAATTGAAACGTCAAGAGCTGAAATAGGCTCATCACATACTATAAATTCTGGTTCTATAGCAAGCGCTCTCGCTATTCCTATTCTTTGTCTTTGTCCACCTGAGAATTCATGTGGAAATCTTGAGCCATGCTCTTTATTAAGTCCCACTAATTGTAAGAGTTCATATACTCTATTAGTTCTCTCTTGACCAGTGTAAAGATTATGAATATCGATACCCTCACCAATTATATCTCCAACAGTCATTCTTGGATTTAATGAAGCATAAGGATCTTGAAAGATTATTTGTGCTCTTCTTGTAAACTTTTTTTTACCTTTCTTATCTAATTTATGAACATCAACCCCATCAAATAATACTTCACCACCAGTTGCACTATACATACCCATTACTGTTCTTCCACAAGTAGTCTTTCCACAACCTGATTCCCCAACAAGTCCTAGTGTTTCACCTTTTCTTATGAAAAAGCTAACATCATCCACGGCTTTTAAGGTGGCATCTTTACCCACTTGAAAGTATTTTTTAAGATTTTTTACTTCTATTAAAATTTCATTATTATTAGACATTATTTATCACCTCTTAATGCTTCAGGAATACCAACCTTTGGTGCCATAGAATGTTTTAACCAACAGCAAACTTCATGGTTTTCACTTAAAGTTGTAACTTCTGGCATTTCTTCTCTACATATTTGCATACAATACTCACATCTTGCTGCAAAAGGACATCCTATCGGTGGTTTAATTAAATCCGGTGGTGTTCCTTGCAGAGAATAAAGTTTACCTTTATTCTTTGTGTCAAGTCTTGGAACTGATTGAAGCAATGCCCATGTATATGGGTGTTGTGGATTTTTAAATATTTCATCTGTTGTTCCATGTTCTATTATTTGCCCTGCATACATTACTTGTATTCTGTCTGCAACATCTGCAACAATTCCTAAATCATGGGTTACAAGAATAACAGCTGTTCCAAGCTTTTCTTGAAGATCTGCAATAAGATCCATTATTTGAGCTTGTATTGTAACATCTAGGGCCGTGGTTGGTTCATCTGCTATAAGTATTTTAGGGTTACAAGCTAGTGCTATGGCTATCATTGCCCTTTGCCTCATACCACCTGAAAATTCATGTGGATATTGATGAGCACGTTTATCTGCATCAGGAATATTAACTAAATCCAACATTTTTATTGCTTCATTCATACCTTCATTTTTACTCATACCTCTGTGTATAATTAAGCTTTCTGCTATTTGTTTTCCAATAGTCATTGTTGGATTTAAAGATGTCATAGGGTCTTGAAATATCATAGAAATATCTGAACCTCTGAGCTCCCTAAGTTCTTTTTCTGACATAAGATTAACATCTCTGCCATCAAATAGTATCTCTGAACCTTTTTTTATTTCGCCTGGTGGCTCTGGAATTAATCTCATAAGGGATTTTGAAGTAACAGTTTTACCACATCCAGATTCCCCAACTACAGCTAAAGTCTCTCCTTTTTTTAAGTAAAAAGAAATGTCTCTTACCGCTTGTACCTCACCAGCATAAGTATGAAATGAAACTCTTAAATTATTTACTTCTAATATTTTTTCCATATTTTTCCTCCCTATTGGCGTAATCTTGGATCCAATGCATCTCTTAAACCATCACCCAGTAATGTAAATGATAACATAGTTAAACTGATAAATAGTGATGGGAAGAATAACTGTTCAGGATAAAACATTAAATTCCCTTGTGCTCCAGCTGCAAGAGCCCCCCAACTTGTTTTTGGTGATTGAATTCCTTTTCCTAAATAACTTAAGAAAGCTTCTCCAAATATAAAACCCGGAACATCGAAAGTAATAGCTACAATCATTATTCCCAAAGTATTAGGAAGTAAGTGTTTTGCAATAATTCTTGAAGGGTTAGCACCTAGTGCTGTAGCTGCTAGTACATATTCCTGTTCTTTTATTTGTAATAGCTGTCCACGTACAAGTCTTGCCATTGAAACCCATCCCGTTATAGTCATAGCAATAATAAGAGCCATTATACCTGGTTTTAATATTAATGAAACTAGTATAACAACTACCAGATAAGGAATACTTGAAAGTATCTCAACTATTCTCATCATAATATCATCTATAAATCCACCATAAAATCCAGATATTCCACCATAAATTCCACCTGCTACAGTATCAATAAAGGCTCCAACAATTCCTATAATTATAGAAACTCTACCGCCAGCCCAGACTCTTGAAAACGTATCGCGTCCAAGATTATCCGTTCCAAACCAATGTGTAAAATTAGGACCTTTATTTATTAAAGCACTATTTGTAAGATTAAATTTAAATCCATTAATATATTGTCCAAAAATAGTCATTAACGTTATAAGAATCAACATTATTAACGAGGCAGTAGCCACTTTATTTTGTTTTAATCTTCTCCATGCATCTTGCCAATAAGTTATACTAGGTCTTAATATTTCCTCAGCATTAACATTTTCACATCCAATTATTTCAAACTTTTCTTTTGATAACTGTGCCATACTTACCCCTCCTATCTCTTTTCTCCAGTTAATCTTATTCTTGGGTCAATCAATCCATATAATATATCCACTAAAACATATGCTACTATTACTAATGAACATAAGAAAACTGTTTGTCCCATAATCATAGTATAATCTCTATCCCCTATTGAAGTTATAAAGTTAAAACCAAATCCCGGTATTGAAAATATACTTTCTACAACAAAAGAACCTACGAATATACCTGCCATTTGTGGTCCAAGTATTGTTATAGCTGGAAGTATGGCATTTCTAATAACATGTTTCCATACTAAGCTAAGATTTGTAACACCTTTAGATTTTGCAGTTAATATATAATCTTGACCTATTATATCAAGAGTATTTGCTCTCATATATCTGGCATAAGTGGCTATAGATGCAAAACTTAAAGCTATACTTGGTAATACGGTGTACTCAAATCCGCCCCATCCCGTTGTTGGAAACCACATGAATTTAACAGTAAAGAAATATTGCAGTAAAGAAGCCATAACAAAACTTGGCACAGATACACCTAATATTGCTATAAACATAACCAGAAAATCTGGCCATTTCCCCCTATTGAAAGCTGCAACTACACCAAGGCTTACCCCTATAAAAAAGCCCATTGCAAGTGCTTGCATACCTAGCCTACCAGATACTGGAGCATGTAGTTTTATTACATCAGTAACTTTTCTTCCTTGATAAGCAAGTGATTCTCCTAAATCTCCATGAAGCACAATATTTTTCATAAACCTGCCATATTGAACTATAACTGGTTTATCCAAACCATATTTCGCATAGAAATTCATTCTTATTTGTTCTGGCAATTTTCTTGCCATACCTGCTAATGGATCTCCTGGAATAGCATGTATTAACATAAATGTTATGGTAGCTACTATCCAAAGAGTAACAACCATATATCCTAATCTCTTAAGTATAAATTTAAGCATTTTTTAAAATCCCCCCATCCTTAATTTTTAAAAAGTTGATTTTTGATTCATCACCAAATTATGTTATAAGTTCTAGTAAAATTTTACATTTCTACAGCTTTATTTAAAAATAAAATAAACCGCACACTTTTATATATTGCATTGATAAAATAAAGTCGTATAATCATTTGAATTTACTTGATTGCAAAAGTATTTACATTTTAAATATTCCAACAATTCGGAATTTTAACTTTAATTTGATTCTGAACTAGTAACCATTTAGTTATGATTAGTTTGAATCATCATCTTTAATATTTCTAAAAACTACTTTATGCTCGCGTTTGTATTTAATTTACATCATATAACATTTCATTTTGGAAATCAAGATAATTTACTTTTTAATAGTGGTGTTTAGTGGTTTTATAAGGCTTTTTACAATTTTCACAGTTTTAAAAAATTTTCTATAGCATAATTAAACATAAGCTGAAATTTTAACTTGTTCTACGACATTTTCCTACTTTATAAAGATGCACTTAAACAAATCATACTTTTGATATTTTTTTCATATTTTCTTTAAAATCCCCCCTGTTAAATTTAAAAAATGTATTTATATAGCAATAAGTAAGTTACTTATTAAACCCAAATTAAGATTTTTCAGAATAAAACAGTTTTCTTTTATAAATGCCTTTTCAAAATTCTTTTCTTAGTTAATTTTGAATTCTATATGCATAAAAACTTTCACTAAATATAACCAGTGGATAATTTTGTGACAGTTCAAACTATTTCTTAAAAAATTATTATTTGCTTTAGAAACTATTAAAATTATTTTTTCCGTCTTTAATATTCAGATAATTTTAAAATTAATTAAGGTGTGAATATACTGAACATACTGAACAATGTGAAATTTGAACTATTTTTTATGATTATTATCATTTTTCTGTTATCATACTAGCACGGCTTTTGTAAGTTGTCAAACTTACTTATATATTAGTTTTATTTTTTGTTATTTCTATTATAAAATGATGTTGCTTAAAATATCCATGTTATTATTTCATAATTATAATATTATGAATACTTTCTTGCAAGCTATATATTTCTAATTCTCATTTTTTTTTATAAAAGTATATATATTTTCACATATGGGCTATATAATATAATAAAGAGGTCTATATAATATAGTAAATGAAAATATTTTAGTGATAGTATAAGTATTATTGGAATTATTATTAATTAGCATAAAAAATACATCACTAAAAGCAATTTAAATTAATAAATATATAGTAATACAAATAATATAGCCATTGGAGAATAAATGCAAATAAATATTATTCTTAAATGAACTACGAGGAGGTAATCATATGAATATTTTTAAAGGTTCTGGTGTTGCAATAGTTACTCCATTTAATGAAAGAGGAGTAGATTTCAAAAAACTAGAAGACTTGATAGAATGGCAGATTAGCAGTAAGACAGATGCTATTATAGTATGTGGTACTACAGGTGAAGCTTCTACTATGACGCAGCAAGAAAGAAAAGAGACAATTAAGTTTGTAGTTGATGTAGTTAACAAGAGGATTCCAGTAATCGCTGGTACAGGAAGTAACGACACTGCTTCTGCCATAAGTATGAGTAAATGGGCAGAGAAAATAGGAATAGATGGTTTACTTGTAATTACACCTTACTATAATAAAACTACACAGAAAGGTTTATTTGAACATTTTAGCGCAATTGCAAATAGTGTAACTTCACCAATTATAATATACAACGTCCCTTCAAGAACAGGTCTTAATATTACCCCAGCAACTCTTCTAAAATTGTGTGTAATACCAAATATTGTAGCAATTAAAGAAGCAAGTGGTAATATAAGCCAAATAGCACAAATTAAATGTCTATGTGGAGATAACTTGGATATTTATTCAGGTAATGATGACCAAGTTATACCCATTCTTTCCCTAGGTGGTATTGGAGTTATATCTGTACTTGCAAATATAATTCCTACAGATGTCCATAACATGTGTGAATTATATTTAAATGGTGATCATGCAGAAGCACTAAAAATTCAATTAGGATTTCTTCCTCTTAATAATGCCGTATTTATAGAAACTAATCCTATACCTGTAAAAACAGCTATGAATCTTATGGGACTGAAAGTAGGTCATTTAAGATTACCCTTATGTGAAATGGAACAAAATACGTTGCTGCTTTTAAAAAAAGAATTGAAAGCATATAATATCCCTTTAAAGGAGGAAATTTAATGATTAGAATGCTTCTAAATGGTTGCAATGGAAAAATGGGCAAAGTAATTTCTGAAATGGCTAAAGCATCTAAAACTATTTCAATTGCCTCTGGTGTTGACAGAAATCCATCAAATATAGATTATCCATGTTATAACAGCATAAATGAATGTAAAGAGGAAATAGATGTAATTTTAGATTTTTCAAGACCGGATGCTTTAGATTCACTATGCACGTATGCCAAAGATAAGAATATTCCTATTGTGTTCTGTACTACTGGTTATTCCCAAGAACAATTAGGTAAAATTAATTCTCTTAGCACCGAAATAGCAGTATTTCACTCTGCAAATATGTCTATAGGCATAAATATTATTAATAATATTCTTAAAAGTATCAGTAATATGCTTTATAAGGATTTTGACATTGAGATAATTGAAAAGCATCACAATCAAAAGGTAGATGCTCCTAGTGGTACTGCACTGCTTCTTGCAAACACAATTAAGAATTCTATTAAAGAAGAAACCATCTTCGTCAAAGGTCGAGATGGCCTAAGTAAAAGACAGCCTAACGAAATAGGGATTCATTCTATAAGAGGTGGAAATATTGTAGGTGATCACGAAATCATATTTGCTGGAAAGGGAGAATGTATTGAAATTAAGCACACTGCAATCTCAAGAGAAGTTTTCGCAATAGGTGCATTAAAAGCCTGTGAATATATATACAAAAAAGAGAATGGTCTATACAGCATGGATGATGTAGTTAATATGTCAATATAGTTTTTTAAAGATGAATTATTGCCTTAGAATAACTAAAGCAGTGTGATAGTATGTTTTATACTTTATCACACTGCTTTAATGTTTCTAAGTTTTTTTAAACCGACTCAGTTTTGTTTAAATCATTAATCCATTTTTCCATTCTGTCTAAACCCTCTTTTAGTACTTCCAAACTATAGGAATAGGAAATCCGTACAAACCCTTCGCCACCCGTTCCAAAAGCCGACCCAGGAACAACAGCAACCTTCCCTTCATACAATAGTCTGTTACAAAATTCTTCGCTACTCATAGAGAATTTTATTATAGAAGGGAATATATAAAAAGCTCCCTTGGGAAGAGTTACATCCATTCCCATTTCACTCAATCTTTTATATACATATTCTTTTCTTTTTTCAAACTCAACTTTCATATTATTAACATCATTCTTACAAGAAAGTAATCCCTCGTAGGCACCCCATTGAGATATAGAAGCTGCGCAAGAAACATTATATTGATGAACTTTCATTATATTCTCCATAATATATTTGCTAGCACAAAGATACCCGATTCTAAGTCCAGTCATGGAAAACATTTTAGAAAACCCACTGACCAAAATTACCCTATCACTTAATTCATTGATTTGAGTTATTGAATAATATTTTTCATAACATAATGAGCTATAAATCTCATCACTTATTATGTAAATATCTTTTTCTTTTAAAAGTTGAAACAGTTTATCTCTTTCCTCCTTAGATAATACTGCCCCAGTAGGATTAGAAGGATATGACACCACTAAAAGCTTTGGATTTTCCTCATTAATAAGTTTACTTAAAGTCTCAAAATTAATAGTGAAATCCCTATTTAAATTATAATTAACTACTTCTCCTCCAAAAATTTTTACACAACTCTCATAAGCTGGGTAAGCTGTTGATGCCACAAGAACTTTATCTCCAGGGTTTAAAAATGCGGCAAATGCACACATTAGTGCCTCACTTCCGCCAACAGTAACAATTATTTCATCTGATAAATAATCAATGTCCATTCCACCTAAAAAATTAGAAATTTCCTGTCGTAGTTCCAAAATTCCAGCATTTGCTGTGTATTCAGTTTTATTTTCGTTTATAGCAGAAATCATAGCATTTTTAATGTTTTTAGGTACTGGAAAATCAGGTTGCCCAAGAGTAAGTGAAATTGCTCCTTGAACCTTTGTAACCTTATTAAAAAACTTCCTAATTCCAGATATCTCCACATTTTTTACATTATTTGAAAATACGTTATCCATAATATCATCCTTTACAAGTGTTTTTACTTTTCAAGTATTTGAATTATAAACATTTTACTATATATTCGCATAAAAAACAGGAGTTTTTGAATTTTTAAAGAATATTATTAATATTTTCCTTTAAATTATGTAAGATTTACTATATGCTTTATATGATACATAGTTTTATTTTAAAATATTGTTTTTGATTTAACTATATTTTCATTGTAATTATCCAAATAAGGTATAATTAAATGAAAATATATGCATAAGAACAACCAAATGGATTAATACTTATAATACGGAAGGAGAATTACTATGAACTATGATTTAACAGACCCTTATGAAATAGCTAGATACATAAAAGAAGCTAAAAAGGCTACGCCAATTAAACTCTATATAGATGGTGATTTATCACAATGCCAATTTGGAAATATAGAAAATTTCGGTAGCGGTAATTTTTATATGCTTTTTGGTGAAAGTGATGAGATATCTGATTTTCTAATAAAGTATAAAGACAAGATTAAAAAGTCTAAACTTGAAATAGACAGACGAAACTCTGCTATTCCTTTAATAGACCTAAAAAATATTGATGCAAGAATTGAACCAGGTGCAATTATAAGAGATAAGGTTAGCATAGGTAAAAATGCCGTTATAATGATGGGTGCTGTAATTAATATAGGCGCCGAAATTGGCGATGAAACTATGGTGGATATGAATGCTGTGGTTGGTGCAAGAGGAAAACTAGGTAAAAGAGTACATTTAGGTGCAGGTGCCGTAGTAGCTGGTGTTCTAGAACCACCAAGCAAAAGCCCTTGTGAAATTGGAGATAATGTTCTAATTGGGGCAAACGCTGTAATACTCGAGGGAGTAAAAATTGGTAAAAACTCTGTAGTAGCAGCTGGATCAGTAGTTGTAAATGATGTCCCTGAAAATGTTGTAGTTGCTGGAACACCAGCAAAAATAATAAAAAACGTGGATGAGAGCACTAAAGAAAAAACCAAACTACTTGATGATCTAAGAAAGTAAAAAGAAAAAGGGCATATATTACTACAGATGTATTTCACGTAATATATGCCCTTTTTTACCATAGAAAACTTGTTCAATTGAATTTTACTTAATATATGATTTTCAACTGATTAAAGTCCACAGTTGAAAGTTAAAAATTTATTCTATATATGCTAGATAACGTCTAGAGCTCCAAAATCTTGCTCTTCATCAATCATCGTATCTGCTTCTACTATGTTCTCACCATCTTTATTGACCTTTTCCATTTTAGATATGGAAACTTCATATGCTACTTTTTTTATAACTTCATCCTCTGATAATTTTTTTTGGTATTCTCTGCTCTGAAGCCTTCCCCAAATCCTTATATTATCTCCTACTTCAAGACTTTTGCAAAATCTTGAATTTCTTCCCCAGGCAATTGTAGGTATATAATCAGATTTATTATACAATCTGTTAACTGCTAAAAGCATATCCGCAATCTCTCTCCCAAAAGGTGTTGTCCTGTATACTGGACTTTTGCAAATATATCCATCTAAAAATATTTGGTTTGGATTTTTACTTCGTTCTTCACAAATTTTAATATCTCTAGCGAATACTGTTAAGATCAATCTATTAGATCCATCAACAAATTTATTGTAAGATCTAAGTTGTCCTTCAACTATAAACTCATTTCCTACGTGAATACTCATACCTGCAATTAATCTTTCAGAAATTGTTATAGTTAAAATATCTGTTGTTTCACTGAGTCTCCAAACCTCAAAATCAAATACATAAAATCCTTCCCCATACATTTCATGACTAAATTTTAATTCAGATACTACCTTTCCTTCTAAATAAATCTTGTTATTTAACATAACATTATCCATCATAACCCCTCTTTCCCTTAGTTTTTTTAATAAAATTTCCTTAGAATATAAGTATTCAGTTTTTTAATTTAATATACCTAATAATGATATAATTTTGTTTAGAACATTCAAATAAATGCCCCCTTATTTATTTGAACCAGCCTAATATATATTTTGTCAAAATTATAACTATTTGGTGTTTCCATTATAATACAAATGTTTACTAAAATTCAACACATTTTATTTTTATTTTTTTATTTGTTTTCCTTGTCCATTTATATAATAATTGCTTTTATATATAAGGTCTGATATTTTCACAAATTTGTACCCCTCAGCCTTTAGATATTTCAAAATTTTAGGCAAATTCTCAGGTGTATATTTTGCCTCATTGTGAAATAATAGAATTGACCCAGGCTTAGTTTTTTTTATTATTCTATCTAGTTCAATTTGTGCCCCTTGTGCTTTCCAATCAATACTATCAGCATCCCATTGAATACAGTAATGGTTTGTGGCTTCTACAGTTTCAATTACTAAATTGTTATACTCTCCAGATGGGCATCTAAAAAGTGTTGTTGCTTGCCTAGTTATAGACATTATTTTAGCATCGGTAATAGCTATTTCATTTATCATTCTATCTTTGGATATCGTAGTCATTATAGGATGCTTATTAGAATGATTTCCTATTTCATGACCTTTTTCGTAAATGGTCTTTAATTTGTCAGGATACTGGTCTATCCATGCTCCCACTACAAAAAATGTTGCTTTAACGTTGTACTCATCTAATATTTTCAATATATCATCTGTTTTGTCATCCCCCCAGCTTGCATCGAAAGATAGTGCAATCTTTTTCTCACTAGTATCTACAGAATATATTGGTAATTTACGTTGTTCCCTCAAAAACACACCCTTAGTTTTTAAGTTATACCCAGCTAGTATTGTTAGAGTCCCAAGAAAAATAGAACAAACTATTATCAACTTCTTTTTTATGTAACCCACCCTATCCCCTCCTTATATAACGCATAAGGGAATATTAATATTAATTGTTTATTCCCTTACATGCTTATTCTTTAAATTTATATTCTAAAAGCCAAAATATATGTATAAAATCACCAAAAATTAAAAGCACCGATTCATTCCGATGCTTTTTTATGTTATAATGTTTATAGTTAATTTTATATAAAATAAAACAATTCATAGTTGTTTTAATAAGCGGACTACAAGGAGGATGCGATATGTTTGAAGATGCTTTAGACTTAGCTGAAAATAAGCTTCTTTTACTTTATATATTTTATAAAATAAAGCTCCCTATTTCCAATATTCAAATAACACAAATTATTTTAGAAAATAATTTTATAAATTATTTTACTTTGCAACAATATATGTCAGAACTTATAGCATCTAACCTCCTTAAGCCTACTAAGCAAAAGGATAAACATAGATTGGTCATAACAAAAAAGGGTGACAATGTTCTATCTTTATTTAAAGGAAGAATTTCCGAAACTAAGATACAGCTTATAGATGATTACTTGAAAATCCATCTAGAAAACATCAAAAAAGAGCTCAGAATTAGTGCTGATTACACTATAGAAAACAATAACAACTATTTAGTAAATCTTACTGCTTCTGA
This sequence comes from Clostridium sp., assembly GCF_050717535.1. Classification (GTDB taxonomy): domain Bacteria; phylum Bacillota; class Clostridia; order Clostridiales; family Clostridiaceae; genus Clostridium_AD. The sequence continues at coordinate 99,568 of NZ_JBOITM010000070.1, forward strand.
AGATACATTTACACTTATAGATATAAAGCTTAGTGTTGCTTCTAACAAACAAGCACGCGATTTATGCAGCAAGTGGAAAGAAAATCCTTCTGAATATTATACTAAAATAATTAACCTTCTTATGAAGGATTAGCCTTCTAATAAATCATTGAACACTATAAAAATGTCATTCCTGTAGGCTCTCTGCCGATAGAAATGGCTTTTTTATTTTCAGTGATTTTATCAATTCTTAAAAGCAAATTGTTATAATTGTCACCTACATACAAATATCTTTCATCTTCTATTATTCCTCTAGGCATACCGCCAACTTTAATTTTTTTTATTTCTTTATAATTGTTTATGTCTAATATACTCACTGTACCTTCTCCAAAATTTGATACATAGCAATATCTTTCATTACAATACATATCCACAGGTGAATTGCCAACAGGTATTTTATACAATACATTGTAGTTTTTTAACGAAATGATGCTTATACTTCCCTTGCTATCCATACCTATATTGCTTTCACAAACTAAAATATAATTCCCATCCGATGTAATTACTGCTTTAGTAGGATATGCCCCCACCCTAAGATTTTTAACAATTCCATTCGGAGCACAATCTATTATTGATATACTATCACTATTCATATTTGCTACTATAATAAGGCTCTTTTTTTTGCAAATATAAATACTATGTGGTAAATTACCACAAGGAATTGCCTCCACAATGTGATTTTTCTGCAAATCAAAAACTATTATATCATCACAATCTCCACAAATAACATAAGCTTTATTTTCATAAACTGACAGATCATTACAGTGCATGCCTATAAAATGGCTTTCAGTTTCATTATTATCAATATTAACCATAGAAATACTATTGTCATAACTATTAGCTGTTAGAATTTTATTTTCATAAGCATATATACCATGAGGACCAATTCTTTTGAGATTTTTTTTATCCAAATATATTTTTTCTTCTTCTACAAACAAATCCAAATTAACTTTTGATATACTATCCGATGATGTACTGCAAACATATAACTTTCTCAAATGCCCCACCTCCTCATAACCATAATATGAAAATAGCAATAATATGCTAACACTGTTTTCACCAAAATAATTTATTTGATTTTGCTTCATATCTTGAAATAGTACCCCAAATTAGCATATGATAATTTTTGCTTTTAATATAATTACAGAATATGAAAGGCTACATAATGTATGCTTATGCAGTAAATCGCCTTTCAATATTTCCCAAAAAAGAATTTGTCCCAAAATAGAAATTAATTTCTACTTTGGGACAAATTCCTTCTTTATCTAATTAAAAAGTATTAATGACTGTCCATATTTCGTATTATTCTTCTCATATCTCCAACCATGTATAGTGACCCACACACTAATAGTAAATCATCTTGCTGGCAGTAACTCAACGCCTTTTTATATGCTTCTCCATAATTTTCAATTGACTCACAGTTAGTAGTATATTTTTCCACTTGAATTTTTAGCTTTTCTGAAAGCTCTGCTCTATCACTATGTGGAGTAACCGTAATAACTCTACTTGCCTTTGGAACTATAGTTTTTATCATATCCTCAACCTGTTTATCTGCTAGTATACCTAAAATTAATACGATTTTACTGTAGTTAAAATACATATCAATACTTTCAGTAAGGTTTCGTATGCCATCTATATTATGTGCTCCATCTATAACAACTAGTGGCTTTTCATTCATTACCTCAAGCCGAGCTGGCCACTTTACAGTTCGTAAACCCATTAAAATATTTTCCTTGCTAATTGTAATACCTTGCTCTATAAGCTGCTCTATAGCATGAACCGCGACGGAACAGTTTAGCAATTGATGTTTTCCCAGGAGTGACAAATCAATAATATAAGCATTATTCAAAGTTTTAACTTTCATTTTTTGAGTTATAGTAGTCATATTATTATATGTTGCCTCTTCCAATAAAGTTGTTGCAACTTGATTTAAATTTTCTTTTCCTAAGTATAGAGCTGAATTTTTTGCTACTTTTATTAATTTACATCTTTTTCCTCTGCATGTACTTTCTATTACTTCCTCGCTTTGTTTTTGCTGCGGGAACATAACTACAGGAATCCCTTCCTTAATAATGCCTGCTTTTTCATAAGCAATTTTTGGGATTGTGTCTCCAAGTATTAGTGTATGATCCAAACTAATAGATGTAATAACACTTAAAATAGGTGTAATCACATTTGTTGAATCAAGCCTGCCTCCTAGTCCTACTTCCACCACTGCAAAATCTATATTGTTTTCATAAAAATATAAAAACCCTGCACAAGTAATTATTTCAAATTCTGTTGGATTGCTATACCCTAGTTCCACCACTTTATCTACGGCTTTGGAAACCTCTGTTATAATATTACTTAAATCGCCTTTAGAAATATTTTTGTTGTTTATTTGAATTCGTTCCTCAAACTCTTCAATAAATGGTGATATATATGACCCCACCTTATATCCAGCCTGCACCAGTACATTTGTTATCATAGCTGTTGTAGAACCTTTCCCATTTGTTCCTGCAATATGTATACATTTTAACTTTTTATGTGGATTTCCTAAGATTTCCAATATTTTTTCGGTTCTCTCAAGACCAAGTTTGCTACCAAACTTTGCTGTGTCTTTTATATATGCTATAGCCTCATCATAATTCATATTTATCACTCCTTTCAAACTAGGTAGGGACATTTCATTCATCCTCATTTTCTACACTTCAGCCTTTTGGCTTTCTCTTAAATTCTATACCATCTTATGGACAGTTAACAACCCTTTATTTAATTTTAATTAAAAATCCTCCTATGTTATTTAAACATAGGAGGATTTCCATTAAAGCTTACTTTAAATTTTCTATGCTTTCAAGTACTGATTTATACATTTCTTTGTACTTTTCACCCTTGGCTTTTTCTTCTTCAACTACCTCGAGTGGTGCCTTAGCTGTAAACTTTTCATTGCTAAGCTTTTTATCTACTCTATCTATTTCACTTTTTAGCTTTTCTTTTTCTTTGTTTAATCTTTCTAATTCTTTCTCTAAGTCTACAAGATCAAGTAGTGGCATATAAACCTCTGCACCCTTAGTTACTACTGTAACTACATTTTCTGGAGCTTCAGCTTTAGAATCTAAAAACACTACTTCACTTGCCGATGCTAGTTTCTGGAAATACACCATTCCTTCTTCAAATGCAGCCTTTCCTTCTGTAGCATATATAAATACTTTCGCTTTTCTTGAAGGTGGTACATCCATATCCCCTCTAGCATTTCTTACATCCTTTATGGCTTCTATAATATAGTTCATACATTCTTCAGCTTTTTCATCTTTAAGGGACTCTTCATACTCTGGCCATTTAGCAATGGTTATAGATTCGTACTCATTATCTAAATGAGTATAAATTTCTTCTGTTATAAATGGCATAACAGGATGAAGCAATTTAAGCCCAGTTTTCAGAACAGTGTTTAATACATTTAATACTATACCCTTTGCCTGACCATCTTCTGCATATAATACTGGCTTAACAAGCTCAATATACCAATCACAAAATTCTGTCCACATGAAATCATGAGTCTTTTGAAGAGCTATGCCTATTTCAAACTTCTCGATGTTTTCTGTAACTTCATACGCTACAGTGTTCATTCTTGATAATATCCACTTGTCCGCAACACTGTAGTTTTTGTTATCTTTGTACAGCGTCATTAGCTCCTCATTTACGTTCATCATAACAAATCTAGAAGCATTCCAAATTTTATTTGCAAAATTTCTAGCTGCTTCTACTCTTGATTCATAGAATCTCATATCGCTACCTGGTGCATTTCCTGTAGCAAGTGAGAATCTTAGTGCATCTGCACCGTATTTTTCTATTACCTCAAGTGGATCTGTACCATTTCCTAATGACTTAGACATTTTCCTTCCCTGATCATCTCTAACCATTCCATGCATTAATACAGTTTCAAATGGTACTTCATCTAAATTATATATTCCTGAAAAAATCATTCTTGCAACCCAGAAGAAAATAATGTCATATCCTGTTATTAAAACACTTGTTGGATAAAAATATTTTAAATCCTCCGTATTATTTGGCCAACCAAGTGTTGAGAAAGGCCATAACGCTGAGCTAAACCAAGTATCAAGAACATCTTTATCCTGCTGCAGATTTATACTATTACATTTAGTACAATTTGTTGGATCAGTTGATGAAACAATTATTTCTCCACAATCCTTGCAGTACCATACTGGGATTCTATGTCCCCACCATAATTGTCTTGATATACACCAATCTTGAATGTTTTCCATCCAATTAAAGTAGGTCTTTTCAAATCTTTCAGGAACAAACTTAGTTTTCTTTTCCCGTACAGCATCTATAGCTGGCTTTGCAAGTGATTCCATCTTAACATACCATTGTTTGGATAACAGTGGTTCTACAGTAGTAGAGCATCTATCGTGAGTACCTACATTGTGAGCATGGTCTTTTATTTTAACTAGTAGTCCTTGTTTATCTAAATCTTCTACAATAAGCTTTCTTGCCTCATATCTGTCAAGACCTGAATATTTTCCATAACCTTCACATATAGTTGCATTTTCATTCAAAACCACTATTTCAGGTAGATTATGTCTCTTTCCTATTTGGAAGTCATTAGGATCATGTGCTGGAGTAATTTTAACTGCACCTGTTCCAAACTCTAAATCAACATAATCATCTGCAACAATTGGAATTTCTCTATTTACTAGTGGCAAAATCAATGTTTTTCCTACTAAATGTGAATAACGTGAATCTTTAGGATTTACAGCAACTGCTGTATCTCCAAGCATAGTTTCCGGCCTTGTGGTAGCTATCTCTAAGAATTCATCGCTGCCTGCTACTGGATATTTTATATGCCAAAAATGACCTGCTTGTTCTTCAAATACTATTTCTGCATCGGAAATTGCCGTCATACATTTAGGACACCAATTTGTTATCCTATTCCCTTGATAAATAAGTCCATCCTTATATAATTTAACGAAAACCTCTCTTACTGCATGATTTAAGTTTTCATCCATAGTGAAACTTTCCCTTGTAAAGTCAGCAGAGCAACCCATTTTCTTTAATTGTCCTCTTATTTTCTCTCTATATTCACCCGTCCACTCCCAAACCTTTTCAAGAAAGGCTTCTCTTCCCATCTCTTTCTTCTTTATCCCCTTCTTTAAAAGTTCATTTTCAACCTTTACTTCTGTTGCAATACTAGCATGGTCTTCTCCTGGAAGCCACAAAGTACTGTACCCTTGCATTCTCTTAGTTCTTATTAAAATATCTTGAAGAGTATTATCAAGTGCGTGACCTAAATGTAATTTTCCTGTAATATTTGGGGGTGGCATCATAATTGTAAATGGTTTTTTATTTTTATCCACCTCTGGGGTAAAGTATCCTTTTTCTTCCCACCAAGCATAAAGTCTTTCTTCAAAATCTTTTGGATCATAATTCTTTGCAATATTATTATTTTCTTCCATAATTAATTCCTCCTTATTTATATCATATCTAATGCTTTTTAATTTTCAAAAAAACAAAAAGAGCCTTCGTCTATAAAAGGACGAAGAACTCGCGGTACCACCTTTTTTCCTGCAAATCTACAGGCTCTTGATAATTTAACGATTAAGATAACCGTCTTTGTCTACTAATTATTATATAACTAATTCTTATAATTAAGTTCAATTATATAATTAAGTTCAACAAAGAAGCTCCGAAGCTACCTTCAAGGTTTTTCATATAGAAGACCTTACAACCTATGGATCTTCCTCTCTTAATATTATTTACCTTTACTCCTCTTCATCTAAGCTTTTTAATGTTTATAAAATTTACATTTATTTTTAATTATACCTTTTATTATTTATTTGTCAATATATTTGATTTTTTATTTTATGATTTTATAATATTTAAATTTGCAATTTAAATTTACAATGTCACAACTCAATAATCTTTCATATTATATAGACATAACAACTTTATAATATGGAGGTATCTATGAAAATTAAAAAAAGTTCGATTTTCGCCCTAACTTTATCTCTTGTCTTAATAACCACTTTATTTTCTGGTTGTAAAAAAGCCAATAATAACAGTTTAGTAAAAATAAAATTAAATGAAGTAGTTCGATCTATTTTCTATGCACCTATGTATGCAGCTATTTCTGAAGGTTTCTTTAAAGAAGAAGGTATTGAAATTGACCTTTCAACAGGACAAGGCGCAGATAAAACTATGCAACAAGTTTTAAGCAAGGCTGTAGATATAGGTTTCTGTGGACCAGAGCAAGTTATTTACATCTACAATCAGAAACGGGAAGACTATCCTGTTATTTTCGCACAACTAACACAAAAAGATGGGGCTTTTTTAGTAGCTAGAAATGCTGAAACAAATTTCAACTGGGAATCCTTAAAGGGTAAAACTATAATAGGTGGCAGACCTGGCGGAGTACCTGAAATGGCTTTAGAGTACGTTTTAAGAAATCATGGCATTAACCCTAATACTGAAAAACTTATTACTAACCTTGCTTTTACAGCTACTGCTGGCGCTTTCAAAGGTGGCACTGGTGATTATGTTTCACTTTTTGAACCCACTGCTAGTATGATGAAAAAAGATAATTCCGGACATATTGTAGCTTCCATCGGTGCATCCGCTGGAACTATGCCTTATACCTGCTTTTTCGCTACAAAATCCTATATAGAGAAAAATCCAGTAATAATAGAAAAGTTGACTAGAGCAATTTATAAAGGTCAAAAATGGGTAAACAGTCATTCTGATGAACAAGTAATTACTTCAATTAAGTCTTTCTTCCCTGGTGCAGATGAGACGGCGCTTATTGGATCAATTAAAAACTATAGAAATATAAATGCTTTTTCACCAGACCCAATTCTAAAATCAGATGATTTAACTAGACTTATGGATATAATACAATCCTATAAAGCAGATTTAATCCCACAAAGACCTGCCTTTGATAAAATTGTCAACAATACCTTTGCTGAAAAAGTAGTAAAAGATCTAAAATAAAGTATGAACATTATCCTGCGTGCCTTGCAATATGAGCTCGAAACGATAAATTCCATTTGATAATTCTAATCTTTTGCGAATATAAAATCCTCTGTCACTCTCCTCTGGGTAGTTCTCTGGGGGACATAACAATTATTAATTGTTATGCATTCGCCTTCCTGGCTCAGGTTCGCTAGCCTGTCGTCCTGACAGGCTCACGAGAATTTTATATTCGCAAAAGAAGAATTACTAAATGGATTTTCAATGTTTATTCGCTTCTTATTGCAATTCACTACGGATATTTTTCATACTTTTTAATCTTAACTCATATTGTACGGAGTAAATAATTCGTTAACATAATCTAAGTTTATTCCATCTTTCACGATCCTAAATCCCGAACCTTTATAATTATATCTTACTTATACACATTTACCTTCATTTCTCCGGTAATGATAACTTCCGTAAACATCCTAGTAAGCATAACAATTTATACTTATTATAGTGTCCTCTCCCTTCCCCCTAAATGCCCGGAGGGCTGCTTTAAATTACTAAATATAAATTTCTCGAATCCTACCAAAACTGCCCATAGGGCTACTTAGAATAAAGCATGAAATTTCCACCCAGTTACTTACAATAATACGTCAATAAACATTAAAACTAGGTATTTTTTATCTTAACCCCTATTGTACGGAGTCGATAATTCACGATCCTAAATCCCGAACCTTTATAATTATATCTTACTTATACACATTTACCTTCATTTCCCCTGTAATGATAACTTCCGTAAACATCCTAGGAAGCATAACAATTTATACTTATTATACCGCTCTCTCCCTCCACAAATGCCCTGAGGGATGCTTTTAATTAATAAGTATAAAATTCTCGTGACCCTACTATTACATTCCCGCAGAGCTGCTTTAAATTGCTAAGTATAAATCCCTCGTGACCCTACCAGGATATGCCCACAGGGCTACTTAGAATAAGTTATGAAATTTCAACCCAGTAACTTGCACTAATACGTCAATAACTCATACTTCGCAGGACAGAATCGCCTTAAACCCCTTATGTATAAGTGCTTGTGTAGCTTAAAATAGTATTAACATTTGCTTTTAAGCTACTTTTTTAACACTAAATTTCTCAGCAAAATGTTTA